>CAVSYN010000001.1:0-89441 GCA_963732115.1 uncultured Bacteroidales bacterium
GTGATTGTTATATTGCCTGGCCTAGCCAACAGGTCCAACAGTGGATGACCGAATACTATGAACGGCTTCTAAAGGTGGGTCTTATTGACTGTAATATACTTCAGTTTAAACGTTGGTTTGATCTGATGGGGCTGCAACGCCACCTTAAAGCCGTCGGCATTTTTTCCAGGCTTCATTTACGAGATGGTAAATCCAATTATCTTAAGGACATACCTCGCACCCTGGCGTATGTAGTCTCTGTATGCGAAAGCTATCCAGAATTAGAAGGATTCTTTGCCTTTCTACAAAACCATGTTGTATCAGCCCATGCTTTACTCTCTATTGGTGTTCGGGACAAGGCCTTTGGCGAGGAATTTTTCACTCTATGAAGGCCATGATTTTAGCCGCTGGGCGCGGTGAAAGAATGCGTCCATTGACGGATCATACGCCCAAACCACTGCTTCCGGTTGCTGGTAAAACTATTATTGAACATACCATTCATCAACTGATTTCTGCTGATTTTCATGACCTCATTATTAATCATGCTCATCTGGGCCAGCAAATTGAAGATCACTTGGGTGACGCAAGAAATACGGTGCCTGCATTCGGTATTCGCCCGAAGGCGAACATGCCCTGGAAACCGCGGGGGGATTATTAACGCCCTGCCTTTGCTGGGAAGCGAGGTTTTTTTGGTAGTCAATGGTGATATTGTCACTGACTTTCCTTTTGCCGAACTCAAAAATAGGTCGGTTGATTTAGCGCATTTGGTTCTGGTCAAGAACCCTGAACATCATGCAAAAGGTGATTTTGGTCTGGATAATACCGGCAAAGTTATAGAAAGCTGTCCGGAAAAACTGACCTTTAGCGGAATTGGTTTGTACCGCCCGGAGTTGTTTGACAACACACCTGCAGGAAGCAGTAAATTAGGTCCCTTATTACGCCAGGCCATTGCAAGCCAGCGTGTTACAGGACAATACTATGCAGGATTCTGGATGGATATTGGTACGCCGGAACGCTTGCAGGAACTGGATTATTTACTTAAAACGAGGACATATCATGACTGACCATGTTTACAAGAAAATTGAACTGACCGGCTCATCACCAGTTGGTATTCAGGAAGCTATTGAAAACGCTATCAGCAAGGCATCACAAACTATCCATGACATGCGCTGGTTTGAAGTTGTAGAAACCCGAGGGGCACATAGCGGATGGCAAGGTTGCTCACTGGCAAGTCACCATCAAAATCGGATTCGCTGTATCTTAAAGAATATCGGCAGAGACGTGGTATATCGCGTCTCAATGATGCTTTTCACTCTGAAATTGCTCCAATCCCCCTGTAATGTTGAATTAATGGCTGTGCACCAAAGAGGCACATTGTTTACAGAGAATCCAGGTTTGTTTATGTTATAAGCCGGATTTTACAATATCCATTCTCTATTTTTTTATCCTCCCTCGTACTTTAAAAAATGCTGTTGCGCTGCATTAAGTACAATCATAAAAAAATAGTGGGCGTCTCAATCAGCTCTTACCAAAATCAACTTTTTAATTTGGCACTATTCATGCTTCAAGTTTGTAAAAGCAAACATCATTAGTAAAGTGTCATGAAATCAATTTGGAAAAACTATAAAACCGACAGTGCTTACGATGAACTGATGTATTCTGAATTTCAATCGCGCCCAGTGAGTCACGGTTTGTGTCAATACCTAAATTCACTTAAGAAAGAAGACATAGACAAGCGGAAAATGGCTGCCGAACTGGCTATTATGGAAATGGGTATCAGTTTCACAGTGTACAGTGATGAGGGCAATATTGATCGGGCATGGCCCTTTGACATCATTCCGCGCATTATTGATGCCAGGGAATGGCGGATTATTGAAAAGGGCTTAAAACAGCGTTTGACCGCTTTGAACTGTTTTATCAGTGATGTTTACAGTGAGCAAACGTTTATCAAGGAAGGTAAAATGCCCGGGGAGATAATCTTCAGTTCAAAAAACTTTCGCAAGGAATGCGTAGGCATGAAGCCTAGTTACAATGTCTGGGCCAATATTTGCGGCACTGATTTGGTGCGTGATAAAGATGGCATGATGTATGTTCTGGAGGATAATTTACGTGTTCCATCCGGAGTTTCTTATATGCTGGAAAACCGGGTTATTACCAAACGGGTGTTCCCGGAACTATTACAGGGCATAGATATTCTGCCCATCGACGATTACCCCGACCCAATTGCAAGCCATGTTGTCGTCAATCGCGCCGCACCAAAATGGGCAAGTTGCCTGTGTAGTATTAACCCCCGGGATTTATAATTCAGCCTATTTTGAACACGCTTATTTAGCCCAGCAAATGGGCGCACAACTGGTTGAAGGCAACGATTTGGTGGTCAATGACGATGATTGCGTCTACATGCGCACGATCGAAGGCCTGGAAAAAGTCGATGTTATTTACCGACGCATCGATGATGATTTTCTTGATCCTGAAGTATTCCGTAAAGATTCGACACTGGGTGTTCGAGGCTTGATGCGTGCCTGGAAAGCCGGCAATGTCTCCCTGGCTAATGCGCCGGGCGCTGGTGTTGCCGATGACAAAGTGGTTTATGCCTATGTGCCGGAAATGATCCGTTATTCCTGAACGAAGAACCCATCTTGCCGAATGTGCAAACCTATTTGTGTGTACAACCGAACACCTTGAATATGTGTTGGCACATCTGGCTGAACTGGTTGTCAAACCTGCCAATGAATCTGGCGGATACGGTATGTTGGTCGGGCCTCATGCAACGGCCAAAGAAGTTGGAGAGTTCCGGCAAATTATCCAAAAAAATCCGCGTAATTACATTGCCCAGCCCACCTTGGCGATTTCTACCGCACCCACGTTGTGCAAAGGAAGTTCGAACCCCGCCATATCGATCTTCGCCCGTTTATTTTGCAAGGCGAAAACACCTTTGTGACGGCAGGCGGCTTAACCCGGGTCGCGCTGAGAAAGGGCTCGCTGGTGGTTAATTCCTCACAAGGCGGCGGCAGTAAAGATACTTGGATTATTAATATGGAGGACAACTAATGTTATCTCGCTCAGCAGAACGCCTGTATTGGCTGGCTCGTTATCTGGAACGCACTGAAAATATTGCCAGACTGGTCAGTGTGCACATGAATTTATTAATGGACTTACCCAAGGGTGTTGAAATGGGTTGGCGGCAATTGATCCTCATCAATGCCTCGGAACAGCAATTTTACGAAAAAAACAACGTTGCCAATGAGCGTAATATCACTCGTTTTCTTTTGGCGGACGCAAGTTATCCGGGGTCTTTGGTTTCGTCGTTGAGCGCGGCCAGGGAAAATATTCGCACTTCCCGGGAGTTGTTGCCCGATGAGGCCTGGGAACAAGTCAATGAAATGTATCTCTTTGCGAAAAACAATCTGGAGACTGTCGCCAATCGACGTCACCGCGTCATATTTCTTAATGAGATTCTAAAAGGTTGCCAGCGTTTTACCGGGTTATTATCCGGCTATATGAGCCATAATCACCCGTATCGTTTTATTCTACTGGGCAGAAACATCGAACGTGCCGACATGACCAGCCGAATTCTGGATTTGGCCTCTTTGCTGCTGTCGGAATCGCGTAGTGATGAAATGCGTCAATACGAAACGATATTATGGATGAATGTTTTAAAGGCCCTGAATGCATTGTTGATGTATCGACAACAAATGCGCAGCAGGGTTAATGGCGATGATGTGCTTAACTTTTTGTTGCTGGATACCAATCTGCCCCGGTCCGTGGGTTGCTGTATAGCTGAAATATCCTTTTGCATCAGTAGGTTACCTAATAACGATGGGTTGCCTCTGAAACTCATCGAACTGCAATCGTTTGTGCAAGCCATTGATACCCGGCAAACCACGCAAGAACAACTGCGGGTGATTCTCGATGGCTTACAAAATAAACTGGGAGCTTTACATGCCCAGATTGCTGATAACTGGTTTTTGAGGACTACGGAGGAGTAAAACCGGATTGACGAGCCGTTTATCATTCACTATGTCGAACTGGCGTGCACCCTGGGCGGTTACCAGCATGCCAGGTATCACTTATCGGTTGAATACCTGTTGTTATGAGTTATCACCATGGGTAAAATGAATGTCGACTATCCAGTGATAGTAGTATCAATGCGTTCCGGATTTATCGGCGCAGATGATACGGTAAGATGAGGTCCTTCCGGACTATCTTTGACGTTGTAGTTCAACACAATCCTGATATCGTTTGGAAACAGCTCGTCTTTACGCTGAATCATGGCGCCGATGAAGTGGAGCATGGTCGTTGCAGGTGCGAAGTCGGTGTCTTTTGAATCATCATGTAATACTGTGTCAATTTCTGTTTCCAGCTCTTCTTTCATGTTTGGCATTGTTTCAATGAAGGCAGTCAATTTTTCCAGTCGTTCTTCTTTGGGTAACACGGCAATATTCCATGCTACGGCAGCTAACGCTATCAGCTTCTCAAATTCCTTTGCGGACAGATTTTCAGGCTCAAACGGTTCGCATAATTCTATGAGCGCAGCGGATAATTTAATATCTCCAAACTGTTTTTGTTGTCTTTGTAACTGTTTTTTCCGGCTTGCTTTGCCCATCGTTAAATCTCGAAAATTCTAACAAAGTGTGTTGGTTTTTTGGGAAGCAATTCCGCTTTGACATTCAATTAATTTGAATCAAACCAATAACCGCAACCAGAGACCAAACCACATTCAGCCAAAACAATGGTTTGGATTCTTTATGTCTGGCGTTGACAACCATACATAATGCGCCGATCAAATTCATCAGGTGATATGCAGGAGGAGGTGACATCCAGGAATCTGATTGTAACAAACAGATACGCGCTAACGATCAGAATGAATCCGATCCAGCCAAATTGTTCAAAGTGTTTGTCCGTCATTAGGTGGAATCAACTCCTTTTTCGAAGTTCCTGTCGCCGACCAGACGAGCAGGCTGGCATTAACAGGTATTGCCCCATCTACAATTTTCCAACCCGCATAGGCCGAATTGATCCTTTATCCAAAGTAGGCAATGCTGCAATCGCTTCACGCAGCTTGGTTTCCCAGCTGCGTCTTAGCCGCAACATATAGTCATCATCGTCATCAAAACAGTAATATTCATCCAGGCTAAAGCTGTTTTTACGGTAAATCAGCATTTCCACAGGCGCTCCGACAGAGGCATTACTGCGAATGGTAGAGTCCATGGACACGAGACAGCAACGCGCGGCTTCGTCAATCGATGTACCTAGCTTAAGAAACCGGTCCAGAATGGGTTTGCCATATTTACTTTCACCAATTTGCAGAAAAGGCGTATTGGCGGAACTGGTTATGCTGTTACCTTCTGCATAGACCATGTAAGCGCCATGCGGATCGGTGCCGATTTGGCCCGCCAGAATAAAGCTGGCGGAAGGATTAAAGGCGGATTGGCCTTGAGAACTTAAATGCTGTTTTTGTTTTTCGACACTGACATGACCCAAATATTCAGCAGCCTCAAACAGGCTTTCCACAGAATTTAAATTGATTTTGGTCGTGATGGTGAGCGCGATACTCCAGCTCTTGTGCAAGTTGTTTCTCATGCTCGGCGTCGCGGGCACGTTGATCGGGGTGTTCTTGGCAGTGTCCACGAACACCAGGCAACTTTGGCCGCGCCGCTGCCCGTGCCAGAAATGCCATTGGTGCCAGAGCCGATGTCCTGCAATTTCACCGGGCCTTGCCCCGAGTACCAGCTGGCGGTGGTGGCCGCCGCCATCGCCGGTACCCGCGAACGTCCCTTTCAACTGCGCGGTCGGCTCGTTATTGACGGTGGTGACCGCTCCGACGCTGCCTTCCAACTGGCCGCCGCCCGTGGGAGCGATCCAGCCACGGTGCCCATGGCGGCGACTTTACCGGACTCATCCTGCGCCACATCCACGTCGTAGTTGCGATGTTGGCTGGAAGGCGTGACGCCCGTGTAGTTGCCCGTGATATCGGCAATGGCGGTCAGCGATAGATCGTTCGTCGGGAATGAGAACCCGAATTACCGGTTGGATCAATCACTGGTGGCGTCGTGCCCCCGGAGAGCACTGCGCTCGGTGTTCACGTGCGCCTGACTCACCGGCCCGAACTGGTGGTGTAGCTCCGCATGCGATGGCGCTCGTCCGTCATCGGCGTTCTTCATGATCTTACGATGCTGCCACCCGTGCTACGGTTGGAACGTCAGATCCACATAGGAGTAGGTGTTGACAGAAGTCCCCGGATTTACGGGATGAAGTCGTGCCGCTGGCGACTGGCGACGAAGAAGTGGACCAAATGACGTCAACCACTGTGTTTGGGCGTGATGACGATGGTCCAGTTCATGTTAGCCTGCACCAGTGCCACCGGCACGCCAACAGTTGTAGGCACAAGACCAACGAGGGTTCGGCCTGATTTCGATCGAGTTGTGGTCATGGTGAGTCGCTTCCTGATTTCTTGTTCTATGGTTCTTCTTTCGCGATCCATTCTGTGCGGCTGTGGCGACCTGGGGCACGCTCGTCGGCGATGACCGCCAGCGCGTCCTGCACCGCCGGGTTTGCGCCCGCCGGCAATGCAAACACGGCGCGCATCTGGATGTTAAGGCTGTTCTCCGAAGTGGCTATCTGTAGCAACCGAGCACGATCTGCTGGTCAAATGTTGTAGCAGCAGCCCCATGGTAACTCGCCGGCGGCGCGGCAGAGGGCGTTGAATCCAGCCACGCGCGCGGCAACATCGTGCTGCCCTTGATAATCGGCGACTTTTGCTTCGGATGGAATGTCCGACTGCGGCAACATCGCTTCGTACAGACGGCGACGGACATCGGCCTCTGTCTCCTGCTCTGCCATGGCGGTCAGCGTCTGCGCCATGTTCTGATCGTCGGTGTGGGCGCTGATTGCCCAAGCCGCCAAAGAGCGCACATCGGCATCGGCGTCACTTCCGGCGAGTCCGGCCAGGAATGGCACGGCTTCTTTTGTGGAAAACGCCAGCGACTCGACTGTTATTTTGCACTTGGAAGGTTTGATGAATCGGAAAAATATTATGAACGTTTATCTTCAGGGAAGCTTAATGCCCATGATTATATAAACAAGGGTCATCTGGCCTTATGCCGCGGTAACAAAAAGGAAGCAGTTGACTCTTTACAGGTTAAGCATAAACAGCGGAGGGATTACCAGGGAAGAATTCATGGCGATATTTGATGAGGACAAACCTCTCCTGCTTTCACTTGGCGTCAACAAGGACGATCTGCCGATTCTTCTTGATTATCTCTTATTTTCTGTCGGGTGACATCACTGAGTCCTGACCGGGTATTGGTGGCGGAGGACCATCCGGGGAATGCCGATCATTAGGATCAAAAGGTCTGCCGGGACCAGGATATCTGTCGGGCGATCGTCGCCTGAAATTTCTAAAATCCGTTGTATCATTCTTATGTCTTTCCCTTTCCTGACGCATCATTTCCTGGCGGCGTTCATCCATCTCTTTCAGACGGGTTAGCTGCTCTTTGGTCAGCTGTGAATCAAGCTCTTTTCGCATTGCCTTAAGGTTTGCGTCGAGTTCCTTTCTGAAATCGCTTTGCGTTTCACTGTTTATTTTGGCGTACTTGTCAAGGATCTGTTCGATTTTCACTTTTTGTGCCTCATCGGGTTGAATTGTCTTATAGAATCCTTCCCGGAACCGTTCTTCAGAAAAATACACCCTGACAGGTTTCAGCCGGTTTAAGCGAAGCTGGGCTGATGTTAGCATTCCCAGGACAAATCCTATTATCAGGGTTATTATGCCAAGCAATATGGTTCTTGTCTTCATGAGAATTTCAATTTCCGGTTAACAGGCATAAAATGCTTTCGTCATAACTATCACCAAGTCCGAGAAAGGAATTCAGGGAAAGTGATCCCTGTATCAGATAGATTGATATAAGCAGCACCACTATGGCAGCTGCACCAGTAAGGGCTATCCGGTAAAAAACACTGTTCAGGTTCCTTACGAATTCGACCTCGCGAACCACAGTGGTTCCGGCAGAATAAATCTTATCCAGGACCTTGTCGCGGAATCCGTACCTGAAATTGTATGTAATGCCTGCCTCCTCTATTTTCCTGCACGCATCTTCAGGATCGCTTTCCTTATCAAGTGACCTGATTAACAATTCTTTAAGATCTGAAACTTTCATAACAACTATAGTTTTCTCAAAATTGCTTTTAATTGCTCCTGCGCCCGGGACAACCTGGAAAGAACTGTCCCCAGGGGGAGGTTAAGCATTTCCGCGGTTTCCTTGGTGGAATAACCTTGTAACATCCTCATTGTCACTATTATTCGGAACTTAGGATCCATGCTCATTAAAGCTTTGCTGACCACTTCCGAAGCCTCCTTTTTTTCTTCAGTATCATGATCTGCAATTTCAAACTCAAACATCTCGCTGTTCCCCTTCTGTGAGAACATTGAAAAGAACCTTTTTCTTCTTTTTATTTCATTCAGGGTGAGGTTCACTGCAATCTTTTGAATATAGGTTGAAAGCTTTGCTTCTCCCCTGAACTCCGAAAGTGAATAGAACAGCTTAATAAATACCTCCTGTCCAATATCTTCCGAAAAAACTGTATCGCCAAGCATGCTTTTGACCGTACGTGCAACCATCTTCTGATATCGATCCACAATTTCTCCAAAGGCTTGCTTATCACCTTCCAGAGAAGACTTCACCAGTTCAGAATCTTCCTTCTGCCTGTACGATTCTTTAATCATACCCTTAATAGACAATTAACAGTGGTTTAATATTCCCTTTTGTTAATTTTCATTAACAATTGATAGATTCAGCGCTTTTTGATCACATTCAAGGTTAATTACCTCAGGATTGTAATATTGTCATCTTTGACCAGTTCCAGATTGTAATTATTTGAATATCTGACCAGGAACAACTTTTCATTTTCAAAACCGTCATTAACTGATTTACGTCTGAAATCATAATCGGTATGGAGGAGCTCAGGATTATGGATCTCGGGATGAACAATGAATTCCTTCCCATGCATTGCCAACCCTGACAGGAAGTAATAGGCAATGTCATATCCTGTCCATGCATAACTTATTTCACTGGGCTCGGTAAAGAATTTCTTCCTGAAGTCAGAATTGAACTGCTGTACATTCTGTTTTGAATAATCGATCCAGTAAGGC
Organism: uncultured Bacteroidales bacterium; assembly: GCA_963732115.1. Lineage (GTDB taxonomy): Bacteria > Bacteroidota > Bacteroidia > Bacteroidales > VadinHA17 > LD21. Next base: position 9,131 of record CAVSYN010000001.1, read on the forward strand.
GAATATATCATGAGTCCAAGATCGAAACAGATTTTGTGATCAAGATTATCAAGGTATCTCATGTTGGGGTATCCGAATACATTCAGATTATATTTTCGCGACAGGGCATGGACGTTTGTTAGCGATTCGCTCATAACAGGGTTATCTTCAGAAGCAATGACAATTACATTCGGGGAGTGGTCAGAAAGGGCATGAGCAAGACGGTTTATTGAATCATTCCCAAATACTGACCTGCTATAGAAAACCAAATCCTTAAGCTTTATTTCCTCGAAAGGGATCTTCGAACTCAGTTCACTCAGAACACTGCTTTTGAATCTGCTGTAATCCTGATTTTCAACCTCGGAATCTGAATGGATCAGAACCATGTTGCTGTTGTAATATTCTCCTACTTTTCTTGCAATTGCATTCTGGGCAACCTCAAGCGAAGAACTCGCCAGGAAAAGGGTTGGATTGTTTACCAGGGATGAATTGTTGTTAAGCTGAACAGGCGAAACTACCGGGATACCAAGACTTCCTGCGTAAGCAGCGACAAGTGCCAGGTTCCTGGAAAAGACAGGTCCGATTATCAGATCCATGTTGGCAAGGCTGCCTGAGCTTATGAGCCTGGCCACTTCAACGGTATCATTTTTTATATCAAAAACATGAATATCAATATTAAGGCCAAGAGATCTGAGGGTATCCGCTGCCAGTAAAATACCTTCATACAATTCAACAAATCCCAGGCTGCGGGGATATATCCAGTCATCCTCCCTGTTAATCATTTTATAGATCTTTTTACCCTTCACCGACTTTGAGGAATCGACTTCGGCCCGTTTCATATTATCATCGAGGTAAAAAGGCAGAAGAACTGCCACATCAATTGAACCTCCCAGATTCCTGACAGATGTATATTGCGAAGGTTTCTCAAGATAAACCATCTGTTCCTCAGGAACCAGTGGAACCGTATCCTGTGAAATCGCTTCAGCAGGTTTGCTTTCAGGAACTTTCATACCCGGGATCCTGAGATAATCTCCAACCTGCGGGAACCTGGTATCCCTGTTTGCCCTCCTTAATTCACGCACAGTCAAGCCGTATTGCTGCGCTATGGATGCCATTGTTTCCCCCTTAACAACCTTATGGTAATAAGCCTGAGAGTCCCTTTGCGAAAAATTCTGTTTCTCATTCATGAACTCTTTTCTGGGGATTACGATCTCATAGCCAAGCGGGAGCTTGTTTATATCAATTCCGGGGTTGCTTTGGATAATATCATTTTCTGAAACACTAAAGGTCCTCGCCAGATAATAAATTGTCTCCCCTGGCTGAAGCCGGTGATAGATATACTTATCCTCATCCCGCGTACCCGGCATTTGCTGGGAAATCTGTGATGAAGGTGCAGTATTGACGATAGCGACCGGGATCCTCAGATTCTGGCCCTCCTTTAGTCCGCTCAAAGCTAAGGGATTCTCCTTTGCAAGCTGTTCAACAGTAATTCCGTAAGCTCTTGAAATTGAATAAACGGTCTCCCCTTTTTTTACTTCGTGCAGGTAGTATGTGATACCTGAAATTACAACTTTGGTCTTTGATCTTTCAACAGCGACCTGCGTCCAAACCTGGGGGCTTGCAACCAGCATTACTAATACTGCAACTAAATATCTTAATTTAAAAATCCTATAAATCATTTTGATCAAAGTGTTATCAGGAAATTAAGGCAGTTCTTTTCAATTCGATCCCGGACATTGGTTATATCAGACCTGACAAATTTCTCTCCGGTTATTTTCTCGTAAAGTTCAATATATCTCTCTGAAACCTGAGCAACAAAGTCATCAGTCATAAGTGGCACTTTTTGCCCTTCCTGCCCCTGGAAACCGTTTTTCATAAGCCATTCTCTCACAAATTCCTTTGATAGCTGCTTCTGAGGTAAACCTTTATCGAACCGTTCCTGGTATCCGTTTGCATAGAAGTACCGTGAAGAATCAGGAGTATTTATTTCATCAATCAGCATCACCTGTCCATCCTTATTGCCAAATTCATATTTTGTGTCTACAAGAATCAGACCATGCCGGGCTGCGATCTCCGAGCCTTTCAGGAAAACATCCATTGTATACTTTTCGATCAGGTCATATTCTTTTTCAGGAATAAGACCACTTTTAATAATTTCCTCACGTGAAATATCCTCATCATGCTTTCCATGCTCCGCCTTGGTGGTGGGTGTAATTATCGGAACCTCGAATTTCTGATGTTCTTTCATGCCATCAGGCAAAGGGATTCCACAGATTTTCCTCACCCCGGCTTTGTATGTCCGCCAGGAGCTGCCTGTCAGGTATGCCCTTACAATCATTTCAACCGGATACGGTTTGCAGATATGACCGATGGTTACTGTGGGATCAGGAGTTGCAATTTTCCAGTTCGGAACAATCTCCCTGGTGGCATCGAGGAATTTTGAAGCTATCTGGTTAAGGACCTGTCCCTTATAGGGTATTCCTCGTGGCAGAACAACATCAAAGGCTGATATCCGGTCCGATACAATCATCAGAAGGTATTTGTCATCGATATTGTATACATCCCTTACTTTACCTTTGTAGACACTTTTTTGTCCTGGGAACTTGAAATCTGAGGTCAGAATCGTCTTTGCCATAAATATTTTAAAATTTTCTCTATGTTTATTTCTATCCCCCTTGCCCCTCTAAAGAGGGATCGGGGGAGTGTTTTCCTCCTGTTCATAAGCCCTGACAATCCTCTTCACCAGTTTATGCCGTACTATATCACCTTCATCAAATTTGATAATTGATATGCCTTCAATATTGGCAAGTATCCTCATTGCCTGAAGCAGGCCCGATTCATTCTTCTTTGGAAGATCTATCTGGGTAGTATCTCCGGTCATAATGAATTTTGAGCAGACCCCCATCCTTGTCAAAAACATTTTTAGCTGGCTTATTGTCGCATTCTGTGCCTCATCGAGGATTACGAAGGCATTTTCAAGCGTCCTTCCTCTCATAAAGGCAAGCGGAGCAATCTGAACAGTTCCATCTTCCAGCCATGTTTCAAGCTTTTTGAAAGGGATCATGTCATGGAGTGCATCATACAGTGGCTGCAGATAAGGATCGAGCTTTTCCTTCATGTCTCCCGGAAGAAAGCCAAGCCTCTCCCCTGCTTCAACAGCCGGACGTGTCAGAACGATTTTCTTCACTTCTCTTTCTTTCAAAGCTCTGACTGCCAATGCAATGGATGTATATGTCTTCCCGGTTCCTGCAGGGCCGTCCGCGATGATCAGATCATTGGTCTTGTAATCATTTACCAGAAGCAGCTGATTGACAGTTCTTGCCCTGATGGGCTTTCCGCTTGTTCCAAAAACAATTACCTGCTCAAATTCACCATTTGATGCGCTTTTCAGGTGATCGGCATCAAAAAAGTACTTTTCAATATCCTGCTCATCAAGCCTGCGGTATTTACGGTAATATTCAAGGATCTCATTAAACCTTTCTGCAAATAATGTGATCTCTGTCTCCTCCCCAATGCATTTTATTTCGTTGCCTCTGGCCACGAGCTTTATTTTGGGGAAGAAACTGCGGATTTTATCAAGAAGGGAATTATTTGTACCGTAAAATATTACAGGATCGATATCCTCAAGAAATATTATTATCTCTGTCATTAAATCTTTCAAAAGTTATATGATCTCCTTTCCTCTCAATTATCAGCCAGAAATTTAGCCAACAGTTTGTAAAAAAGATTTTTTGATCGATACAAAGTAAGTTTATTTTTTCTTTAGAAGATTATCTTTGTTCTAAGTTTTTTCCCGATGCCGGTTATAACCCTTACTACTGAATGGAGGCCTGATGATATCTACAATGGAATCATAAAAGGGAAACTTTGCAGTTTATGTCCAGGGGCAACAGTTGTTGACAATGCCTGCAATATTCCGCCATTCAATATTGCACAGGCATCTTTTATTATAAGAAATACCTATCTTAATTACCCGAAAGGCTCCATTCACATCATATGCATTCATTCTGAAGCCCATAAAGATGAGAATTTTCTTATTATCAGGGCAAAGGATCATTTTTTCATCGGGACCGATAATGGCATTTTTTACCTGATACTTAATTCAGAACCCGACGAGATCGTCAGAATTGATAATGACGGTTCAACCGATGAGCTGGAGATCTTTGCTAAAGCAGCGTCGGACCTGTTCAATGGAAAGAACCCATCCCAGCTCGGGACAAGGCTCGATAAGATAAGCGAAAAGCTGCCTCTCAGGGCAACCATCGACAAAGAAGTGGTTATCGGGAGCATAATTTTTATTGATTCTTACGGGAATGTGATTTCGAATATTACAAGGGAGATTTTTGACCGCATCTTTGAAAACGAAAAGTTCAGAATTTCAATCCAAAGCAATAAGAACTATACAGAAAATATTTCAAGAACCTACAGTGATGTGCCTGTTGGAGAATTACTTGCCAGGTTCAATCAGCTCGATCTTCTTGAAATGTCAATAAATGGCGCTGATATTTCCGAACTACTCAGCCTTGAAGTTGGTTCCTCTGTCAGGATCGACATGCTGAACAAGGCAGCGCCACCCAACCGGTTGTTTTAAAACAAATAATTAATGACTGATAAAGAACGAAGCTGTGAGGAGTTTAACAGACTCCTTGATATTATTGATAATCTCAGGGTTAAATGTCCCTGGGATATGAAGCAGACCAATGAAAGCCTCAGAAAGCTTACAATTGAAGAGACGTATGAGCTTGCGGATGCTATTTTTTCAGACGATGACGAAGGTATAAAAGGTGAGCTTGGCGATCTTATGCTTCATATTGTTTTTTATGCCAAAATAGGATCTGAAAAAAATCTGTTTTCAATGACAGATGTCCTTAAAGGGATCAATGAGAAGCTTGTTTACAGGCATCCTCATGTATTTGGTGAAATAAAGGTCTCAGGTGCCTCCGAAGTTGAAAGGAACTGGGAACATCTTAAGATAAAGGAAAACTCAGGATATAAACCTGTTCTGTCAGGTGTCCCTTCCTCTCTCCCTGCAATTGTAAAAGCAAACAGGATCCAGGAAAAAGTCAGAGGTGTGGGTTTCGACTGGGAGGTCCGCGAGCAGATCTGGGATAAGGTAATGGAAGAGATATCCGAGCTAAAGGAAGAAATTGAGAATCACGATAGCGCGAGAATTGAATCGGAGCTTGGCGATGTATTCTTCTCGTTAATCAATGCTGCCCGGTTATATGGCATCGATCCCGAAGCAGCGCTTGAAAAAACGAACAGGAAATTCATAAAGCGCTTTAATTACCTTGAAAAGGAAACACTTTCGAAGGGGATATCACTTCATGATATGAGTCTTGACGAAATGAATGTGATCTGGGAAAAAGCGAAAGATGATGATTAGGGCTGCTTCGCAAATTTATAGCTGAGAAGCTGATAGATAATTTTTGCCGCGACAAAATCTGGTCCTTTGTTTGCAGGTGAGGGACACAGCTCAACCACATCAAACCCAATGACGTTTTTTTCCCTGATTACATCCCTGAGGAAATGCATAATCTCAAAGTATTCAGGACCACCAGGTTCAGGTGTTCCCGTTGATGGGATAAGCGAGGGATCAAATACATCGAGGTCGATGGTTATGTATACGTTTTCTGAAAGCGTCTCAATAGCTTTGGAATATAACTTCTTTTTGTGATACAGCTCATGGGCAAAGAATATTTTACCTCTGTCCATTAGGGGTGTCTCTTCTGATGCCATGCTCCTGATGCCTACCTGGACAATGGGAGCATATTCGCGGGCTCTGGCCATAGCACAGGCATGGTTAAAAAATGATCCTTCATATTTCTGTCTCAGATCGGTATGTGCATCCATCTGGAGAACTGACAGGTTCTTGAACCGTTCGGAAAATGCTCTTATGGAACCAATACTGACAGTGTGATTACCCCCGACTATGACAGGGAACTTATAATCATTCAGGACAGATTGAGTTACTTTGTACACCTCATTTACCAGGGCTTCGGGTGATCCTTTCTCACTGACCGGGTCAATTGTATGAATGCCATGAAGATGTGCCTCTGATTCAGTTTCAACATCATAAAACTCAAGATTGACAGATGCCTTCATAATTGCATCCGGACCTTTATCGGCGCCTTTCATCCATGTGCTGGTTTCATCGTAAGGAACAGGAATAATAATTATACCTGAAGCAGCATAATCATAAACTACCTCACTACCACCAAAATTCATGGCAAATTGATTTATATCGCTGTTACTTCTGTTCTTTTGATCCGGGTGTGCTTTTCTTCTTTTTCTTTACGGGAGCTGGTGCTTTGGTCTCAGGTTCGGGCTCAGTCTTGTCGGCACTCTCCACTCTTTTCAGGCTCCTCTCTTATCAGCATATTTTTCTTCTGGAGAATATTATACCAAAGCACGACCTTTCTTAACATCGCTCACATAAACCTTTTCCCTTGAATAATCAGGGACTATTTCCTGGAAATACTTTTTCAGCTTCTCAGGATCGGATTTTGAATCAATCGCCGGTCCGCCTGCTTCCTTCTCAAATATCTTGTCGAATACTTTACCAAGCGGAAGATCTTCATTTTCAGTAAATACCGAAATGTCCTCAAGCGAGCTCACTTTGGCAGAACTGAATGCGCTGCTTCTTTTTCCAGTTTCGATATGTTCGACAATTATTGCATTTTTGCCCTGAGCTATAAATTTGAAGAGACCCTGTTCACCGGAAATGGCCAATATGTCCTTTAATACCATAGCTGTCTTTTTTGTATGCAAATTTAATTCTTGTAAATAAACTTATGTTTTATTGGAATATTATTTAGTGAAGAATAATCAGTTTATGTTTCTTTCCTTCTTGATTTTTTCGTAGGCTTCATTTACCTTCCTGAACTTCTCATCGGCTGTTTTCCGGAATTCCTCTCCAAGGTGGCTTACCTTATCGGGATGATATTTCATTGCCATCCGCCTGTATGCTTTCTTAACCTCTTCGTCGGTTAGCAGTCCGCTCAATTTCAAGGATTTTATAGGCTGAATCAGTTTCGGGAACAAACATGTTCCTTATTGAAAGAAAGTCGGATGAGGATATGCCGAGATATCCCGACATTTTTTCTATTGCTTCGAGTTCCAGGGGATGCATCTCACCGTCGGCAATTGAAATATTAAAAAGAAGATGAAGAAGCTGAAGACGTGATGAATAATCCATGTTCCTGCTTATCTGCTGACACACATCCCTGATGGGAATTTCCTGCTTAAGAATATCCCTGAGCATCCGCAGCGCTTCATTTGCACTGAGACGGACCAAACTGAGTCACAAAGAACTGCTTAACGTAGTCCAGCTCAGATTTGACAACTTTACCGTCAGCCTTCATCATCGCGGCAATAAGGACAAGCAGGCTCATTCCGAAATCACCCTGAGCCGTCTGGCTTGCAGAACCTGTATACATGGATGTCTGAATGGTTGTGTTATCTACCATTGAGCCGACAAGGAAACCCAGTACAGCACCAAGAGGACCACCCATCACAAATCCAAGACCTCCTCCTATCCATTTTCCAAAGTTTCCCATATATCAAATTGCTTTTTTATACAAGTTTAATATTTCCTCATGAACTCCCAGGATGGCAGGAATTATCATATCATTTTCAGAATTGAAGATAATATAATCGGATTGTTTTATCCGTGATTCATCGTCGATCTGATTATTAATGCGTTCCATCACCTGTTCCCTTGTAAACTTGTTTCCCTTGACTAGCCTCTTCGATCCTTTCCTCCATCGGAGTAACTACTGTAAGAATCTTATCCATGAATCTGTAAGCCCCGCTCTCAAAAAGAATGGCAGCCTCCATGATTGTATAAGGCGAATCCTGTTCTGATACCCACTTCCTGAAATTCCTGAATACAACCGGGTGAATCAAGAGCATTTACTTTTTCAAGCAAGGGCTTTGTCATTGAAAATTAGTCGTGCCAGCTCAGGCCGGTCGAGTTTCCCTGTCAGATAAAGGTCCTTTGCCGGCAAGGATATTAATTTTATCCATTATTTCACTGTCGGAATCCTGAATTGTCCTTGCCTCTGCATCAGCCGAAAAAACCGGAATGCCAAGAACCGTAAAAACCTTGCATACGGTAGTCTTACCGCTTCCAATACCTCCGGTAACACCAAGTTTCAATCCGTGACCAGACTTGTTGTTCATCTGAGTTTCTTTTCGATGAGAAAATCAACTTTGGAAGGTGTTACTCTCAGTGAATTTACGAAAGGAGGAACATTGGGAATTTCAACGGGAATTTTATCGGTGGAATTGAGATCTACCTTCTTAAGGTCGAGAACAACTTCAAAAGGCCTCTCTTTAAACTGGTTATAATCGCTTACAGCAACCTGGCACCTTATGGTCACTTCGTCGGGGAAGATCCTGACATCAATCGTATCACGGCTGTTGATGATCTTAACCGGCACACGAATCTCAGCTTCAGTAAACTGTTCAACCGGTATTGTAATCATTACTTTCTTCACGGAAGACAGAATACTCCTTCGAGGTCCTCAGCACAATACTCCTGGTAATCGTTTCATCAACGCCTGTGAGTCGTTTAAAGCGGGTTCTTACATTTTCTATTGTATCAACTATGTGCTTCGGGCCGGTTAGGACTACTGAATCAGGTTTAATCTTAATATTCCCCTTAACCGAGTATTGCCTTTCAGTCAGGACCTCAATGTCAGGAATAACAGGTACAGCTTTTGCAATGATCCTGTCAAAAGAGAAAAAAAGAGTATCAGGTTTTATTGAAATTGATTTCGCATTCGGTACGCAGCTGATTTTTAAGTTTCGGAATAAGTCCCGAGGACAGGATATAATAGCTGAGTGTTTTGCTTCCTGTCACTCTACGGTAATTTATGGTGGAAAAATCAAGGATCAAAGGAGCGCGACTGCCTGAAAGCTTAAGCTTGAGTATTGAATAACCGGGACCTTTCAGGTACAGGTCAAGCCTGGGAGGCAGATCTGCAGAAAGAACCCTTTCCTTTGGCAGGTTAATATATCTTACCGGATATTTTAGATCGGACTCAATATTTTTCCCCAGCGAGTTAAGGTACCAGAATATAAATGAGAGTAAAAGGAAGAAAGCAAAAACAATCACATCTCTGTCGATACCGCCTGCTCCCTTTTCCAAAATTTTTCTCCACCATATGCCGGATAGTCCCTTTCACACGGGTAAATAAAAATACAAACTATTCAACATCCGAAGTCGGATCCTTCACCAGTGCACTTTTGTCCACCTTTAGCCTGAGATCACCGCCAACTTCAAGCATTACATAGTTGTCTCTCACTTCCTGCACCCTGCCGTAAATACCTCCTGTAGTAATAACCTTATCACCTTTTTTAAGTGAGTTCCTGTAATTGGTCATCTCTTTCTGCTTCTTCATCTGGGGCCTGATCATAAAAAAATAGAAAACTACAAAAACCAGCAGGAGCGGCAGAAAAGTTATCAGTGCATTTCCCTGTCCGCCAGTGGTGCCGGAGGGCTGTCCCATAAGTAAAATAAAAGATAAAGTGTTCATAGTCAATAATTATTTATTATTTGTTATTTGTTATTTATTACCAGCAGTTACTTCAGCTGTAATTTTAAGGATTACCACTTTCTCCGGGGAGTTTGAGTGTACAGAGATTGTCTTGGTCTGCATTCCGCTTCTGCCTTCCGTATCAAAAACAACCTCAAGGCTTCCTCCTTTACCTGCGGGGATCGGATCCCTGTCAAACTTTGTTACCGTGCAACCGCAGCTTGTGTTGGCTGAACTTATTACAAGAGTCCCGGGACCCTTATTCTCAAAAGCAAATATCCAGGCTATCTTTTCACCTTCAGTCACTTTGCCGAAATCATGCTCATATTCCCGAAAACTTATTTCTCCGGATTCGCCTTCGGCAGGAAGGTTACCATTAGATAATGACTTCTTACCTGAACCTGAACTGCATGCAGTTAGTAAAAGCACACTAAGCCACAAAAATGTGATCACTCTGTTTTTCATGTCAGGAATCTATACAGATTTTCAGTTTACATCAAAATTTTTCTCACCAACAAGCCCCCTGCCCGACTTTTTAAAGAGACCCTTTTCACGTACTTCTTTTACGATATTGTCGAGAATTCCGTTAACAAATGTACTGCTTTTTGAAGTACAATAGCATTTGGCTATTTCAATATACTCATTCAGAGTAACTTTGACAGGGATTTCGGGGAATTCCAGTATCTCGGTGATTGCCAGCTGCATTACCAGGATATCCATAAGGGCAATACGCTCAACCTCCCAGTTGGTCGTATTGTTGTCTATCAGTTCTGAACATTCCTTTGAATGAAGTATTGCTTTCCTGAACAATATTCTGACAAAATCCTCATCCTCCTTGTTCTTGAACAAGAGGCAGCATGCTGATTTTCTCTCCGTTATCCTGTTTGAATTTCTTAAGGGTCTTTTCAATCATTACAGTCACATACCCGGTATCATCGTTCCAGTAAATACTCTGTTCCTCGAAATTTGCCTCGAGATCCTCTGATGCTGCAAAAAGATCTGTTATAAGACTGATAATGAATTTCTTATCAGATGCATAACTATGAACCTCGAGTGGTCATATATTCCTCATACTTATCCCATGCAAGCATTTTGTTAAACATTAACCTTGGTATATGAGAATAATTGACCCAGGAAAGCTTTCTGGAGGCTATATAGTCGTTAAATCCCTTGTTTTTTCTTAGCTGGGCAATCAGCTGGTTATCAATAAATCTTCTTTTGGGATTTAGGTCCTCGGTGGTTGGCATCCTTTTCTGCAGAGCCTGATCTATTTTCTCAGAAGCAACATCGGCAATTTCAAGGACCAGCAGAAGCAGATAATGATAAAGATCGTAAGTCTTTTCAATGCTGAACATCAGCTCTTTCTCGGCAAGGGCAAGATTTTCGTCTTCCCTGCGGTTGAATGCATAAAGGGCCATAAGGGCTTTTATGCGTAATAATCTCCTGCTTATCATTAATAAAGAACCTCAGCTTTAGCCTGCAAAAATAACTTTTTTCCTTTACCTTCAAAACATAAGTCTAAAATTTGGCACATTTAAAAGGGCTTATTTTGATTTGAAAAAATAATTCTTACATTTGACAATCAAAACACTAGCCTAACCTAAACTAACAGCGAAATGGAAGAAGAAGCCGGAATTAAGGAAGTTGTCAGCAGTAATGATGAAAAGATCGTTAAGGAAGAAATCTACACTAAAGTGGTAAGAGCCGGAAAAAGGACATATTTTTTTGATGTTAAAGCTACCCGTAAGGAAGATTATTACCTGACTATCACTGAAAGCAAAAAACGTCTTGGCAAAGAAGGAAAGGTTTTCTACGAAAAGCACAAGATCTTTCTTTATAAAGAAGATTTTGAGAAGTTTGCCGACGGTTTAAGAGATGCTGTTACATTTATCGGCAACGGCAAAAATGAATTAAAACCAGAAACAATACAATCAGAAGAACCAGTTAAACAGGAAACAGGAGAACTTTCTACAAGGGAATTTTCAAATATTGAATTTGATGACCTTGGTAAAAAATAAAGAGTATCTTTCTGAATGTTAGACTACATCCTGTTAATATTGGCAATTATTCTGATGATCCTCGGAATAATTGGTTGTCTGGCACCGGTACTCCCCGGTCCGCCATTAAGTTACCTTGGACTGATTTTACTCCATTTTACGAAATTCGCTGATTTCTCTACATCTATCCTGATAACACTGGCAGTAATTGTGATCGTGGTTTCGATACTCGATTATATTGTTCCAATCTGGGGAACCAAGAAATTCGGTGGATCAAAATATGGAACCCGTGGAGCAACGGTAGGGCTTATAATAGGCCTTTTCCTTGGACCGGTAGGAATCATTATCGGTCCGTTTATAGGAGCTGTGGTCGGCGAACTCATCTTTAAGGATGATATGAAATACGCTATAAAAGCAGGATTCGGAAGTCTGCTCGGATTTCTTACCGGTATCGGACTGAAGCTGGCAGCTTCGTTCGTGATTACATTCTACTTTGTGAAGGAGTGGATAAGCAGTAGCCACCATCACTGCCTTAATTGTATGAAGACGGTTTTCGGCCTCGTCAAAAACAATTGAGTGCTTTGATTCAAATACGTCTTCTGTTACTTCCAGACTGTCAAGACCGAATTTCTGATAATATTTCCTCACCGACTCCGGTTTCCCTGTTGTGAAATGCAGGCAGGCAATGCAGAAATCTTACTTCCGGATTCCCGGTTTTTTTGACAACTGACATATTGACCTGGTATGGCTTCATTAGTTTTATTCTGTCAGCCCATGCAGAATCGGGTTCTCCCATCGATACCCAGACATCGGTATAAAGAAAATCGACGCCCTTAACTGCTTCATCAACGTTATCAGTAATATTGATCTTTGCCCCTGTCTCCTTTGCGATCTTACTGCATGTTTCAACAAGTTCTTTCCCCTGCTGAAATGCCTTTGGCGCAGCAGTTCTGAAATCCATTCCCATCTTGGCTGCGCCTACAAGCAGGGAATTACCCATGTTATAGCGCGCATCGCCCAGATAGCAGAATGAGATCTTATTTAGTGGTTTGCTGCAATGTTCAAGCATTGTCATAAAATCGGCTAATATCTGAGTCGGATGAAATTCGTTTGTCAGTCCGTTCCAGACCGGAACACCGGCATATTGCGCCAGCTCTTCAACAATTGCCTGACCGTAACCTCTGTATTCGATCCCGTCGAACATCCTTCCAAGTACCCTGGCAGTATCTTTCATTGACTCCTTTTGTCCTATCTGCGAACCGCTTGGTCCCAGGTATGTTACATGTGGCTCCCTGGTCGAGTGCTGCAACTTCAAATGCGCATCTGGTCCTGGTCGATGATTTTTCGAAAATCAATGCGATGTTCTTTCCTTTAAGCTTTTGCTGTTCAGTCCCGTTTTTCTTGGCCTTTTTCAGATCAGCAGCCAGATCGAGCAGGTATTTTATCTCTTCAGGCTTGAAATCGAGGAGCTTCAGGAAGTTTCTATTGCGGAGGTTGATTGACATGGGTACGATAGTATTTTAAGTTGAATAAATCAGGAATAATTTGAAGGGGATAAAAGTAATAAATATTTTAATAAAGAGGCGACTGGCAACAGGCAACGGGCGGCAGGCGACTGGCATTATTCGCCGTACTCCATTGTGATCTTTGACCCATACTTTTTATCTGCCAGCTTAAATGCTTCAGTGATCACACTCATGCGGCCTCCTTTTTTCAGGAAGTTCAGGCAGGCTTCAATTTTCGGCGCCATGCTCCCTTTTGCGAAATGACCCTCTTTCAGGTACTTCAAGGTGTCAGCGTAATTGAGAAACTCCTTTATTTCCTGATTCGGTTTCTTATAATTAATATATATGTATGGAACATCTGTAAGAATATAGAATTCATCAGCTCCTATCACGGAAGCAAGCAATGAAGAAGCAAGGTCCTTATCTATAACTACTTCGGCGGGCCTGACATCCTTTTTCTCATCGATATATACAGGAACACCTCCGCCTCCGGCTGCAATTACAATATTACCTTTCGATTGCAAGTTCACGGATTATCGAGTAATTCATTATATCAACCGGCGCCGGCGATGGAACAACGCGTCTGAATCCATTTTCAGCCTTTACTTCCTCCCTGAAGATCCATCCTTTTTTTGCAGCAAGGGAATCTGCTTCATTTCTCGTATAGATCTTCCCTATTCTCTTCTGCGGATCATTGAAGGCTGGATCATTTTTATCAACAATTACCTGTGTAACAATGCAGATCACATTTTTATTGATACCATGTTTATTAAGTACATTTCTGAACATCCGTTCGATCATGTAACCAATTCCTCCCTGTGAATCAGCCACGCAGATATCGACCGGCATCTGGGCAATATTATACAATTGTTCACCGGCATCGTTTCTCATAAGGATATTCCCCACCTGCGGGCCATTTCCATGAGTAATAACCAGATCATATCCTTCATTTATCAGGAAGACAAGGTTTTCGAGTGTCTGTGTAGTATTTTCCTCCTGTTCCTCAATTGTTCCTGCCTGATCACCACGAAGAAGTGCGTTTCCACCTAAAGCAACTACTGCAAGTTTCTTCCCCATATTCAACAGAGATATATTTTAATATTTATCTGATTCACAATAATAAGTGACTTGAAAAACTCGTTTCAATCAACACAAAGCTATGAATTTCTGAATTTCGGGGAGATGGGAGCTTTTAAAATCGTCCGTTTAATAACATATGTTAAAAAACATAATTTCTTATACCTCAGAGCATAATTATCAGGGTGTCTTAAACAATTTTGAAAAAATAATTACATTTACGTCTTCAACTTAAATCATGGTTTTGAGATCGGGTAGCGTCTTTCCTCATTTCATTATTTTTTTATTCACAAACTTCTCCTGCAAGGAAAAAAGGGGAAAGACCATTAAGCAGGGTGAGATCCATTATGACGTTCAGTACGAAGGTCATATTACTCTTATGCCAAAGGAATTGATGCCCAAAAATCTTGTTGTATCCTTCAAGGACGACAAGATTGTTTATGAACTCATCTCCCCTCTTGGCAATTCCGGAATAATAAACTTATCAAATCCTTCAAAGGAAATACACGATACATATCTCAGCATGTTTACGATAAGATACTTCTATGCCTCCAAACCCGGTGAACTTTATCCGGGATTTGAAGCAATGGATGGCATCGAGATCAGAAAGACATTAAAGACTCGCCAGGATATGCGGCTTTCGTCTGCAAAAATGCTGAGGTAACCTTTCCCTTTGACCGCTCCAAAATCTACAATATCTGGTATACCAAAGAAATACCCATTAAAGACCCGAATGCATCAACTCCTTTTTGCCAGATTGATGGAGTACTGATGAGCTTTTTCTTTTTTATCGGCCGCTCCGAATTTCATTTTGTGGCCCAGAATGTCTACAAAAAAGAGATCCCCGACAAGACATTTGAACGAAAGGAAAAGTTCAAAATGGTTTCAAAAAGGGATATCAATAAGTTTATCAATAAGATGGTCAGCCTGTAAGGGGCTCATAGCGTCGGGCCGGGAACAGGGAGCATGGAGCTGGGCGGTGAGCAATACTTATTTATCAAAATTATTACCTTTGGGGTGCTTTAAATGGCTTCCTCTGCAGGAATTATTGATTTGAGATGAAGAAAGAAAAAGAAGAAACAGGGAAAAAGACAACAAAGTCAAAGGCTAAATCCAAATCTTTCTTTACTGACGAAAGAATTAAATTCGCTATTGGAATATTGATTACAGGATTTGCATTTTACCTTCTTCTTGCCTGTGTAGCATATCTTTTCTGGTGGAAAACCGACCTTAGCCTGTCCGATTCCCAGGTAATCTCAGGTGCAGATGTTAATGTAAAGAACTGGTCAGGAAAAAGCGGCCATTTTCTGGCAAAAATGATAATCGGTTTCGGCTTTGGATATGGTGCGTTTTTTATTCCCCTTATTGTCGGTTCAATAGGGCTTGTATCTGCTCAATTTCCCGAAAATCAATCTCTGGAAACTTGTAACAAAATTCACTTTTGCTGCCATTATCATTTCGCTTATACTCGGATTCATCTTCGGCAATGCAGATGGTTACCTTGGTAGTGGGCCGGGAGGCGCACAGGGATTTAAGATTACAGAATGGCTGAATTCATTTGCAGGGAAAATTGGTACAGGAATAATATTAACCTTTGTAACTCTCTCCTACCTGGTTTTTGCGCTTAAATTCAAACCGGAGACATTTACAAAGAAAATACCCTCAACTATCAAAAGTGTTATACCCGGAATCAAGCCCGGAACTACAGCTGAAGTGCCTTCTGATAATCGGAAGCGAAGAGTGCTCAGAAATATGAAGATGAGGAAGGACCTGATGATGAGGCGAAGAGGAAGACGATGAGGAGGTTGAATTTGTAGTAAAACGTCCGACACTTGAGGATGACAGTCAGGTAATCAGCGGTCGCGGTTCAATAATTCACGAAGTTGATAAGGACGGAAACAGTAATACCGGCAGTGAACAACGTTCCGATCAATATTAAGAAGACCTGAAGCCACCGATATATTGCCTGATCATGAAGTGGAAAAGTTCAGGGAGAACTTATGATCCCAGCGCTTGATTTGTCAAAATACAAGTTCCCGCCGGTCTCAATACTCACTGACCATAAATCCGATACAAGTTTTGACGATGCTGAAGTTCTTGAGAACAAGGAAAATATAGTCAAAACGCTGGGAGATCATAAAATAAGCATAAAGCACATTACGGCAACTGTCGGGCCCGACTGTGACACTGTATGAAATTGTACCGGAACGGGGAGTACGCCTTGCCCGGATAAAATCGCTTGAGAACGATATAGCCCTGAATCTTTCTGCGCTGGGAATCAGGATTATAGCCCCGATCCCGGGAAGAGGAACCGTTGGCATTGAAGTACCTAACAAGAATCCCCAGATTGTTTCAATGAAATCGCTGATCACATCCAAGGCATTTCAGGAAACAAAATTCGACCTGGCCCTTGGACTGGGACGCACGATCACTAACGACCCTTATATTGTTGATCTTACAAAAATGCCCCATCTACTTGTGGCCGGAGCAACCGGGCAGGGTAAATCGGTTGGAATCAATGCAATAATAACTTCGATTCTTTACAAGAAACATCCTTCAGAAGTTAAATTTGTGCTTATCGATCCTAAACGGGTAGAGTTGCCTCTTTATGCCAAGATTGAACGTCATTTTCTGGCAAAGCTTCCGGGAGAGGAAGATGCTATAATCACTGATACTCAGAAGGTTATCAATACACTTAACTCGCTGTGCATTGAAATGGATAACCGTCTGGAGCTTCTCAAGGATGCACAGTCACGCAATATCAAGGAATACAATGAGAAGTTCATTTCCAGGAGGCTTAATCCAGAGAAGGGTCATAGGTATCTGCCTTATATTATTCTTATTATCGATGAATTTGCCGATCTGATAATGACTGCCGGGAGGGAGATCGAGCCACCAATCGGCAGACTTGCACAGCTTGCCAGGGCAACCGGTATACACCTTATTATCTCCACCCAGAGGCCATCGACAAACATCATAACCGGCTTCATTAAAGCAAACTTCCCGACCAGGATAGCATTCAGGGTGTTCTCCTCAATTGACTCAAGGACAATTCTTGATGCCACTGGTGCCGACAGGCTGGTCGGGAGAGGTGATATGCTCATATCAACCGGCGCTGAACCTGTCAGGGTACAATGCGCATTTATTGATACTCCGGAAATAGAAGAACTGACAGAATACATAGGGTCACAGCAGGGTTACCCCGATGCAATGCACCTGCCCGAGTATATTGACGACAGCGAACTGGGGTTGCAGGAAGTTGACCTCCGCAAAAGGGATCCTATGTTTGAAGACGCAGCTCGCCTGGTTGTGCAGCATCAGCAGGGCTCCACATCGCTGATACAAAGAAAGCTTTCAATAGGCTATAACAGGGCAGGGAGAATAATTGACCAGCTTGAAGCTGCAGGTATAGTAGGACCCTTTGAAGGGAGCAAGGCCAGGGATGTGCTTTGCACTGATTATACACGTTTGGAACAGATTTTGAAGGATCTGGATTAAAAGAATCTCGATGAGACAATTTCTTGCGGTTTTTTTCTTGTTTATCCTGTCCCTGAGCGCTTTCCCTCAAAATGATGCAGAGGCTGTAAAAATCCTTGACAGGTTTTCTTCAAATGCGCTTTCAGCTCAGGCCATCTCGATGAAATTCACAATTGAAACTGTCGATCAGATCGAAGGGACCAATAAGAATATTTCGGGTTCGATAATCCTCAGCAAGGACAAGTACAGGCTTGATATGACTGACAACATTGTATGGTATAACGGGGAAACATCATGGAGCTACCTTCCTGCCGAAAAAGAGGTTACAATCTCAAAACCATCAAAGAAAGACGATTCCTTCCAGGCACGGCCTTCTGCAGTTTTTTCAATATACAAAAAGGGATACAAGACCAGGCTTCTTGAGGAGAAGGCCGATTCATACCTTATCGATCTGTATCCTGAAGATATAAACAGCGATCATATCCGGATCAGGCTGAAAATCGGCAAACCTGACTTTGACCTTAAAAGCCTGGAATACAAATATAAAAACGGGGTCACCGTTACACTTAATGTAAAGGAATTTGACCTTAAGCAGAAGCCGGATAACTCAGAATTTGTTTTTTCTCCTGAAAAGTACAAAGGAGTTGAGGTAGTGGATATGCGTTAATCGCGGGCCCTTTCTCTTTCGGGATATGCAATTCTTGCATGGTAAATATTTGAAAGCCTTTTAACAAATACACTCTTAATATCTGATATATCCTTGAATGTCAGCGGTGTCTCCGAGAACTGACCATCCTGCTCCTGTATGTAGATAATTCTTTCAACCAGCTCCCTTAATATTTTCCTCTGAATAGTTTGCGAGAGTTCTTGAAGATGCTTCAACAGCATCGGCCATCATAACAATTGCAGTTTCTTTGGAGTTCGGTTTTGGTCCCGAATACGTAAAGCTCTTTTCCATATCGGTGCTTTTCGGGTTCTTATCAAGGAATTTCTTGTAAAAATAATATGCTACCGAAGTACCATGATGGGTTTGGATGAAATCAATTATAAGGGAAGGAAGCTTGTACTTCTTTGCCAGTTCCACTCCCTGCCTGACATGATCAATGATGATCGTTGAGCTTTTTAAAGGATCGAGCTGATCGTGGGGACTGAATCCTTCTGAATGATTCTCAATGAAGAATTCCGATTTGGCTATTTTACCTATATCATGGTAAAGCGCTCCTGTTCTGGCCAGAAGATTATTTGCACCGATCTCCCTGGCTGCTTCCTCAGCAAGATTTGCAACCTGAAGAGAATGCTGGAAGGAACCGGGGGCCTCCTCAGCCAGTTTTCTGAGCAGGGGCTGGTTTGTATCGGATAGTTCGAATAAGGTTGCATCAGAGAGGAACCTGAATGTTTTTTCAAAAACGAAGATCAAAGGGTAGCTTAACAGCAGGAAAACACCATTGCCTGCAAACCACAGGTAGTTCCTCCATTTCATATCAGGAAGGCTGCCTTCCTGCATCAGGCCTATTCCGAAGTAAACAACTGAATAGGTAACAAACACCATTAAAACTGCAAAAAACAGCTTCGCCCTCCTGTAAACATTTGTCAGTGAGAATATAACTATCACACCAACAATATAGCTTACAAAAACGAATTCAAATGAATTGGGAACAATGAAACCGGCAAGCATGATCGAGACAAGATAAACAAAGAGTGCAAGCCTGGAATCGTAAAATGTCCTTACAACAATTGGTATAATTGCAAAAGGTATCAGAAATACAATATCCCCTGGTATGTTGATAACAAGCCGGGTAATTATTATAAATAAAAGTATAACCAGTATTATAAAGAATGTTTTGTGCGTGGAACTCAACACATCAAACCGGAAATTGTAAAGGAAAAGATAAAGTCCCAGATAACAGGCAGTTACAAGGATAAGTCTTCCGAGCAGAATAAGCCATTTATCGGTCTTTCCCAGACGTTTCGCATATTCATTACTGAGAGATTCCAGGATCGTGTATTTCGAATCATTAACGATCTCTCCCCGTGATATTATCAGTTCACCTTTCTGAACCATGCCACGGTTCACGCTAATTCCGCTGATCATCTTATCTTTAACTGCCGTGGAAGTGGCTGAATCGTAGAAAAGATTCGGCTTTATGAAATCGTATAATGCCACCCGTGATACAAAATCGCTTAATGACTTTCCTGAACCAGTGGAGTGTTTCTTTTCAAGTGCTTCCTGCCTCACTTTCGCAAATTCATAGGCGCCCTTTTGTGAGAAAACTGAGGTAAAAGGGGTGTGTTCTGCCACCTTGCCTTTAACTACCGTAATTTCTGAATATGTTCTTTCGGGAGAAGCCGTTATTTCATTGGCTTCAAAAACCCCTCTTTCGTAGATCTCTGAGAGGATCGAATTCATTTCCCTCTTTACTGAAATAAAACCCATTGGATCGAGCGCGCGATTTTCTGATTCAAAATCCTGGAGTAATTTACTGACATATTTATCAAACTCAAGTATCTCTATTGTTTCAATATCGGAATCATATTTAAAATATGGAGAGAAGTTGCGTAAAATGCTGTCGCGTTCCCGGGCGATAACTTCCTCCGATTTAAGGACAGGAAAGTCCCACGGTGCAATAACGGATAGAACTAAGCCAGGGTTTGCCTTTCTGAAATTCGTACCTGAATTTACCTTCGCGGGGTGAGATAGCTACAACAATCAGGATACTTGCAGCGAACAGAATAATATGATAGAGATACTTTTTATTCGTCTTTATCTCCGGTGGTCGTCTTTTGGATCCAGCCATTATCTTAAGTATTAGATATACCTGATAATCAAAGTCAAAAATAGGGATAATTTTAACAATTGACCAATTAAAAAGGTTTTGAACAACAATTAAAATAACGCTTCTGTGCAAGTTTTTCAACCCTCCTGCCACTCTGAAGAGAATTAAAATCTACAACCGGTAGAGTCCCCTATTTTTGAGGAATGGGTGAAACCTTGTGTAAGGTAAGAACTTACACAAAGAATGCAGAGAACCTCAGAGATCCACGGAGATGATACACGCAGATTCCGCATTAATTTGTAATTTTGAAAAAAAATATCAAGATGGAAGTATTTATATGTGAGAATGTTTTTGTTCCCCTGCGCTCGGGGCCTTCACATAAGTCGGAAATGCTCAGTCAGGTCCTGTTTGGCGAAAAATACAGGATCATTGATCAGTCAGGCCACTGGTACAAGGTTGAAACACTCTTTGACAATTACCTGGGATGGATAGATATCAATCACCTCCAACAATCAGAAGACCGGGACGGTGTTACAGGTCAGGTACTGAACAGATCGCTGTTATGCTTTAAAAATGACAAAACCCGGCTTGTTCTTGAAGCAGGATGTGAGATCTATAATCCTGACATTGAAAACAAGGTATTTTCGGCAGGCGGGAATGTTTATGGCACATGTTCCGATTTCGGTTATAGTTATATTACAGTCAATGAATCCATTGGTGATACTGCAATGAGATTTATCAACAGCCCGTACATATGGGGTGGCCGGATACCTTCAGGAATCGATTGCTCGGGGTTCGTGCAGCTCGTCTGCAAAATACAGGGTAAGGGAATCCCGCGCGACAGCACGCAGCAGGCAACAATTGGAGAAAGCATAAATTTTATTGAGGAAGCAATACCAGGTGATCTTGTTTTCTTTGATGATGAAATGGGCAGGATTACCCATGTCGGGATGATACTTTCGAAGGGGCTTGTGATTCATTCCTCAGGCAGGGTGAGGATTGATACAATTGACCACCAGGGGATTTACAAGAATGAAATCAAGGGATATTCGCATAAGCTAAGGACTATCAAGAGAATCATAAGCAAGTAGTTGTGCAAGTTGTAACAATATAGCGTGAAGAACCTGCAGAACTAGCATAACTGGCAAAATCTGCATAACATAAAAAGGCTGCTCTTTCGAGACAGCCTTTTCAATTGGTAGTTATTTAACTTTGGCTAGTTTCCAGTCATAAGTTTATTAAAGGCTAGTTCAAGGGCAGAAATTGGCCAGATATATGTAGGACTGGTTGGTGGAATCTCTGCAATGCTCCCATTAGCTGAACCACCATCTTTTGCCGGTATTGTCAGACTTAACCTCATAAGGTCCATTGTACGGATACCTTCACCAAGGAACTCCATATTTCTTTCCTGCAGGATTGCCGTATAGAAATCAGTGACAGAAGCAAAGCTCGCAACCGTATATGCGCCTGTAGGAAACGAACGTGTTCTTACTGCATTCAGAAGGTCAATGGCTTCCTGCGTAACAGCATTACCCTGCTCTTACGAGAGCTTCTGAACGGTTAAGCAGAACTTCTGCATATCTGATTACCGGAGCAATAATTGGTAATGAGTAGTGTAATCTGGAAATTTTGTAATGAAGTAGTTAGCTCCTGACAAGATAAGGCTTGTCTTCCTGACATCAGTTGCATCCATTGTTGCATAAGCTGTACCTGGAGCCAGATTAAGATAATATGACTCATTAGCGCCAGAAGAATAATAATGAAGGCAGACTATTCTGGGAACCGGGATTGTCAGTCGTTGTCATGAGGCATTGAAAAAATCGATTCCTTCGATGTATAAGGAGATGCCCAGACAGCAGCAAATGATGGATTCAGGGCAAATGCAACACCTGTTGCGGCTGTAAATGGAGCTGATGCTGAGACTATTTTTGCCGATTCGGTAACAACTGTTGCCCAGTTCTGCATATGCAGATATACCCTTGTTTTAAAGGCAATAATGGTATTCTTATGGATTCTCGTCGTATTCAGAAGATCTGTAGTGTAATTCAAAATTGCAAGTGGTTCAGCATCATTCAGGTCCTTCAGTATCTGTGTATAAACTTCAGCCACTGTGCTTCTTGCAAGGTCACTGTTTTCCGAGGATTTCTCAGCTAATAATCTGAGTGGTACACCCGGGATTAGCTCCTGAACCCATGTTGTATGGTTTTGCATAGAGCTGAAGCAGGTCAAAATAACATATTGCCCTGAGGGTCAAAGCTTCACTTTTGTACTGGTCATATTCAGCCTGGGTTATCTTTCCGTCCAGAACTTACCTCCATCCCATGCAGCCATTTAAACCATCTAGGAAAACGTTAATTGAATTAATAGCTGTTATAAATGGCTCCCCAGCAGTTCTGCACTTCATTTGTAGAACTGACTTCGGTATGGTTCCAGGAAGCAAAATTTGTAACAAGGTTGGAACTTTTAGGAATGAAATTATCTGCCCGACATCGTGATAGACAAAGTATCTGCCACCTAGATAGGCTCCGGACTTTCATTCATGTCATACATTCCGTTTACCTGTGCAACCACCCGGTCTTTTGTTTCAAATACCGAAAGATCGGAAAGTGATGTCTGAGGAACCGGATCGAGATACTCTTTGGAGCACCCGATTGTAAGCAATAGTGCAAATGCTATTGATATTTTATATATATTTCTCATAATCATTCTTTTTTATGAAGTTAAAAATTAACGCTTAAGCCCAACGTATATGTTCTGGCCTGCGGAGCAGTGTTCCTGTCAATACCAGGGGTAAGGTTTGCATTACCATTGGTAGAAACTTCCGGGTCTGATCCTGAATATTTGGTAAACACGTATCCATTGAATACCTGTGCATAAAGCCTTATGTTCTCGATATTGGTAACTGCAGGCAGTTTTTTAAATGTGTAACCTAGTGATATATTTCTGACTTTTACATAATCTCCCCTTTCAATATTCTCTGATATCGGGAAGCATGATCCATTGGAAATGTTATCATTCCATGACCGGTTTGGGTATATTGGTTACATCACCGGGCTTCTCCCATGCTGTTTCATATACTTCAGCTGAGTTATTCCACCATCTCTGGTCCCTCAGGCCGGCTTTTGATCCGTCAGTACAATTTGAAACCAAAAGCATATGTAAGGTTCAAGTGAGAAATCAAATTCTGAAAGGTCAGGGTATTGTCCAGATCCTCCTAAAATACTTTGGAAGCGGTGAACCCTGAATTTTGCATCGCCAGCTAAGGTTATTGCCGGAGCAACTCCGGAACCGTCCCTGTATTGCCATCTTGTTGCTGAAGAATTCTCAAGTAGAAAAGTACTTCTTTCCCGGCTTTGTTTACATAGATCCTTCTGCCTGTTTCGGGATCAACGCCTCTTGTCTCAACAGCAAAGAGATTTCCAATTGGCTGACTCCACAACAGTTTTGTTTGTTGTTTCAAGTCCACCGGTGGTACCCACCAGAATTAGTCAACACCGGGAGCAAGAGCTGTTACCTCATTTTTCAGCGTACTGAAATTAAGGGTAGTCGTCCAGTGAATTTTGGTTTGGAAATGTTTAAGCATGTAAGTGTAAGTTCCAGACCTGTATTAACATTGAACCTATATTCTGTGGATATTGTTCCACCCGGAATTCCTTTTGACGGAGTTTGCTGTACACTCAAGAATAAGTCCGTTTATATCGTTGTAGTACTAGTTAATCTCAGCCTGGATCTTATCCTTCAGGAGGCCAAAGCTCAATCCAATATCATATTTATCGCTGGTTTCCCATTTCAAGGGCAGCGTTTCCTATCTGTGAGAAGTGCAAGGGTAGGTACATCTCCGTATAAACCGGCTCCATAAAGGTACAATGAGCTGAAATCACCAATACCTGACATATTACCTACACGTCCGAAGCTTGCTTTAAGACGGATATCTGAAAAGATGGATCCAATGGCATTCGAAATAAATTCCTCATTTGAAGCGTTCCACATTACAGAAGCGCCACCGAAGGTACCCCATTTATTACCAGCTGCCAGACCTGAAAAGGCATCGCGGCGCACACTGCCTTCGATGTAATATTTCTCTGTTATAGTTAAAACTTGCACGGCCAAAGTATGAAATGAAATAATTTTCACCGATACCGCCACCACCCATATCAGGTACTACCCATGAACCTTGATAAACCTTAAAGAACGGATCAGAAACATTATATTTTCCTGCATTCCAGTTGACACTTTTTGTGTACTGTTCCTCGGTTCCTGCAAGTAAACTCAGATTAAATTTCTCCAGGAAATTAAGGTCATAATTCAATGTATTTGTCCAGGTCCATCTCTTTGGTCTGTTAAAGTAGTTATAAGCATCTCCATTATCTGAATAGCCATCACCAGCAACCGGTGTATAGAATTGAGTTGATTCAGATGACAGATTATCTATACCATAAACAGTTTTGAACGTAAGTCCTTTAACCGGTTGAACGCTTACATAAAGATTTGCCAGAAG
Organism: uncultured Bacteroidales bacterium; assembly: GCA_963732115.1. Lineage (GTDB taxonomy): Bacteria > Bacteroidota > Bacteroidia > Bacteroidales > VadinHA17 > LD21. The sequence goes on from CAVSYN010000001.1 coordinate 33,980, forward strand.
CCTATCGGTTTCATTGGTGAATAAGCACAAATCTATTATTGGAACAGGATTATAATATGATATCCCCGATAACCCAGTTCGCCCATAGTACCAATTGCTGCCCCATTTAAATTATAAGAACCGCTATTGTTATATGGTCCGAGAATCGGAGGAAGAACAAAGGCAAGACGTGCAGCACCTGCAGTCGAGAAATCGGAACCGGTGTTGGGCGATTCACTGTAACCATTTGTATATGCAATATTTGCACCAAGCGAAATATACTTGTTTAGCTTATGGTCTATATTTAATCTTGCATTTTTCCTGGTATATGAGCTTCTTCTTATCATACCATCCTGGTCTGTATAACCGACAGAAAGGAAATAGCTGGTTGTCGGAGTTGCTCCTGAAAATGTAACTGCATGGTTCTGTTGGAATCCTTTCTGATAAACAAAGTCAGCCCAATCGGTATCGACAATATCTCCGTTCGCATCAGTTGCATTTTTAAGGACCAATGTTGAATTGGCATTTTGTAAAGCCTTATTTTTATGCGCGAGATATTGTGCTCCATTCATCATTTCAAAAAGATGATACGGTTCAGTATAACCAACATATCCATCATATGTTACGCTTGTTTTTGCCCCTGAACCACGCTTGGTAGTAATGAGGATTACCCCGTTAGCTGCACGTGATCCATAAAGTGCGGTTGCAGAAGCATCCTTAAGAATATCCATCGATGCAATATCAGAAGGATTAATATCTGAAAGAGCGTTTGCATAAGGAGCAGACTGTGACACATCCCCGGTAAATATAGGAACACCATCAACCACAACAAGCGGGTAAGAGCTTCCGGTAATTGAATTAAAACCCCTGATGCGAATAACAGGAGGGTTATTTAATACACCGTTAGGCATCGTAATTGACACTCCGGCAGCTTTCCCCTGCAATGCCTGATCAAAGCTTTGTACAGGGACAGATCTTATATCATCAACTTTAACTGAGGATACAGAACCAGTGACATCGCGTTTTTGCTGGGTCCCATAGGCTACAACAACGACCTCTTCAACGTTGAAGATGTCCTGCTGGAGGACAGCATCAATTTTGTTCTTGCCGGCAATTGGGACTTCAATCGTTCTGTAACCGACAAAACTGAATGTCAGCGCCTGTGCGTTTGAGGGAGTAGAAAGGGTATACCTCCCATTTGAATCCGTAATGGCTCCAATGGTAGTTCCCTTGACTGTGACGTTCACTCCGGGTAAAGCCAGTCCGTCTTCCGCACTGGTAACTGTACCCGAAATCTGCACTGTCTGGCTCATAACAAGCGCACCTGTTATAAGAAACAGTGTAAAAATCAATAGGATTTTTTTCATAAATACTCAGGTTTAGGTTAAAATGAACAGCTAATATATTTAATAAATTCAAATGATAACAATCATAATTAATAATTTTTAACATTTGATGTTGATTTTTTCTTAAAAAGTGCAACTAATCAAATGAAAAACAGTTAATACCTTACTATTCCATGGAAAGCAGCCTTCCAGGAAATGCGTATGTTTAATAACATGTTTTGAGAAACAGGCAGAATCAGTATGTGTTTAATGTAGTTATCCGGTCCTGCACCTTTTTGATGATCTCTTGTTCCTCTTTTGCAGATCTTACTTCCAGTAACTGACCTTTATCTAAAATATCCTGAACAAATTCTTTGTCGGCAAGACCCGTTGCATTGACCTTTACGTTCAGAAATGCTCCTTTGATGCATGCCCTGAGAGCCAGGGCTCCTACTGCAGCGTCGGTAACAGAATTCGGATTTCCCTTTTCGACCATTTGCCTGATGAGTCCGAACCCCGAAAAAGCAGTTTCCATAACACTAAATGGGACCAGAATGGCCTTCCTGGTAGCTTCCTGTACTGCTGATTTTTTTGACTTATTTTCTTCCGGCGTCTTATCCGGAAGTTTGAAAGCATCCAGAATTTTGTTGAATGCATCAGTATCCTCATCAACAAGGTGCAACAGTCGGTTTTGTATTACTTTCCCCTTTTCAGCCCAGTCCGAGAATTCCTTCCATCTTTCGTCCCAGCCGCGCTTATGACTTGACAGGTTTGCGACCATAGTTCCAAGGGCCGCACCGAGAGCACCAATATATGCTGAAACCGACCCTCCCCCGGGAGCCGGCGATTCAGAGGCCGTTTCATTTATGAACGATTTCAGACTCATGTCTGCCAGCTTTGGACTGCTTTTCTCTTCCATGACAAATTCAATTATTTTTTCCGACGGTATGAACGGATGTATATCATTAAGTCCCATCGACTTGATTGCAATTTTAATAAGTTCCTCGTCCGATACGCCTGTCGAACGCTGCTGTTTTTCAAGGAAATAACGACCCGCGTCAAGGATTGACTTAAGCGGGATCAGGCCAACCAGTTCCGAACCTGTAACCCTTATGCCCCTGGCATCAGATTTCCGGCATACCTCGTCAAAAGCTATGTGAACCGGTGTGACTGAGATATTTGTGAGGTTCATCGAGATCTGGGCGACCCCATATTCCTTAATATACCATCCGATTGCTTTTACACTCTTAAGCACACCAGGTAAATCGAGAGTCTCACCCTTTTCATTTTTTATAGTTCTTCCCTTTTCCCTGACATCGAAAGCAATAGCATTTGCACGTCTGAGTGAAGTAGTATTAAGGTTTACATTGAAAGCTACAAGGAAATCCCTTGCACCTACTGCTGTAGCACCCGACCGGGCGTTGAACACTGAAGGGCCAAAGTCAGGTTTCCATTCAGGATCAGCCAGCTTCTTTTTTAATCCTTCATATTCACCAGCCCTGCAATCGGCCAGATTCTTTCTTTTCTCATTGAAAGCAGCATTTTCATAACAATATACCGGTATTTCCAGTTCTTCCCCAATCCGTTTTGCGAGCATTCTGGCATATTCAGCTGTTTCCTCCATAGATATAGCGGATACAGGTATAAAAGGGCAGACATCAGTTGCTCCCATCCTTGGATGTGCCCCATGATGTTTTGACATATCAATAAGCTCAGCTGCTTTTTTAACAGCAAGGAAAGCTGCTTCGGATACTTCTTCAGGACTGCCGACAAATGTGACAACAGTCCGGTTTGTATCCTTCCCGGGATCAACATTAAGCAATTTGATTCCTTCAACCGATTCGATGCAATCGGTGATCTGCTTTATTATTCCCATATCTCTGCCTTCGCTGAAGTTTGGAACGCATTCGATTATTCTTTTTTCCATAAAAAATCTCCTATGAAAATCTATGCCTGTTTTTTCACCCCCTGCCCCCTAAAGGGGGTTCAATTCGGAGTAGCAATATAGCCCCCCTTCAGGGGGGTATGGGGGGCTTATAAAACGTTTCCTTTTAGTATTACTTTATCAATCAAATTACTACCAAAAGCATACGGAAAATAACTATATGACGGAATCTCCTTCGTAATGATCAAATTGGCAACCTTGCCCCTTGCAATTGATCCGTGCGTCGCAGAAATACCCATTGCATAAGCTGAATTAATTGTAACAGCATTGAAAACCTCCTCAGGAAGCATTCTCAGCCTTATGCAACCCAGTGACATAATCAGCCTCATATTTCCTGAAGGCGATGATCCGGGATTATAGTCAGAGGCAAGGGCAACCGGAAGTCCGGCATCGATCATCCTGCGTGCCTGTGGTTCCGGCAAGCCGAGAAAGAATGCTGAACCCGGTAGCAAGGTCGGCATCGTATCAGAATCCAAAAGATCCCTGATCTCTTCTTCTCCGGCTTGTTCAAGATGATCGACTGAGAGTGCGTTATATTTAATACCAACCTGTACTCCTCCCGAAATGCCAAATTCATTTGCGTGCAGTTTTGGTGTAAGACCATATTTCATACCTGCCATCAAAATCCGATCCGTTTCATCAATGCTAAAAAATCCATCATCGCAAAACACATCTATATAATCAGCAAGATCCTCAGCAGTTATAACAGGGATCATTTCATAAATGATCATTTCAATATACTTATTCCGGTTATTTTTGAATTCTTCAGGAACAGCATGAGCTCCAAGAAATGTTGATTTTACTGCGAGCAGTGTATTTTCTTTTATTCTTCTTATCACCCGAAGCATTTTGAGCTCATCTTCGGTATTAAGCCCATAACCGCTCTTTATCTCCACTGCACCTGTACCCAGTTGAATGATTTCATTTATCCGGTTCATCGACTGGATAAATAATTCATCCTCAGATGTTTCGTGAAGTTTCCTGGCTGAATTTAATATGCCTCCGCCCCTTCTCGCTATCTCTTCATAAGATAATCCTCTGATCCTGTCAACAAATTCCTGTTCCCTGCTCCCCGCGAATACCAGGTGAGTATGAGAATCACAGAAAGAAGGAAATACGCATTTCCCTGAAGCATCCAATACTTCCCCGGAGTCTTTAGGGAGCATCTGCAGGTATGGAGGAATCGAAGACATCTTTCCAAAATCTTTTATAGTCCCATCCTCGACAGACACATAAGCATCTGAAATTGTGTTGAGTATTGCCATATCTTTACCGCAGACCCTTAGCTCCGGGGCGTTTTCGACCTGTATAATTTCTTTTATATTTTTGATTAGCAACCTCATAAGCATTTAGTCGTAAAAACGAAAGTCTAAGGTAGCAATTATTGCAAATACTCTAAATGATATCCATTTTTCTTTATCTTTAGCTCTGTTAACCAAACCTATAACCTATGAAAAAGACCTTTACAGTAATTCTTACTATACTATTTGTATTATCCGCGTCGGGGCAGGAAAAGAAGGTTAAAACGGGATGGAAATTCGGAGGAGCCTTACCTGCCATATCATTTGATACAGATTTGGGATTTCAATACGGAGCCCTTGTAGAATTCTTTAATTACGGTGATGGAAGCAGATATCCTGATTTCTTTGACCATACCTATACCGAAGTATCGCATTATACAAAAGGCAGTGGCATTTACAGGTTCATGTTCGAGTCAAACCATATTATCCCGGGGGTTCATTGGACAAGTGATCTGAGTTATCTTCCCGACCAGGCAAATCATTTTTACGGTTTCAACGGTTATGAGGCCATCTATAATACAGACTGGGAGGATGAGGAATCGTCCGATTACAGGACCAGGATGTTCTACCGCTTTCAGAGAAACCAGTTCAGGTTTAAAAACGATTTCCAGGGAAAGCTTTCAGGCGAACATATCTTATGGAGTGCAGGATTTGCATTCCAGGATTTCAAGAACAGCTCAGTCAATATCGACAAGCTTAACAAGGGAAAAAGCACCAAACTTCCCTCAGTTGAGGAGGAACCAGGAATATTTGAAAGATACCAGGCGCTCGACCTGATCTCCACTAATGAAGCTAACGGCGGGTGGGTCAATACTGTTAAGGCCGGAATCGCCTGGGACAGCAGGGATAACAGGCCTAATCCCATGAAAGGAATCTGGACAGAGCTTGGCATCGAGGTTGCTCCAAAATTCATGGGAAATGACTGGGGATTCTCAAGGTTTTATATCACACATCGTCAATACTTTACCATCATAGAAGAAAATCTGTCTTTTGTTTACAGGCTGGGATTTCAGTCCACTCTTTCAGGAACTGTTCCGTTTTTCTACCAGTCGCAGGTGATTACCTCAATGCTTACAGGAGCAACTAATGAAGGTCTTGGGGGAGCTGCAACATTAAGAGGTGTTAAAAGGACCAGAGTTCTTGGTGATGGTTTTGTTTTCGGGAACCTTGAACTCCGGGGTAAACCGGTCCACTTTACATTATTCAATCAGGAGTGTTATCTGGGACTCAGCCTGTTTTATGATTTTGGAAAAATCACAAATAGAATCGCACTACCCGATAATATTCAATCCCGGTTCGCAAGTGTATACCCCGAAGAGAATTTTTCCGACTATTTTAAAGAGGGCAAGGATAAATTGCATCAGAGCGCAGGTATTAGCATCATGCCGGTTATGAACCGTAACTTTGTTATATCTGTTGATATCGGAAAGGCATTTAACAAGCAGGATGGCAATATAGGGGTTGCAATCGGATTGAATTATTTGTTTTAGGATAACATGTACTCACCCCCTAAGTCCCCCTCTACCTTGTACTACCTTTTATACACATCTTTATAAAATTCCGACAAACCAATGCAACTGTCAATAATTGAATGAGATTCCTCACTTCGTTCGGAATGACACTTTATATTTATGGCACTATTGGGGAAGAAGCGGCGATCCGCAGCAGAAGTCTTGCTTGAGGGATTAAATACAACCTGCGGATCGCCGCTTCTTCCCATAAATACCTGAAAAACAGATTGTCATCCCGAAGCGAAGCGAGGGATCCCTTTATAAATATCCCATTCATATGAATATCTTTATAGTCATATTGTATTACAACAAATATATAACCTGACACAATAAATAAATGACCCATATCAATAAATGACTTAACCATAAAGGGTACAGGAGTTTTAAAATGGGAGATGTGTATAAAGGTTAGTTGCGGAGCAGACAGGGGATTTAGGAGTGAGTACGTGTATTTATTTCAGAGAGGCAACTAATAGGGAGAGTAAATCATTCAATATCAAAACCCCTTCAGGAAATACCCTAAACCAACACCAAGATAGTTACCGATTACGTAACCGATTATCCCAACGGTAATCCCTGTGATTATCACATCCTTATTTTTAAGCGCTCCTGCCACGACCGGAACAAAAGGAGGAGAAAAGACAAAGGCTGTAGTTGTTATCAGAAAATCATCGGCATTGACTTTGAATATTTTCGACAGTATTATATGAAGGAACAAGGTCCCGAAATATGCATACGAAATATAGGCAAACAGACCCAGAAAGCCGATACTGAATATAACCTTGAGGTTTGCCATTGAAGCAACTGCAAATGAAAACACAAGAATGAAATACATTCCCAGCTGGAATGTTTTTTCTATTCTGTTAAGCCAGCCTATCAGCGAGCCTATTATAGCCAGGGTTGTAATCGAGAGTATTACCACAACCATCTGGGAAAGATTGGGCAGTAGCAAACTTATTCCAAAAGAGACAATGAAAATAAGAATTGCTATACTAAGCGCTTCCAACAGCGGCAACAATCTTCCCTTTTTAAACATCCCTGAAAAGTCTTCAAAGCTTTCTGCCTCGGCAATTGCCTGATCAGTATCCATTGACACTCCATCATGCCTGAATGGTAGCAAAATCGCGCGGAATATCCTTGGCCCGATTGTAATAAAAAATATTATTGTTATCGCCCCTACTATCATATCATATGTGCTGGTCATAACAAACAAGTTAGGATCTACACCCAATGCTACTTTAAGTGAAACCAGGTTTGGAGTTCCACCTGTGTAAACACCAACCAGCATCCCGGCAACTTTCCAGCTATCCGGAACAACAGTCTTAAAAATAAAATATCCGGAAGTAACAATGGCGACAACAGAGATAAGTGCGAGGATCATTGAAATAAATCCTTCCTTAGCAAACCTCAGCCATCTTCTTACATTAAGAGAGAACAGTAAAAGCGGAAAAGAAAGAGGTACAACTATTGAGGTAAGCATATCCTGAGCCTTTGCAATAGAGTTTACGAAAACATCATTCTCATTTATTGTACCTGAAGAAAGCAGTGCCTGCACCTCCTGTTCAGGTACGGCCGGCCTTCCCTGTAAGGAAAAACGGTAGCTGCTGCTTCCCTGTGGCAGAATCCCGGAACTACCCAGGAGCAGTCCAAAGGCATAAGCCAGCACAATCGATCCCAGCTTCTTCAGGAAGGACCACCTTTTGCACATATAAATAATTACCAGAGGGAAAGTAAAATAAAGAAGGATGAGTAGTATAATTTTAATCATAGGTAAGTTTTTTCGGGTGATCCAAATATAAATAAAAGGCGACTTGCCAAATAGCAAATCGCCTGTAAAATAGGTATTTATACTTATCTTTCATTATCCTTAATCACATTCTTCAAAACTCTTTTTATATTGTTCAATTGCCTTAAGGCTCATCCCCATGCTGGAGAAGCCACCATCGTGAAAAAGATTCTGCATGGTGATCTTGCGTGTAAGGTCTGAAAAGAGTACGACACAAAAATCAGCACACTCCTCAGCTGTTGCATTTCCAAGGGGAGACATTCTTTCAGAGAAATCGACAAGTGAATCGAATCCATGAATTCCGCTGCCGGCTGTAGTTAGCGTTGGTGATTGTGAAATTGTATTTATCCTCACCTTCCTGTCACGTCCATAAATATATCCAAATGACCGTGCAATGGATTCAAGAAGCGCCTTGGCGTCTCCCATATCATTATATCCTGTAAGTGTTCGCTGGGCAGCAACGTATGACATAGCTACAACTGATCCCCACTCATTTATTGCATCATATTTAAATGCTGTCTGCAGAATCCTGTGAAAACTCAAAGCTGATATATCGAAGGTCTTAAGCATGTTTTCGTAGCTGGTATTCTCGTAGGGAATATCTTTTCTGACGTTCGGAGACATGCCTATAGAATGGAGGATGAAGTCAAACCGCCCCCCGAAGACTTCCATGCTTTCCGAAATAAGCTTATCAATATCTACCATGCTGGTTGCATCAGCCGGGATTATTTTGCTGCCGGTAATCCTGGCAAGTTCGGTTATTGTGCCCATCCTTATTGCAACCGGAGAGTTGGTAAGAACGAGTTCTGCCCCGTGCTGCCAGGCTTTCAGAGCTACCTGCCACGCTATTGATTTGTCATTCAATGCGCCAAAGATTATTCCTTTCTTTTGCTTTAGTAATCCATCCATTTTGCTAAACGATCGTTGAATTGATTTCTTTACGTAATGATTTTTATTTCAGGCCCGCATTTATCAGCTCACTTGCGTTTTTGATTGCTGTTTCAGTTATCTCACTGCCACTCAGTAATCTTGCAACCTCAATTACTCTTTCGTCATCTGATAACAACCTGATGCGTGTAATTGTTGAATCCTCAGTTTCTTCTTTGTAAACATGATAGTGTTGTGTTCCTCTGGAAGCCACCTGGGGCAAGTGGGTTATATTTACCACTTGCATATATCTCCCCATATCTGAAAGGATCTGCCCTACCTTGTCGGCAACTTCTCCAGAAACTCCTGAATCAATCTCATCGAATATTATGGTCGGTAAATTATTATTTTTCGTCAGCATCGACTTCAGGCTGAGCATGACACGCGATAATTCTCCACCGGAAGCAACCTTTGTAATATTTTCAGGTTCAATCTGTTTATTTGCTGAGAACAGAAAATCTGCATTATCTATTCCGGAGTAAGCAAAGTCCTTTGTCCGGGTAAGGGAGATCCTGAACTTTGCATTCGGCATCCCAAGCTGCTTAAGCGACTCCGTGATCTTTTTCTCGGTTTCAGGTAATATTGTCTTTCTCTTTTTTGAGATCGCTTCAGACAGATTTGTAAGGATTTCAGTCTGCGTCTTTAAGAGATATTCCAGCTCCGCCAGCCTGTCATCGCTGGTGACTATCGACCTGATAATTCCATTAATTTCCTCCTTTTTCACTAAAAGCTCATCAAGATTCTTCACACGGTGTTTCTGAATCAGCAGATAAATATGGTCCAGACGGTTATTGACCTTTTCCAGGCGGCCAGGGTCAGCTTCAATTTGCTGGGCGAGCTTATCGATCTCATTCGTAAGATCATCGAGTTCAATATATGCAGAGTTTAACCTGTTCACTATATTTTTTTCCTCAGGAAGGAATGCGCTTATCTTTCCTAGCGTGGTTCTTACCTCATTTAGCAACGGGATAACCGATTTGTCGTCCAGGCTGAGCAACTGCGACGAATATGCAAGCGCCTGCCTGATCTCTCCGGCATGGGATAGAAGTTCCTGCTCCTTTTCAAGATCATCCTGTTCGCCTTTCTCCAGTTTAGCCTCTTCAATCTGGTCCAGCTGAAACTGATAATACTCCAGGTCAGCTTTATTTTTTTCAGACTTTTCTTTTAATTCATTATACTCCTTCCGGAGTTTTTTGAAAATAGCAAAAGCAGTCTTGTAGTCATTCCTGGGTAAGGATGTCCCTGCAAATGAATCTATTATATTGAGCTGGAAGTTATTGTCGTTGAGCAAGAGCATCTGATGCTGGGAGTGTATGTCGATAAGCCTGTCTCCCAGCTCTTTCATCAGATTTACGGTTACCGGCGTATCATTTATAAAACCGCGCGATTTTCCTGCAGGAGTAATTTCTCTTCTGAGTATAGCAACTGTTTCAAAATCAAGATCATTAGTAACAAAGAAGTCCTTGAGGTCATATTCGTCGATTTTAAAAGCACCTTCAACCACACATTTTACTTTCTTATCAAGAAGCACCGAAGTATCTGCTCTCGTTCCAAGTATAAGTGACAGTGCCCCAAGAAGAATTGATTTGCCGGCTCCGGTTTCACCAGTGATTATGGTAAGGCCATTTTCAAGATTCAGGTCCAGTTCCTTTATCAGCGCATAATTATGGACGGTAAGTTTTGCAAGCATTGCCTGAAATTAAACTGAGTTTGCTGAGGTGATCTTTTCATATTTTGCCTTGTTTGCCGGATCGATTTCAATCAGGATCTGGACAGCACGGCTTTTTTCTTCAGGGAACGCATCGGAAAAAATATTTACGAGTTCATCAGCTTTCGATTCCATAACAACCTGTATCAGGTACATGAATGGGTCGGGTTTAGCCCTGTAAACCTCCAGAAGCAATTTCAGGCTCTCAACGATATTTGCCCTGGCTTCCGGCGTTTTTGATTCCATCCTGTCAAGACCATTAATGTCATATTCATATATAAACCTTCTGACTCCTTCATATTCTTTGTCAAGTATGTTCTTAACAAGCCAGTACCTGTTTCTGTTTCTCGATCCGTCATAGGGTTTCCACCCCGGTTCCGACGCATTCTGGGCGTTGGTAACAATTTTCTCGGCTACCTGGAAAAACTCGGTACCACCTAAAGGTGAAAAGGAATCATAATCAAAACCCAGTATGACATAAGTGTAGTAAGCAAGAACCGACACCAGGCTGGATCGGTATGAGTTGGGGTCAAATTCCAAAGGTTGAAATTCAACATATCTGAACTGGAAATTATTATCGATAAAATTCAGCATTGTTGAATTATATGTAGTGTTAAAAACCGGACGACGCAACTGAATCTGAATTGTTCCCTTGAATTCATCTGCAGAAAGCTGGTCGGTAAGGTTAATGAGTATGTTACAGTCAATTCGTTCAGCATAACTGAAAACATGGTTGGTCCAGATTGTGTTGTTCATGAACTCGTAAAGATCACGCTGCATCGATTCAAAAACCTGACGGTTCGATCCCTGGATCTTCTGAGCCGATATCTGCACATTACAGTTAAGTTCCTGTGATCTTACTTGTGTAAGGTTCAACAATGGAATTGTGAGAAACGAATATTTTAAAAATCGTAATAATTTCATTCACATCAACTTTTGAGCATTGAAACGATTTTATCGAGTATGTCTCCTGCCGCGTCCTCCTTTGATTTCAACTCAAATTTATCAATATTATTGTTACGGTCAATTATGGTGATCCGGTTTGTATCAAAGCCAAATCCGGCCCCTTTATCCTTCAGGGAATTCAATACTATAAGATCGAGATTTTTGCTTTTAAGCTTTGAAGTTGCATTGGCAATCTCATTATCAGTTTCAAGTGCAAAACCTGCAATAATCTGGGTTTTCTTTTTCAGTTTTCCGAGAGCAGCTGCAATATCCCTGGTAGGTTTTAATCTCATTATGATTTCACTACCCGTCCTTTTCAGTTTCGTGACTGCCACTTCCTCAGCAGTGTAATCTGCTACTGCTGCAGCCAGAATAGCAATATCGCATTTGTTAAATCGGTTGATACATTCATCAGCCATGTTTTCGGCAGTAATGACCTTAATTATTTTAATCGATTTGTTCTCAGTGAGTCTTGATACCGGTCCGATTACAAGCTCCACTTCAGCGCCGTACTCTGCAGCTGCTTCAGCCAGAGCAATACCCATTTTGCCTGAGGAATAATTGCTTATAAACCGTACGGGATCGATCGGTTCCTGGGTGGGACCGGCATTGATCAGCAGATGTTTGCCTCTCAGAGGCTTATATTTTTTTTTTTGAGAAGAAGTTTTTGATCTCATTTACGATCTCATCCGGTTCTGACATACGGCCTTTGCCTGTAAGTCCGCTGGCCAGTTCCCCACGGGGAGCATCCAGAATATGATTACCGTACGACTTCAATATTTCAATATTTTTCCTTGTGGCTTTGTGGCGGAGCATATCCTCGTCCATTGAAGGAGCCACGAAGACCGGACAACGTGAAGACAGGTATGTGGTGATCAGCAGGTTATCTGCAACACCATTTGCCATTTTTGAGATCGTATTGGCTGTTGCGGGGGCAATCAGGAAAAGATCAGCCCAGATACCAAGATCCACGTGGCTGTTCCAGCTACCGTTTTCAGGACTGAAAAATTCGGAAAGAACCGGGTTTTTTGAAAGTGTTGCAAGTGTCAGCGGTGTAATAAAGGCTTTTGAATGGTCAGTCATTATTACTTTAACTTCTGATACCTTCCTTAACCAGTAATCGGATGATTGTAGCAGTTTTATAAGCTGCAATACCTCCCGTTACCCCGATAAGTATTTTCTTTCCTTTCAGCATCGGGTGCTAAACTTTACTTTTACCTGTGCCTGAATCCGGGTTTCTGTAAAAAATTTTACCCTCCTCAAGCTCCTGGAGTGCAATAAGAGTTGGCTTGGGAAGACGTTCGTAGAATTTTGAAATCTCTATCTGTTCGCGGTTCTCAAAAACCTCTTCAAGATTATCTGTATAAGATGCGAATTCTTCAAGTTTTTTGTTGAGTTCCTGTTTCATCTCAACTGAAATCTGGTTTGACCTGCGTGAAACAATTATAACTGTTTCATAAATGTTTCCGGTATCCTGAGTCAGCGAATCCAGATTCCGGGTAACCGTAGTTACCGGTGCGTTTGATTTTCTATAATCCATATATATTTATTGAATGTTGCTTAAGTTTGCCGTATCTCCCAGTTTAAGATATTTTGCTGTATCCTGGTAGATTCTTTTCACTTCTTTTGAATATTTGCTTTCAGGGTACTCTTCCATAAATGAAAAGTATTCATCGAGCGCGGCCTGATACCTCTCTTTCTGCCTGGTTACCAAACTTTTCTCAGCAAAAAGATAAAGCGAGCTAAGCTTAAGGTACATCATTTCCTCCCTGTACCTGGAATCTGAAAACTCCTTCAGGCTGTTTGTCAGGGCTGTTATAGCCGCTTTGTATTCCTTCATGTTGTAGTAAAGAGTCGCATTCAGATAAGACTTTTCCACAAGTCTGTCCTGCAACTCCTTTATAAAATCCTTAGCTTCCTGAACCTTTGGGCTTAAAGGGAACCTGTTGATAAATACATTAAATCCTTCTATGGCATCTCTGCTGTTTTGCTGGTCAAGTTCCGCCCGCGGTGAAAGACTGTAATCGCACTTTGCACCAAGAAATGTTGCATCCTCGGCATATTTACCGAACGGATACTGTTCCACCAGCGATTTATAATAGCTTCCGGCCATATCGAACTGTCTCATCCCATAGTAGCTCTGTGCATTAAGCCAGTTCAGTTCTTCGGCTTCTTCGGTTGCTCGAAATCGAGGAATGACCTGGCTCAGCAGTTCCGAGGCTTTTGCATACTGCTTTGTATCATAGTATTCCCTGGCTTTGGTTTTCTTAAGATCATAGTCAGAGCTCTTGAGCAGTTTCTCATATTCACCGCAGGAACTCACCAATATGGAAATTATAAGAACTATAAATATCCTGACTTTCATACTGAAAAATGTTGCGCAAAATTAGTATATTTTTTTGAATTGAGATACATAAAAACAATATTTAACTGTATCCTATCCCGATCTAATCCTGTCTTTCTCATCAGTTGACTAAACCAACCATCATGACTTTAAAGGCAGTTTAGTTTTGGAATTCAAGTGAAAGCATCCTGAGCTTAGTGAATAAATTAGGTATAAATAGGTAGCAGGTAGTCTACCTTTATACTTACATTTGTGCAAATTTCTTAAAAGCACTTCAAAATGGATATTTTCGATAAAATCAAATCTAACAAAGGCTCATTGGGCCAGTATTCTGACATGGCTCACGGCTATTTTACATTCCCCAAGCTGGAGGGAGAAATAGCACCCCGGATGAAGTTCAGGGGCAAAGAGGTCCTCACCTGGAGCCTTAACAATTATCTCGGTCTCGCAAACAACCCCGAGGTCAGAAAAGCCGATGCAGAATATACAGAAAAATATGGTCTGGCTTACCCGATGGGCGCCAGGATGATGTCGGGTCAGACTTCCAATCATGAAAGATTTGAAAAGATGGCAGCCGAGTTTGAAATGAAGGAAGATGCTTATCTTCTTAATTACGGTTACCAGGGCATGGTATCAATTATTGACTCGCTTGTTGACAGGCACGATGTTATTGTTTATGATTCCGATTCACATGCCTGCATCATGGACGGTCTGAGGCTGCATTTCGGTAAAAGGTTTGTCTATCCGCATAATGATATTGAAAGCTGCGAGAAACAGCTTCAGCGCGCTTCAAAGCTCACTGAGGAATCAGGCGGAGGAATTCTTGTAATCACTGAAGGGGTATTCGGGATGGCCGGAGATCTCGGAAAGCTTGATAAAATTACAGCGCTAAAGAAGAAATATAATTTCCGTTTCCTTGTAGATGATGCCCACGGGTTTGGTACAATGGGGGCAAACGGAAGGGGAACCGGCGAACATTTTGGCGTTCAGGATAAGATTGATGTCTATTTTGCAACCTTTGCCAAGTCGATGGCCGGGATCGGCGGCTTTGTAGCCAGCAGCAAAGATGTTATAAATTATCTGCGCTATAATCTTCGTTCCCAGATCTATGCTAAAGCGTTGCCAATGGCAATGACCCTTGGTGCTATCAAAAGACTCGAAATTATTCAGGCTCACCCTGAATACCGCGAGAGACTGTGGAAAATAGTCAGGGCTCTTCAAAAAGGTTTAAGGGAAGAGGGGCTTGACCTCGGAAGGACCGAATCACCGGTCACTCCCGTATTTATTAAGGGAGGTGTGACACAGGTCACGCAGCTGCTCTATGATCTCCGCGAGAACTATAGTATTTTCTGTTCAGTGGTTATTTATCCTGTTGTTCCAAAGGATGTTATAATGTTAAGACTCATCCCGACAGCTGTTCACTCGCTGGAGGATGTCGAATATACTGTAAAAACCTTTAAGGAGATAAAAAGAAAGATTGACTTTGATGAGTATCCTCATGAGATGGCGGATTTCACAAAGTAAATAGCGAAGTTTTTATTTAGAATTGAATAAGGACCTTTTTTACTTCTTCTCCAAGCGGGGATTAAGGGGTTAATTAATAATTCTAAATTTTTAGTTATTATCTTTTACATACGATTGAACAAAAGGTGCCTTTATCTGGTTTAAAGCTTATCATATACCCTGATTTAATTTCGTAGTATTCATTTTTAAATAAGAACCTTGCACCCCGGTTTATGGAAGCAAAAAAAGATAAAGACCAGAATAATATATTGAAGGCATACAATCTTCTGCTCTATTTTGCCGGCAGCATGGTTATGTATGAACCCGTAGAGGAATGCGTTGTTGATTTCTGGTCTAATGGAATTCTAAGCAAGCTCCCTGTCTCAAGCCGCAATCCCAGGTTCATGGAGGCAGCATCCAAACTCAGATGTTCTTGTGAGGATAAGGTTACATGCAAAGAAATCTTGATGAAAGATTACAACAAATTGTTTGCAGGTGCCGGACAATCAGTTGCCTCTCCGGTAAAATCAAATTACCTGGTTGATACAGCGGTTAATGGTTCGGGTCATAAGACAGAAGAGGTAGGTGATTTTTACGATTCATACGGCTGGCGGTTCAGATCGCGGTACAGTATTCCTGACGATAATCTTGGAATAGAACTTCTTTTCCTCACCAAACTAAATGATCAGTATATTATCCTGGATGATGAAGCCTGCAGGAGGGAAATGAGAAATGAAATAAGGCGGTTTATTGAAAAACATCTTTTGTCATGGCTTCCGAAATGGAACCAGCGGGTTCAGGAGAATGCCGGCACAATGTGCTACAAGGGAATAGCTACTCTCATTTATGCCAGTTGTGAAGACATATTTAACCTGCTTGACAATTCAATTCCTTTAACGGATTTCACCGTTGCTGTTAAAAATTAGGATTGAAGAAATTTTTTATAGCTTCCATATAGTATTCCCTCCATCCTTCAGAAATATCAGTGAAATCCTCATCAGGGATATTGGAATGTTCTATAGTAACCTGTGAGTTCTCTCCATCGGGAGTGATACTGATCGTCACAATCGATTTTTCAGGCTGATCGCCGAAATACCACTCCTGAACCACTTTCCTGTCGGGGATGAATTCCAGATTTTTGCCTGTGATGTCACCTTCCCAGAGGGAAAATTCCGAGCCGGACTCAGTTGACATTTTAGCAGGATAGCCGGACCAAAGCTCAATTGTGTTAGGATTCGTCAATGCTGAATAAATGTCGGATGGTTCAGCGTTTATTTTGAATGTCTTTTTGAAAGTCTTCATCTTTACAAACTTCATTGCATATCTCATTGAATCTCTGATAAATATCGCTCTGCATCAATTGCTGCCATGCATCCAGAGCCGGCAGCCGTAACAGCCTGGCGGTAAACCGGATCCTGAACATCCCCAGCCGCAAATACTCCAGGAACATTAGTTTTAGATGTGCCCGGGACAGTTTTGATATAACCTATCTGGTCAGTTTCCAAATATTTACTGAAGACCTCCGAATTCGGATTATGGCCGATAGCAAGGAACAGCCCATCAATCTTCATTCGGATTATCTCTTCTTCCGGCGTTCCTTTTTTCTTTGCAAGAACGATCCCTTCAACAGTATTTTCACCAAACAGATCCACTGCCTGGTGTTCCCATAAAATCTTAATATTCGATGTACTCATCACCTTTTGCTGCATCACCTGCGATGCCCTCAAAACATTTCTTCTCACAACAAGGTAAACAGTCTTGCACAATCCTGCAAGATATGTGGATTCCTCCGCGGCGGTATCCCCTCCACCAACAACGGCAACAACCTTCCCTTTGTAAAAGAATCCATCGCAGGTAGCACATGCAGATACACCCATCCCTGCATAATGCTTTTCAGCTTCAAGTCCCAGATATTTTGCAGTTGCACCAGTAGCAATGATCACTGAATCAGCTTCAATAAGCTTACTTCCGTCTATAATCACCTTATGAACTTTTCCTGAAAAATCAACATCAGTAGCTTCTCCAAAGCGGACTTCTGTTCCAAAACGTTCAGCCTGTTTCCTAAAATCTTCCATCATAATTGGTCCTGTCACTCCATCAGGATAACCAGGATAATTCTCAACTTCCGTTGTAATTGTCAGTTGCCCACCCATCTGAATACCAGTGTACAAAACAGGATGAAGGTTAGCTCTTGCAGCATAGATTGCGGCCGTATAACCTGCAGGACCGGAACCAATTATCAGACACTTCACTCTGCCGATATTTTCAATTTCTGAAGGTGTTTCCGGTTTAAAAAGATCCATTGGTTTAAATAATTCCATAAACAGATTGTTACTTTACTGAATAAACACAAATAAAATTCTACAATGACATGGTAATGTAACTTTTACGGTCTCTTTGGTTACTGATCCCAGAAACCTCAAATATATCATTTTTGCAGAGTAATCAGCAAATGGTCAGACGAAATAAGCCTTAAAGTTTCACCGGTTGAAAGCTTCTGGTCTGATTCAGATAACGTTACATTCTCCCAATGATGGAGTTTCAGAAATTCAGAAATGGATTCATCATTTTTAAATTTAACTGATAATCTGATCTTCCCATCTTCATTTAAAACAACTGCAGTATAACCGTAGATCCCTGAAAAAAAGTCTTCCAGATCGGGTGATCCGTTAACAATTCCCAGGCGACCTTTTGCCAGGAAACAACCTATTCTGAAAGCTTCAGCAGGTACTCCAGGCAAATAACCCGAAAGATCCGGATCAGGCCCGGTGATTCTCCCTGTAAGAATTTTCCCCAGCTTCAACATTGCAGTACTGTCTGACTCAGTACCTGTTCCGTTTATAATGCTTATATAGTATGGTCCCTTACAAACTTGCAGCTGATACCTTGTCAAACAAGTAAAACTTGCAACAGGGGACGTACTTAGACACCTGTATTTTGACACTGAAAAGATCCCGAAGGCTTCTTCAGGTCCGGTCATTTTATAAACTTCCGTTTTATATTTCCCTCCCAGAAATGAAATCTCACCTACAACAGCACTTGAGAATCCGTATTCAAGATAAAGCTCTGCGCCTCCATCGATATATCCAAAGAGAGAGGTTCCTCTAAATACTCTCGGGACAGAGAATCCGGCCCCTGGCAGATCTGCTTTTGTAATAAAAGGGAATCCTTCCGGAATCTGCGAGGAACAGGCCAGGACATCTAAAAAAAGTAAAACGAAAGTTAAGAGATATTTAGACATAGCTATTTTGGTGTGCGGGGTGCAAGGTAAATTCAGGCTTGGAGCAGGGGGCATTCAGAAGTGGAATAAGGTGATGTTTTTCCTTTTTTAGCATCAACTCAAATCAAACGATCTTAAGTCTATTTTACTTCTATCTGAGACACCTAATCCTAAGGCGGTTGCCATTACCAGAAATGTCAGGGATTCCGGAGTCGCTTTTTTCTGGATACCCTCTGCAATTCTTTTTTCAGCAATGATATCATAACCTATCCTGTCCATTGCAACCGGATCGGACGAAACAAGCAGTGAATTATAATTGCAGATAAACTGTGCATTAGCTCCCGGTCCGCCATTAAAGCAGCCACGAAGACCATCGCTGATATTCAGTACTACCTTGTCACGTAAAGGAGCAAAGGCACAAACCTCTGCGCATGTATCATTCCAGAGGCTGGTATGAAGCCTTCCTGTATTAGATACGGACCCGAAAGCAAGATTTTTCATTGCGTTGGTAATAGATCCTCCCGCATTTTTAAGTATAGGAATATTTATGATCTTATCAACTTCCCGGGTTATAATCTTTGTAAAGTAGGAGAATTTTCCGGTATTGATCATGTAAGGCATAGTTTCGGCATCATATTCACCTTCAACATCTGCCCAGTAGTACCATTCCCTGTCAATGTTTCTTTCCCCGTAAAGTTTTCCCTCCTTATCTACAAATGAACCATTTTCATCCTGCTGTTCGGTTCCTGCGATCCTGATCCCGGGATAGTTTTGATAAGTAAAGCCCACATCTTTAAGTTCCATCTCTCTCCTGTCCCAAATAACAATATTATTTTTGTCTATTCCGCTATCTGTTAATTGTTTAACAACAGATTTTACGACAGCGTGACTTGTTGACAAAAGCTTGCCGGCAACCGGATTTACCTTAAGACCTATTCTTTCGCCCGGATTAACGAACGTTCTCCAGGCTTTCTTAAGGTTATTCTGGCCAGTCAGTTCAAGCATTGCTTTCTCAAGCATAATATATGCGATAGATTCAACAGGTTCATCATTTGCAACTGCATCCTTATGCTTTATAAGTACGACTCTGCCAGGGTATTTTCCAGGCATGGAATCCGGTTTTCTCGGTACCTTAAGTGCATCACTTATACTTGTTGCAGGTTTGGATGACGACTGCTGAGCAAAGGATGCCTTAGAAACCAGCGGACTTACAGCCATTGCGGCTCCTCCGGCTCCGATTATAGTGAAAAATTTTCTGCGATTTAAAGATTTGCTTTTCATAAAATAAAGCGCTTATTTTAAAAATTACAGTTTCAAATATAGCCAATAAACATAAAGTAATTGATCCATTGTTACATGTAACATGACATTTTTGCATAATCGGAATAGTTGATTATTTTTGCAGAGGCTTAATACCGCCTTCACTAAGGCTTAGGCAGTCAGAGCGGGGTGTGGCGCAGTTGGTCCCGTCACGCATGGCGTGACGAGGATCCTCGAAAAATCTGAAAATTAAAGATTTTCGATTTTTCGGGACTAGCGCTTGTGACGACAGATTATGTTCTTTGTTTATATATTAGAGACTCAGGAGAGTAAAAGATTTTATATTGGACAGACTAATAACCTTGTACAGAGAATAAAAAGACATAATCAAGGTAGAAATCTATCCACAAGAGCCTTTATTCCATGGAGTCTTAAATGGTGGAAAGAATATCAAACTAGAACTGAGGCTGTTAGGGTTGAAAAGACTCTTAAAGGGATAAAAAAAAGAACTGGATTGGAAAAGTTTGTCCGTGAAATTGGTTTTTCGGGGTGTGGTCACGCAAAGCGTGATAAACTCCGTTGGCTAGCGCATCACGCAGGGCGTGAGAGCCGTCTGTTCGAGATGAAAAAATAGCCAGGAATTATTCGGGGTGTGGCGCAGTTGGCTAGCGCACTTGCATGGGGTGCAAGGGGTCGTCTGTTCGAGTCAGATCACCCCGACAGTTTTAAAAATTAGACCTTGTAACTCAAATATTTACAAGGTCTTTTTTATTGGTGGTATAAAATTCAGTAGAAAAATAACTGCGTATATTCCAGATAAAAATATAATATATGGGTTCCAGACCCACCTTTTTTGGCTAAAATCATATTTAACCCATCCTGTTTTTGTGATCCTTTTAAGTCCTTTTCAGGGAAATAAATTAACAGACCAAAATGTTTGTCTTTTACTTTGTCCTGATATATTGACTGATATTTATTAAAATTTTTTATCATGAAATTATAAAGCAACATGAATTTCGTAAACATATTTTTCCAAGAATTTAACACTTTATTCAGGGCTGTAAGAAGGACAGGGATGTACAAAACTAAAAAAGAAATTAAGGGTTTGAGCTAAATTCAATTAATTTCAGTGAATCATTATTGATCGCGAACAGAAATGCATCTTTTCCTGAAGCCAATTTAATCTTCCTGATAGCTTTCACCTCACCTTTAATAAGAAGTGTGCTTTCTGCCGGTGGAACAACCTTTATTTCACCTTTGGCATCTGAAACCAATACCAGCCCTATACTTGCATCGTTCCTGGGTGTCTCTACTTCCGAACCATATAAATTGCCGGCAACAATAAAAGCAGTACTATTATCTTTATATTTTATCTCAACCATATCATTGATGGAAGAAAATTGCGCCCAATTTGGGAGTTTATGCATTGTGAATTCCCCCTTCCCTTTATTTTCAATCCAATAATTAGCAAAAGTATTTGCCTTGTAATGCAAAGAAGCCTTCAACATTTGTTCACCATATATCTCTTGCAGTGTTGCACTTGCAAATTCTTCATAACCTTTGTATCTGAGTTTCATGACCGGAATCTGCCTTACAGTAGCATCAAAACCATTGACCGGATAGTTTTTCCCATTCTCCCCATAACTAAGCACGATATCTAATTTGCCATCTACATCAAAATCATTGGAGTATATTTCAAATGGTTCTTTTTCGCTGGTTTTGTACTTATAATTTAATCCAAGATTACCTGCCAGGTAATCGTTATCGCCATCCTTATCAATATCGATGCTGTTAATACTATACCACCAGCCGACAGTTTCTTTAAATCCTAATTTATCAGAAACATCAATAAATCTATTTGAAGAATTTTCAAAAAAGTGAATTTTCATCCATTCACCCACAATTATCAGATCAACATCGCCATCACTGTCAAAGTCATCCCAGATAGCATCTGTGACAAGTCCCAGATTTAATAGTTCCGGGGCTATTTCTTCTGTAACATTTTCAAATTTCAGATCAGCTCCTTTTTCCCCATTATTTTTCAAAATATAACTGTTTGCAGGGAGCGGGTATTTTCCGGGAACAATACGTCCTCCTACAAATAAATCGAGATGGCCATCTTTGTCATAATCAGCTGCTTTTACACATTTCCCGCTTTTATTTAAGTCAGCAGGCAGACAATTTTTACATTTAACAAAACCCTTTTCAGTATTTAAATACAACCTGTCCTGGTAATACTCCCCTTTTTCCTTGTTATCGTTCCCTCCGCTAACCACATATAAATCCAATCTTCCGTCATTGTCGGCATCAAACAGTAAGGCTCCTGTATCTTCATAAAGCGAATCGCTTATCCAGGGTCCTGGTATTTCCTTAAATGTACCTTTTTCTGTTTGCAAATACATAGCTCCCTTAAAACCTTTGCCATTGCCAACAAAAAAATCTTCAAGTCCATCTCCATTAATGTCCCCGACAGCTAAACCAGGGCCCATCTGTGAATTCTTATACGGAAGTAACTCTTCATATTCAAAATCATCGTATTTATCTTCGTGATGAACAAATGTTATTCCTGCCTGTTTCGTGATGTCTTTAAAATTTAATTTTTGAATAGATTTTTCTTCAGCAGCAACTGCATCGGTGTATTTTAATTTTAGTGTCTGGTCAGCTCTGATGTTTTTTAGTACTTGTTGTTTCTTATCGGGCCATATAACAGTTAATTCATCAATAGTGTCTTTTTGAGCTAAACCAAAATGAATAGTGGTTGGAACACTCGACTGATAACCCCTTGTAAGTGTCAGTTCCTGTTTTTGTGTAATATCTCCGGTTTTAACGGTAACGATGCTGCCTATACCAAATGGATTGGTAACCGATCCGGCAAGATCAACTTTCAAATAGTGATAGTTGTCAGGAACAACTTTGTTTTCGTAAATACCAGCTACAGCATTTATATTGTTAATTATAACATCTAAATCACCGTCATTATCCAGATCGCTGTAAGCCACTCCATTTGAAAATCCAGGTTCACCAAAACCCCAGCTATCTGCTTTGTTGGTAAATGTGAAATCGCCGTTGTTTTTGAATACATAATTTTTTACGGGAGTGCTGGGAAATAGTTCCGGACGGTATTCCTTTCTAACCTTGAAATAAATATTACTCCTTGAATCCTCCAAAACGTCTCTGTCATTGATATCTTTTAGTACACCGTTGGTTACAAAGAGATCCTTATTCCCGTCATTATCCAAATCCATAAAAAGGCCTCCCCAGCTCCAGTCGGTATAAGCAACACCTGCAAACAGTGAAATATTGCTGTAAACAGGGATATTATTAAAAATGCCGTTGTTTAGCTGCAAAGAGTTTTGCATGTACTGATAATGAAAACCATAATCAAGGCTGAGGTTAAATGTCTCACGACTCATAGGACTGACATTCACCATTCTGCGATAATGATCTTCAGGAGTCATATCTATTTGATATAAATCAATGAGTCCGTCATTGTTAATATCGGCAGCATCAAGTCCCATTCCGAAAATGGATGTTTGAAATGTAGCCTCTCTCACAATATTTTTAAAAGTTCCGTCTCCATTGTTTAAATAAAAGTAATCGGGAACATTGAAATCATTTGATATGTATAAATCTTTCCAGCCATCATTATTAAAATCCATTGCAACCACTCCTATTGACATACCAAAATTTCGTACACCGGCTTCATCTGTTACATCAGTAAAAGTACCATTACCGTTATTTCTATATAAGTGGCCCGATTCTTCGAATTTATTTTCAATCATTTTATCATGATAAAATTTGGCACCCATACTTACCGGTACAATCGGATAATTGGCAACATATAAATCCAAAAGTCCATCATTGTTATAATCAAAAAAAGTAGCCTGAACAGAAGAACTCTTGTCATTGATGCCATACTTTGCAGCACATTCTGTAAAAGTATTATCATGGTTATTAATAAAAAGTAAATTGCCTGATAGGTTGATATTTAGCAGAAACACAAACATAAATATCCAGCCAGCCGTCATTATTCACATCGGCCATAGTTGAACCTGTAAACCATTGATGATTACCTGTTATACCTGCTTTTTCAGATATATCTTCAAATTTCATATTACCCTTGTTGAGGTAGAGTTTATTTGAAACAAGGTTCCCGGTAAAAAAAATATCATCCAGTCCATCATTATTGATATCACCCACAGAAACGCCGCCACCCATATACATATATGGAAAAATCGTATAATTCAAGGTGTCGTTTTCTGTCACTTTATTAATGAAATTAATACCTGACCTGGAAGGTGATATTTTTTTAAAGGTTTCCTTATTAAAGTTTGCTGCATGAAAAAAGCAATACGCATATTAAACACATGCAAAAGCTGATTCTCATTTTAAGAAATCCTTGTATAAAGATTAATTTATTCATTCAAACTTAAATATTTGTAGCTTCTCGTTATTATTTCCAACTAAAACAGCTTTGTCTTTATCAGCATTATTCAGGTGAATTAATGATAGTGCTTTAACTTCTTTGGGAACAAAAAATCCTGATAGTCTCGAGGGTATAACTTCAAAACTGCCCTTACCATCACCTTTCAGAAACACACCAACTCCCCCGTCATTTCTTGGTGTAACAATTTCCACATCAAAAAGATTGCCGGCTGCCAAAATATCCAAATTACCATCCTTATCAAAATCATCAATAATCATATCATTTATAGAAGATAATTGGGCTTCATTGGGTAATTTATGAATTTTAAACTTACCATTCCCGATATTTTCAAGATAACAGCTGGCAAAGGTCTCAGCCTGAAGATGCAGAGATTCATTTAATACTTTTTTTGTATAAATATCTGAAACTGTAGCTTCAGCAAAGCTCTTATAAGTAGGGAATTTCAGTGCCAGTCCCGGGATTCTGGTCGACAAAACATTTTCTGCTTCTTAACGGAAATTGTTTACTCATCCTGAAAATAGCTCAATACAATATCTGAATTTCCGTTATTGTTAAAATCTCCAGCATATACATCAAAGGTTTTATCGCTACTTGCTTTATATCTGAAATTTAAACCAAGATTACCTGCTACCAGATCAATATCGCCATCTTTATCAAAATCAGCACCTTCAATACTAAACCACCATCCTCTTGTTCCTTCAATAATGGTTTTCTCGAATTTTCCATTATTATTTTTATATATAGCAAACAGGCATCCATTCACCTGCTACAACCAGATCGGTCCATTGGTCATTATCAATATCAGCACAAAATGCTGAAGTAACCATGCCGGCTTCTAAAAGATCAGGCGCAACACTGTCTGTAACATCCTCAAATTTTACAATTCCATTTTCAGATTTGTTTTCCAGAATATAGCTTCTGGCAGGAAATGGATATTTGTCGCGGCACCTGTCTTCCTCCAACAAATAAATCAAGATCCCCATCTTTATCGAAATCTATTGCTTTAACACATGATCCGTTCGACATTATTGCAGGCAATGAATTTGGGCTTTTGGAAAAATTACCTTTACCATCATTTATATAAAGACGGTCCGTATATCTTTTTGAGTCTTTAGGGAATTCATATCCTCCGCTTGCAACATATAAATCAAGATCTCCATCATTATCAGCATCAAAAAACAAAGTTCCGGTATCTTCAAACAGACTATCGTTCTCCCATGGCCCTTCCTTAATTTTGAAAGTTCCATTTTTATTTTGGATAAACAATCTACCCGGACTTTTAGATGCATTTCCTATATAAAAATCTTCAAGTTGATCGTTGTTTACATCACCTACAGTAATATCAGGTCCTGGATTTGACATTTTATGAGGTAATAAAACCTGATCTTTGAAATCATTATATATGTTTTCTTTATGAATAAATTCAAGTCCGATCGTATCATGTTATTTCTTTAAATAACTTTTCAGCTATCACTTTTTGCTGAACAACAGATGTTGCATCAGAATGCTTTAAAGTCAGTTTTTGATTTGCTTTGATATTCTTTATGTTTTGAACTTTTCCATCATTCCATTTTACACAAAGTGAATCTACAATTTCATGGTTAGCCAGGCCAAAGTACAATATGGGTTCAACAGATGATTCATAACCCCTTGATAAGGTCAGTTCTGCCATTTGCATTTTTCCTTCAGTCCAGATGGTTACAACAGAACCAATTCCCATTTTATTAGCAGGAGTTCCTTCAAATGCAACTTTAAGATAATTCCCCAACTTGTTTTCACTTGCATTATTTCTATATATAAATGCCTCCCCGTCAATATTATTAACAATAAGTTCCAGATCGCCGTCATTATCCAGATCAGCGTAAGCCACACCGTTTGAATAGCTTTTCTCCTTTATTCCCCATTCTTTATTGTACTTGGAAAACGTAAGATCACCATTATTTTTATATATATAATTTACAAGTGGTTCGAAGGGCATATTTTTCACCTGTTTTAACATTTCGACATTACTCAAGCCTTTATTAAAATTTGAAGATTCTGATATTTTATTGAAATAATCAATATTATTTATATCCCTGCGGATACCAGTTGTTATATATAAATCTTTCCATCCGTCAAGGTCATAATCTGCAAACAAAGCAGCCCAACTCCAGTCTGTTGAAGTAACACCGGCGATCCAGGCGGCATTGCTAAAAAATGGAAGGCCATTGTCCATAATACCCCTGTTCAGTTGTAAAGTACTATATCTGTACTGATGATGTAAACCTTCATTCACCATCTCCTCAAAATCCTCCGAATTCATAGTTGACATATTCTCTTTTGCTCTTTTATTATCTTCAGGAGCCATGTCAATTTGCATGATGTCGAGTAATCCATCGTTATTATAATCTGCAATATCGGCACCCATACCATAAAAAGAAGTTTGTCCGAGAACTTCGCCAGCTTTGTCAGAAAATGTTCCGTCACCATTGTTAAAGTAAAAGTAATCGGGGCATGTAAAATCGTTCGAAATATAAATATCCTTATATCCGTCCTGGTTAAAATCGCTCACAGTTGCACTTAGTGTTAATCCAAATGATAATAAACCGCTCTCTTTGGTAACATTGCGTAAAAGTACCATCACCGTTGTTTCGATATAAATGACCAGAATCAGTCCACTTTACATTTCTCATCATTTGTTTATAAACATAAGGAGTAGCTTTAAAGTTTGTAATAGGATAATTTGCAACATACAAATCCAGGTCGCCATCGTTATCATAATCGAAAAAAGTACTCTGCGTACTCATCCCCGCATCGTTAATACCATATTTCTCAGCCTCCTCCATGAATACAGGAATACCATCTTTATTGATCCCATGGTTTACAAATAATAAATTTTCGCGATTAGTAGATAATCCGGAAACACTCACATAAATATCAAGCAGTCCATCATTGTTGATGTCACATATGGTTGAACCCAGCATCCAGCGATGGTCGCCACCTGTCCCTGAAATTTCAGTAATGTCTTTAAATTCCAGGTTTCCCATATTAAGATACAAGCGGTTGCTGACCATATTGCCGGTAAAATAGATATCTGTCAGACCATCATTATTAAAGTCTCCAACGGATACCCCACCGCCCATATACATGTAGGAATACAGGAAATAGTTAAAAGTATCGGTCTCTGTAAGCGTGTTCTGAAAGGTAATGTTTGTTTTTCCTGAAGAGAGTTTCTGGAAAACAGGACCTTCATGGTTTGTTTTCTCATGCTTGCAGGAATAAAAGATACAAAGTATAATTATAAACAAAACTACAGGGTAAAGCCTTTTACGGTATTCAGGTTTTAAAAGGTTAATCATAAGGGCTAAATTGGTAAGAATGAAGGATAAATGTACTTCAAATAACTCAAAAAAGAAATGGTCCTGTTTTGCAGGACCATTTCTTAAATCATAATAGTTTCAATCAATTAATAACCTGGATTCTGATCTGTCTGTTCAATGTTTGGGTTAACATCAATTTCCTTCTGAGGAATAGGCCAGAGAAGATTTTTGGGTGCACTGAAAACCAAAGCAGCCTGGTCGGCTTTAGGACAACTGGGTTTAACTTCGGCAATAAAAGCAGCAAGTCTGTCCCATCTTACAAGGTCGGGGAAACGGACATTGTTCACCGCATAATTCAACCTTGCGTTCATGTTCCAAAGCTTTCATAAATCCAGCCAATGTACCCACAGGATAAATAGCATTCATAGCAGCTGTACCATATAATGGCATATTCACATCGGCCCTTGCCCTTACCTCGTTCATATAGCCTACAGCTGTAGTGAGGCTTCCACCTGATTTGTTGGCTTCTGCTTCTGCCTTCATTAATATTACGTCGGCATACCTGATCACCTTCATGTTGATTCCTGATTCATTTCCTGCAACAGCTCCTTCAGTGGCAGCTTTATAGTAGTTCTGGTATTTTCTCCAACCTCTTCTTTGATAATGATCAATCATGACACCAGCTTGAATTTTTTATGATCGCAGAATCAATTTTCATGGTCAGGGTATTGTTGTTATACAAATCGCCATTCTGGTAGATGCAGTAACCGCGTCTTGGATCGGTTTTTACACCATTGTCAGCAGCAGTTTCGAATTCATCCCAAAGATCCTGTGAAGGGAATACGTTGAACCAGTTTAAGACAACCATATTCCTGGCCTCTGAAACAAGCTTCATTCAAACCTTCGTCTGTTCTGTCGGAATTCCATTGACTGGAATAACCAGCTGCGATGTTCCACTGGACTTCGAAGAGGGATTCCGGACCATTTTCGGTTTCTTCCATAAAGTTGTTAAAATAAACAGGTTCCAGAGAGTAACCGGTAATATGATTAAAAGCATCAAGAGCCCCCTGATAATTTTTCTGGAATAAACGTGCTTTGCCTAACAGAGCCCAGGCAGCGCCTGAAGTAGCCCTTCCAGCTTGTTCATCAGCTTTGGAAAAACATTTGGCTGCTGCATCATATACAGTCGGCTTCTATTTGTGCCCAAATCTGTGCTTTAGGAGTTCTGGGAAGACCTTCATTCTCTGCAGGATCAACTCCGAGATACAGGGGAACATCACCAAATTTATCAACCAGGAAGAAGTAATATAAAGCCCGCAGGAATTTTGCCTCACCAATATACTTGTTTCTCATGACATCGGACAATAAACCAGTGGGGATATTTTTCTTAATTACTTCCTCATTGTTGATAACAAAATTGGCTTTATTAATGCCTCTGTAGCAACTATTCCAGTAAGCTTCAATCAAACCATGTGTTGCATCGAATGTGAAATTCAGCCACTGGCGTTTATCAGCTTCCTGCTGTGGCATACATGTATTTTCATGACTCATATTGTCATTACCATACCACATATGACGGTTGTAAATACTGGTTGTTTGCAAACTTCCGTAAACAGCATTTACAGCTGACTGCACCTGAGCCGCAGTTGTAAAATAAGTGTCAGGTGAAAGTTGGTTAGGATTCGTAAGTTCTAACTTATCCGCATTACACGAAAAGAGTAGAACCATTGCACTGAAAACTAGTGCCCGCATGAAATATGTTTTAAGTCTTTTCATAATATAATTCTGTTTTAAAGTTTAGAAGGTAACTTGAATACCAGCAATAACTGATTTTGGTATAGGATAATTACCTACATCAATTCCATTGGCATAGTTTTGAGATGTTGTTTGAGGAGCACCAATTTGTCCCAATGAGGTTCCACTGGAAGTGTATCTGCCAACCTCAGGATCTAAACCAGAGTATTTAGTTATGCAAATCATGTTTTGTGCACTTACATAAATTCTAAGTTTAGTGAGTTTGTCCTTCAAAAGATTTTCAGGTATTGTGTACCCCAGCGTTATGTTTTTCAATTTGGTATAGGCACCGTCTTCGACGAAACGACTGGATGCCTGGACATTGGAAGCAACTGTACCGGCTCTTGGGATGGTGTTTGAAGGATTGGTTGGAGTCCATCTGTCTAACACCTTAACATCGGAATTAAATAACCTGTCCATACCTACCAGATCAAAAAGGTTGGTATTGTAAAGTTTATTACCGTATACTCCGCTTATAAACAAGTTCAGATCAAAGCCTTTGTATGAAGCATTGAGGTCCAAACCAAGAGTCATCTTGGGGAACGGGTTTCCTATATTGGTTCTGTCGGTTGCAGTCAATTTTGCCATCACCATTGGTATCTTTAATACGGAAATCTCCTGCAGTTGCAGAATTGAGTGCGTGTTCCGTACCGCCCATATAGGTTGCAGCTTCTTCAGCTGACTGGAAGATACCGTCGAACTCCCATCCGTAGAAGAAGAAAGCAGGTTGTCCAACCTGACATCTGTTAAGGTCTTCACCTTCAAAAGTAAATCCGGAAATATAAGTAGCACCACCCAGGGATTTAACTTCATTTTTGAAAGTACCAAGATTTAAATTGGCTGACCATTGAAAATCGCCTTCAAAATCGTTGTATCCTAACTGCAATTCAAAACCTTTTGTATCCATAGAGCCTGCATTCTTGCTGATTGTACCCCTGAAGTCACCTGTAGACAGTGGCAGAGGTACTTGCATCAGAAGATCACTACTCGAGTTCATATAATATTCAGCAGACAACGTAAATTTGTTTTTAAACAAGCCCAAATCCAATCCAATGTTGGTCATGGTTGTTTCCTCCCATTTTAAATCGGGATTTGAGGCACCTCCCGGGGTTGTTCCAACAACAGCTACATTATTAATAACATAATACATGTTTGAGGTTAGGGATGAAGAATAGGCATAATCTGAAATCTTGTCATTACCGGCTTTACCCCAGCTTCCTCTGAGTTTTAAGTTGCTGATAGAAGCAACATCGCTTAAGAAAGCTTCTTTGGCAATATTCCAACCCAAAGATAATGAAGGGAAAGTACCCCATCTCTTGTTTTTACCAAACCTTGACGAAGCATCTTTTCTTATTGAAGCCGAGAATAAGTACTTCCCATCATAGTTATAGTTTAATCTTCCAAGGTAACTGATTCTGTAATAATCAATTGATCCTGAGCTTAATGAAGCGTCGGTGTTACTCAATTCTTCAACCTGGTTAGTAATATTATTGTGTGAACTGGCATTCTCAACAGTTGAGTGAACAGCGCTGTATTCAGTCAATGCCAACAACTCAAAATTATGTTTTTCAGCAAGTGTTAAGTCATAAGTTAAGTTGTTGGTAAACAGGAATGAATTATAGGTTGCCTGGTTTTTAATAATATTTGCAAAAGTTGATTGGTGAGTATTGCCACCCAGGTTATCATCATTGAATGAAGGGTAGAATTGGTTGTCAAGTACTCTCTCATCCTGGAGACCAAGATTAGTTCTGAATTTCAGGCCTTTAATAAGTTCCAGTTCACCATAGATATTACCAAGAATGTCCAGTGTGTTCTGTTTGCGACTGTTCAGCTCCATGATTCTGACGGGGTTTTCAGCATCCTGTCCGTCAATGGCGCTGGTCGGACCCTGGAATCCGCCTAGATTGTCTGGATTGTACACCGGCAGGTAAGGGGCCATTTTAATGGCATGCTCCAACAGAGAACGTCCGCCATTATCAGCCAAAGGATCCTGCAAGGAGTATGATAAGCTGAGGTTCTCACCAATTTTCAGCCTGCCCTTTTTAAAATCACTATTGGCTCTGAAGTTGTATCTTTCAAGACCAGTTTTGATAACAATACCTCGTTGATTCAAATAACCGGCTGACAATCTGAAAGTGCTGTTATCATTACCACCGGAAAGGGAAAGGTCATAGTTTTGCATAGGACCATTCTGGTATATCTCATCCTGCCAATCGGTTTCAGCGGCAGTAGTACGGGCAGCATATATAGGATTTGAATAAACTGCAGGTGTTGTAAATGCTCCACCTGTAGCATATTCTTTATATTGGGCACTGTTCATCAAATCATATCTTGCAGTGGAATATTGAACTCCGTAATAGCCTTCCAAATTAACCACAACATTACCGGCTTTACCTTTCTTGGTAGTAACCATAATAACACCATTTGATCCCAGTGAACCATATATAGCAGCTGTGGAAGCGTCTTTTAATACTTCAATGGATTCAATGTCTGAAGGACTGATGTTACTAATAGTGGTTGAAACAACACCGTCAACAACAAACAAAGGATTGGCATCGTTAACAGTACTTATACCTCTAACCCTGATTGTAGATGCAAAACCCGGAGCACCATTGCTGATAACCGTCAAACCTGCTGCACGTCCCTGCAAAGCCTGGTCAAGACCTGCAGAAGGCAGAGCAGTAAGTTTATCAGATGTAACTGATGAAATAGCACCGGTTACTTCGAGCCCTTTTCTGGGTACCATAACCAACAACCACAACTTCATTAAGAGGTGTAGATTCAATCTGAAGAGTTACATTGATAACAGAACTGGTCCCAATTGGAATTTCCTGGTCAGTGTACCCAATGAAGCTGATAACAAGGGTATTTCCAGTCGAGGGAACAGTAATAGTATACTTACCAAGGCCGTCTGTTATTGCCCCTATTTGTGTTCCTTTCACAACAACATTTGCACCAGGAACCGGTTGTTGATCTTTATCAACCACAGTTCCGGTTACTGTTCTCTGGGCATAGACACCAGCAGTACCTGCCACAAAGAATAAAAGCAACATAAATACTTTAAGTAATTTTTTCATAGATTGATTATAATTAGGTTATATAATTCGAATTATAAAGAAAAACCAATTATTGAATCTAAAAAATTTTGAGAGTTCAGGTTAAATTCAGTTTGTTAATTCCAATTTGGATTAAACAATTTTTTATTTAATAAAGCGAATATATAATAATTTTCAAAATAATTGTGCAGATGCGTAACTATTTTCGCAAAAATCATAAATTAGTTTAAAATTTATAAAGAATAGCAAGATTGTTTAAAGTGCAGATTATTATAAATAGAATTGAAAGATAAATTAATCTTTTGGTCATTCGATTCATTGCAGACCTTTATCGTAAGTTTATAATTAAAAAAATATGGAATGGTTTATAAATACCCGATAATATCAAGGCAGGCAGCGCATCACGCAGGGCGTGAAGGTCGTCACGCTTTGCGTGATCACCCCGACACGATAAGATAAGGGTTTGTGATAATGCAAACCCTTTCTTATTTTGTTAATTGAAGTGCAATTGGAGTGCGAAAAATCCATTTCCCAGAGTGTTGAGGCAAAAATATAATTGTGGTAAACAGATGTAGAAAGCCCCCAGAGCTGATTTCCGAAGGCTATTGATCAGTATCTGCTTCTCGATAATCTATCCGGCAGGGAAATCCTAGAGTGGTCAGGATTTCCGGGTTTTGCAATAAAATCTGTTACTCCCCAGAGATCACCTAATATTTATTTATCTTTATCTTATCCGATAAATTACTTTATTTGAAGGGTATGAAAAAGTTACTTCATTTTAACACAATGCTCTGGCAGACGGTTGTAATAGCCGTTCTGGCGAATATCCATATTGCATCAGGCCAGACCGGGAAAAAACATCAATTTCCAATACCTGAAGACATCAATAAGATTTTTCAGACCTCATGTATGCCATGCCATGGAAGTAATGGTGGAAGATTACCCAAATCAAGATTAAACTTCTCAAGATGGGCAGGATATGGTCCTGCAAAAGAAGTGGAGAAAGCATCTTTGATCTGCTCGGCTCTCAGAAAAGGTGCAATGCCGCCAAGGTCAGCCAGGAAATCAAAACCTGAACTTGTCCCAACAAAAGAGCAGATCGATTTAATTTGCAAATGGGCTGAATCAATTAAATCAGAGAAGGGGGAAAAATAAACATTAGTGGCACGCATTTCGAATATCGAAATCACATAGTTCAATACAGCCTGAGTGAAACCTCTTTTTCATCAGGATCAATAATTCCGGCATCCCGTTCCAGGGAATCAGGGACGGCAATTTTAAAATGCGATTTTGCCAGACGTTCCATTTCTTCTCTTTGATTCTGAATCATACGGACAGCGTCCTCATAAGCGTCGCCGTAGGTTTTACCTTCAGTCATCAATTGACGTTCCTTCATTTCAAGAGCTATGGAATACTCAGTCTCTTCACACGATACCTGGCCATCAATCCATATTTCCTTTGGCGGGATAAAATGATAAGCCATGTCATTGCCGCTGAATCCAAAATCGGGATAAAAATTTTTACGCACAATGTAACCGTCTACGATCCAGATTGAGATTCCTTCCCTGATTCCTTCAGGGATACGGTAAATATTCTGAAGCTTTACACTGTCGGGAAGATTCCTGATCTCTTTTTTATTGTAAGAGTCAAGTACTGAAACTTTTTTAAGTGAAGCTTCATGTGCAGTGCAGATTTCCTGATTTTTATGCCTGATAACCTGCTCGAGGGATAAGGATGAATCGTGTGCTGCTTCGTAGGTCCATCCAAATTTCGCCATCAGGTGCCTCTCATTCAGCTCGTGAGCGACAGTAAGGTCAAACTCTTCACACGAAATGGCATTGTCAATCCATATTTCGCCTTTTGGATTAAATATATATCGCTGTTCATTGCCTCCATAAAGGAATTCCTTGTAAATCTTCTGCCTGACTCTGTTCCCATCTATTATCCATATTCTATAATCTCCCTTTTTCCCATAGAAATAACGGTAAATACCTCCTATCTTTTTAGGACATGTCCAGCTTATTGATATCAGACTGATGATAATGAAGATTGTAGTTTTTTTCACTTTCTGCAGATTAGGATTTAATTCAGTTCCTATATAAAATTAAAACAATAATGCCAAATGAATGTCCTTGTAGAGAGTAAAATATCATAATGGCAGATTCTAATCAGTGTTTAATTTTTGTTTTACGATTTATCCAGCTCTGTACACCTGGTAACATTACTGTCAATAAATGAGTTCATATTTTTGATTGGCTATTCAATTTTTCTTTGTATTTTTCATCATAAAAATGATCTTTTTTGTTGATATTCTTTTATTTAACAATTTAAAGACAAGAAATAAACTTCACTTCTACGATTTATATATTTACTCTTTTACGTCTTAGTTTTAAATTACGTACTTAATGATCATATTCTTCTATATTTTAGACATTAGTAAATATCCTAATTGATTAAATATGACTATCAAACAAATATTATCGAATTACAGGTATTCAATAGGTCTGTTACTGCTGTTTGTTCTTATAGAAAATGTAGCCTGGATCATTGAACCGACTTTTTTTGGCAAGCTTCTGGATGCGCTGATCGGCCATTTTTATGACCATGAAAAAATAGACTATTATCTTCCCTCTTTTTATTTGGATAATGGTTTATTTTATCAATGTCGTGGGAGGATCGCTACACAGACTTTTCAATGGTGGTATTTTTGCCAGGATGTATGCTGATGTAGCCACAAAAGTCATTGATGAGTCAAAATCGCGGGGAGATAAGTATTCCAAAATGCTGGTAAGAGCTGAACTTGTGAAAGAGTATATAATTTTTTTTAAAGAACGCCTGCCTGAAATGTTGTGGCAGTTATCGGCATCCGCAGGAGCAATAATTGCTCTGTTTTTCTATGATTACCGCATTGGATTGGTATGTCTCGCAGTGATTGTCCCTGTTGCATATATGAATAATTTGAACCGTAAAAAAGTAACACACCTTCAGAAAGATATTCATGACAACCAGGAAGAACTTTACAGACTGATTGAAAACCGTGATACATCAAAAATACATCAGTTTTTTTATAATATGGTTTCTCCCAAAACCCGAATAGCAAGGTGGAATTCATTTAGCTTTACTACTGTGAAGACTTTGCTTGTAATAATATTCATAGTTGTTTTATTTATTTGTATCGATCTTGATGATTTCTCTACAGGAAAAATATATTCAATTGTAGCTTATTTGTGGACTTTCATTGGGCAGACTGATTACCTGCCTGATCTCATGGAAAGTCTTGGTTCAATTAAAGATCTGAATACGAGATTTGAACAGGATAACCTGGTAAATTCAAATTATCAGCCCGCTCTCAACTGACAAAATTAAGTGAAGGCTTAAGAATCAAATATTGAGATATAAATTCGAAAATTTCTGACTTAAATTTTGGGTTGATTATTAGTTATGGCAAAAAAAGAATCCAGTGGCTGGAAGAAAATGCTTGAGGGTTATCCATGGTTCAATTGTAAGGGCTGCTATCCTATTACTGCCTATTCTGAATTCATGCCGTCTCCATTGGTAGGAAGGAAACCACTGGGGGAGATCGATCGCATCTTATTCTCCGATGATGACCTTTTCGGTTGGCACATTACTGAAACTGAGGAGGAATATGAGCTGCTGCCCGGAATTGAACACATCGGACATCAGATAATGAAAAACGTTATAAAACTTGGCAAGGGATTAACTGAACATTATATTCATGGTCATGGTGGAGAGAATCTGAAAGATAATCCATACTGGCCTCCCGAACTTTCTGAAAAAGCCGGAACTCTTGATCATGAAAGGTATGTAACGCTTCTTCCCTTCATGTTATCTCGAACCCAGGATGATAAAGGCAGAGTAATCTGGTCTTTTTTTGGTAACAGCATTCATGATCCTGAAACTGCCTTCTGGAAGAATTTCTACACATCTCCTGGTGTTGAAATTGTTTCAGATGAATCGATTTCTTTCTTTACCAATCTCCTGTCAATTGCATACAATGAGAAATGTTCTGACAGTAAATCACTTTTTGACGCAGGATTCAGGATTATGCCATCAGAAACTGATCTGCCTGCATGGACAAAACTATTTGTCATAAACAAAGATTCATCTTTTGATCAGGTCAGGTATCTGCTTACCTTCAGGCCTTTTAATTCATTACCTTCCCGGGTCAGGGAACTCTATTTGTCAGGCAGATTGTCACTGCTTCCCTTTCCCGGCACTCTTGTATTCTGGGGTATGCCGGGTTATGAAAAGCTAAGGAAAGAATTTCCGCTTGCCGGTCAGATACCTCTCCTGAACCTGGTAGCACGGAACAGGGGGATCGGCGGATTGAAAGTCGCCCAATCCGGATGGATTCATGAGCCACGTGCTGGCACTGATCATCAAGTCAGCGAAGAACTTTTGCACGACTCTTTTCATCGGACTCACCGCTGGCAGCGTCTCCACAGGTATCAGGATGAGCTCAATGAAGTTACCGAAAAGATTAAGCTGATAAAGGTTCTGTTCAGCACTGAACCGGATGCCATGGGCTTATATGATAAACCGTTAGCCCGTAATAGCCATCTCTGGAACCATAGGTTTGAGTTGTTGCTTGACGGACCCAATGCAACAAGGAAAAATATAATTGATGCTGAAAAAATCCTTCTTGAAGGTGGACTTTTCGGATATCGTTTCTTTTATCCGCCGATGCGCGTCGGAGAGTATGATGTATATCTTCACCGTCCTCTGGTAGCTTATCTGCCTGAAGGTTCGGA
Source organism: uncultured Bacteroidales bacterium (assembly GCA_963732115.1). GTDB lineage: Bacteria > Bacteroidota > Bacteroidia > Bacteroidales > VadinHA17 > LD21. Next base: position 71,102 of record CAVSYN010000001.1, read on the forward strand.
TAATGTTGAGATTAAAACTGATATGCTCAATGGGTATATAACCGGTTACCATAAGAATGATAAAGAGATGATTCACCCGGTTGAAATGTGGCCTCGTCTTTTAAGGCGGGAACTTTACCTCTCAGCTCTGAATGATTTCAAAAACGGGAATGATCATTATGCTCACCAGACATCAATGAACATTCTTTCGCTGCTTGATGCCTGGAATATGCATAATAATAAGCCCTTATCAGGATCATACGCCCGCAACCTTATTAACATCTCAAAACAAAAAAGTCTTGGACAATGGTTCGAAGAGCTGCCTGTTCATTCCACTGACCAGGAAGCGGTATTAAAAATGCGGAAAGCTCTTTCGGAGATTATTGAGTCACTGAAGGCACCTGTTCTGCCTGAAGCAATAACCTATTCTGAAACAGCAACACGCCGTTTTGAAGAGAACTGGTGGAACGATATCAGGTACCTTGCCCATGGTCAGTTTATAAATAAAGATAATGGCGATATGGCGCTTGATAACACAACGCTCGCCTTTGTTCAGAAGCAACATCGTGATCTTGAGAGTCTTGGTAACTATTTTATCGCACGTCACAGGAAGGCAATTGCAGATGCCGGTTTGGAAAGGATTGCCATTTGCGGCGAACTGCCTTTCAAATGGCAGACTGATTTTGAGTTTCCAATGTTTGGAGGTTGGAAAGGCAACCAGAAAAATGATACTTATGAAAGAAACATTCTTGTAGTTATACCAGGTAAGAATCGCAGGCAGGCAGTGGTTTTTGGCGACCATTACGATACTGCCTATATGGAAGATATATACGAAAAAGAAAGAGGCGGATCAGGAGCACGGCTTTCAGCTCATGGTGCTGATGATAACTATTCTGCCAGTTCAACTCTTTTACAGGCAGCACCTTTATTTCTCAGCCTGTCAAAACAGGGTAAGCTCGAACGTGATATCTGGCTGATACATCTAACAGGTGAAGAATTCCCTTCTGACTGTATGGGAGCAAGAAATTTCTGCCAGTCTTTCATAGAAAAAAGGATTATTTTGAAATGCGGTGAGGATCAATTATTCGAGCTATCAGATACTGAGATAACGGGTGTTTTTATTATGGATATGATAGGTCATAACCGGGAGGATGATAGTGATGTCTTTCAAATATCACCGGGTAATAGTGCAGCGTCCATGCAGCTAGCCTTCCAGGCTCACCTGGCAAATATGATCTGGAATAATTCTGCACAGAAGTGGAATCAGAATCCTGAGAGACAACATCTTGGAAGGGGGAAACGCGTCACAGGGATACAGGAGATACCGGAAATTGCAAAACATCTTCCTGTTGAAGGAGAAATTCGTACCCGTTATAATCCTCATAGCACAATCTTCAATACTGATGGCCAGATATTTTCAGATATTGGAATTCCGGTGGTGCTTTTTATGGAGAATTATGATATTAACAGGAGCGGTTACCATGATTCAAAAGACACTCTTGAAAATATTGATCTTGATTATGGATCCGCTTTGGCTGCTATAGCAATTGAAACTGTAGCACGAGTCGGATGCCTTTTGCTTTGAGATAGTTAAGTGCAAATCTATTCCCACAAATACGGGTTTGACGAAAGTTCCGGTAAAAGACAATGATATTGAATCAATTTCCATCAGCTTTTTGGAGCATATCAGAGACCGAGATGCTACAAAAACTTGACGCAAAAAAAGAAGGATTGACAAGTGATGAAGCCCAAAAGCGGCTAGCACACTATGGCTCGAATCTTTTAAAACCAAAAAAACGCTCGGATTGGTTTACGCTCCTTATATCCCAATTCAAAAGTCCTATCATTTTAATCCTTTTCTTCGCGACGGTGTTGTCATTTTTTCTGCATGATCGGGTAGATGCATTTATAATTTTTTCAATTGTCCTCGTAAGTGGCTTGCTGGGATTTTGGCAGGAACACAGCGCCTCAAATGCAGTAGAGAAACTTCTTTCCATAGTCCAGATCAAAGCATCTGTGATGCGCGACGGAATTGCCAAAGAAATTCCGATAGAACAGATTGTACCGGGAGATATTGTCATACTCAATGCCGGCGATATTATACCCGGCGATGGACTGGTTCAGGAATCTAAAGATCTTTTCGTTGATGAAGCAATGCTGACAGGAGAGACTTTCCCGGTTGAAAAAATGGCGGTGGTGTTACCTGCAGAAACTCTTCTTAGCCAGCGGACTAATGCTCTCTGGATGGGAACACATGTTGTGAGCGGTAGTGCGAATGCATTGATTGTCCATACGGCCAAAGAAACCGAATTCGGCAAGGTATCCGAACGATTAAAACTCAGACCTCAGGAAACAGAATTTGAGCATGGAATACGGCGTTTCGGTTATTTTCTCATGGAAGTCACATTAGTACTCGTGGTCGGCATTTTTGCCATCAACGTCTATTTGGCACGTCCTGTACTGGACTCATTTTTATTTTCTTTAGCATTAGCCGTTGGACTGACACCGCAATTACTACCTGCAATTATTAGTATCAACCTTTCCCATGGTGCCAAACGGATGGCTCAAAAAAAGGTAATAGTCAAGCGACTCTCTTCGATTGAAAACTTCGGCAGTATGAATGTTATCTGCTCTGATAAGACAGGCACATTGACCGAAGGAATTGTGAAACTTCAATCGGCTCTTGATACAAATGGAGACGTTAGCGAGAAAGTACTTTTTCAAGCTTATATCAATGCTTTTTATGAAACTGGATTTAATAATCCGATAGACGAAGCTATCCGCGATAATAAGCAGTTTGATTTGTCCGGTTACAGGAAGCAGGATGAGATTCCGTATGATTTTATTCGTAAACGATTGACTATCCTTGTTTCACATGATGATGAGCACATTATGGTGACCAAAGGAGCTCTACAGAATGTTCTCGACGTATGTTCATCGGTAGAAACTAAAGATGGAATCATTGTCGATAAAGTCATAGCTCTGGACCGAATCCAGAAGCACTTTGAGGAGTTCAGCAGTAAGGGATTCAGAACTCTTGGTATTGCTTACAAGAATATGGGTACAGTTTCACGTATTAGCAAAGACCACGAATCGGGCATGATATTTTCAGGATTCCTCATGCTTTTTGATCCACCAAAACCAAATATCCTTGAAACGATTACCAGGCTTAAGAACCTTGGAGTTGCACTAAAAATTATAACAGGCGATAATCACCTCGTGGCTGCTAATATAAGTCAACAGATGGGATTGAAAAATACAAAAATTCTGACGGGGAAAGACCTTAGCCATCTGAGCGATTCTGCTCTTCTGAGGCAAGTTGCAGGAGTGGATATTTTCGCAGAAATCGAACCCAATCAAAAAGAACGTATAATTCTTGCTCTGAAAAAAGCCGGGAATGTTGTAGGGTACATGGGTGACGGAATTAATGATGCATCAGCTTTACATGTTGCTGATGTAGGTATTTCTGTAGAAAGTGCTGTAGATGTTGCAAAGGATGCAGCCGATATCGTCTTGCTTGAAAAGGGACTTGATGTTTTGGTGCAGGGAGTCCGCGAAGGTAGAATAACCTTTGCCAACACACTCAAATATGTATTCATGGCAACCAGCGCTAATTTCGGCAATATGTTCAGTATGGCCGGAGTATCTTTATTTCTCCAGTTTCTACCTTTGCTTCCAAAGCAGATTTTGTTGACAAATTTGCTGACTGATTTCCCGGAGATGACAATTGCTACAGATAATGTGGATGATGAAATGGTTAACTATCCTCGTCGCTGGGACATAAAAGCAATCCGTAAGTTCATGATAACCTTTGGTATTGTGAGTTCCGTGTTTGACTATCTCACTTTCGGCTTGCTTTTGCTGATTCTTCATGCATCTCAGGTTCAATTCCGAACTGGCTGGTTTCTGGAATCTGTTATTTCAGCATCATTGATAGTTCTGGTTATACGAACCAGGAAACCATTCTTCAGGAGTCAGCCAGGGAAATATCTTTTGGTTGCAACTCTTTCAATTTTTGCCGTGACATTGATTTTGCCTTTCACCCCACTTGCGGATATTTTTGGATTTAGTCCCTTACCAATTCATTTCATCCTTTTAATCGGATTAATCATATTATTATACATTTTCACAGCTGAAGCAGTAAAGAAGTTTTTTTATAAAAGGGTAAATTTGTGAATGATGGATTGACTGTTCCATTTGCCTTAACAGCAGGTTTAAGTTCGGTATTACAGCTGCAACAGCTGCCTTCCTGGTCGCAAAGGTATCCAATAACTTATTTTAGATATTTCCCCAAGGGATTTCTGGTTTCATAAAATCAGGTTATACTTTTTTTATGTAACTTTCCACTTCAGAAATTGATTTTCTAAAAATTCCTATCATTAACCTTTAATGCATAACATGTGTGTATCCAACATCTACAGCCTCATCGCCAGGCTTTATATCCTGATCCTGCGGCTGATTTGATGAGCTCTTACCAAAGTTGAAATCAACCTTATCCCTGCCGCCTATTTCCTCTTCCTTGATCCCGCTTCCAAATGTGAAGATCCCAATCGTTTTCGCTTCCCTTTTAACCGTGATTCTGTACTTTCCGTAAGAATCAGTTACTGAGCTGGTCCGGTTACCGTCGATCATTATGATAGCGTTCGGAATAGGCTTACTGGAAACATCCAGAACAGTACCAGTTATAGTAATTCTCTTGCTGGTTTTCTGTGCGTTCAGACTTACTGTGCACACAAGAGACAACAGCACCAGAAATAATGTTTTTATTCTCATCTTAATTACTTTAATAAACTTCTAACCGTCACCTTTTGACTTAGTTATCAAACTCCAAGCCAAGGTTACGCTTTTTTTAAATACACTTAAATCTCTTCATAGAAATGATTGTTCGTCCGGCTCTTTTAAAGAAATCTGTCAACCGTTAATCCAAACCTGCCAATCGTAAAACCGCTCTTTTCTGATATTTGAATAAAGAATAATTTTGGTATGGGTTTATGATTAAACATACCCGACGAAAAAGAACTTTTTTGGACAAATAGACAGTAAAAAGCGTTATTAAACTATTAACAATTAATTATTAAAGCTATGAAAAGAATGATTTCAGCAGTGGTACTTTTAATTTTATTCTGTACCGCTTCTTTCGCAAAAAAAGTGGTTGCTGAAGGGAAAACCTACACAGCACTTGGTGACTACAAGATCGAAGTAGCCGATAACCCATTCATGGTTAAAGGTGAAGAATACAAGGCTTATATAATAAGCTACGAAAACTCCCCTATGAAGGTAACGGTAGCTCTGACCAAGGATCGCAATTGTAAAAAATATTTAGTCCTGTCAGATAAGCTTTCCGTTCAATATGTTTGTAATTCAAACTATTTTGGTGTAGAAAAGCTCGACAAGGAATTTGAGGTAGATGGTTATAAAACATCTGATTCAGCTTTGAACAGGAGTGCATACTTTCATCAGAAAGTTATTACACCGGGAAAAAGAAATGAACTTGAAGCCACCCAGCTCATTGCTGCATATTTCCCTCTTCTTCTTAATAACACTGATGAAACAATTGCTTTAAGGTAAAACCTAAAGATGGCTACCCGGCCGATTTTAGTTTCAGGTTTGTATTTTCCAACAGGGGCTTAGAGAAAGCCCCTTTTTTGTTTTCATCCTTTAAACCTTGCCATATGCACCAGGAAAAGGTCTTTTCTGTTTCGTGAAACAGGGATAAATGAACCGTCAAGCATTTCTATATATCCGCCTTCCTTGCGGATAAATTTCTTTACATACTTCAGGTTGATAAGATGTGAATTATGTGACCTGAAAAAATTCCGGTCGCTCAGAAGTTCCTGGAACTCTTTCAGATGTTTGGATACAAGAGTTTTACGGTTTCCGTTAAGAAAAAACCAGGAATAACTTCTGTCTGCTTCAATACGGATTATGTCTTTCGGATTAAGGTATTCCATTCCATCAGCTGTCGGAATAGCAAGGCGCGATGGCGGAATGGTCCTGAGGTTCTCCATAAGCATCTTCAGGCTTTCGTTACTGTGCGAGGCTTTTTCCGACCGTTTCTTAATCACCATGTTTACCGCTTCAATAAACTCACTGATATTGATAGGTTTAAGTATATAGTCAACTGCACTGAATTTGATAGCTTTGATTGCGTAGTGGTTGAATGCAGTTATGAAAACAACATCAAAATCCTTCTCAGGGAATTGTGTAAGCAGATCAAATCCTGAGCCATTTGGCATTTCAACATCAAGGAACACCAGATCAGGTTTTTTCTCATTTATAATCTGGGCTGCCTGACAAACATTATTTGCTTTCCCTACTACTTCAAGCGAACTGCAATATTCTTCTATTATAGAATTGATGAAACTTACAGCATCCTGTTCATCGTCTACTATAATTGTTTTTAACTTCCGGTTCATGTAATTATTGGTATTTGGATCTCAACACGTGTTCCTGCAGGTTCTCCGCTTTCATTTTTAAGGTCAGTGTAAACGGTTTTCAGGTCCGTCCCGTAAAGTTCATTTACGAGATCCAGACGGGATTTAGCAATCTGGGTTCCAAGAGAATTGTGATTGTTCTCACTGAGATTAATTTTCTCCTTTGCTGCCTCACGGCCTATGCCGTTATCCTCTATTGTGCATAGAATATGATCTTCCTTTAGCTTGAGATCGATGCTTACAGATCCTTTGTCCTCGCCCGGAATCAGTCCGTGTCGTATAGAGTTTTCTACGTAAGGCTGAATAAGCATTGTTGGCACTTTATACAGAAGGGGATCGATTTCCTCATCAACATTGATTTTATAATCAAACTTCCCCTTGAATCGTATGCTCTCAAGTTCAAGATACAGGTTTAATGCACTGAGCTCATCAGTAAGTGGAACAGATGTATGCTGTGAGTTATCGAGAACTTTACGCATAAGACTTGAGAACTTCGTTAAATAATTGTTTGTGGCCAGCTTATCATGCTGATACATATAATATTGAATAGAATTTAGAGTATTGAAAATAAAGTGAGGATTCATCTGCTGCCTCAGATTAGCCTGGGTGATCTCGGAAATTTTCCGGTTCATTTCACTTATACGACGCTTATCCTTAAGTTTTAAGCCCCTGAATAGAAGAAATCCGATCAGGACAGTTAAACATGTTAATCCTGCAAAGCCATAATTAAGAAGGCGGTTGTTCTTTAATCGCAACGATAATAGTTCAAATTCCTTGTTCTGGGTATCTGCATCAAACCTTAACCTTGCATCAGCCAGCCCCTGGGAGCTTTCCTTCCGTATATAAGAATCAGAATATTTTTTATATAGAACATAAGTATTAAAGGCATTTGATGTATCTTTTAACTTCAGGTACAAGTTACTCATATCCAAGTAAATCCATTGAAGATTGTAGATATCATTGACTTTTTTTGCCTGGTCAATTGCTTTAGTATAGAACTTAATCGATCTATCCGGATCTCCCAGATCCCTATATATTGTACCAATATTCCCAAGCGAATTTGCTGATGCTGAAATTAAGTTCCCTGGCAGACTGTATTTCAGTGATCTTTCATAATAATATAAAGAAGAATCATACATCTTTTCAAGATAAAAATTCCACCCAATATTTGCGAGTGAGAATGCTGCAACGGAAGTATCTTTTCTAAGAAGTGATATTTCGAGACTCTTTTTTAGCAGAGAATCAGCCTGCCTGAAGTCCCTTCGTTGAGAGATTGCAGAATCTCCGCAGAATGAAGTACCAAGACGAGAATACCCAACTTCAGCCGATACTGAGTCATTCTCCGCAAATCCTGCTTCGATCATAAGCAGAAGATTTTGCCGGTATCCTTTCAGGTCGCCGATGGTGTTATAAACACTTGCCTGTCCCCAATAACTCTCCGGAATTAGTCCCTTCAAACCAATTTTCTTTGAGATTGAAATTCCGTTTCCGTAATATTCTATGCTTTCTTTAAAGAATCCTGTACGGTGGTAGTAATTGCCAAGGAAAATATTTGTTTTGGCCAGTACATCGGATTCACCTTTGCCAGCGGATTGTTTCAGGGCTATTGCAGCTTGTTCTGAAGCACCTCTTAGATCATCTGTTGCAAAATGGTAACGTGCAAGGAGAAGATGTAATCCGGATGGAAATTCAATGTTTTTTTTCTCACAGATCAGAACAGCACTGTCAATACATGTTTTAGCTAAATCGAGAGTATTTTCCTTGGATGAAAGATATTTTGTACCCTTTCTGACAAATGAGTTAATGGCGGCAGTATCTTTCTGCGATACAGAAGAAAACTTAATTTTTATTACCGAAGGCGATGAATTTCGTTTTTCTCCTGCCAGAGCAGATACCTGAATAAAAATCAGGAGTGTTATAATCAATTTAACTGCTTTCATGACATTTGCAACAGATTAAAATACAACACAAAGTTTAACAATTCAATATCAACCTATTCAAAAGCTAATATTGTAGGCCGATCTGTTCAGGTACTTTACTCCGGCATTAAGTTACACTTGTATTTAATTGGAACAAATTATCATTTTACAGATTGTCGTTCTGACTTAACGAACAACAACTAATAATTACTTATTGACCGGCTCTGGTTATTTCTGATAGACCCTTACATAATCAACAAAAACCGTATCGGGAAATGATGTTGTTTCATCGGGATTCCCTGGCCAGCTTCCGCCAATTGCCAGATTAAGAATGATGTATTGGGGTTTATGAAATTCTGATGTACTATTGATGCTGTCTTTAACAACAACGCTATGATATTTGGTTCCATCAAGGAACCATTCGATTGAATCTTTCCCCCATTCTACAGTGTAATTGTGATATTGTTTAAAGTCGCAGGGTATTTTACTCCCTGACGAAACATGTTTTTCATTGTGCCAGTGGAGGGTGCCATATAAAATATCCTCATTATTAATATGTTCCATAATATCAATTTCTCCGCACTGTGGCCATCCGACCTGACGAATATTCTGACCAAGCATCCAGAAAGCAGGCCACATCCCCTGCCCTTTCGGTAGTTTCATCCTGGCTTCAATTTTACCATATTTCCAGCTGTGTTTACCGTCGGTAGTAATACTTGCAGATGTATAACTGGCTGTATCATAAGGTTCTTTTCTGCCGATTATTAGCAGATTCCCATTTTGAACTACAGAATTCTCAATCCGCCTTTTGGTATAATACTGAAGTTCATGATTTCTAATAAATCCGACCTCATTACCCCAGTTTGCCGTATCCGGCAATCCGGAATAATTGAATTCATCGGACCACACAAGGTTCCAGGATGGCTCTTTGCTCTGATTGCAGGCAGGGAGCAGGAGAAGAAGAAATAACAGCTTTTTCATTTTTGACAGGTTAAGTATTTCAGAATCGAACTTGAAATTTCAGGCAATTCGGTACATAGAAATTGACATACAATTTACAATGTCATTTACAAATATATAAGAAGAAACGATACAATTAGTTAGATTTGCTTTTCATCAGATACAGGCAAAAAAAATGGATGCAGAAATCACAATAATTGGAGCAGGTGTAGTGGGACTTGCAGTTGCACAGGAACTCTCAGGGGAGTATCATGATGTATTTCTGATTGAAAAGCATCCTGTATTCGGTCAGGAGACAAGCAGCAGGAACAGCGAAGTAATACATGCAGGCATTTATTATCCAAAGGGAAGTCTGAAATCGACGTTATGTGTTGAAGGGAAAAAATTACTTTATGACTTCTGTAAAAAATACGATGTCCCATTTAATAACTGCGGCAAACTTATTGTAGCTACCTCCGAGGAAGAGATACCAATTATTGAGGGTATCCGGAAAACAGCATTTAATAATGGTGTTGTGGATCTTGTCATTTTTGACAGGGACAGGATTGCTGAATTGGAGCCGGCAGTTTTCGCACTTAAAGCCATTTTTTCTCCTTCCACCGGCATTGTTGACACACATTCACTGATGAAGCGTTATGAAACCAACACAATCAATAATGGCGGTCAGATTGTTTATGGAAGTGAAGTGATAGACTTACGGAAAATTGATAACGGATATGAAATCGCGCTTTTGGACTCGGATAAAAATATTTACAGGTTTTCAAGTCACATAGTAATAAACTGCGCAGGACTTACTTCCGATAAAATTTCAAAAATGGCCGGGATGGAAGATGAAAATCTCAAAATCAGATTCTGTAAGGGAGAGTATTTCAGGCTCAACCCGCCTAAAAACAAGCTGATTAGCCGGTTGATTTATCCGGTTCCTGTTCATAACCTTGAAGGGATAGGGATTCATGTAACTGTTGAAATGAGTGGTGGCGTAAAGCTCGGTCCTGATGTTACATACCTTACATCAAATGAATATGACTATAAAGTCACTCCTTCAAAACAGGAAGCTTTTTTTAAGTCTGCAAGGAAATTTCTTCCATTCCTTGAATTTGACGATTTAACTCCGGAGATGGCTGGTATCCGCCCTAAGATTCAGAAACCTGGAGAACCTGTCAGGGATTTTTATATAGCGGAGGAGACCAGAAACGGCTGCCCGGGATTTATAAATCTCATCGGAATAGAATCCCCCGGGTTAACCTCATCTCTGGCAATCGCAAACTATGTAAGAAATCTTATCACCATTTGATATTAATTTCATAATTTTAATCCTTTCTTATCCAACCTAATAAAGAAAGGAGAAATATGAAAGCGTCAATTTTTATCAAAAAAAGTCTGATTGTACTGTCTTTTTCATTGATGGCTGTCACAATCTTCGGGCAGGTACAAAAATCGGGTTCAGGATATGTCCCGGAGGTTGGCCAGCAGGGTAAGGATGTAGTCTGGGTACCTACACCCCAGGAACTTGTTAACAAAATGCTAGAAATTGCTGAAGTTACACCTAATGATTTCTTAATCGATCTTGGATCGGGGGATGGGCGGACAGTGATAACAGCGGCGAAGCTTGGAGCCAGGGCCATGGGAGTTGAATATAACCCTGATATGGTAAATCTGTCAAGGGAAAATGCAAAGCAGGCGGGTGTTACGGACAAGGCAGAGTTTATCCAGGCTGATCTTTTTGAAACTGACCTTTCAAAAGCTACAGTCATTACTATGTTCCTGCTTCCCGAGATTAACCTTAAGCTCAGGCCAAAACTTCTTGACCTAAAACCCGGAACACGAATAGTGTCGAATACATTCACAATGGGTGACTGGGAAGAAGACTATAAGGTTACCACTGAAGAGAACTGGAACAGTTGGAATACTGCTTACCTGTGGATTATTCCGGCAAAAATCGGCGGTACATGGAAACTTGGCAATTCTGATCTCAGTTTAACACAGGAGTATCAGATGGTTCGCGGAACTCTTAATTCAGAAGGAAAATCTGCGCTTGTAAATGACGGCAGGCTACGCGGAGACCAGATAACATTCACCATAAACGGCGATAATTACACCGGAACTGTCAGTAATGGAACAATGAAAGGAACTTGTGCTAATTCCGTCAAGGGGAGCACGAGTGACTGGTTTGCAAGACGGACAGGAAATTAGATTTTACTTCGAAGCATATTCTGCAGATCTGCCATTTCATCACGGAATCTGGCTGCCTGGATAAAATCAAGTTCGGAGGCAGCTTTTTCCATATTTTTCCTGGTCTTTTCGATAGCTTTTTCAAGAGCCTCCCTGTTCATGTATTTAATTACAGGATCGGCGGCAATATCAGGTCGCTCAGGTTCAATATAGGCTCTGGCAGCTACTCCCTTCTTGGATAATCCGCTCAGAATAGTTCCGGTCTTTTTCCTTATCTGGGTTGGTGTGATACCCATTTCCTCATTATATTTAAGCTGTTTCTCCCTTCGTCTGTTGGTTTCGTTAATAGTTTCCTGCATGCTCCCTGTTACAATATCTGCATACATAATCACTTTGCCGTTCAGATTCCTGGCTGCTCTTCCAGCCGTTTGAGTTAAAGACCTGGCAGATCGTAAAAATCCCTCCTTATCGGCGTCAAGTATGGCAACAAGTGACACTTCGGGCAGATCCAGACCCTCCCTGAGAAGGTTAACGCCAACCAGAACATCGAATGCCCCGGTGCGTAATCCTTCCATTATATCAATACGTTCAAGAGTCTCAATATCAGAATGAATATACCGGCATTTAATATCATATCTTAACAGGTACGCTGACAATTCCTCTGCCATTCTTTTGGTAATTGTAGTTACGAGTGTTCTCTCGCCAGCCTTTGTCCTGGTTTTGATTTCTGCCATAAGATCATCAATCTGGTTGGTACTGGGTCTCACGTCAATTGGCGGATCCAGCAGACCAGTTGGCCTGATCACCTGGTCGACAAATACACCTTCGCTTTTCTCCAGTTCAAAATCAGCTGGTGTGGCACTCACAAATATTGTCTGGCCGGTCAGCGCCTCAAACTCCTCCATACGCATCGGCCTGTTATCGAGGGCAGATGGAAGCCTGAATCCGTATTCCACAAGGGTCTGCTTTCTGGAGTGGTCACCGCCGAACATTGCCCTGATCTGAGGAACACTTACATGGCTCTCATCAATAACTGTAATGAAATCCTTCGGGAAATAATCAAGAAGGCAGAAAGGCCTGGTTCCTGAACTTCTTCCGTCAAAATATCGCGAATAATTTTCTATTCCGCTGCAGTATCCCAATTCCTTGATCATTTCCAGATCGTACATAACCCTTTGCTCCAGTCTTTTAGCCTCCTCTCTTTTGCCAATCTCATTAAAATGGGTTACCTGCCTCCCAAGATCGTCCTGTATCTGACCTATCGCCTGATTAATCCTTTCCCGGGTTGTTACAAATATATTCGCGGGATATATGATATACTCATTCAATAATTCAATCCTGTTTCCGCTTATCGGATCAAAAGAGCTGATTTCCTCGATTTGGTCACCGAAGTAGACGACTCGCACTGCAATGTCTGCATATGCCGGAAAGAGATCAACAGTGTCTCCCCTGACCCGGAATGTCCCGTGTTTAAATTCAAGTTCATTCCGGGAATAAAGACTGTCAACAAGCTTCCGGAGGAATTGATTTCTCCCAAGTGTCTGCCCCTGCCAGATATGAATCGTATTTGAATGAAAATCATCCGGGTTGCCGATCCCGTATATGCAGGAAATAGATGAAACCACGATTACATCCTTCCTTCCCGAAAGCAAGGCTGATGTTGCACTCAGGCGAAGTTTTTCAATTTCTTCGTTAATTGACAGGTCCTTCTCAATATAAGTATCACTAACGGGCAGATATGCCTCAGGCTGATAATAATCGTAATATGAGACGAAGTATTCTACCCTGTTTTCAGGGAAGAACTGCCGGAACTCCCCATAAAGCTGTGCTGCAAGGGTCTTATTATGGCTTAAAACGAGAACAGGCCGTTGTACCTTTTCAATGACATTTGCTATTGTGAAAGTCTTTCCAGATCCAGTAACACCAAGAAGTGTCTGATAAGGGACTCCTTTATTCAGGCCTTCCACCAGCTGAAAAATTGCTTCAGGCTGATCGCCTGTAGGTTGGAAATCGGATACAAGTTTAAATTCCATGACTATTCAAAATTAACTGTTCTTAATGAAATTCCCTCACTGATCAATGAAGGAGTATCAGCCTTGTCCGTAACTGTTGAAAAAATTGGTTTATCGGCAACTTAAAAAGAAATTAATAATCTCCTAAGTATTAAATATTTGCTATTTATCTCTTATTTTGTTCCTTTATTTAAGTAATGTTAAGCTCAAAGTTATTTTCATTCCTTAGCTTTTGTATGAGGGAATATTCCTGCAAATTGTTCAACGCTATTCTCTTGCTCCTCAGCCTGGCATTACTGGTTACTAAAAATGCCTCTGCACAAAGTTTTAATATAGAAACATTTACAACAAAAAATGGCCTGGCCAACGATAATGTCAGAGCTTTGACTATCGATAGCGCAGGTTTTTTATGGGTCGCAACCTGGGATGGCCTGAGCAGGTATGACGGTTATTCTTTTGATAATTATTATCATGATCAAAATGATTCCTTGTCCCTTCCATACTTTTCAATACTTAATATGCTTGTTGATGGAAAAAACAATTTATGGCTGATTACAGATGACAGAATCGTTGCGAAATATGACCGGTATAACGACAGGTTTACACGGATTACACATCTTTATAAGAGCCTTCCTGCTTTTTACACTCACATAACCATTGATGAAGAAGGTTACCTTTGGCTCATAAATCCTGATTCTATATTCAGATATGATTTCAGGAAAGATGAATTCAACAGATATGCGCTGCTTGACCCATCCGGTGTTTCCAAAAAGATATTACCGGATTTTGCCTATTCAATTTCAACCTCTGAAAAAAATACGATCTGGCTGGTTTCCGATAAAATTTACGAATTTGATAAATTAGCTGACCAAAAACTAAAACTTAGAAAAGAGTACCGTCTTGACAGTAAAACTGCTCTCAGAAACTTTGATTTCAACTATGGATATTGGTACAGGATCTATAATTCTGAATCAGGTAAAAAATGGATTTTCTCAAATGCAGGATTGTTTTTACTCGATAACGAATCTGGTGCATTCAGGGAATTCCGGGATCCTTTCCCTGAAAACGAATTTACTGGTAATGATATTCCTCTGCTGGTCCTGGTACAATGACGGAATTTACATCTATGACACCAGGGAAGCCAGATTATCGCATATACCTCATGATTTCTGCCAGTTAACAAAAAGGATTGTCTGTCAGAACAAGAATCTTGTCTGGTTTTCAAGCAATACCATGACCGGGGCTGCAATGGGTTTCAGCAAAATTGTTTTCACTCCCGATTATTTTAAAAACTACCCGCTTAAAGTTGACAAAAATGATATTCCTGCAGTCTATGCTGTTACTAAAGACAGATACGACAGGATCTGGGTTGGAATGAGAGGAAGGTATCCGGTGAATCAGATACCAGCGGAAATGAAAACCATTCAGCTTAAGATTCCGGAATTCAAAGACCTGGAAAAGGCTGGTGCCGTAAGATCCCTCACTGCAACCAAAGATGGATTGTGGATCGGCTTCTTTCGGGAGGTTCTGATATATTATGATTTTAAGACCGGAAAATTTACCAGACATTTTCCGGAATCAAAAGCATTCAGGCCTGTTGCCGTAAACAAAGAAGGCAGACTCTATATCTGTGATAATGATGGAACAATAAGCTTGTACGACCCTGAAATGAAAGAGACAAAAAAGGTTTCTGATATTAAAATTCTATCCCCGGTTTATAAGATTTTCATTGATGATAAAGGAATGGTTTGGGCCGGGACCAACCAAAGTACCCTGGTTAAAACTGATCCTTTGTCAAAAAAATTGTCGGTTTCCATCCTGTCAAAGGATAATTATAATATTGAGGATATCTGCCAGGGGGAAAGCGGAGATCTCTGGCTTGCTTTCCTTGGTGGCGGAGTATGTAATTATAATCCGGACACAGGAGCTAAGAAGTTTTACACAACATCAGATGGACTGGCAAATAATATAACCTATGGACTCTTGAAAGACAAGGGAGGTAACATATGGATATCCACAAATTCCGGAATTTCAAGGATCAATCCTCAAACCGGACTAATCAGGAATTTTGGACTTGCGGAAGGTCTGAAAATAATTGAATTTAACTCAGGGGCTGCTTATACCGCTGATAATGGGGAGTTTTTTATGGGGGGCATGGGAGGGCTTGTTGGTTTTTACCCGGAAATTATTAACAAGGATGAATTGGAGACAGGCGCGCAGAAAATAATTATTGATGAAATAAGAGTGTCAGGACAGAAAAGACTTTTTAAAAAGTCTTTGGATAAACCTGATACAGTTTTTTTAAATAAAGGAGAAAACAACTTTAATGTATATTTTTCTTCTTCTGATTTTCTTCATTCCGACAAGACCATTTACCGGTACAAATTGTCAAAGGTCAATGAGACATGGGTTGAATCGGATTCAAGGAACCGTAATGTAAGTTATGCCAACCTGGGCCCCGGCTGGTACGAATTCCAACTGCAGGCGACGGACAGGGGTGGATCCTGGGCAGCATCAAAAAAAATCATTATCAGGATAAAACCCTTTTATTACCAGACATTATTATTCAGGATCGCAGTTCCGTTGTTTTTTCTATTATTGATTTCAGGCATCGTTTTCATATATATCTCACACCTGAAACAACGTGAAATCCAGAAACAGGACGCTCTTCGGCTGCAAAGCCTCAGGGGTCAGATGAATCCTCATTTCATTTTCAATTCCCTTAACTCAATTAATTACTTTATTTCCAGGAATGACAAACTTTCAGCCAACAGATACATCTCAGACTTTTCAAAACTGATCAGGTCTATTCTTTACAATATGGACCATGATTTCATAACCATTGATAAAGAATTAGAGTCGTTGAGGGACTATCTGAAGATAGAATTTCTGCGTTTCGGAGATAAGTTTGATTATGAGATTCAAGTGGATCCCGGGATTGAAACTGACAAATGCAGAGTGTCATCGGGTCTTATTCAGCCGTTTATTGAAAATGCAATCTGGCATGGGCTCAGAGGGCTAGAAAGCAGAAAAGGCAAGATTACGTTGAAATTCACGAGAAAGGATAATAAAACTATCTGCATCGTGGAGGATGATGGAATTGGAAGAATGAAAGCTGAAGCGATGAAATCAAATAGTTATGTTAAGGAATCCAGGGGAATCGCAATTGTTAATGAAAGATTGAATATAATCAATAAATTACTTAAGGGCAGTTATAAGGTCACTATAAGTGATCTTTATCCTGAGAGAACCGAAACCGGGACAAAAGTCGAGATTGATCTTCCGATTCTTAAAAATTAAAAAATTTTTGAATTCCGGTTATCTTATCCATTACGGAATAAAACTCTGTCTTTTTATCTTGATATTCTCTTTTTTTAACTATTTTTAACAATCAGCCTGTTAAACCTGATTTCATGGTCATTTCTCAGAGATCCGGACAAATCCTTCGGACAATTGTTGTTGATGATGAGAAGCCTTCAAGGGAAGTATTATGTAACTATATCAAGGAATACTGCCCTGATCTAGAGGTTATTACTACAGCATCATCAGTTAAAACAGCTTACAAGGCTATAAAGAAATATTCACCAGATGTTGTCTTCCTGGATATTGAAATGGCTGACGGGAAAGGATTTGATCTTCTTGGCATGTTCAGGCAGATTGATTTTAAAGTTATTTTTGTCACAGCCTATTCAGAGTATGCAGTAAAGGCTTTCAGATTCAACGCAATAGACTATCTACTTAAGCCGGTTATGATCGGTGAGCTCAAAGAAGCGGTAGAGAAAGTCAAATCAGCCATAGAGGTCAATCCAGGTATTCTAAACATTGCTTCGCTGATTTCAAATTTCAGGAACGGCTCATCGCATATGCCCACACTTGTAATACCGCATCTTAAAGGTTTTGAAGTGCTTAAGATTGCGGAAATAATAATGTGCCAGGCAGACGGGTACTGTACTAATTTTTTTCTCGTCGGTAACCGGAAGATTATAAGCTCAAAAAACCTTAAGTATTTTGATGATATGCTTGAGGATCAGAATATAATAAGAGTCCATCACTCTTACCTTGTTAATCTGAACCATGTTTCAGGTTACACTCGCCAGGGTGAGATTATTCTTACCGAAGGACTTAAAGCTTCGCTGGGAGATTCATATAAAAATTATTTCATGAGGAGCTTCGGAAAGAAATAGGGGTCCGGGGCAAAGATGATAAAGTCAAAAGACAGATAAAGTTCATCAAAAATACCTAGATTATCCGGTACCTATTTCATAAATTTATAACCTGTTAATCCTCAAAATAATTTTGGTCCGTCTTCTGAAAACTTCTTAAATTGTAATGATGAATTAGCGCCAGGTAAAGACCGATATAAATGAGGGTGTAGGTTTTGGTACATATTAAATTCAATTGCATCTTTTGGTTCAGTAGATATTCCGATTTTAAATTAACCAGAGTTTAAAATTAAAAAGTTTTTTGCCGATGAAAAAACTCCTTACAATCACTTTTATATTAGTCATCGCAGTACTAAAGCTTCAGGCACAAACAGCTCCTGTGGTTGGAACAATTACTCAACCCACGTGCGCCGTTTCTACCGGTAGTGTTGTCCTGAGTGGCTTGCCCGATACAGGTAACTGGACATTAACAAGAACACCAGGTGGAACAATTACTCCCGGCTCCGGCACAAATACGACAATATCAGGGCTTGAAACTGGCTCCTATACTTTCACAGTTACTAATGAAGGTGGCAATACTTCCCTTGCATCTGAACCCGTAATTATTAATGCGCTGCCATCGGCACCTTCAGCAGCAACGGTAAATATAACACAGCCTAACTGCGCCGTGGCAACAGGAACTATTGTGGTTACAGCACCAC
>CAVSYN010000002.1:0-268193 GCA_963732115.1 uncultured Bacteroidales bacterium
CCTTGATGCACTGCTGACGGCCTGCGGGCAATAGTACCATGTGAATTGCATTCCCTGACAGGCAAGACGGTTCAGATTAGGGGTATCATACTGGTTGGCACCAGTCCTTCCGATATCACCATAGCCCATGTCGTCCATAAGGATAAGGACTATATTCGGGGTAGCCTGCTTAAATGATGCAGCTTTTTGTGCGCTGACTGAAATTGCTGATAGTGAAGCAATTCCAAGACTGATAGTTGATTTTAGGTTAATCATATATAAAAATTTTACCACGGAGTATCGCTCAGTTAGCGCGGAGTAACACTGTTTTTTTCACCCTTGCACCTTTTTTGCCCCACGCCCCATGCCCCTTGCTGCTGGAGTGCCTCTATTTTAGCCCCCTTCAGGGGGTTGGGGGCGACCTTCAGGGGGTTGGGGGCGCCTTTATTTGTTGTAAAAGATCTGTTAATTTATTAACAATAGCCTGATTCTGAGGCGCTACATTGTTTTTTTCACCAATGTCGGCTTTCAGATTGTAAAGCTGCGGCATCGGGTCATTGCCTGTTTCCGTATTTGTATCTAACTGGATCTTTTGACCCGGACCGAGGTTCGATATATTTCCAGTTACCTTTGATGATTGACAGTCTGCCTGATGAAGAATGTTCAACAAGCCATTCTCTTCCTCTCTTTGATCTGCCAAGGAGAACATTCAGATAATCATAACTATCAGGTCCTGCTTCCGGAGGCAGCTTCTGCCCTGACAGTGATGCAAACGACGACATGAGATCAATCTGGCTGAACAGGGCATTGGAAGTCCCCGGCTTTATTTTACCCGGCCATTGTGCAATGAACATCACACGGGTGCCGCCATCAAAAGCACTGTACTTTCCTCCCCTCAGGGGACCTGCCGGCCTGTGACTGCCAAGCTTTTCAACAGCTTCATCCCTGTAACCATCGTCCACAACCGGACCATTATCGCTCGTTACAATTATCAGTGTCCTGGAGGACAGATCCAGATCATCAATAGTTTTAATGATCTCCCCAACCGACCAGTCGAATTCAAGGATTACATCGCCTCTCGGACCCATTCCGCTCTTACCTGCAAACCTCGGGTTCGGGACTCTGGGAACATGTATGTCGTGTGTTGAGAAATAGAGAAAGAAAGGCCTGTCTTTATTTTCCTGAATGAATTTCACAGCTTTCGAAGTAATTACATCAGCTATGTTTTCATCGACCCATAGAGCTGATTTCCCGCCCGACATATAACCAATGCGGCTTATTCCGTTAACAATAGTCATATCGTGACCATGGCTGGGGTGCATTTTCAGCAATTCGGGATTCTCCCTGCCCGTCGGCCAGTTACCCACTTTTTCCTTATAATTTACTGTTATCGGATCAAGCGGATCGAGGTTTACCACCCTTCTGTTCTCGACAAATACGCAGGGCACCCTGTCGCCTGTTGCGGGGATAAGAAAGTTATAATCAAAACCTATATCCAGCGGCCCCGGTTTGATCTCACCATTCCAGTTTGGACCGCCATCAGGTCCGAGTCCTAGGTGCCATTTTCCGACTACACCTGTTGTGTAACCTGCATCTTTCAGGACTGAGGCGATTGTGATCCGGCCGGGTTTGATAATGGCTGATGCATCACCGGGCAGTATCCCTGTCCCTTTCCTTCGCCAGGCATACTCCCCGGTCAGCAATGAGTATCGCGAAGGAGTACTGGTTGCCGAAGTACAATGTACATTCGTGAACCGGAGTCCGTTGCCTGCAAACCGGTCAATATTAGGTGTTTTGAGGGCCGTCGCACCATAACAGCTGACATCGCCGTAGCCAAGGTCGTCGGCATAAATGATAATGATGTTGGGCTTTGCAGCGGTCTGTGCACTGGAAAACTGAGGAACAGCAGCCGATAATAAGCCAAGAGTGCCTGTAAGAATATTTGTCTTTTTCATATTCGTTTTAGCCCCCCACCCCCCCTAGGGGGCGCTAATAATCCCAACCTCTCTATTTTAGCCCCCTTTAGGGGGTTTGGGGGCTTTTAGGTGATTCGAAAGCAAATGGAAAAACATCAGAGGGAGTATGTTCCCGCTGCATGATCTCTACCATCTTTTTAACAATATCGGGATGCGACAATGCAACATTGCTGGTCTCTCCAATATCGGTCGCCAGATTGTACAGCTCCATCGGACCATGAAGCCCTTTGTCAGCATTGAGCTTAACCGCCTTCCAGTCGCCCATCCTGACTCCTGTCTTGCCACCCTGTTCATGAAATTCCCAGTAGAGGTATTCATGCTTCGTCTGCTTTTTACCCAGCAATTCCGGAAGAAAGGAAATCCCATCAATCTTTCCGGAACCGGTGATCCGTAACTTCTGCCAGAGTTGGCATGAATATCCCAGAATGCCGAGACATGATCAGATACTGATCCTGGCTTTACCTTACCCGGCCATTTTACAATCAGGGGAGTCCGTGATCCCCCCTTCGTACATATCACGCTTATACCCTTTAAATGGCCCGTTGCTGTTGAAATAATCAGGATCGGCGCCACCTTCAAGATGCGGACCGTTATCGGAAGCGAAGATCACAATAGTATTCTTTTCCAGCCCCAATTCGGCAAGCTTTGAAAGGATCTCGCCCGACGTAATCGTCAAGCTCTTTGACCATGCCGGCAAACGCTGCATGCGATTCGGGCTGTGAACCATATGGACCCTGCCTGAAATCCGGACCATTATCCGTTCCCTTAAATTCTTTTTCAGGATCAAATTTTCCCCGGAACATATCCATGTACTCTTTTCTGGCGAAAAGTTCTGCATGTGGTATTGTTGTCGGGTAAAACAGGAAGAATGGTTTATCCTTGTTTTTCTCAAGGAAGTCAAGAGCTTCCTTATGTATCAGGTCAGGGCTGTACCCTCCTGTTTTGCCGCTGTCATTTTCATGGATCAGGATCTTCTCATGGTTTGCCACAGGTGATCGGGATAATAGTTATGGGCAAGACTCTGGCAGTTGTATCCGTAAGAATTCATCAAATCCCTGCGAATTGGGATCTCCTTCCGTATCAATATATCCCAGTCCCCATTTTCCGAAAGCGCCGGTGGCATATCCTTTTGCTTTAAGCATTTCAGCAAGAGTAAATGAGGCAGCTGGCAAAGGCCATTGTCCTTCAGGCTGCCACGCCTTATTGCCGCGAATCGGAGTGTGACCCGTATGCAGACCGGTCATCAGGCAGGATCGCGAAGGAGCACTTACGGTGCATCCTGTATAATGCTGCCTGAAAAGCATTCCCTGCTGCGCAAGCCTGTCGATATTCGGAGTGTTGAAAATTTTTGCTGGCCATAACAGCTTAAGTCCCCATAGCCCAGGTCATCAGCAAGAATAAATACTATGTTCGGAAGCGGTGTTTCCTTTTTTTGATGAGCACAGGATGCGAGAGCGAGGGAAGCACAAAGGGTGACCGGGATGTTGGGTTTCATGAAGGGTGATTGGTGATTGGTTTTTTAGTTGCTTGTTGCTAGTTGCTGGTTGCTGGTTCAATACCACCGATAGCTGATAGCTGAGATAGCTGACAGCCGACAGCTGACCGCTTTCTTACAACCTCCGGATTTTGATCCTGAACGCCTCCTGCGGATTCTTAACGAGTATCTGATCGATATCACCATCTGTCACTCCTTTTGATTTCAGGACAGGAATAAATGAATCGAAAATATCAGTATACCCGTTAACGTCACCTCCACCCGGTTTGGCAGGATCATACCAGCCTGAGTCGTGGGAGATCAGGACTTTTGAAAGAAGGCCCTCTTTTTTAAGTGCAAGTATCCTGTCGGCATACCATTCCAGGCTATTAGGAGCTCCGGCTTCTGTATCGGGCCTTTTTCGGATGTTATCAAGCGAGATCCAGCTGCCTTCCTTTGCAGCTCTGATATTTCCTTCAGGTCGTTCCCCTCTGGGCATGGACCCAGATAAAGGCAGAGGGATCAACCCCCATTTTCTTCAGAATACTGATCTGTTCAAATGCAGGATTATCCGGACCAGTGTGAGAGGCAATAACAAGTCCGGTTTTAAGATGTGCAATAGCTGCAGCGGTTATGATCTTCTTATGTTCCGGTGATAAGGTATCCGCGGGATCGACAGATATTTTAATGAATCCGGGACGGATGCCCGTGTCCTCTATCCCGTTCTCAAATTCGCCTATCCAGAGGTTTGCAATTTCCCGGGCATCTGATTTGTAGAAGCTTGCGGGAATATATTTGTTTTTATTCGAACCATAGTACCCGGTATTGGTAATGAAGTTCAGACCTGCATTCCGGGAAAGAGATTTGAGCAGTAAAGGATCACGACCGAGATAAGCCGGAGTGCATTCAATCATTGTTTTTACTCCTTTTTCCTTTGCTTCAAGGACGAAAGGCAGCATTTTTTTGATCACCGAATCCCTGTTCCAGCGGAAATACCCGGTGCTGTCGGCTCCGATAAAATCGACAAGAATATGCTCATGTTCGAGTGTAATGCCCATCTTACCGGGTGATTCCGGTCCGTTGACAGTCATTACGTAATCGCGTGAAACCGGTTTACAGGTAATGATAATTATACCGAAAACAAGGAACAGGATAAGCCAGAGAATGATCTTCAGATCGTAATCATCATCGTTTTCCATTGAAGACATTGATTTAGGGTTTTCAATGGCAATAAAATTAAGATAAATTTATGAAACATGTAAAGGCGGAATGCATTCCGCCTCTACAATACCGAAAATGTATCTGAATTTATTTATACGAATCCAGGTGAACACTTTTTACGGCCCGTCCTGACGGATCGATCATGTTCTTAAACGATGCATCCCAGGCGAGGGCTTCAGCGGTGCTGCATGCAACGGAAGGTACCGAGGGTACACAGGAAGCTGCCGAATCGGAAGGGAAATGTTCCGTAAAAATCGACCTGTAATAATATTCTTCCTTCGACATGGGAGGATTTATCGGAAACCGGTATTTCGCGTTTGCCAGCATCTCATCGGTGACTTCCTTTGCTGTGAGAGCCCTTAATGTATCGATCCAGTTATATCCGACTCCGTCGGAAAACTGTTCCTTCTGCCTCCAGGCAATGCTTGCAGGAAGATAATCCTCGAATGCTTTTCTTAGAACCCATTTTTCAATCCGGTCTTTTGTGATCATTTTATCCTTTGGATTAAGGCGCATGGCAACATCCATGAATTCCTTGTCGAGGAACGGAACACGTCCTTCAACACCCCAGGCTGCAAGTGATTTATTTGCCCTCAGGCAGTCGTAAAGATGCAGCTTGCTGAGCTTTCTTACAGTTTCTTCGTGAAATGCCCTCGGATCCGGCGCTTTATGAAAATAGAGATATCCACCGAATATTTCATCGGCGCCTTCACCTGAGAGGACCATCTTCACTCCCATTGATTTAATCACCCTGGCAAGCAGGTACATTGGGGTTGAAGCCCTGACCGTAGTTACATCATAGGTCTCAATGTGATAGATGACATCGCGGATTGCATCAAGCCCTTCTTCAACAGTGAAGTTGATTTCGTGATGCACCGTCCCGATATGATCAGCAACCTTTCTGGCAGCTGCCAGATCGGGTGAACCTGTAAGTCCGACAGCAAAGGAGTGCAGCTGCGGCCACCAGGCTTCAGCCTTATCTCCCGATTCAATTCTCCTTGGGGCAAACTTCTTTGCTACCGCTGAGACAATCGAAGAGTCGAGTCCTCCTGACAGAAGCACTCCGTAAGGGACATCCGACATGAGCTGCCTGTGTACTGAGGCTTCCATTGCTGACCTCAGATCGGCAATTGAAGTTTTATTATTTTCAACAGCTTCATAATTCATCCAGTCGCGGGTATACCATTTTTTCATTACCCCATCCTTGCTGTAGAGATAATGTCCCGGAAGAAATTCCTGAATTTTTTTGCATACACCCTCAAGCGCTTTAAGCTCTGAAGCAACATAGAAGTTACCGAACTGATCCCAACCCATGTATAGCGGAATAATGCCAATATGATCGCGGGCAATAAGATAACAGTCCTTTTCCTTATCATACAGCGCAAATGCAAAGATCCCGTTCATCTCCTCGAGGAATGCAGGCCCCTTGTCACGGTAAAGCGGAAGTATCACCTCACAGTCGGAATGTGTAAGAAATTCGTACGATTTTTCATACCGTTTCCTGATCTCCTGGTGGTTGTATATCTCACCGTTAACAGCAAGTATCAGGTTTCTGTCCTTACTGTAGAGTGGCTGTTTTCCCGATTGAGGATCGACAATTGACAATCGTTCGTGTGCCAGGATTGCTTTTTCGCAGTAGAAGATCCCTGACCAGTCAGGTCCGCGGTGCCTCACTTTTTTCGACATTTTAAGGACTGATGCCCTCAGTTCCATATGATTGACTTTCAGATCAAAGACTCCAATTATTCCACACATTGTATTTCTTTTGAAGTTTGTACTTAATTAATTTTTCGATGCTTGTTGTTCGTTTCCGGGTAACAGGTACCTTCAATAAATGATTCTGCAAAACTAATAATTGTTTTCATTAATCAAAAATAAAATATTATAAAATATCTGAATATAGTAAATCTTATTAAGTATTTAGCACATTTTAATTAATATTATAAATGCAACGATCGATAAATATTTAAACTATTAAAATGAATCAAGTCTATCTTTTAATTGAAAAGAATATATATCCGGGAATTGCTATCCGCCCCCTTCTTTAGTCGCGCACCTACCACAGATATTTTAATATATTTTTGACTTTTTAAACAATCTGGTCAGATTGATTGTCATAAAAACAGATTTAATTGTTTCTATTGAATGCACAGGACATACCTATGGAAGATAAGACTGAATTAATTATTAATACGGCTCAGAAACGGTTTGGCCTTTACGGTGCTGAAAAGACAACGATGAGGGAGATTGCAGACGATCTTCATATGTCGAAAGCATCTCTCTATTATTATTTTCCTGATAAAGAAAATCTTTATGCGGCAGTTATCAGAAAAGAACAGATTGAGTTTTTGAAAAAGCTGGAAGAAGACATAAGGATTGTTGCTGATCCAGCCCTGTGTCTCAGAAAATACGCATTAACAAGGCTCTCCTATTTTAAGACACTTTTGAATTTAAGCCGGATAAAGTTAACATCATTATCGGGGCTTAAACCAAAAATAGTAAGCTCCATGATTAATTTTCGTGAAGAAGAAATGAGGCTCATTGCGAATGTTCTTGAAAAAGGGAAAGAAAGCGGTCAGTTTACATTCGGTGATACAAGCAGAACTGCAACACTTTTCCTCGATCTGTTAAGGGGGCTCCGCAGTGGGTTTATTGCTGATAAAGATTTTCTTATCATAGATGACACTGAGTACGAAATGTTATCAGAGAAAGTAACCGATATTACTGAAATCTTTGTTAATGGTTTGATGTACAAATGATTACACAGAAGTTTAAATATTAATCGATTCGAAATAAATGAAAGAGAGTTCTAACAAAAAAAAGTTTAAAGTCTATATTCCTTTAGGGATTGTTATTCTTGCAATATTGACCGGTGCATGGTACTGGTACAGGGATTATTCAAAGTACATCACAACTGATGATGCCAGTGTGGATGCTGAGAATGTAACCGTGGGTTCAAAGATGCTGGGCCGGATTTCGGCGATATATAGTGATGAAGGTGAAGTTGTATCAAAAGGACAACTTCTGGCCGAGCTTGACAGTTCAGATATTCTGGCTCAGAGAAACCAGGCGCTTGCATTAAGAGACCAGGCAATAACAAATAAGAGGCAGGTTGAAACAAAATATGTATCCGACCAGCAAAGTCTGAGGGTTGTTGAAATAAATTCTGAAAAAGCCAGAGAAGATTTTGAAAGGGCCGGCAAGCAGTATGAAGGCGGAGTCATTACCCTGGAGCAATTTGATCATATCAAAAAAGCTTATGAAGCTGCTGCTGCTCAGGTGGATGCTTCAAAGGCAATGCTTTCAGTGTCAAAAGCACAGATAGCTTCTGCTTCAGCATCTGTCGAAACTGCTGACGCCCAGATTAGGGTACTGGAAACTCAGCTGGGTAATACAAAATTATATTCGCCCGGCAACGGAGTGATCTCAAAAAGATGGCTGTTGCCCGGGGATATTATCCAACCGGGACAGTCAGTTTTCACTTTGACAAATGATAAAAATAAATGGATACTGGTATTTCTTGAGGAAACTAAAATTTCGGGAATCAGGGAGGGACAGAAAGCAAGTTTAAAACTAGATGCTTTTCCACATATCAGGTTTTACGGTAAAGTGTTTCTTGTAGGAGCAAGTACCGCATCCGTTTTTTCACTCATCCCGGCAAACAACGCTTCAGGTAATTTTACAAAGGTCACGCAAAGAATTCCAGTAAAGATATCGATCGACAGCACCGACACCGGCAGGGACATTTCATCCTTTAATATACTTAACGGAATGTCGGCTGTAGTCAAGATAATAAGGAAGTAAGTAAGAATGGAAAGGCGCAGGACTCCGTCTCATCGAATAAGGAACTTTATAAGGCAACCCGATTCGGTTTTTCATCCGAGACATATATCATATAAATGGTTTCTTCTGGTAAATGTCATGTTAGGAACCTTTATGGCAGTTCTTGATGCGACAGTTGTTAACACAGGTCTTCCAAAGATAATGGCTTCTCTTGGTGTGGGGCTCAATAAAATGCAATGGGTGATAACAGCGTATATGCTGGCAATGGCTGTCATGCTCCCGACCTCAGGGTGGCTTGGAGACAGATACGGGTTCAAGCGAATGTATTTTATGGGGTTGTTTTTGTTCACAAGCGGATCATTTCTATGCAGTTTATCGTCCCATGAAAATATCCTTATTACATCAAGGATTGTACAGGGATTAGGAGCAGGAATGATCCAGCCTTTAGGTTTAGCAATAATAACCAGGGAATTCCCGCCGAATCAGAGAGGTATTGCGATTGGTTTTTGGGGTATTGCAGCAGCAGCCTCAGTTTCGTTCGGGCCGCTTCTGGGCGGTTTCATTGTCGACAATTTTAACTGGCAGTTGATCTTTGGCATTAATATTCCTGTCGGAATACTGGCAATGCTTTTCACTCTTGTTATCCAGTCAGAATATAAAAGCAAACAAAAGAGAAAATTTGATCTTATAGGTTTCATTTCTGTAACAATTTTTCTTCCACTAACGCTTTATGCTTTGTCAGAAGGCAATGATGCAACGAATTCTGTCGGATGGCATGCTCCTTATATCCTTTTGTGCGGGGCAATTTCTCTTATTTCACTTGCGGTTTTCATAACAGCAGAACTTACAATAAAAGAACCCCTCATTGAACTCAGGCTGCTTAGTAATTACAATTTTGGACTGGCCAATTTAGTGATGATCTTTTTCAGTTTAGGAATGTTCGGAAGCACTTTTCTGATGCCGGTCTATTTACAGAATTCGATGGGATATACCGCTCTGCAGGCCGGATCTGTCTTTCTTCCGGTAGGCATTATACAGGGAATTATTGCTCCTGTATCAGGAAGGATTTCTGACAGGTTAAATCCAAAGCTTCCTATAATTATAGGTGTTTTGCTTATGGCGTTCAGCTTCTACCTGAATTCAAAACTTTCGTTTCTCAGTGAACTAAAATCCATAATGGTTTCTCTTTATATACGTGGAATTGGGATGGGATTTATGTTTACCGCATTAAGTACAATAGCCCTTGTTGAAATTCCACGCGAAAAGATGGCTCAGGCTTCCGGAATATCAAACTCAGTCCGGCAGCTTGGAGGAAGCCTGGGGGTTGCAATTCTTGCTACACTTCTGACTTCAAGAGTAAATTATCATTCCCAGCAATATGGGCATGCCCTGAATCCACGATCCGAGGTTTTTCAGGAGACAGCAAAAAATATCAAATTCCATATTGTTCATGATGCGGGTGCAACTTTATCAAATGCATCAGGCATCAGTCAGAGACTCATTATATCAAATTTAAATAAGCAGGCTTACATACAGGGCATTAGCGATGATTTCCTCCTTGCGAGTTTAATAACTCTGATCGGAGGCATTCCTATCATTTTTATGCATACAAAAAAGTCTAAAACTGAAATAAATCCAGTTAATGAATAATATTATAAAAACCAGCAAAGGTTATAAATTGCTTTTTACTTTCCTTTTCATCAGCGTCAGTATATGCGGCCAGGAATATAAGAACCCTTCAGCAAATTCTTTTGCTGATTCTCTCACATTGAAGTCAGTGATTGAGGATATTGTCACTAATCATCCGACTGTAAAGAGTGCTGAAGAAGCACTTAAAAATGCCGACGCGCGCATAGGATTTGCAAAAACAGGTTTTTATCCGCAGGTTGATATGGCTGCAAACGTTGCCAATATCGGCCCTGTAATCAAACTAACATTACCTGACTATGGTTCCTTCAAATTATATCCCAATAACAGTTATTCAGCTGCAGTAAATTACAGACAGGTAATTTATGATTTTGGAAGAACACGGCAAAGCATTGAAATAGAGACGGAAAACAAAGTAATTGGCGGATATACTCTCGAACAGGTCAGGCAACAAATGTCTCTGGCTGCAGTTAACAATTTCTATACAATTGCATATTTGCAGGAAGCTGTCAGGATAAAAGATGAACAGCTTGCTACGCTCCAGACTCATCTTAAGTATGTTGAGACAATGAAATCGACAGGAGCTGCAACTGATTACCAGATCCTTTCAACGAAGGTAAGGATATCTGCAGCTGAAAGTCAGAAAGTGGACCTTCTGACATCACTGGAAATTCAACAGGATTATATGGGTTCCCTTCTCGGAAAGGATGATCTGAAGCCAGTTGTAAGGAAAGAGCTTAATGTTGCACCTCCGGAAACTATGAAGGATTCACTTTTGAGTTTCGCAATTCATAACCGTAATGAAGTTTTAATAAACCAGCAAAAGGCGTCACTGGCAGGATTAAGATATCAGCTTATAAAGGCAATGAATAAACCTGTTATCAACTTTCAGGCTTCAGGAGGATTAAAGAACGGCTATATTCCTGATCTTGCAGCAATAAGACCAAATTACACCGTCGGAGTTGGTATTTCTGTTCCTCTTTTCGACGGAATGAAGACAAAATACAACCTTTTGCAGACCGAATCGGCAATCAATATGGTAAATCTGGAAGCAGAAAACATAAAAAGAAATATTACCTCAGAGGTAAAAGAAGCTGAGGCCTACATGACATCGGCACTTCAAAAGGTATCACAATTTAGTCTGCAGCTCGAACAGGCGATAAAAGCATATGACACTCGCTGAGACAAGTTTCAGGGTCGGCGCAATTACAAATCTTGAACTTCTTGACGCCAATACCATCTGTTTCTGAAAGCAGGCTGATGCTTCTTAAAGCCAGAATTGATTATGCTGCAAGTATTTACAGATTAAAAGCAGCACTTGGAGAAAAGCTGTATTAGGCTCATTTTGGGCACACCCGGTAATCCACTCACGTTCAACCTGGTCATTTAAAATTCAGGAATGTTTGAATTTCGTAAGGCATTGTTTGGTTTTAGTTATTTTATGAACCAAAAGTAATTGATCTTTGCGGCATAAATCAAGGTATAAAATTATGGATGCAAGAATTCAAATACGCAAACTGGGTAAAAGCAACCTGGAAGTCTCAGCTATCGGTCTTGGATGCATGGGAATGAGCTTTGGCTACGGAACAATTGCCGATAAGAACGAGATGATAACACTTATTCATAAAGCAGTAGAAAGTGGAGTAACTTTTTTTGATACTGCTGAAGTTTACGGACCATTTATAAATGAAGAACTCGTTGGTGAAGCTTTGGCTCCTTTTCGCGGGAAAGTTGTAATTGCCACAAAATTTGGCTTCGACACAACCGGAGCTTCAGCACTTGACAGTCGTCCGGAGCACATCAAACAAGTTGCTGAAGCTTCGCTAAAAAGACTAAGGGCAGAAGTTATTGATCTGTTCTACCAGCACCGCGTCGATCCGAATGTGCCAATTGAAGATGTCGCAGGTGCAGTTAAAGACCTTATTAACGAAGGAAAAGTAAAACACTTTGGCCTTTCTGAAGCCGGAGTAAAAATTATCCGGCGTGCACACTCAGTGCAACCGGTTACGGCTTTACAAAGTGAATATTCATTGTGGTGGCGGGAGCCGGAAGCAGAAATAATCCCGACTCTCGAAGAACTCGGAATAGGGCTTGTGCCATTTAGTCCGCTGGGCAAAGGCTTCCTTACAGGGAAAATGAACCAGGACACAACTTTCAATAGTAAGGACTTCCGCAGCACTGTTCCCCGTTTGTCGCCTGAAAACCTGAAAGCAAATATGGCGTTTGTGGATTTGCTGGCACAAGTTGCGCAACGCAAAAATGTTACTCCTGCTCAGATTGCACTTGCCTGGTTACTGGCACAAAAACCATGGATAGTTCCAATTCCCGGCACTACAAAGTTACACCGGTTAAACGAGAATCTCGGAGCTGCATCTGTAGAACTCATCATTTGATGAACTTCAGGAATTAAACACTGCTTCATCAAAAATAAAGGTTCAGGGTGAGCGATATTCAGGTGGCAGTGCAAAATTGATAAATCGATGAAATTATATTCGGAAAATCAAATATAAAACGGATAAAGTAATTGAAAATCAGTTATCTGTTCTCCCCCTTCTTTTGCTTCCAAGAGAAGGGGGACGGGGGGATGAGTACATGGAAGCGAGAAGTATTTTCCAAAATTTTGTTATTCATTTCTGATAGTCATACTTAGCAAGAAATGAAAGGAGTAATGAAAATGAAAAAGAGTAAAATGTTTATTCCGGTGGTTTTCTTATTGGTTTGCATATCGAATATCTATGCACAGGACTGGCCACAGTATCTTGGACCTGTCGGATATGTTAGTCCCACAATCGTAAAAGTTGGAGGTTCAACTCAAAACTGGGCACCTATGGCACTTGCAAACGGCAAGCTCCTGATCAGGGATCAAAGCCGGTTAATTTGTGTTAAAGTTGCTCAGTGATTCCTGTAATCAATTTATGAAAGAAACAATTATGTTGAGATAAGCCATTTATACACTTGCCTGCAGTTAAGAAATATTAAAAATTGCTAAAAGATTATAATTCTTTAAAAAGATGATATTGCAGAGGGAATATTTGATGATTCTTTTAGATCAATTCTTTATCTTGCACGACCTAAACAAAAAAGAATAGTTATGAAAAGAATATTTAAAAAAAGTGTATTTGTGGTTATTCTGGCAGTCATTGCCGGTGAAACTTATGGACAGCAAATAGGATGGCGCGGTCCGAACAGATCAGGTATTTATAATGAAACCGGACTGTTGAAAAGCTGGCCTGAAACGGGACCAGCACTTTTATGGGAAGCAGAAGGAATCGGTATGGGTTATTCCAGTGCCACGGTGACAAAAGATGCAATCTACATCACAGGCATAAGAGGAGATAAAGACATGCTTACTGCCTTCACCCAGGAGGGTAAGAAAAAGTGGGATGTGGAATATGGCAGGATGTCTACAGTAAGCAGTTCACCTGAAAGCCGTTGCACACCAACTTTCTGGAACGGAAAGATTTTTGTTGTCAGCGGTCAGGGGGAATTATCGGCTGTTTCAACTGATGGGAAGATCCTGTGGACTGTTGATTATTACAGTAAATATAAAGCAACAGTTCCGAGGTTCGGTATAACTGAATCCCCTGTGGTTCTCGATAATAAGGTAATAGTAACCCCTGGCGGCAATGTCGCTGCCATGGTTGCATTCAATACCGAAAACGGAAATGTTGTATGGGAAACCCCGTCATTAAATGAAGGTTCCCAATACGTAAATCCATTGCTTATCGAGAACAAAGGGACGAAAATAATTATTACCTGTACACCAACCTGGATAATAGGAGTAAATGCTGCGGATGGTAAACTACTTTGGAAATTCAACTTTGCCTCTGTAAATCCTGACCAGAAAGGCGGCAAAAATTACATTCATACGCCAATCTACAGGGATGGTTACCTTTTTATGGCCAATGGATATGGACAAACCTCGGCAAAGATCAAAATCAACTTTGACGGCAAGGATCCGGAACTGGTCTGGAAAAATCCGGATATAAATCCGCATGTTGGAGGAATGGTTCTTATCGGGAATTATATTTATAGTTCTACGCACGACAATAACTCAAAAGGCAGGTGGATATGCGTCGACTGGACCACAGGCAAGACTATGTGGATCACCGACTGGAAAAATAAGGGATCCATAATATCTGCTGATGGGTTGCTCTATTATTATGAAGAAAAGGGTGGAAACGTAGCCCTGGTAAGACCAAACAGTGAAAAACTTGACATTATCAGCTCGTTCCAGGTAAATAAAGGTGCTGGTCCATATTGGGCTCATCCTGTGATAGATAAAGGAAGACTCTTTTTAAGGCACGGGGATTATCTGGCTGTTTATTCAATCAAGGCTAAATGACCCCCCACCCCCCCTGAAGGGGGGCTAAATACATTTCCAAATTAAGCTCCGTTTAGGGAGCCATGAGGTCGCATAAAAAAACAGAAAAGCTAAAGTATTTAGTATCTTATTGGGTAAAAGAAATAGCATATTATATATAGGTATCGCAATATTCATTTTTGCAGCTGCATTCACATGGTGGATATTTGCCAGTCCATCTTATAATGTAGTTGAACGTGTTCCGGGAATGGATAACCGTCCTCCTCAGAAACAGGTATCAGACTCGGTAATAATCGGAGAATATATTGACACACTGGGCACAATGGATGAGATTCTTCCGGGGAGCTGGCCGCGTTTCAGAGGTTCGGATTATGACAATATCAACAAGGACCCGACGCCTCTGGCTGAAGCATGGGACACATCCGGCCCTCCTGTTATATGGCAGACAACCCTTGGTGAGGGATACGCAGGCCCTGCTGTTCTTAACGGACGTGTGTACGTTCTTGATTATAATGAAAAAAGAAAAGCTGACATGCTCAGATGCTTTTCCCTTAAATCGGGTGCTGAGCTGTGGAGAAGATGGTACAATGTTGAATTCAAGCGCAACCATGGTTACTCAAGAACAATTCCCGCTGTTACCGATAAGTATGTCGTTACAATCGGTCCGAGGTCTCATGTAATGTGTGTGGATCCTCTGAATGGCAACCTTTTCTGGACCATCGATCTTGAGAAAAGGTATGGCATACCCGGCAATGCGAAGGGACGCATCACTCCGGATTTTTATTGCGGCCAGTGTCCGCTGATCGACAATGATAATGCAATTATTGCCACCGGAGGAAAGGCACTGATGATCGGGGTTGATTGTGCCACGGGCAGGGTAATATGGGAAACTCCCAACACTGATTCGCTAAAGATGTCGCACACATCTATAATACCAATGAATTTATTTGGGAAGAAAATGTATGTATACGCTGCCCTGGGAGGTGTCTGCGGCATCTCGGCAGAAGGTGATGACACCGGAAAAGTATTGTGGAAGACTACTGACTGGAGCCCTTCAATTGCTGTATCCTCCCCTGTTTATCTCGGAAACAATGAAATAGCAGCTTTTGGCAGCTACGGAGCCGGTGCAGCACGGATCAGGATAGGTAAGGATGGTTCCGGTTATACAGCAACTGTGGTTGACCATCATAAGGCATCGGAGGGATTGGCGAGCGAGCAGCAAACCCCAATTGTGAAAGGCAATCACCTCTGGACAGTGCTGCCTGAAAATGCAGGTCCCCTGAAGAAACAGCTTGCCTGCTATGACAGGTCAGATCTTATAACACCTGTGTGGTCGAGCGGAAAGGAAAGCAGGTTTGGCAAAGGTATGGGCCCATTCATTATGAGCGGTGACAAGCTTTACCTGCTTGACGATGAAGGAACACTTTACCTTTTCAGGATTGAGGACACGCAGGCCAGACTTTTATCAAGCCATAAGATAATGGATGCCATAGAGGCGTGGAGTCCGCTGGCTATTGCAGGAAAATACCTGCTAATGAGAGATTCGCATAATATGCTTTGTTTGGATATAAGCAAAAAGTAATAAGGTTATGAACAGATATGAGTTTTTACAGAGAGCGATACGATACCTTTTGTTTGGAGCGCTGGCCTTTATCGCTGTATTTGCAGGCAGCAAAGTTGTGACAGGTACAAACTGTTCATCCTGCCCGGGAAAAGGGATATGCACAGGGAAATCTGACTGTTCTGCATTCTTATTAAAGCAAAAATGAAAGAAAATAAAGATAAAACCGGAACAAGACGCGAATTTGTAAAGACTGCAGGAAGGATTATAGTGGCAGCTCCTGTACTGGCATTGCCGGTTTTCCTTTCAAAGAAAACAGATGTAACGGGTTATGTATGGCAGATCGACCCATACAAATGCACATCGTGTGAGCAGTGTAAGACACTTTGTATAATGACTCCATCAGCAGTAAAATGCACAAACGCGTTTCCGATGTGCGGCTATTGCGATTTTTGTCCTGGTTTCCTTCGCCAGGGCGCAAAGAAATATACCACTGCTGCCGAGGATCAACTGTGTCCTACAGGCGCAATAGTCAGAAAATTTGTCGAGGAACCCTATTTTGAATATACCATCGATGAATCACTCTGCTACGGATGTTCAAAATGCGTAAAGGGCTGTGCAGATTTCGGAAACGGCTCGCTGTATTTGCAGATAATGCATAATTTATGCCTTAACTGCAACCAGTGTGCCATTGCACGTAAATGTCCGTCGGACGCAGTTATAAGGGTTCCGGCGACTGAAGCTTATATAAGAAAGGAACAAAAGAGCGGTGCTCCTCCCCTCAGAGTGACCAGGGGAAAGGTAAAATCGAGTCCTCAGTTATTTCCTCCAGTAGCTTCATATTCTCTTCGGGGTAATCAGAGAAAACCAGGCAGATTATGTTAAAAGGGTTGAAAGAGTTGAAAAAGTTTAAGAAATACCTGCCGTATTTAATTCTTGCAGTGCTGTTTGTGTGGCGCTCGGTCCTCTATGCACAGGAGCAAAGGTTCCCAAGGCCGGAATTTGAAGAGGGTTATACTTTTCCTACGCACCAGTTCCTTAATCAGCGCGGGCCAATGTGGGAATATATGGATGTTGCTGTACTTATTGGGGCATTGCTTGTAACGTCCTGGCTGGTTCTGAAAAGAAGATCAAGGCAGGGATTGGTATGGACCTCAGCGTTTTCTCTTGCATATTTCGGATTTTACCGGCAGGGATGTATTTGCGCGATCGGTTCTGTGCAAAATATTTCACTGGCACTTTTCAATCCGGATTATTCAATCCCCTTATCTGCTCTGTTATTCTTCATTATACCAATGATCTTTGCATTGCTTTTCGGGCGAGTATTCTGTGCGGGTGTTTGTCCAATGGGAGCAATCCAGGAACTCACAGGTTTCAGGCAGGTAAAGGTACCTCAGAGTGTTGAAAAAGTTCTTGCCGCAATTCCGTTTGTCTACCTCGGACTTGCAGTTCTGTTTGCTGCAACCGGAAGTGAATTCCTGATTTGCCGCTACGATCCCTTCGTAGGTATCTTCAGGCTCGATGCTCCTTATACGATGATAATCTTTGGTTCACTTTTACTTATTATCGGCATTTTCGTGAACAGGCCTTACTGCAGGTATCTCTGTCCTTATGGAGTGCTCCAGAATATTTTTTCCCGGTTTTCCATGAAACACGTAAGGATATCCCCGGCAGAATGCAAAAGTTGCCGCCTGTGCGAATCGGGTTGTCCTTATGATGCTATTCTTCAGGCAGATACTGACGCAGAAGTGGAACAACCGCAGAAACCATGGAAGGGATCGCTGATTTATCTGGTTATGATACCTGTTCTAGCTGCTGCATGTGCTCTGTTGGTTTACAACGTCTCACCTTCACTTTCAGCTATCAATCAGGATGTCAGACTGGCAAAAGAGATCAGGCTTGAAAAGGTTAAAGGAATTAAAGCTGTCTCAAAAGCGGCAGTTGCTTTTTTTGAATCGGGCAAAACGGAAGAGGAATTGTTTCAGGAAGAACAGGCGATAATCGGCAGGTTCAGAAAAGGTGCACCATGGGTTGGCATATTTCTTGGACTGTCGCTTGGAATCGGTTTGTTCCGAAACACGGTAAGAAATGTCCGGACAGAGTATGTACCTGACCGGGGCCGATGTTACAGTTGCGCAAAGTGCTTTAAATTTTGTACTGTTAAGGTAAAAACATAGATAATGAAGTTCTCAGAAAAAGAAATCAATATTTTTAAAGGTATCAGCCTGGCGGCAGGGTTATTCACCCTTGTTATTGCCATTACAATGATCTTCAGCCTGATACAGCTAAAAACTATTAATCCTCTTGATAGTCCTTCGGTACAATCGGTCAAGGATCAGTTTGACAGGGACCCTGACAATAAGGATAAAGCTGACCAGGTAAGAGCAATTGACCTGATGGCAAGAAAAGCATATTTTTCATCGAGATGGCAGGTCGAAACGGGTTCTTATCTGCTACTGGCCGGTGCTTTTGTCTTTGTCTTGTTCCAGCGTCTTATTGCCGGAAGCGAAAAGCCGGCACGTTCACTTTATTCCGGCAAGCCGGATATAAACCTGGAAAGAAAGTCCAATCGAAAGTATCTCGCCATATCGGTGTGCAACGCTGACCGTGGTCGCTGTCATTTCATCCTTTGTATTGCGAAATGAGCTTCCGGCTTCAGGAAAGACCTCACAAGTGCAACCGGCTCAGGAAACATCAGAAGTCACGGCTGAAACGACTCTTCTGAGCGATGTAAATTACCCATTCTTCAGAGGTGAAGGAAGCCGTGGAATTGCAGGCGGAACGGATTATCCGACTCAATGGAACGGAACAGACGGGACCAATATAAAATGGAAAACTGTTGTACCAAAGCCCGGAAAAAACTCACCGGTAATCTGGGGTGATAAGTTATTCATTACCGGAGCCGTAAAGGGAGATTGTGAAGTATACTGCATAAATAAAAAAACCGGCGAAGACCTTATGGACCGGTTCAGGTTCAGTATTCCCGGGAGCTTCTTCAGAAGTGCCTGAATCGGATCCCGAAGCTGGCATGGCTGTTCCGACTGCCGCAGTGAGTGAAAATGAAGTCTGTGCAATTTTTGGCAATGGCAACCTTGTTTGTTTCGACCATGACGGAAAGCTTAAATGGGGGAAAAATATAGGTGTCCCTAAAGGTACTTATGGATTTTCTTCGTCCTTAGTGATTTATGATAAATTATTACTTGTCCAATTCGACAGTCAGGACAAAATCTACAATATCCGGATATGATCTTGGGACAGGTGAACTGAAATGGGAAACAATCAGATCGGGGCGCCCGGTAAACTCATCACCCGTGCTTGCAAATTTTGATGGCCAGCCACAGTTACTGATAAACGGAAATCCTAATATATCAGCTTATGATCCGGTTACCGGAAAAGAACTGTGGAGTCTTCCCGGAGTTTCCGGTGATGTTGCACCATCTCTTGCAGTGAACAGTAAAATGGTCTTTGCAGCACAGGATTATTTTAATGTCATTGCTTTAAAGCCTGGTAAAGCCGGTGCTGCAGTATGGGCTGATAATACTTTTACTCCGGATGCTTCAAGTCCTGTGGCAACTGATAAATTTCTTTTCATAGCAACCGGTAGTGGTGATGTGGCTTGTTATAATTCGGAGAAAGGCGATACTTTGTGGTCTCACTATTTTGAGGAACCTTTTTATTCCTCTGCAATCATAGCAGATGATCATCTCTATCTTCTTGACAGGGCTGGAGTTATGCATATTGTAAAAGCTGCTGGTGAATTTCAGCTGGTTGCTGAATCGCCAATTGGAGAAAGAACTGACTGTACTCCGGCTTTCTCAGAAAAAGCAATATTTATTAGAACAAATTCGAATCTTTATTGTATCTCAAATAATTGAAGAGGTATTTAATATATATATTCTTCACTCTTCTGTTTTTTCAGCCTGCTGAAGCCCAGCTAAATGATAAAGACTGGCCATTGTTCAGGGGAGCGCCTGATCTTGCCGGAATATCCTCTTTTGAATTTCCTGCTTCACCGGCACTTAAATGGATGCTTCCGACTGGTGCAAATACCAAATCATCGCCAGTGGTCAGTGAAGGTTTGATCTATTTTGGGAATGACAAGGGAACTCTTATCGCAGTAACTTCAGATGGCAGGATCAAATGGAAATTTGAAACAGGCAGTGCAATAGAAGCCTCTCCTCTTATTTACGAAGACAAGGTCTATGTGGGCTCATCCGATGGAGTATTCCGGGCTGTTAACAAATTAACAGGTAAACTCGTGTGGTCATATAAAACAGATAGCCAGATTCTTGGATCTGCCAACATCTGGATCTCAGGAAAACGGGCATGTCTGGTTTTTGGCAGCTATGACTACTATCTTCATTGCGTTGATCCGGTTTCTGGCAGATTTCTGTGGAAGCTTGAAACCGGCAATTATGTAAACGGTTCACCCGCAATTGCCAACAATACAATATTATTCGGTGGCTGCGACGGAATAATAAGATTGACTGATCCTTTGACGGGAAGAGAAAAGGATACAATTGAAGTCGGTGTTTACATGGCAGCCTCCCCTGCCCTTTCCAACGGGAAAGCATATATTGGTGATTATGACGGTAATTTTTATTCTATCGACATTGTCAAGGGCAGGATATTGTGGGATATACCTGCAAATGACGGTTCAGGCGCATACCTTGCCACTCCTGCAGCCGGAATCAACAGGGTTGTGATCGGAAATGAGGATAAATACCTTTACTGCTATGATGTTTTAACCGGCAAAGAGATCTGGAAATACAGAACTAAAGGAAGTATTACGGGATCGGCCGTTATAAGCCCTTCAAATGTCCTGTTCGGAAGCAATGACGGGAATATTTATATGCTTAGTCTGAAGGATGGGAAGAAAATGTGGGGCTTTAATGCAGGATCACCTGTCAGCAGCTCACCTGCAGTGGTCAGGGATAGGTTCTATATACTTGCCGGGGACGGAAGATTAATAGCATTTGGAGTAAAATAACCTACAGGAAAAAGAACTTCTGTGGCTCTGTGTTGTTCTTTTGAAAAATCACTGGAACCACAGAGAGTAAAAATGATAAAATGAAAATTGTTTATCT
The DNA here is from genome assembly GCA_963732115.1 of uncultured Bacteroidales bacterium. Lineage (GTDB taxonomy): Bacteria > Bacteroidota > Bacteroidia > Bacteroidales > VadinHA17 > LD21. Next base: position 21,053 of record CAVSYN010000002.1, read on the forward strand.
CATAACAGGATCCGGAGGTACTTTCTATTGCGGGAACTGTTACCGCGACATGCTGTATGTCAGGGCTATCCGTAAGGTTCCGGGAATAAAGGTGGAAGCAATCCCCCTTTACCTTCCTCCTGACAGGAAAACCACCGGAAATGAAATTGACAAGCATGTATTTTTCGGTGCCATATCGCTGTTTCTCAGGGAAAAAGTCCCGCTCTTCAGCAAAATGCCGGGATTCTTCGATAAGGTATTCGACAATGGGCCGATGCTTAAAATGGCCTCAAGATTATCAGGGACAACCCGGACTGAAGGGCTGGAAGATATCACATTGCACATGATCGAGGGTGACAATGCCTTCCGTAAGCACGAGGTTGACAGGCTTGTAAGGTATCTGACAAGGGATGGTAAACCGGATGTGATCCATTTGTCAAATGCTCTTATTATAGGCCTTGCCCGCCAGCTTAAAAGAAGGATCAATGTAAAGATCGTTTGTTCCCTGCTCAATGAAGATGACTGGATAGAAGAGATGGCTGAGCCCTTCAGGTCAAAAGCCTGGAAGCTGATTGCTGCGGAGGCTTCATCAATTGATACTTTCATAACTCCAAGCAGATATTACAGAGACTTTTTTATTCAGAAAACAGGCCTTCCGGGAAACAACATAAGCGTAGTGCCTCTGGGTTTCGATCCGGGAATCACACCGGTATTTGCCGAAAAACAGCACTCACCCTCAATTGGTTACCTGTGCAGGGTTAATCAAATGAATGGATTCGATAAAATTGTAGATGCATTTATCAGGCTTAAATCGACAAGCAACTTTAAGGATCTTACACTTCATGTTTGCGGCGGGTACACAGGTGATGACAAACAATTCATCAGGGAGCAGATCGCAAAGCTAAGGGAACATGGCTTTAAAAGTTCAGTAAAGATATATCCTGAATTCCAGGGAAATGCAAAGCAGGAATTCTTTGCCAATATAGATGTTATGAGCGTCCCGGTAAGAAAAACTGACGGTTACGGACTTTACATCCTTGAAGCTAATTCGGCAGGAGTCCCCGTTGTTCAGCCGGCAACAGGTGCTTTTTCCGAGATATTGGAAATAACAGGAGGAGGCGTAATTTATTCCCCGGATACAGTGGAAGATCTGTCAATGAACCTGGACAAATTATTGCTTGACAAGGAGCTGCGTATCAAGCTCTCCGTTAACGGGAAAAAAGGAGTGAGTGAAAACCTGTCGCTTGAAAAAATGGCTTCAAACCTTTCCGATATCTATAGTAAACTTGCTCAAAATGCTGCAGATAAATAATCTCACCAAATCGTTCCTGCAGAGGGGGATTGTTCTTAATAAGCTGAATCTCAATGTAAATGAAGGTGACTCAGTTTCCATTTCCGGACCATCAGGTTCAGGAAAAACGACATTGCTGAATATTATCGGATTACTTGATAAACCTGATAGCGGAGAGATATTTTTCAAAGGAACTGAGATCCTGAATTACACCACTGAAGAGTCGGCTCTCTACAGGAACAGGAATATTGGCTTTATCTTCCAGGAACATCTGCTTCTACCATACCTTAACGTGAGGGAAAACATATTGATGCCCCTTATAGCTTCGAAGCTTGCCGATTCCGAATATAAAGAGAAGGTTTCGGCAGCTGAAAAGCTTATGGGAAGAACCGGAATCGCCGGACTGGCTGAAAAATACCCTTTCAGGATATCGGGGGGTGAAGCTCAGAGAGTTGCCCTTGTCCGGGCACTGGTAAACAAACCTTCATTGCTTCTTGCTGATGAACCAACCGGATCGCTCGATAAAAAAAATGCTGAAAACCTCGGGAATATTCTTATTGAAATGAACAGGGACTTTGGCATCACAGTAATCCTTGCAACGCACTCTGCCAGCCTGGCAGGTAAAATGGCAAAAAGGCTGAAGCTCTCCGAAGGGGCTTTGTATCCCGATCAGGATTAGGAGCAAATACCTCATGAGGCTCAATCTCTTACATATTGTCAGAAGGTCGCTTTCGTTCAATAAACAGGGCTTTATTTACCTGGCCCTGATAATTCTTGTCCTTACAGCTGTAATAACAGGATCTTTGCTGACGGGTGGTTCAGTCAGAAGAAGCCTGAGGAATAGTTCCCTTGAAAAGCTGGGTAAGACAGGGATCGTTATCAGCTCCGTAAACCGTTATTTTGACCCTTCGGTTGCAGGCAGGATGAGAAGCACATCCGGAGAAAAGTGCACAGGGCTGCTAGAGATCAATGGTTATTGCCAGAATTTCGCAACCGGACAAACCGCCCTCGGTGTTAAAATATTTGCAGCTGACAGTTCCTTTTTTGATTTCCAGAATATCACTGGAATTAATATAAGCAAAGGGGAAGTTGCTATCAATGAGAAGCTTGCCGAGTATCTTGGTTTGATGGGGGGCGATGAACTGATAATCCGGTTTAAACCGATCAGCGACATTCCGTCTGAGGCACCTTTTGCCCCTGAACAAAATATATCCGGATCGATAGTGCTTAAAATCGGGAGCATCCTGACTTCAGCCCAGTCGGGAAATTTCTCTCTTGGAATAAGCCAGTTAACTCCGCTTAATGTTTTTCTGAACCGTGATGAACTAACCGATTCAAAAGGGAAAGTTCCTAAAATAAACAGGATCCTCATTAAGCATAACAATGGTCTTACTGTATCAGGTATTCATAAACAGCTTGAAGCGATACTGAAACCTGATGATATTGGTCTCACGATCAGGTCTGTACCAAGGACAGGTGGATTGGAGATCATTTCCGACAGGATATTCATCGACCGGGTTCTTGTAGAAGAAATAAAAAAAGTGGTTCCTTCCGCTTTCCCTTTAATAACTTACCTGGGAAACAGCTTTGTCTATGGGAATAAATCGACACCTTATTCATTTATTTCAGCACTGCCCCGGGAGCTTTACCAGGATATTCCGGGTGGTAAAGGTGTTATCATTAACAAATGGCTTGCTGATGATCTTTCAGCAAAGGAGGGAGACTCAGTTCTGATTTCATGGTATTCGCCGGATCCCTTAAACCATTTGGCTGAAAAAAACGGAAGATTCAGAGTCAATAGGATTACAGGGATAGAAGGAGTGTGGTCAGATTCTCTGCTAATGCCTGATTTCCCGGGAATTGCAGGGAAGGAATCGTGTTCGGACTGGGACGCAGGTGTGTCAATTAACATGGACCGGATACGGCATAAGGATGAAGACTACTGGAACAAATTCAGAGGTACACCCAAGGCATTTATAAACTATGATACGGGAGAGAAACTATGGGGTAGTAATTTCGGTCCTGCAACAGCCATAAGGTTTAGACCTGGCATATCAAAAGATAAGATAGAATCATTAATGTCCGGTTCCATCAATCCTGATATTTACGGATTTTCGGTGACAGACCTGAGGGAGGAATCGGTGAAGGCTGCAAACGAAAGCGTCGATTTCAGTACTCTGTTTTTGAGCCTCGGTTTTTTCATTATTCTTTCATCTCTTGTGCTGCTGGTGCTGGTTATATCATCTTATTTTGACTCGAAAAGAGAAAATATGTCTGTGCTTTTCTCAATCGGATTTACAAACGGTGGATACGGAAGTTCACATTGATTGAATCAGGCATAATCGCGCTGGCCGGCTCATTAATGGGTGCATTTGCGGGTCTTGTGTTTAATGCTCTGATTATACGGGCACTGAATTCAGTCTGGCAGGGTGCAGTTCAGACAAATACATTACAGGCTGATTTCAATCCTGTCGCTATTTTACTGGGATTTATAATATCATTAGCCGTTATCCTTGTTATTCTCAGGATAAAATCAGGATCATTACTAAAAAATCCCGGCAGAAAGGAAGCCTTCAGGAGACCATCAGTAAAAAGGAACATATGGTACTTCTACATTTTTATTACCCTCACGGTACTATTTGTTGCTTTGGCCTTTACATTTCCTGAACATTCTGTTTTATTCTCATTTTCAGGAGGAATTTTAATATTCTTTTCACTGATATTTATAGTCCGGCACAAGTACCTGAAACTTCCGGAGAAAGGATCAATCAGCTTAAGGAAAAAGAGTCAGCTTTCATCATTATACTATGCGTTTAATTCTTCACAGGCTGTGATTCCTGTGATTTTCCTTGCGGCAGGACTCTTTGCAGTTATTATTACGGGAGTAAACAGGATGAGCGTCAGCGACAGTATGCTGAAGCCGTCCGGTGGCACTGGTGGCTACCTTTTATGGGGTGAATCAGCAATTCCGGTTTCGAAAAACCTTAACATCATAAGAAACCAGAAAGATCTTGGGCTTGATGTGCCGGAGCTGAAAGATATTTCGTATGTCCAGGCAATGAAGCTGTCAGGTGATGATGCAAGCTGCCTGAACCTTAATCATGTCACCTCCCCTCCTCTGCTGGGACTGGACCCGGCAGAGTTCATCAGGAAAAAGGCATTCTCATTCGCATCTGAAATAAAAGGAAACAGGGAAGATAATCCATGGAGCTATTTGAATCACAATCCGTCAGAGTTTACAATTTACGGTATTGCCGACCAGACTGTGCTTCAGTATGGTCTTAAGATCAAAACAGGTGATACCCTTTTTGTCAGGGCTGAAAGCGGCCGGATCATTAACGTGATAATTGCCGGAGGTCTGAAATCATCTGTATTCCAGGGATCTGTTATAATCGGAAGGGAGAACCTGGGCAGGTTTTTCCCTTCGGTTTCAGGGAGCCAGGTCTTTCTTGTTGATGGTGATCCTGAATTATCATCATCATATAAGGACGTTCTGACGGAAAGACTTTCGGAATATGGCGTTCACTTTGAACCTGCCGGCGAGCGCCTGGCATCCTTTTTTATAGTTACCAATACCTATTTATCAGTCTTTTCAATACTTGGCGGTCTTGGACTTATACTGGGCGTTATAGGATTGGGGTTCATTCTCCTCAGAAATTTCAGCCTGAGGAAGAAGGAATTCGGGCTGCTTATGGCAGCAGGATTTTCGCTAAAGGAAATTAAGAAGATGATCCTGGGGGATCAGGTAAGGATCCTTTTTACTGGCGTGTTCATCGGACTGGTCTCAGCCCTGGTTGCAACAATGCCATCAATACTGAGCGGTTCGGGGATACCATGGATGACAATCCTTGTTATGATCTGCCTGATAATAATCGCCGGCATACTGGCACTGGCTCTTTCACTGAGGCCGGTCAGCAGCCGAGCACTGATATCAAGCATCAGGAAAGAATAAGGTAATCTGCTTTTACTTCCTGCCTACGGCATAAAGGTAATTCTGGGTCCTGAAATAGATAATGCCGTCTGTTATTGCCGGAGCGGTCATGCACACTCCGTTCATAGGTATTGCAGCAAGCTGCTTAAAAGTATCCCCATCCTGAATTATGTAGACTATACCCTCTTCATCAACAATATATATTCTCCCGTCGGATGCAACTGGAGAAGCAATAAAACTCCTGGCCGACCCGAGTTTCGCATTGTAGATTTCCTTACCGGTGGCCGGATCAAGGCACTGTATCATTCCGTTCCAGTTGACGTTGTAAAGACGATTCCTGTAAAGGAGCATTGTATGTATATATGAACCGCCTCTTGGCAGGCTCCACTCAACACCGGCATTTGAGGTTTCATTTTCGCTAAGCGTAATATCACCTGTCGCACTTGTTTTAACTGCAATTATCGGTGAACTTTTACCATGAGCGCTATTGAAGAAAATAAGGTTTTTGCCAATTATCGGTGTCGGGATCGGGATATCTCCCCCGCCTGACATTTTCCATATCTCTTCTCCGGTTTTAAAATCATAACCTCCGCGATGCTTAAATCCGTTTACTGCAACACAGGTTTTTCCTGAAGAAGTGTATATATTGGGTGTGCCCCACCCCGGGTATTCATCCCTCATTTTTTTCCAAAGCTCTTTACCTGTCTTCACATCGTAGGCTGCAATAAATGAGTTTTCAAGCACATCGCACTGTATTATCAGCACGCCATTATATATTACAGGTGAGCTGGCAAACTCCCATTCTGCATTTTTCATCACGAAAAAGGCAGATCTGAGTAGACCGAAATTCTTCTGCCATAGCAGCTTCCCGTTGTAGTCATAACAAAATAATCCTTCTGATCCGAAGAATGCTACCACATGCTTACCGTCAGTGGCAATTGTTGTATTTGCATGTGTTGATTTCGGATGACGTTTTACTTTCGGAACGCCTTTGAATGAAGTTCTTTCCCAGATAACCCGTCCGGTATTCTTGTCAATGCAATAGACTTTCCACTCGTGGACTGATGAATCTTTCACCGGCGTTACATCCCCGTACAAACCTGGTTTGAAACCTGCCTTGTCGGCTTCACTAACGGCAGTTGTAATGAACAGTCTGTTACCCCAGATCGAAGGGCTTGAAATGCCCATTCCCGGGATTTTTATCTTCCATTTTATGTTTATTAACTTTTCAAAATCAAATGTCTCAGGAAGGTTTGCATTGTCGAGCACGCCGGAGGCCAGATAGCCACGGTAACCCGGCCATTGTCTTTCAGGAAGTATCTGACCTGACGTTTTAGATGTAATGCCTGAAAAGCATAAGAATGCAAGGAGAATAGGGAGTTTGGATTTCATATCGGGTTCAATTCAGTTAATAGCCGGAATAAAATTAATAAACCGGCCGGTCATAACAAATTCATTAAGAAGAATTCTAGAATTTCAGATTATAACCAAGAGAAATGACGTTGATATCGGCAATATGCGGAAGGTAATCGCGCTGAAACATATATTCTGCGTCAAAGGAATGTTTTTTTGTCAGATTATACTCAACACCTGCAATGAACCTGTTTTTATCGACTGATCTTTTCTTATCTGAAGAAACCGGACAGAAGATCTCAGCTGACAGATACGGGTTTAAAGGGGAGGACGGTATGTTATAAAGTACTTTAAGCCTGTACCTTAAATGTGTCCTGGGTATTTTATCATTTTCATCCTCAATGTAAGTTTTATAGCGTTCCTGCAGCCTGACCCTCCCTGAAATACTAAAGTCACCGAGGGGCAAAGTCCCTTTAAGATCGACAAACCATTTATGCCTCGGGTGAAAGACATCGTTATTATCGTGGAATTCGGTGAACCTGTATGAACCTGCAACAGAAAGATTCTTAATTACTTTATAGGTTAATCCCGCTTCAAGAAATGCCTCATCAATTTTGGAAGCATTCTGGTATGTCCTTATATTGCCTGACAAATCGAGTTCAAGCTTTTTGATCAGGTTATGTTCAGCTGAAATTCCGTACCAGATACCAAAGTCATCGTCCTGGGAAAATGAGACTGAAGCCAGGCTCAGAAACAGAAACAATACAATAAGTTTCTTATTCATCATCATCATCAATATCCCTTTTACTCTGATCTGTAGAATACCCGTTATTTAGTTTCTCAGAATAATAATAAATAGTAAGGTCGCAAATATCCCTCAGAAAATTGATCTTGCCAACTTCTACCCTGTTTATTTTCTTAATGCCAGTCCTTTCCTGGAGATCCTGAATGAGTTTATCATAATTTTCCTCTTTTATCAGATCAATCTTTTCATAAACGACAAGTTTTGAGGATTCGTGTTTAAGAAGCCAAAGTTTTTCAAGACCATAAGTGATAAAAATGATAACAATATTAGTAAACAGGATATCCACCAGGCTTGTCTCTGTATTTGTCAGCGCGTTGATCACTGAAACTCCTATAATAAGAAACAGGTAAGTCATCTCCTTTATAGGCAGTGCATCGGTACGGTATCGTATTATGCCGAATATCGCGAACATGCCTAAAGCAAATCCAATCTGAAGCTTTACGTTTGCAAGAAGAAAGCAGAGGAGGAACAGGATACTCGATATAAGGATATATGTGAAGAGATAATCTTTCCGTCTTGTCGAGGGGTAATACAGCCACCTGACAAGTATCATTATAACGATAAAGTTCAGAAAAAATCGCAGGACAAATTCCAGGAAACCCGGAAGATCAATTATCTGCACTCCTGCAATACTGACTGTTTCAGGCACTAATAGATCTATTGCATTCATTTTCTATCTTGTTAATTAATAATAATGTTGGTTTAAGAATGTTTTTCCGGGGCACATCGTAAATAATGGAGTTGCCGATGCAGTACTTACTAAACCCCGAAGGATGAACAGAAAGCCTTTTTATAAGGGCTGAAAAGGGAGATTTTATCGCCAGTCCTTCACTTTTCAACTCAGCAATCGCAATATAGGGCATGCTGTAGCTTTTTCCATTATTACCCGTGAACGACAGGTCCATATCGATTGTGATACGTTCCGGTCTACGGATTCCTACAAGTGTAATTCTTACAAAACTGTTGGTGATAACCGGCTTAAGAAGCTCCGAACTGAACTTAAAATATTTATCAATGAATTTTTTTGCATCATTGTCGCAGCAGTTTTCATCAAGGTTATTTTTAATCCGCCATTTAATGGTCCTTAGTTTTTTTGTCTTTCTCTTGATCTCAAGAAAAGTGATTCCGGTCGAACCGTATTTTCTGAACCTCACCTTGCTGCGTTCATTCCTTCCCGTAATATGCTGATTGAAGAATAGATAATCGTCAGTATCAAGATAGGTGGTTTCATAAGAAGAAATCCTTTGGCCATTAACTTCCAAAACCCTGTACCCTTCTTTCATAAGTTCAAGTAAATCAAGAACCTGTGAAGCCGAAAATATGAATTTGGTGTCAATCCGGTCCATCAGCTTTACATTATCCATCTCTTCCAGTCCGATTGGAGCTAATGTGTACAGTATGTTCTTGATTTCAGAGGTCATTCTCAATTAGTATGTTGTATACTGGTAAATCTTTTTTGATTTTATTTTCTTGTTCTGATCATAAACGGTTTTTTCAGTTCTAAGGCCATTTTCATACTTATATTCCGAAGATTCGATCAACCTGCCCGACGAATCATATTCCTCCTCTCTCACCTTATTATTGTCAGAATCATAATGATACTTAAAGTGCTTGTCTACCTTACCCTGCTTGTAAGTTATATCTTCGATAAGGTTTCCCTGCTGATCAAAATACTGTTCAAGGTCCTTGTATTTACGTGTGACAAGCATATCGTGCTTTTCATGATACACCACAATGCTCTTTATTTTACTACCGGGAGCTGTTTGCTGGGCGCTTATTGCTGCGTCATAACCCAGCAGCAAAACAATCAGTAAAAAACAATTCGTCATTTTCATTGCCCTTAATTTTATAGTTGTCAAACTTTTAAGCATTTTTCTGGCTGAAAAATTATCAAAATTTCACCAGATCATCTTCACGATTTCTCAACATTATTCAAAGTATTACAAACAACGTAAGGAACTTTATCTAAATTGCTTAAACGGCATATAACCATGTTTACAGTAAGACCCTTAAAATCCCTGACTACCCTTTAAGCATTGCATTAAAAATTGTCCGGGAAAAATTTAAGATCTTTACTTCAGAGCCTGTCACATTTAGTCAGATAATATACAGTCCGGAATTATTTCAGGAGGAGGCTATGAAGACAATTGTCCTAGTCGGGACTTTCAGCTAAGCCCAGGTTAAGTTCAGGCTTCTTCTCGGTCAACGAATCGTAGATTACCAGCGCAGCCCCAAGAGCTGAAGCGTTATTGATCACGGAGGTGAATACTTTTTTCAAAGGAAATGACTTTGCAAGAAGCTTTACGAATATCTTATTTCTTGAAAATCCTCCGGTGATGTAGATATTTTCAATTTCATCCTTTTCTGGCAGGATTAGCCGGATTGATCCGATTGTCAGATCGCACAGCTCGCTCATTAACTGGTGATATGCTTCATCAAATGATTTAAAATCAAACAGATCGATCCTTTCCTTAAATTCCCTTGATTCAGGTCCGCTGTTGAAAAAAGCCCTCTTATCACCACTGTATCTGTTGTCCAGCATCCTGAGGAGATCCTGGTCAAATTTTACATTTCTGTAAAAATCCTCAGTTGTCCCGAAATGCTCGTTAAGCATTTTGACTCCTGTATCGTGCATATTACCGAGAAACAGCCTTGAAGACTTTACAGGCTGACGGGTAACGCTCATATAGCAAAGGCAGTCCCTGTCGAGTTGTTCAACGGTAAGTTTCTCGGGATTATAAGGATTCATGTTGATGCACCAGGTACCAGTCGAAACAAGGAGGAACTTACCCCTGTCTCCTGTAAAATAGGGTGCCAATGAGGACGAACTGTCATGAATGCCGATCCCGACCTTTATTTTCTTTCCTTCAATAACTACTTCATTTACAGTACTTACCGGCACCGGTTCAGGGAGATCCAGCTCCTGTTCGCTTACCCAGGAGTGATATTTCATGCTGTCAAAATCCCATAGTGCCGTATGACAGCCGATTGATGTGTGTTCAGAATAGACCTTCCCCGTTACCAGGTAAGAGAAGTATTGGGGAAAGTGCAGGATATAGCGCACTTTTGAAAACACCTCAGGTTTTGCTGTTTTGAGCCAATAGATCTGCATGCCTGAATTAAGCATTCCGAGAGCAGGTGATGCAGTCCTTCTGCAGAATTCATCCTGGCCGCCAAACCTCCTGTAAAGCCTCTCTGGTATTTTCTCATCAATTGGTTTCAGGTAATTATACACAGGAGTAAGCCTTTTTCCGTCGGAATCGAGATATACGACCGTAGCGCCGTAAGTGGCAAAATTAACTGCTGTGAGATCGAATTTGTCTGAATGGACCAGGCTGCCAATTGATTCATGTATCCAACTCTCGATCATTTCGATATTATCACATTCAAAGCCATCATCATCAAGCTTCTCGGCCATTTTTGTTTCCTGCTCCAAAACCAGCTTTAAATTATAATCGAACAGAAGCAGCTTCTTGTTAGACTTACCAATATCGAAAATTGCAACAACTTTTTCCTTCATCTTTCAATTCCGTCTTTTATACAACAGTCTGAAACGAATATTGGTTTTATCGTTTCATTAAAACCTCTTTTTCGTATTTTCTGATCTCTTCAATATAATTCTGCCCGACAGGGACTTTATTTTTCATGCAATAATAATCCCAGACCGCACCAAAGGGTTTTGATTTCATCAGTTCCAGATATGACAGCCTTTCAAAGGTCTTTCCCTCCTCTTCAAACTTCACAAGGGTCTGATGCGGTTCAAGCAAGGCAAAAAGAAAAGCCATCTGAGCCGAGCGTGTACCTATTACATAGGCGCCTATTCTGTTCAGGCTTGCATCGAAGAAGTCGAGACCAATGTTCACTCTTTTCAGGGCATTTGCCCTGACTATCTCCTGAGCGATCAGCAATAACTCATCATTGAAGGTGAGTACGTGGTCACTGTCCCATCTTACACCCCTGGTGAGATGAAGGAGAAGCTCATCGATATATATAAGTATTGACGAGATCTTGTCGCCAACCTGTTCCGTAGGATGAAAATGGCCGTTATCGAGCGTGATCATTGTATTGTTCTGAATTGCATAACCAAGGTAGAAATCGTGTGACCCTACTACCATTGATTCGGATCCTATACCAAAAAGCTTGCTTTCGACTGAGTCTTTAATATATTTCCTTGGGTATTTTACAGAGAAGATTTCATCGAGAGATTTCTTGAGGAGCTTACGTAGCCTATACCTGTCAACCGGTGTGTCCTTTGAACCATCCGGTATCCAGATGTTATGGACTGAAGGCGTTCCAAGCTGCTTCCCCATTTCAGCTGCAATGGCACGGCACCTCTTAGTGTGTTCAACCCAGAATTTACGGATCTTCGGGTTCTTGCTTGAAAGTGTAAATCCGTCATCTGCAAGAGGATGGGAGAAGCAGGTGCAGTTGAAATCAAGACCCATTTTTCGCTTTTTTGCCCAGTTTATCCAACCCTGAAAATGTTCAATTTCAATTTGATCGCGATCAACTTTTTTCCCTCCAAACTCTCCGTAAATAGCATGTAAATTCAACCGCTGCCTGCCTGGAAGTAACGACATTACCTTATCGAGATCATCCCGCATCTGGCTTAATGTTTTGGCTTTACCCGGGAAATTACCGGTTGCCTGGATTCCTCCGCCTCCCAGTTCGGCGCCCTCCCTTTCAAAACCGCCAACATCATCGGTCTGCCAGCAATGCAGGCTTATTACAAGATTATCAAGTTCGGCAAGCACCTTGTTTGTATCTACACCCAGTTCAGAATACTGTTCTTTTGCAAGCTGATAAGATTTCTTAATGAGTTCTTTTTTCATTTTTCAGGGTTTATGAGTAAATTTCTTTTCGTTTTCTGATACTATATTATTCATTCCAAAAAAAACACCTGCTCAAGCGGAATCGAGACAGGTGAATTATCGGGATTTGTTTCCATAATGTCGGCCATATATTTCCACCATTTCTTTACAATCTCAGTGGTACCCAGGTCCTGTGAAGAACTCTCCCCGGTCTGCTCCTGGTAAGCAAACAGGATATTGGTTTCCTCGTCATAAAATATAGAATAATTACCTATGCCTTCATTTTTCAGCATAGCTACAAGTTCCGGCCAGATTTCACTGTGTCTCTTTTTGTATTCCTCCTTAAATCCGGGAAACAATTTCATTTTAAAACCGAATCTTTTCATAATTCAATATTTAACCTAGTTTAACGATGAATGTCGAGAGAATAAGTACAACAATTCCTATAATCAGAACAATAATTGTTTTTGGCTTTACTCCTTTCCATTCCCTGAGAACTATTCCCCAGATATTGCTTATTGCAATATTAAGCGCCATGAGAATGCTCCATCCGAAAACAGCCATTCCGGCCGGAAGTTTACTGGAACCCATTCCAAAGAAATGGAACTGAAGGAACCAGAGGAATCCGGCCAGAAATGTGAAAGCCAGGTTATTTAAAATAATGTTTCCGGATGGTTTTATGTAATCCTGGTAGGTTTTATTCTTAATGTTCAGGTAACCGCAATACACGAGATTTGTAATGAATCCTCCAAACAGGATAAAGATAAGCGTCGGATTCTTCTGAAACAGCGGATTTGTACCATGGGCAAGTGCAATACTTTCAATCGGTTTGCCGGCTTCAAATCCGAAATTGAAACAGGCGCTCATTATTCCGGCAAAAATTGCGATAAGTATCCCTTTCTTAAGGGCAAATTCCTTTACTGCAGCCTTTTTCTCTTCTTCCGACATTTCCCTGCTTTTAAGGGAACCGGCATATCCTATTATTGCGATACCCGCAACAGTTATAGCTACCCCGATTACAGTAAGAATTCCAGCTGTTGAGCCAAAGAGGTTCTCTCCTTTCGCAATCGGGGGAATCAGTGTTCCGAATGCCGCGCATAAACCGAGAGCAATGCTTTGCCCGAGAGCCACCCCGAGATAGCGTATGCTTAACCCGAAAGTTAAACCGCCGAAACCCCATAAAACACCAAAAAACATCGCCATCAGCTTGGCTGATGACGGTGACTCATTGATAATTGGTATCAATTCGCCCCTGGGGATGAATATGAATGCGAATAACCATGGGGCGATCAACCATGCTGCAATACCCTGAACGATCCAGTAGGATTCCCAGGCCCACTCCTTAACTTTTTTGAAAGGGACATAAAAACTGGCTGCTCCGATGCTGCCAAGCGCAATCAGCAAAATACCTGTAAATGGATCCATTGAAAAATTTGTTTACCGTAAGTCAAATAGCCGAAAGCATAAAAATAATTATTTTAACTCATAGAAATCCGAGAAAAATGGATAAATTTCAAATCAATAAATTAAATACCTAAATAACATATTATGAAATCGTTGAAACTTTTTCTGTTCCTGGTTCTCATTTCTGCGAGCGCGTTTTCCCAAGACTTATCGGTTTATGATCTTACCTGTGAACACGAAATAAATCCACTTGGTGTGGACGTTCTCCAGCCGGGATTATCCTGGAAAATAAAAGGTACCGGCAACAATGTAATGCAGACCGCTTATTCAATCCGGGTAGCCACCGACAAAAATTTTACAGCCTCCAGGACACTCTGGAAATCGGGAAAAGTTTCGTCAGATGAATCTGTCCTGGTCAGTTACAACGGTTCTGCACCCGTACCCACACAGGTATGTTACTGGCAGGTTAAAGTCTGGGACAATAAGGGAAGGGAATCAAAATGGAGTGAGGTTGGAACATGGGAAACAGGCTTGCTTTCGCCGTCTGCCTGGAAAGCAAAATGGATTGAACTTGAAAAAGATACAAACAGATATTCCCCATCGCCGCATTTCAGAAAGGAATTCAGCATTTCGAAGAAGTTAAAATCTGCCAGGGTTTATGTCACGTCTCACGGATTTTATGAATTGCATCTTAACGGGAAGAAAGTCGGCGATCAGGTCTTAACCCCCGGATGGACCTCTTATTCCAAAAGGCTTCAATACCAGGTTTATGACGTAACGCCCATGCTGTTAAGCGGAACTAACGTAATCGGAGCGGTTCTGGGCGACGGATGGTACAGGGGAACACTCGCCTGGGGCAATAACTGGGCGATATATGGCAAACGGCTGGGCTTGCTTTTGCAGTTAAGAGTTTTTTACACCGACGGGTCAGAATCGCTTATAACGACAGATGAATCGTGGAAGGGATTCAATGACGGAGCTATAAGGATGAGCGACATTTACAACGGAGAAACATATGATGCAACAAAAAGAGTAACCGGTTGGGACCTGCCAAACTATGACGACAATAAGTGGTCCGCTGTCAGTACCGGTAACTATTCCTTTAATAATATCATTGCCTCCGAGGGCGCACCTGTCAGGAAAATCCAGGAAATCAGGCCTGTGAAAATCTTCAGGACGCCAAAAGGCAAGCCTTGTGGTCGATATGGGACAAAATATGGTAGGCTGGATAAGGCTGAAGGTTAAGGGTCCGAAGGGTACTGTCCTGACGATCCGTCATGCTGAAGTTCTTGATAAATACGGTGAATTCTACACCGAGAATCTCAGGAGCGCAAAAGCTCAGCTGACATATACTCTGAGCGGGGCAGATGAAGAGGTTTATGAACCGCGTTTTACATTTTTCGGCTTCAGGTTTCTTGAAGTGACAGGCTTTCCCGGCACACTGACACCTGATAATGTAACCGGTGTTGTTGTCCATTCGGATATGCAGCCGACAGGTTCATTTGAATGTTCAAATCCTTTGCTGAATCAGTTGCAGCATAATATAGTATGGGGTCAGAAAGGGAATTTTGTAGACGTGCCGACCGATTGTCCTCAGAGGGACGAACGTCTTGGCTGGACTGGTGATGCACAGGCATTTTGCGCACGGCAGCTTTTAATTTTGATGTTTCGGCATTCTTTACAAAATGGCTCAAGGATGTTGCTGCAGATCAGAGACCTGCCGGAGAATTACCTGTTGTTATACCTGATGTACTGGACAAGCAGGGCTCAGAAACTGCTTCAACGTCAGCAGGATGGGGTGATGTTGCAGTTATAGCGCCCTGGACCATGTATCTTGTTTACGGAGATAAGAAGCTTCTGGAGACGCAGTATCCAAGCATGAAGGCATGGGTTGAATATATCAGGAAAAAAGCGGGTGAAACTATGATCTGGAAAGGTGGAAGCATCTATGGCGACTGGCTCTTCTATCATCCGCCGGTAAATAACCATTCTGAACCCGACGGATTTACCGAACATGATTTTATTGCAACTGCCTTTTATGCTTATTCAACACAGCTTCTTGCAAAAGCAGCACATGAGCTTGGAAAAGCTGAGGACGAATTGTATTATAGCAGACTTTTCAATCAGATCAAACAGGTATTTATTAATGAGTATGTTACACCGGCAGGAAGAGTCGGGACAAACTCGCAGACATCATATGTCCTCGCATTGAAATTCAACCTGTTACCGGAAAACCTCAGGGAAAAGGCTGCAAAATTTCTTGTTGATGATATCAAAAGCAGGAGAAACCATCTTTCGACAGGTTTTCTGGGAACAGTATTCCTTTGCCATGTATTGACCGGGGAAGGATTACACTGATGTGGCTTATGACCTTCTTCTTCAGGAAAGTTATCCCTCATGGCTTTATCCGGTAAAAATGGGAGCCACAACGATCTGGGAACGATGGGATGGACAGAAGACCGACAGCACATTCCAGGATGCAGGCATGAACTCATTCAATCATTATGCATATGGTGCCATCGGCGACTGGATGTACAGGGTTTCTGCGGGAATTGAAGCTTACAAGCCCGGATATAAGGAGATCACTATTCAACCCCATCCCGAGAAAGAAACTTGAATATTCAAAAGCTTCACTTGAAAGCCCTTACGGCACTATCGTTTCAGGCTGGGAAAGAAAGGATGGGAAAATCATTGTGCGGGTAAAGATCCCTGTAAATACAAAGGCAACTATCTGGTTGCCAACAGATGACATTACAAAAATTACAGAAAATGGTTCCCTTCTTCAGCAGACAATAATAATATTGTAAAGGGAAAAGAAGATTATGAAATTGCGAAGAAAATATGAAGGGAACAATACTGGGATTACCCAGAGGTTCCGGTGATTATATTTTTGAATTTCCAGAGCAGTAATAGGAAAATCCAAATAAATACTTATTAACCACGGAGTTACACGGAGTATGAACTGAGTAATTCACGGAGAAAAATTACTTGAACAGTGAAACTCCTTTTTTAACTCCGTGTAAATCTGTGGTTTAATGGCTTTCATTTCCGAATTTGTTCAGATTCTCTGTTGTACTTTTTCCCAGGAACCGGTGATTAGAAAGCTTTCATCCATATAGCTTATCATTTTCTGCAATTTTACCATCGGGACTGAAAAGGTCAGAACTCCTGAAGCCACACATGGTCTGGCCGATGGGTCAAACAAGCCTATTACCGCTCTCGGGCGGGAAGAATCTTTTTCAAGAAAGGGATAATAAATTATTGATCCGCAGCCGGAACCAAATGGAGTGAATGTACTGTCAGGTTCGCTCTGATCAAAGTTGGCCAGCGTAAATAGTCCTGACAGAATATCAGGCGTTGCAAAGAAGACTGCTACATCAGGATTATCAGATTCTTCCAGCTTATCCCACCTTTTAAAAACAATGTATTTCTCCGGAATATCCAGCTTTTTCTGATTCTTCAGTCAGTTCCCTGACGAGTTCGGGAGTACGGATATACCTCTCCCCTTCCATCTTGTTTTCAATGCCGCAGGACAGGAAAGTACTCAAATCCGGGCCGGATTGTATCTGTAAATCCCAGGTAACGTTTTCCACCGCCGCAGCCAACAGATTCCCTGTTAAATGCAAGCGATTTACCTTCCCTTACCTGTCTTAAGCTGGCAGATTATGCAGCTCCATCCTTCGGAAGGTCGACTATTTCGGCTTTTTCGGGATTATCAGTATAGTAAAAAGTTATCGGCAGTTCCGGTTGTTGAAATACTTCTTCCAGCGCTGAATAAAAAGTTTTTTAACTTCTGTTTCCATGTATTGACTTTTGGTGCAAGTTAGAATAAATTTGTACTATCTTGTAATCTTAAAAATCCCGGGCAATGAATTCTGAAATCCTGAAAGAAAGGAAACTGAATAGACGAGTTTTTAATTGCAACATCCAGGAGCAGCGGACCAGGTGGTCAGAATGTGAACAAAGTGAATACCAAGGTCAAGGTTCTGTTCGACATAAAGAATTCGGCAATACTGTCAGGAGATGAGAAAGAACCTGGTTTATCTTAAGCTGAAAAACAGAATTAATGCAGCCGGTGAATTAACAGTTACATCCCAGTCAGAGCGCACACAGTTCAGGAACAGGAATAATGCTGTTAAGGTAATGCTGGACCTGATTGCCAAGGCTCTGACTGAAAATCCCAGACGCATCCCATCGCTCCGACCAAAACATCGAAGATTGAGAGGCTTGAGGAGAAGCATAAAAACAGCCTCAAGAAGAATATGAGAAAGGATTCGAAAGATCCTTTAGATGAATAATTTAAGGAATTCTGGCTTCACAGTATCAAAAAAATTTGTAAATTTATATCCCTTTCGTTTTATTGTGCTAAGGGGATCATACAGAGGGGAATCACATAGGATATTGGTATGGTTTTTTGAAATCCTGAAAAAGATCTATGAAAAGAATATCTGTAGTTCTGTTTCTTTTTCAAATTTATCATAGTCTCTGAATGGTCAGATTATCGATCATAGCTGTACTGTTCTGAGTGATATACCTCAGTCATTCATTGATTTAGCAAAATCAAATCTTCATGTTGCATACGAGCATACCTCTCATGGAAGTCAGATCATCGATGGGATGACAGGACTCTTCAAATGGAAAGGCAGTTCCTATGCCTGGAATAACGGTGGATCGAGTGGTGCCCTGGACATTGATGATCATGGAATTACAGGTGGAACAGATCTGGGTGCACCTGACCTGACCTCGTGGGCAGCTTCAACCCGTACCTACCTGAAAAATCCCCTGAACAGTAATGTTAATGTTGTTATGTGGTCATGGTGCAGCCAGGTCAGCACTGCAACCGAAAGTAATATCAATACTTACCTTAATCTGATGTCATCGCTGGAAATTGAATTTCCTAAAGTCAGATTTGTATATATGACCGGCCATCTGGACGGCACAAGTGTCAATGGGACACTTAATATACGAAATGAACAGATACGGAACTACTGCAGGAAAAACAATAAGATCCTTTATGATTTTGCAGACATTGAGTCATATGATCCTGACGGCAATTATTATCTTGATAAACGTGCAAATGCCAATTGTGACTATGACAGTAACGGAGATTTAACTGTTGATAAGAACTGGGCGATAACGTGGCAGAATAGTCATCCTGTTAATGTGGACTGGTACAATTGCCCTTCAGCTCATTCACAACCTCTGAATGCGAACAGAAAGGCGTATGCAGCCTGGTGGCTGTTTGCCAGAGTAGCAGGCTGGACCGGACCTGTCTCTTACAGTACCGGTATCTGAAATAGAGGTTACCGTACAGGGTGGTGCAGCAGTAATTGGAGCTAATAAAGGCACGTTACAGCTTAATGCTTTGGTCCTGCCAACAAATGCCACAAATCCAAATGTAACCTGGTCAATACTGAACGTAACCGGACAGGCAACTATCAGTTCCTCCGGTCTTGTAACTGCTGCAACTGAAGGGATGGTTACAGCAAAGGCATTGTCTGATGATGGCACGGGTGTCTTTGGAACACTGGACATATTAATTTTAAATCAGATTGTTCCTGTTGAAGCCATTTCTGTAAGCGGATCAGAGGGTTGCTCAAATATATCGACAGACAAGGGTACTCTTCAGCTAAATGCTTCAGTTTTGCCAACCAACGCTTCCAATAAAGCAGTTATCTGGTCGATCTCAAATGTTACCGGGCAAGCTTCAATAACATCTGATGGTCTCGTTTTTGCCGGGCTGAACGGTACTGTAGTTGCAAAAGCCACCGCGGCCGATGGCACTGGGGTTTACGGTACTTTAGATTTAATCATATCAAATCAGATAATCCTGGTTGAAGATATAATCATTGGGACAGAAACAGGTTTAAATATTATACCTGACGGTAAAACCACACTTCAGCTTACTGCACAAATATCACCCACTGCCGCTTCGGTCAAAACGGTTACCTGGAATGTGGAGGACATTACCGGTCAGGCTGCAATTGACCCTGCAGGACTTGTTACAGCAATTAGCGATGGAAAAGTTGTGGCTACTGCTACAGCCACTAGATGGCACTAATGTAAAAGGCAGGCTTGAACTCACAATAGTAAGCGAGACGAGGTGATCCAATTCGTGTTATTGTTACCAGACAGCAAATAAAAATTCCTTTGAATGAAAATTTTACCGGATCAAATGTAAGGCTATATGATCTGAACGGAACTTTGATTGACAGCAAACTGGTTGAAAATGACTTGTGTACATTTGATGCTGCATTGCTTCGACCGGGTATTTACATTATAGTATTATCAAAATCAATAACTCTAAAGGTCGGGAAAATCATTATCCCCGCGTATTATTAAACCTCTTTCAGTTTCCATTTTCCCCTTCTGAAGACAAACCATGCGGTTATAGTCAGAATAGATTCTGCAATCACAATAGCAACAAATACGCCCTGCTGATTCATTCCTGACTTAATTGCAAGGACCCATGCCAGCGGAATCTCGATCATAAAGTAGGCAAATATGTTGATTTTCAGAGGTGTTGTTGTATCACCGGCACCGTTAAAGGAGTTCACCAGGACCATTCCAAACCCATAGAAAGCAAAACCGATACTGACAATCCTGAGACATTCCGCACCAGCCTCCAGAACGGCATTGTCGTCGATAAATAGGTTTATAAAATAAACCGGAAATAATACAAGCACAAGGCCGACAATACCAAGCAATATTGTATTTACCCAGCCGGTAACCATAACTGCTTTTTCAGCCCTGTCAGGCTTCTTTGCACCGAGGTTCTGCCCGACCAGAGTTGAAGCAGCATTGCTTATCCCCCACGATGGAAGCAGAACAAAGCTTATAATTCGCATGGCGATCGTGTACCCTGCCACAACCTCGCTTCCGAAAATTGATATAATTCTTACCAGCCCTATCCAGCTAATTGTACCGATAAGATTCTGTCCGATGCTTCCGGCCGAGAGCCTCAGAAGCCTGCCAATTATCTTTAGATTAATTTGTAATTTATTTATTGATAGCTGGATACGTTTCCCTCCAAAGAACAAAAGCCAGAACTGATAAAGCACTGCTATGCCTCTTCCGGTTGTTGTAGCGACTGCAGCACCGGTCACTCCCATTTCAGGAAAGGGACCCAGCCCGAATATGAAACATGGATCAAGTATTATGTTTATGATGTTCCCTATCCAAAGGACTCTCATAGCAATTGCGGCATCGCCTGCACTCCTGAAGATCGCATTTATGATGAACAGCAACATTATCACCACATTGCCTCCAATCATGATTCTTGCGTACCCTGACAGGTTCTGTGAAATTGCAGGTGAGGCTCCCATTATCTCAAGAAGTCTCTGGGCATATAGAGCTCCAGGCACTGCAATCAACAGTGAGACTGCTATCCCGGTAATAATAGCCTGGACTGCTGTCTGTGATGCTTTCAGCGGATTCTTTTCCCCGATTCGTCTTGAAACCATTGAGGTTGTTGCGGTGGCCAGTCCAAATGAGACGCATAAACAATTGTGATTATGGATTCAGTCAGTCCGACTGTTGCAACAGCATCTGCACCCAGCTTCGAAACAAAAAAAATATCAACAATAACAAAAATTGATTCCATTACCATTTCAAGAACAGCAGGAATCGAAAGCAGCAGGATTGCTTTACTGAGCTTAGCTTCAGTGAAGTCCTGCTCAGTGCCGGACACAGCTTCCAGAATATCCCTGAAGAAAGATTTAAATGAGGAAATGATATCTTTTTTCTTTATGATTTTCACAAATGCCCGTTATTAATTTCTGTTCCGGAATAATTAAAAACAATTTAATCCGTTATACAACATATTTTTTTAGTCTGATAAAAGTATTTGAATTTAGAACATTATGAAGAATTAACGGTGCTGAAAGTTTTGGCATAATAATTGATAAACAAGTATCTTAAAAAATTTATAAAGGCAATGCAACTTTCCGGAGATGAATAATATGAATTTGAAAAGGATTTCAGGAGAAAAAGCCGGTCAAAAAAATACCAGTTTCAGTTCCGGTTTTCCTTTGCTTGGAAGACAATGTAATGTATTGAAACACAGTAGTATATTTAATTGTATTTCCTTCCATTAAATCGTTGGATTGTTAATAAAATACCAATCATGTTAATATTTATGAAGGTCAAATGATACAATGTATTTATAGAATACATATTTTCGTCCCAATTTATTTTTAACTAATCACAATTTAAAACACAGAAAACTAAAACAAAAGATGAAAATTTTCATCGACTGTTATGAACGCTAACAATAATGAGGTCGCCGCCCTCCACGGAGAGGGCCGCCTCGTGGGTTGCTCTTCTGATGAAGAGCCTGGCGCGAAAACCACGATTTTTTCGCAAAACGTAATCCCCAACCAGTTAGTTAGCAACCGAAGTTCGGACTTCATGCACCGGTACTTCCCCCTGGCAACTACAGAATCCTGGAATGATTGGAAATGGCAACTTCGAAATGCTCTTACGAGCATCGATGACCTTAAGAAAATAATGAGGTTGTCCGATAAGGAGATCATGGCTATTAATAACCTTAAAGGACGTCTTCCATTGCGGATCACTCCGTATTTTGCATCATTGATTTATGATTCAAAGCCGTCACATCCGCTTCGCCGTAATGTTGTTCCTGTCGTTGAAGAATTGCTTGAAACAAGCAGCGAACAGTCAGACCCGCTTCACGAGAAATCGTTTTCTCCTGTTAAAGGCATTGTTCACAGGTATCCCGACAGGGTTTTGTTTACCGTTACGCAAATTTGTTCCAACTATTGCAGGTATTGTACGCGTTCTCATTCTGTCGGCAGGCTCGATAAGCTTGGACGGCAGGATTATGAAAAGGCATTTAGTTATATTGCTTCGCACAAAGAAGTAAGGGACGTCCTTATAAGTGGAGGTGATCCTCTTACTCTTCCGGACGAAACTCTGGACTATATCCTTTCAAACATACGAAGCATTAAGCATGTTGAAATGATCCGTATCGGAACAAGAATACCTGTGGTACTTCCACAGCGTGTTACCGACAGGTTGATCAGCATACTCAGGAATTATCACCCGCTGTACATCAGCCTGCATTTTTCACATCCCCTTGAGATCACTGAAGAATGTGCCAAAGCATGCAACAAGCTTGCTGACGGCGGTTTCCCGCTTGGCAGCCAGACTGTTCTTTTGAAGGGCATTAATGATAATGTGCCTACGATGAAGGAGCTGATGCATAAACTGCTGATGATAAGGGTAAGACCTTATTACCTGTATCAGTGCGATCTGATACCCGGTTCAGGGCATTTCAGAACCACTGTGGCAAAAGGTCTTGAGATCATAAAGGGGCTCAGGGGATTTACCAGCGGTTACGCAGTGCCGACCTTTGTCGTTGATGCTCCTGGCGGTGGCGGAAAAATTCCTTTGCTCCCAAATTATGTTGTAGAACATAATGATGAACATATAGTCCTTCGTAATTACAAAGGAGTATTGTGCGAATATCCTGAGAAATAGGTCTGTATAAATGAGAATCGGATTGACTTACGACTTGCGGTCATGGTATCTTGACCGTGGTTATTCTATGGAGGATACCGCCGAATTTGACAAGCAGGAAACCGTAGATGCCATTGACAATACCCTGCGCAATATGGGATTTGAAACCGAGCAGGTAGGTAATTGTTTTCAACTGATTGAGGCGTTGTCGGCAGGTAAAAAATGGGATCTTGTTTTCAACATTGCCGAGGGACTTTATGGCGATGGCAGGGAATCTGTTGTGCCGGCAATTCTGGATCAGTATAAAATTCCTTATGTATTCAGCGGTCCTGTCGTTCTGGGAATCTCCCTTAACAAATATCTTACGCGGCTGATAGTGTCGGCTGCAGGAGTTCCTGTAAGCCCCGGCATGCTTGTTTCAGAATTGATGGATATTGAGAAATGCAATCTTAATTATCCTCTTTTCATTAAGCCGGTATCGGAAGGAACAGGAAAAGGGATTACTGAGAAAAGCCTTGTCAATTCTGAACCGGAACTGAAGGAGATGGCTCAGTATCTGCTCAAAAGGTTCGATCAGCCAGCCCTTGTCGAAGAGTACCTTCCCGGAAGGGAATTTACTGTCGGCGTAATAGGTTCAGGCGATGAGGCAGTGGCTATAGGCGGAATGGAAATAGAATGCAAGGATAATCTCCCTTACTCTGTTGAGTTCAAGGAGAATTATCAGATATTCTGTAAGTATATTCCTATGGCCAGTGAGTTTGCAGAGGAATGTAAAACTGTTGCATTGAATGTCTGGAAAGCTCTTGGTGGAGTAGATGCAGGAAGGGTTGATGTTAAAGCTGACCGTAACGGACGAATATGCTTTATGGAGGTAAATCCCCTTGCCGGACTGCACCCTGTTCATTCTGATCTCCCTATACTCTCGAACATGATTGGGATAAAATACCAGGCTCTGATGGAAATGATAGTGAATTCTGCCGTTAAACGGCATCATTTGAAGATATGAAAATGAAAAGGTGCTGCATTTTGTTCAACCAGCCGCGCGATGGTGCTCTTCCCGACGAGCTTGATGTGCTTGATCAGGTAGAATATATTGAAAAGAATCTGAAGGAAATCGGAATAGAAACCTGCAGGAAAGGAATTACATCCGATTTCATGAACGAAATAGCTTCGCTGAAAGAAGAAAAACATGATTTTGTTTTTAATCTTGTGGAATCGATCAACAATAAAGGTGAGCTATGCTATTTCGTGCCTGCCCTATTAAATATGTATTCAATACCCTATTCGGGCAATCCGCTTGAAGCTATGTTTGTTACAACAAGCAAGGCTCTTTCGTCAAAGATATTGCTCGACGAAAAAATCAACGCACCCTTTTCGTGTTTCCCTTCGCAGTTCAGACTGCTTAAACCCGGGAACCGTTACATTATTAAACCGATATGGGAAGACGGATCACTTGGAATTACAAGCGAATCTGTGTTCACATACTCACAGGGATATGAAAAAAAATTAGCGGACTTTGATGATTCACACTGGATCATCCAGGAGTATATTGACGGCCGTGAATTTAATGTCAGCGTGCTAAACAGCGAAAATGGACCAGAAGTAATGCCTCCAGCTGAAATGACATTCCGTAACTTCAGCGAAGATCAACCTAAAATCGTCGATTTCAAGGCAAAATGGGTTGCTGAAAGTTTTGAGTATGAGAATACCATTAGACAGTTTCCGCATAATGAGCTTAACCCGGCTCTAGCAGAAGAGATCAGAAGCATCGCGCTGAAATGCTGGCATGTATTCGGCCTTAAAGGATATGCAAGGGTCGACATGAGAATTGATAAGAAAGATAAGCCGTATGTGATTGAAGTAAATGCAAATCCATGCATGTCGCCCGACAGTGGTCTGGTGGCAGCAACAACTGAGGCAGGGATCCCTTTTACACAGGTGCTTCAACGTATAATCAGTGACCTTAATATTTAGCTTTTAATGGGTACAGTTTTAAAAGGAATTACGCCTGCCGACAGGAAAGGCGTTGAAGAAATACTCCGTTCCACCGATTTTTTTTATGAATTTGAAATTCAGACAGCACTTGAAATAGCGGATGAAACAATTTCAAAAGGGGTGGAGAATAGCGGATACTATTGGATGAAGATCGCTGATGAAGACGGACTGGTTGCATTTGCAAACTACGGGAAAAATGCTTTTTCCACACATTCGTGGGACCTTTACTGGATAGCCGTACACCAGAATTCCAGAAATAAGAAGCTCGGATCGGTTCTGCTGAAGGCTATTGAGGATGATGTAAGGCAGATGGGAGGGAAAATCCTGTGGATAGAAACATCAGGCAGACCGTTATATGCTTCTACAGAAGGCTTTTACCGCCGAAACGGTTACGAACTTCAGGCAAGTCTCAGGGAATTTTACGGACCCGGCGATCCGAAACAGATTTATTCAAAAGTACTCTGATTCAGATGAGATTGGAATTATAATATGCGGGATTTCCGGTAACCTCCTCTCCGACCCAATCAGGTTTTTCATACGGCTCATTCTCGGAATTCAGTTCGATTTCAGCTATTATCAGTCCTTCGTTTTTCCCGTGGAAAACATCCACTTCCCAGGTATGATTTCTGTACGGGACAAGATATCTTGCTTTTTCAATCCTGCCGGGAAGGCACACCTCAAGTATCTCAGAAGCAGTTGACACAGGTATCTCAATTTCCCACTCATTCCGGGTGGTAAAAGTCTTGTTTTTATTTGATTTGATTGCAAGGATTGCCCTTCCATTGTATATTCTCAGCCTTATTATTTTTGAAGGGTCAACCGAAAGGTAAGCCTGCGTGATATTCAATTCCTTAACTGAAAGGTGCCTGAATTCACCTTTAACAAGGAATTTCCGTTCTATTTCAATTGCCATTGTTTTAGTGCAAAGTTATCAATTACCTGTAACTCAGTTATAAATATTTATTAACATTCAGGCTGAAATTAATTTAGATTATTTTGGTGTATCATATTTTGTTTTAAATTTGATATCAATACAGGCAATACTTATACAAATATAATTTTGAATTATCTGCTTTCCCAGAGCTGTAAATTACTGGAATAGCGATCAAACTGATAGTATAAGTTTGCATATTAGTTTTAGGTTGTGCAGATAGATGGCGGTGCATGGACTGACGTAACAAACGCCAGTCCATTTTGCATTATATGATCAATTATTCTGAGTATTCTTAAAATATGGATGTCAAAATAGAACCGGGCTGGAAATCGAAGCTCAGCCCTGAATTTGAAAAGGAGTATTTTAACAGGCTGACAGGCTTCGTCAGGGAAGAATACCGTCAAACGACAGTTTATCCTCCCGGTTCTCTGATCTTCAACGCATTCAACTTGTGTCCCTTTGAAATGGTTAAAGCTGTTATACTTGGCCAGGATCCTTATCATGGCCCGGGACAAGCTCATGGGCTTTGTTTTTCGGTAATGAAGGGAGTTGAATTTCCTCCAAGCCTGCAAAATATATTCAAAGAGATTAAATCTGATCTGGGAATTCCCCAGCCTGTTACCGGAGATCTTACCCGTTGGGCAGAACAGGGGGTTCTGCTCCTGAACGCTACTCTTACCGTGAGAGCCCATCAGGCCGGCTCGCACCAGAGAAAAGGATGGGAAGAATTTACTGACTACGTCGTCAGAGTTCTTAACAATGAAAAAAGAAATCTGGTCTTTTTCCTCTGGGGAGCATACGCACAGAAGAAAGGGGAATCGATCGACAGGGCGAAGCATCTGGTGCTTGAATCGGTGCACCCCTCCCCTCTTTCTGCCTCAAAAGGGTTCTTCGGAAACAAACATTTCAGCAGATGTAATGACTATCTGGTGCAAAATGGCATCCGGCCGGTTGACTGGAGCTAGGTGTTCTTATTAGAGTCAACCAGCCTTTTCCATCGCGTCCCTTATTGTCTTTTCCAGTTCAGCGAAGCTTTCAAAACCAACTGATAATCTTAACATTCCCGGCCGCGGGTATTTCACTGCCCAGACTGATGCTACGGGCATCAGGATCGTTCTGGAATCTCCCAGCGAAGGGATCAGCTTAATATTTTCTGAAACCGTCTCAATAAATTTATCCCTTCTGGCTTTTCGTTCCGGATCGGTTTTACCGTCGAATTCAAATGTTATCATTGCGCCAAATCCCCTGCTGCCAAATAACTTTACTGCTTCTGCGTGGGTTGAGTGACCGGTCATACCCGGATACCATATTTTCCTGATGTGCGGATTTCCACTGAGGACTTCAATCAACCGGAAAGCGTTGGAACATTGTTCCCTGAACCTCAGCTCCAAAGTCTGTATCTGGGTAGTAAGCCTGTAAGCATCATCGGGCGACAGCATATGCCCCACAATTTTCCGGTACTCAATTGCATCCTTCATCAGATCCCGATCATTGCCGCATATCACACCGGCAGTTATATTGCCATGCCCGGAAAAGTACTTCGTTGCGCTGTGAATTACTATATCAGCTCCGGAATCTAATGGTTTGTACAGGACAGGAGTCGCAAAGGTATTATCAACAATAACTTTTGATCCGGCATTATGGGCAATATCAATAACTTTTTCGACATCAGCCACTATAAGCATGGGGTTAGATATTGTCTCAACATAAACAATGTCAGGTTGAATTTTCTGAACAATTTTCCGGAATTCATCAAGATCATACCTCTCATTGAGAGGATTAAAGCTATGGATTTCAAGACCCCTCCTTTTCTTTAAAACCGACTCCGCGTACGAGATTGTACCTCCATAGATTTCACTGAACATCAGCCATGGTTTTGTCGCCGTTCCTTTTTGAAAGATTGACATTGCAGTGTCAATTGCCGACATACCTGACTGAGTCAGTAACGCCCATTTGCAGCCTTCGACCTTCATGATCTCTTCCTCCGCAGCGACAACAGTCGGATTGCGGTACCTGGAATAAATATATAATTCAGGGATCCTTTCGTTTTCGGTTTCCTTCTCAAAAGCGTCTTTTGTAGTGTCGGCATCGAATAGCTCAAATCCTGCATCCCTGTAAATCGGAGTCCGGGAACTGTTTACCTGCTTCTTTTTCATTTATTGCTTTATTTAAAAGCAATATTAATTAATTACCGGCTCAGGTGCAAAATTTGCTATCCGGTAAAGTACTTTTATTGAAGAGGGGAAAATAGAGAGTTACTTAAGATCTAAATGTGAATCAAGCACCACATTATTGATTTCCAAAAAGTTGTTATCAACAACGACCTCATAGGTCAGCCTGACCTGTCCAAAGTAGTTCTGGTAAGTAAAATCAACGGATCCGGTTGTAAATACTTCTCCGTTTATTTTTGCAGAAATATAGGCTTTGGGAAATGCGGTTTTAAAACGGTGATAATCCGATATACCTGAAGCAGGGATCTCTCCAAAGAGTATCTGTTCATCCTTTATTTTAACTGCTACATCAGTCAGGACTGAATTGCTTTGATTTCTTATTCTCACATCGGTGGGTCCCTCAGGAGTAAATTCAGTCTTTTTGCAGGATGCAATTGTGAAAATGAAAAGAAGAAACAAAAATAATTTTTTCATGACAGGAAGCCATTCATGCCCGTAATGATTTGAACGTAAAATTAAAAAATAAGTTGTGATGGAATCAAATAATTGTCAGGGTATTGGAAGGAACCCAGCCCTTGTTGCCATCCGAAAGCATTATTTCATACCAATCCCCCACAATATCCTCTATTGTCACCTTAGAGCCTTCGTGCAGGACAAATAAATCGGTTCCGCTGCTGTCAGGCGAACTTTTTCCGTTTACAATGGGAGCAAATATTACTGCTTTATGGCTATCGTAGACCAGCGATTTGTTCCTGAGCGTAAACGCAAGTGAACAGGCAGAAATAATAAGGAACATCAGGGCTATCCAGAAACCCAGTACCTTCAATCTGTATCTTGAAGAATAGATATAGACTGAAAGACAGACCAGAAACAGGAAGAATGTGAGAGAGCTAAACACTGCCCAGACATTCGACGATAACAACAACGAAAGGAAATCGTACCACCTGACAAAAAAAAGTTCCGGGATCTCCTCAAATTTATCTACAACCATAGTCCTGGCTATCTGCAGGTTATAATTAATATCATCATCAGCAGGTTTTAGCAACAATGCACGTTCATAGAACAATATTGAACCAGGGACATTTCCAAGCTTAAAATATGCGTTGGCTATGTTGTAATCCAGCGCGGCTGAACGATATCCAGTATTATAAATATCAGTCCATTCCTTGAGTGCATCCTGGTAGTTTCCTGAAGTATAATAGCCAATTCCCTTCTTATATTTCTGATTCCTGTCTTCCTGCGAAAACAATACTCCTGCCGATACAGCAATCATGAGCATCAACAAGAAATATTTCTTCAGGACTTTCATAAATCAACCAATTGAGTTTTCAACCAATTTTATAAACCTGGAGGCTCCCTCATAAATTTTCGCAGCCTCTGCCTCAGAAGAAGATGGGGCAAATCGTGCAAATTCGCAGGTATCGAGAACTGACGTTAGATTATCAAGTTCCCCTTCAGCAATTCCATTGTCTTTCAGGGCATTGACAGCAGTTGTTCGTGTCAGGTCCGAAACTGGTATATTGAGCTTGTCACTCAGGTAACCCCAGATTGCTTTCAATATTTCCTCATAGAATTTATCTGCAGGTCCCTCCTTAAGAAAAACACCAGCCTGATTCAGCCTTTTTCCGGCCACCTTTGCTGCTTTCCTGTTCCTGACTGAAGTAAGATCCGAATTTCGCCTTATATGTTCACGTCTTACAAACAGGACTCCTAGGAATAATATCAGTGCAAACGCATAGGCACTGTAAAATGATCGTTTTGATGACAGGAAATTACCGGTCCTTTTCAATGTTCCGGATGAAGATTTAATAAAACGGATGTCCTTGCCAAGATATTTGACATCTTCCTTTGAGACTCCTCCATAGACTGTAACGCCTGCATTTTGTTCTGTCCCCTTTCGCGCATAAAAATGCAGCTCAGGTGTTGTAAGCCTGTTATATTGCCTTGTAGCTGAATTGAAATACGAATAGGTTACCGGCGGTATTTTGAATTCGCCATAATGCCTCGGGATAAGCAGGAAATCAAACGTTTTTTGTCCCGTTGTTCCGTTCTGACCATTTTTCAGGTCATCAGAGATTTTCGGATCAAAGACTTCCAGGTCGGCCGGCAGTTTTAACTCGGGTGCATTTGCCAGCTTAAGGTTACCGCTACCTGAAACAACAAATTTTAAATTTACAGCATCATTTACATTAACGGAGTCCCTGTTCACGGTAGCACTGATCGCTGCCTTACCAACAATTCCTGAGAAATCGGCAGGTTTGGTTCCAGGCAGTGGATCGACTTTCACTGTCAATGCTTTGCTTACAACCGCTTTTGGAAGAGTAGTATATGTGGAGAAGAAATCCCCGAAAAACGGATCTGACTGACCTGACTTTTGCTGCACAAGAACAGTAATCTGTACAGGATCGATTGTTATTTCTCCCGGGATCTGCGGGTACAGCAAAAACTGCTGCACTACACCGGTTCCCCAGATGGTGCCATTTATATTTTCACGTTTTAGCGAGGTCAGAGGCGGAGTATTGAGATCCGTTTTCAGGAAACCTTCAAAGCCAGGATATTTAATTTCGCTGATACCTGAAAGATCAACCCTGGTATATATCTTAATGGTGGCGACAACGTTCTCACCAATGTAAACCTGCCTCTTGTCGACAGAAAGACTCAGGAGAATATTTTCACCTGGCTCTCCTATATCTTCATTTTCATTATTACGACCTGTCCCTGCTGCGACGTTTTGCTGGGATCCACTGTTCCCGATGACTTCAATCCGCAATGAATCGGAGGTGTAAGTTTTGTTTTTGATAATTACTGAAGCCGGAGGAATTACGTACCTGCCTTCTTTAACTGCCTGTAAATAATAAACATACGAATAAGTTGTCTCTCTGGAAATCTTCCCGTTTATTACCTGGGTGTTTGAGCTGTAGGATGTCTGCGGGCCCATCAATTTGTAGAATCCGGTAAATGATGGGGCTACAAATTCCCCGTCTCCCGAGTTAATTGTCCAGGAAACGCTGAACTGTTGGCCTGCCCTTACAACTTCAGGATAGTCTGCAGAAACCGAAATATCCTGGCCCTCTGTCATAAGCGGCAGCAGACTCAGTACGGAAATTAATATGGCAGACCTTACATTCATTATCCACTACCAATTTTTCAGCGTCCTCACTTTTGTTCTTGCTGCTTTCTCAAGCTTAACTTTTTCCTGAACCTTTTCCTCATCGTTGGCCAGCGCTTTCAGCAACCGCTCAGCATCTTCCTTTGATATGTTCTGCTGTTCCTGCTGGTCCTGCTGTTTTTGTTCCTGGTTATGGTTTTGCTGGTTTTTATTGTCCTTATTCTGCTCCTGATCCTTTTTATCCTCATTGTTTTTATTCTGATCCTTATTCTGATCCTGTTTGTCTTTGTTTTGTTGTTGCTGCTGTTGCTGCCTTCAGTAAATCCTGGGCATAGGCAAGATTGTATTTTGCTTCCATATTTTCAGGATTCAGCTTCAGTGACTTTTTGTATGCATCTATGCTCTCCTGTAATTTCTTCGCCATCAGATCAGCATTACCAAGATTGTAAAGTGAAGCTGACTTCTTTTTTTTATCCTCATTCATGGTATTGTTTTCAACAAACTGTTTTCCTGCATCCTCAAACTTCTTTTGTTTATAGAGGGCATCACCAACATTAAAAACAGCATCAGGGGCCGATTTATTTTTATCAATGGCCCTTCTGTATGATATTTCTGATTCTGAGTACTTGTCCTTCTGGTATTCCCTGTTGCCCTGCCTGATGAACTTTTTTTCATTCTGTGCATTTACCAGTGCAGCTGCTGCAAAAAACAGGAAGAGGACAAGAAATCTTGTTTTTAGTTCATTTGTATTGAAATTCAACATCTGCATTTTACCTGAAATATAGATCATACTTTAAACTTAAACAATCGTATGTTTGTCAATTTTCTGTTTTTCCTGTCCATAATAATAAAATCGAACAAAAGGAAAAACAGGCAAACTACTGTAAAGATCTGAAATTGATCATTATACTCAGTATACATCGTACTCGCAAGCTCTTCTTTCTTCATTTTCCTGATACTGCTGAAAATTTCATCGAGCCCTATATTGGTGTTGCTTGCCCTGACATAATTGCCACCGGTACTTATCGCAATTTTCTTCAAAATCTCCTCGTCGAGCTTCGTTATCACAATATGGCCGTCGCTATCCTTCAGATAATCCCTTTTGCCACCTGAAATCACCGGTACAGGAACACCTTCGGTAGACCCGATACCTATAGTATGAATGACAACACCTTGTTTCGAAGCTTCTCCGGCAGTTGAAACGGGATCGTCCTCATGGTTTTCACCGTCGGTTATGATGATCATTGTCTTGCTTTTTCCTTCGCCAGGAGTAAATGATCTTAGCCCCAGATTAATGGCTGCTCCTATCGCAGTGCCCTGTTTTGGGACCATCTCAGGACTGATAGTGGTAAGAAACATTTTTGCAGAAACATAATCGGTTGTTATCGGAATTTGCGTATAAGCATCGCCTGCAAAGACTATCAAACCTATCTTATCATTTTCGAGGTTATCCACCAGACGCGAGATAGCCTGCTTTGCCCTTGTCAGCCTGTCGGGCTGGATATCCGCTGCAAGCATCGAATTGCTAACATCAAGAGCAATGATCACTTCCACACCTTCCTTTTTTACTTCTTCAATTTTAGAACCGAACTGTGGTCTGGCAAGTATCAGAACCCCTGCTGCGACTGCCAGAAGGAGAAACAGGTATTTTATTAAGGGCCTTATCCTCGACATTTCAGGAAGAAGCCTTTCCACGAAAACCGGGTTGCCAAGCTTTTTCAGGGATTTTCTTTTCCTGAATTCATTAAATAAAAACAGCAGTATCAATGCCGGAAGCAGAAGCAACAGGTACAAAAAATCGGGATTAGCAAATCTGAACAGCTGCATTTTATCTCCAGTTTTAAGTCAGGTTCCTCAATATCAGGGACCTTGCAAGTATTTCAATAATAATTAAGCAAAATGCGATAAGTGCTGGAACAAGAAATTTCTCTTCCTTTCTGATGAATTGCTTAACATCAATTTTTGATTTCTCAAGCTGGTCTATCTCTTTGTAGACCTGCACCAGCTTATTGTTGTCGGTTGCCCTGAAATATCTCCCTCCGGTTTTGCCGGCGATCTCCTTCAGTATGGCTTCGTCAATTTCAACAGGCATATTTTGAAACTGCGTACCGAAGGGTGTTTGCACAGGATAAGGAGCCATTCCCTGAGTTCCGACTCCGATAGTGTAAACCCTTACGCCAAATGTTTTGGCAATATCGGCGGCAGTTGCAGGGGCAATTTCTCCCATGTTATTGATGCCGTCGGTTAACAGAATTATCACCTTGCTTTTTGCTTCCGAATCTTTGATGCGGTTCACGGCATTTGCCAATCCCATGCCGATGGCAGTACCATCTTCGATCATGCCGCTTTGAATTTCGCGCATAAGGTTGATCAGAACCGCATGGTCAGTAGTAAGTGGACACTGTGTAAAGCTTTCACCGCTGAAAACAACAAGGCCAATCCTGTCGTACGGCCTGCCTGAAATAAACTCAGTCGCTACATTCTTGGAGGCTTCCAGCCTGTCAGGTTTAAAGTCGCGTGCAAGCATGCTACCCGAAATGTCGAGTGCAAGAACTATATCAATACCCTCGGTAGAAACATCCTGAAAATTACTTGTTGACTGCGGACGGGCGAGTACAATTATCAACAG
The DNA here is from genome assembly GCA_963732115.1 of uncultured Bacteroidales bacterium. Lineage (GTDB taxonomy): Bacteria > Bacteroidota > Bacteroidia > Bacteroidales > VadinHA17 > LD21. Next base: position 54,945 of record CAVSYN010000002.1, read on the forward strand.
GCTTACAGCAACAGCCCTGAAAGCAAAAAGTATGTGACGAAGGTAGTTCCTGAATGTGGTTCCAGTTTTTTCAAAAGGTTTTAGTCCGGGCATTCGGAGAGCAGGAGATGCTTTATGCTGCTTCAGGATATAAAAAGCTATCATTGCCGGGACAATAAGCAGCAGATAAAGAAAAACCGGATCGGCAAACGTTACACTTCTCATACGATTTCCTCCCCTGCTTTCTCTTTAACCTGAACTGGCTGAGCTTGTTCCTCCGCCTGTTTGGTGGAGGTGACAAATTCCCAGGAGTTTTCAAAGCTCAGTTCATTTTCAGAAGATTCCGGCTTGTATTTTGCGAACTTCACAAGATCGGCGCCATTAAGTACCGATTTTAGCTTATTGTATGATTCTCATCCTTTTTGAAATCCCGTCTTGATAAGCGCTTCCAAGGGTTTCCGATGTTGTAAGCTCCAGCGAAAATACCTGAAATCTGTTTTCCAGATACTGCCGCAGAATCTCTGTTAATCTTGTATAATATTTTTTGGTCTCGCCATTTTGCCAGAGCTTTTCATCCCTGAGTTTTTCAAGTTCGCGAAAGGCAATTACATGGGCAGGTTCAATAATTACAGGTGCAATTACTTCTTTTCTGGTTCTCGAAAACCTCTTTATAAACCTTATTAAAAGCCATATGATCGCAGCAATTACCAGAACCAGCAATATCCATGGCATTACCTCGCCCAATGTGACAGGAGCTTTATAGGGTTTTACAATATCAAAGATCTTCGCTACGGTGTCAGGTGGTGTCAGCTTTACCCTGGCTACCTCCAGAAGAGAGTGGTCGGAATAGTATCTTTTAAGTCCGGAAGCATCTCTTGTTTCAGCGTAAACAGGATCGATATTGTAATATCCGGAATCAAATGAGGTGATAAGGTATTTTTCAGTTATCCGGAATTTTTGCCCTGACAGTTTTGTAGAGTCGAAAGCAGGACCGGCCAGGATCTCTATGTTTCTTGCAAGAGTATCTTTAAATACCGGAAGAGACAGCATAATATCAGCAGGTTGTTCGACAACCACTGTAAAGTTTATCTGATCGCCGATAAATATCCTGGATGTATCGAATGCTGCAGTAACGGATATTTCCTGTCCGTTAGCTGTCAACCGTCCAGAAGGCCGGCAGGAATAATATAAGAAATATCACGGTCTCTTTATCCTGATCATCTGCTTTCAAACAACTTTATCAAAGGTTTGACATAATCGTCCTCAGTACTCAGCTCTGTGAAATCCACGCCGCATCGCTTAAATGCATTATTAATCATACCATCCTGAGAGTCGCGCCATTCATGGTAAGTTCTTCTTGTCAAATCCTGAGGAAGTGTCGATCCATTTTTCAGCACCGCTTTCCGCATCAACAACTTTAAACAGACCGACATCAGGAAGAGCTTTTTCGAGCGGATCTGTAACCTTCAGATGCGACGACATCGTGCTTGCTTGAAGCGATCCTGAGAGCCTCTTCAAAATCGGGAGCTAAAAAATCGGAAATAATAAAAGCAGTGCAGCGCTTTTTAATGGCATTAGTAAGAAAGCGCAACGGTTCGCTGAGATTTGTCCTGTTGCTTTCCGGTTTGAAATCAAGAAGCTCCCTGATTATCCTGAGGATATGCTTCCTGCCTTTCAGCGGAGGAATAAATTTTTCTATTTTATCGGAAAAGAAAACGACGCCGATCTTATCGTTGTTATAAATTGCTGAGAATGAAAGGACTGCTGCGACTTCGGTCATCAGATCCCTCTTGAATCTGACGGTGGTCCCGAAAGTTTCCTGACCCGCTCACATCGATCAGCAGCATTACCGTCAGCTCTCTTTCTTCTTCATAGATCTTTACGTATGGATGGTTCAGTCTGGCTGTTACATTCCAGTCAATGCTTCTGATGTCATCGCCATACTGATATTCCCTTACTTCGCTGAAAGCAATTCCCCTTCCTTTAAAAGCACTGTGGTATTCACCCGGCAAATATGTGCCTGGTTAATCCACGTGTTTTAATTTCTATTCTTCTTACCTTCTTTAGTAACTCAGTAGCTTCCATTTTTCTCATTCCATGTTACTGGTTCCTTGTTCCTTGTTGCTGGTTATTTAACTATGTAACTGGCAACCTGGTAACCAGCAACTTTTTAAGGTACTTCGACAACATTCAGTATTTCGGCAATGATCTTGTCCTGGTTGACATTTTCAGCCTCGGCCTCATATGTCAGGCCTATCCTGTGCCTCATAACATCAGCGCATACTGTTCTGACGTCTTCAGGAATTACATAGCCTCTCCTTTTTATGAAAGCAAATGCTTTTGAGGCGAGCGCAAGATTAATGGATGCCCTGGGTGAAGCACCATATGATATCATGTTCGTAGAAGGTAGGAAGGCCATATTTTTCAGGACTGACGGCTGGCAAAAACAATATTCAGAATATAGTTTTCGATCTTTTCATCCATGTACACTTCTCTGACAATCGCGCGGGCTCTTGTAATATCAGCTGTTTTGAGAACAGTATTTGCCCTGGGAAATTCCTTTGTCAGATTTTCCCTGACGATAAGTTTTTCTTCATCCATCGATCGGATAGTCAATAAGGACCTTCATCATAAACCTGTCGACCTGGGCTTCAGGCAAAGGGTAGGTCCCCTCCTGCTCAATCGGATTCTGGGTTGCCAGAACCAGGAAAGGCTCTTCAAGATGGTAGGTTGTCTCACCGATTGTGACCTGTCTCTCCTGCATTGCTTCAAGCAGTGCACTCTGCACCTTTGCCGGTGATCTGTTGATTTCATCGGCAAGGATAAAGTTTGCGAATACGGGGCCTTTCTTGACGATGAATTCCTCCTTTTTCTGGCTGTAGATCAATGTTCCTGATGAGGTCCGCAGGAAGAAGATCGGGTGTAAACTGTATCCTGTTGAATTTGGCATCGATTATCGAAGCCAGTGATTTGATGGCAAGTGTTTTAGCCAGTCCTGGCACTCCTTCAAGAAGAATATGGCCGTTTGCCAGGAGTCCAATCATAAGAGTGTCGGTCAGATGTTTCTGTCCGATAATCACTTTGTTCATTTCCATTCTTATGATGTCGACAAAGGAACTCTCTTTTTCGATCTTTTCGTTCAGAATCCTGATATCAGATGTTTGCTCCATGGTTTTTAAAATTAAGTAGCAAATATAGTAAAACGACAATTAACGGCATTGCTGGAAACTAACCGCAATGGCCGGCACAAAAGAAGCCTTAAAAAATCTAAAACGGAGTTAAGAAGTGTTAAAGTTCTGTTAAAAAGGGCAGTTTAAGAGGATTCCAATTGAACCCCGCTCTTATTGAACTTCTTAATAACAACATAATTATAATTGGAACAAATGCATTGTTGATTTGCTGTGGCAGAATTACAATGAACAAAAGGAATCCGGCAGCCAGGTAAAATGTGATTCTGAACCAGATACGCCAGTTCCTGTTCCGCAGAACATTCTCCAGGCATACCAGTAGAAAAGGATTCAGCCATATAATATTCAGGTTCCATCTTAATTGAGGGTGATCGGTAAAGAAGTTGGAAAAGATCATAAGTATTGCAAGCAATGATAAAACCGTGTACAAACAGATATCAATTGCGGTATTGCCTGTTTTCCCCCTGATTAAACCGGAAATGATGATCAGAACTATTAAAAGAATGGTAAAGACGAAGAATGGGGAAGTGAGTAACTTTTCCTTTAAAACCGGAGGATCAAAATCGAGTATTATTTCGGGATTAGTCAGCAGCGGTATCATTTTACCGCCCCGCCTGATATTCAAATCGGAGAGTCCTTCTTTCAGACCAACAGGGAGGAACATTTTGTCCCTGAATGAAGCTTTTTTATCGCCAGGAGAGCCAATGAGCAGATCAATCCCGAACTTGGTCCAGGGGTTGCCTTTCTCAAAGTCGCCTGTAAGATTTCTGAAAGATCGTTGATCTTTCCTTGCTAATTCGGGTGGGTAAATCAGATCCTCACCAATGGCTTTTTCGATGAGATCACGTATCCTTGTTGAGCAGTTATCATAGTAAAAATCATATTTGTATCTGATATTCTCCGGCCTAAGGTTATCCGCGATGAGAATAAATAATTTCTCAATGTCTTTTGATTCAATGTTGAACCTTTGTGATATTACCCACCTGTGTTCTACAAAATATTCTTTAAGAAAACTATCATATGAGCTGGCGCCCAACATATAATCAAGTCTGCCCTTGAAAAATTCCCAGGCAAAATGAGGAGTACTGAAATCAAATATTCCCCAGTTGTAGACTGTATCACTGTTTTTTGCCGGAATAACTATTCTCAGTGCGCTGTGACCGTAAACGGAATAGGTTTCAATACCTGGGCCGCAGGTCAAAAGATATACCTGGGCTTCTGGTTTTTCCTGCGATGATATCAGCTGATTCAATAATGCGAATATCAACAACAGCAGGGCTAATTTTCCTTTCATTTAGAATCTGTTTTTGTAAACCTAAGAGTTTTTTTTGAAAAAGCCGAAAAGTATGTGCTTTAAGTTACCCGTATAATTAAATTCTTTTATCATATTTAGCAAACAAATTAATACGAAGAAATCAAATAAGCACACATATGAAAAAACAACTATTTCCGATCGTAATTTTATCGATAATGGTTATGGCAGGCTGCCAGAGTAAACCGAAATTCCAGATTACCGATCTGCATGTTCATCTTAAAGGAAAGCTCACAATTGAAGATGCAGCTGCCAAATCTAAGGCAGAAGGTATAAACTATGGAATCGCAGTGAATTGCGGAATGGGATTCCCTGTTCATAACGACAGTCAGATCGATTCGGTTCTGGCAATATTTAAAAACTATCCCCAATTTTATGTTGCTATGCAGGCAGAAGGCCGGGAATGGGTGAATACTTTCTCAAAAGAATCGATCGGGAAGTTTGATTATGTCTTTACGGATTGCATGACTTTCACAGATGCAAAGGGAAGAAGAAACCGTATATGGGTTAAGAACGAAACATGGATCGACAATGAAGAAGAATTCATGGACTACCTAGTTAATACTCTTGTTAAGATTTTGAATACTGAGCCTATTAATATTTATGTGAATTCAACATTTTTACCGGCTCAGATGGCCGACAGGTACAGCACTTTCTGGACACCGGAAAGGATGGACAAAGTAATTAAGGCTGCCAAAAACAACAATATTGCAATTGAGATCAATAACAGGTATAAAATCCCTTCTGAAGTTTTTATAAAAAGGGCAAAAAAAGCACGGTGTCAAGTTTACTGTAGGCACAAACAATGCTGATGAGAATTTCTCAGGTGCAGCTTATGCGCTTGAGATGATTCAGAAATGCAAACTGACTGAAAGTGATTTTTACCTGCCCGTTAAAAAGAACCGGAATTGAATTTCGATTGTTGTCTAGCTAAATGCACTTATAATCGCGGAATAATTCCACTCTGATGGAGCATCTTGCCATTGCCCGGATACTAAAATTCCTTCCCGGTATAATTCTCGGCCTGACCGTTCATGAGTTCAGCCATGCTTACATTGCTCACCGTTGCGGCGACAACACCTCCAAGGAACAGGGGCGCATTACTCTTAATCCGTTTAAACACATTGATCTGCTTGGATTTATGATGCTTTTAATTGCCGGATTCGGTTGGGCAAAGCCTGTCCAGTTCAATGAGCAGAATCTTCGTAATCCCAAAAAAGATGTCATTAAAATTGCCGTCGCCGGACCTGTTTCGAATGCCCTCGTTGCAATAATACTCTCAGCATTGTTTGTAATTATTTCCTATTTTGTTTCAGCTTACAACTCTACCGGCAAGCGGATAGCGGATGAGATCTTTATGTATGCAATTTACATAAACTGGGGTCTGTTTGTATTTAACCTCATTCCTCTGCCTCCTCTTGACGGATCTCATCTCCTGCTGAATTATTTCAAGAAGTACCCTGCACTTTATGAAGGATTTTATAAGTATGGCTCCTACTTTTTTTTTGGTCTCATACTCGTAACAATGGTCACAAAAATAAACCTTCTTCCAATCTGGCCGGTTGTTCAGTTCCTGGGAGACGGGGTGTTGTCATTATTCGGTCATCTCCTTCGCTGACATACCGACACAGTATCATCGGGACACTGTTCCGCCTTCCCCGGGTTGACACAGTGCAAAAAAATTAGTATCTTGTAAAAAAAGGATTCCAGGTAAAACAGGTTGAACGAAATCTGATTTTATGAAAGGACTCTTAACAGATCAGGCTGACAGATTTGAGGCTGCCAGGGATAAGATGGTCCGGGTCCAGATCATTGACCGCGGTATTACCGACTCGCTAGTTTTGAAAGCTATAAGGAAAGTTCCGAGGCACAAGTTTGTTCCGGATGAATATGCAAATGAGGCTTACGATGATAATCCTTTGCCTATCGGGTATGGGCAGACAATTTCACAACCCTATATTGTTGCTTACATGACTGAGGCTGTAAAGCCGGATCAAACAAAAAGAGCTTTAGAAGTAGGTACAGGATCGGGTTACCAGGCTGCAATACTTGCTGAGATCGTCAGCAAAGTGTACAGCATCGAAATTATTCCTGAACTAGCAAGTGAATCAGCCGAAAGGCTGAAGAAAATGGGTTATAAAAATATTATAGTGAAATATGGCGACGGCTATGCTGGTTGGAAAGAAAATTCCCCCTTTGATATTATTATAATAACAGCGGCAGCCGAACAAATTCCACAGCCGCTCGTAGATCAGCTGGCAGAAAATGGCAGATTAGTGATCCCCATTGGTGCGCCTACTGCAGTGCAGGAACTGATCCTTCTTGAAAAAAAGAACGGGAAAGATTGAAAAAAAACGTCTGACATTTGTGCGTTTTGTTCCTTTTAAGCGGCTCTAGAAGATTTAGCTTTTAAACAATCATGAAATGGAATACAACAAAGTCCAGCAGATAAAAGAAGAATGGGGAAACAAGCCCTGCGATCATCCAAAATTCGAAAAAGAGTATTTTAAAGGGGCTTTTCTTCTAAACTATGTTTGCACACAATGCGGTATGGAATTTACTGTTTCACAGAAGCTCGAAATGGACGAAATAAGGAAGCAATGATAACAGCTGATTGGAGTTGTTTGCAGCCACTGTAAAATAAGCAAATGCCGGGGGGTATTATTTTAATGTTTTGCAGAACTTTGTCCCGGGAAATCTGTTTGACTCTAGTGTTCTGTTGATGTGATTTTGATAGAATTAACTGAATATACAGCGAGTTTAAAGATTGGAATGAAGAAAATATTCCGGATTTACCAGATAATAGGATTGATACTGGTTTTTACCAGCAGCTGCGAATTGGAAAAACCCGCCTCGCTGCCTGAGCTGACTACCTTGCCGTTGTCCGATATCACATCAATTTCAGCAACAGGCGGCGGAAGCGTCAGCTGGAATGGTGGGGCAACAATCACATCCAGGGGTGTTTGCTGGAGCACAAACTTTAATCCTACTATTGCGGATAATATTACCACTGACGGAGCCGGTGAAGGTAATTTTACGAGTTCTGTTACAGGGTTAACCAGCGGGACGGATTATTATATCCGTGCTTATGCCACCAATAGTACAGGAACTGCCTATGGGAACAAGATAATCTTTACCACACCCCTCACCGATGTTGAAGGAAATATCTATTACACTACCAGAATTGGAGACCAGGTGTGGATAACTGAGAATCTGAGAACTACAAAATTGAACGATAAAACTTCAATACCCAATATTACTGATAATTCAATTTGGAGCACCCTGTCCACCCCAGCCTACAGCTGGTATAGAAATCAGGAAACAGTTAATGACGAGAAATACGGGGTATTGTACAACTGGTTCACAATTAATACAGGTAAGCTTTGTCCTCCTGGCTGGCATGTGCCGGATGAAGAAGAATGGAATGTTTTAACTGAGTACCTGGGTGGTGAATGGGAGGCTGGAGGCAAGTTAAAGGAACAAGGTCTGGTTCACTGGATAAGTCCCAATACAGGAGCATTGAATATTTTCGGTTTTACAGCGCTGCCTGCGGGTTACCGGACTGGACTCTCATCAGGAACATTTCGAGCCAAGGGTTACATCGGATGGTGGTGGTCAAGCACCGGGGTTGATGCGATCTGGGCCAGGAACCGGACGCTGGCCTATGACGCAATGGAAATTGCAAGGGGTCAGGGATTGAAGAAGAACGGCTATTCCGTCCGATGCGTTAAGGATGGATAACCAGTGATTACAATAACCTAAATCATGTGAAGCCTTATATTTCGAAGTGCTCCGGTAGTTTTATATGTTGTAATTCCAAAAGGCACTGATGATTCTACTTCCCATCTTAATGATAATCTGGAATCCCCAATTAAAAAATCAACAACTTTTTCGTCTTCAATCCAGGCTTCAATTTTCTTGTCGGTCACTCTAAGGCGTATGGCATACCACCAGCCTGATCCAAAATGAAAGAGAGTACCTGTCATATTGTTGGCAGCATCATATCCGTCAATACAGCTCAGCCCTACCATTGCTCCTCCCCACCCACCCAATACCAGGGTCAAAAAGGAATCTTTCACCGGAAATGTCATTCCGCAAAAAAAATCAGATCCCTCGATACGCCTTGCATAAAGATTAACCTCATAATTTGTTTTTGGAAAATCCTCAGTCCACCTGATACCGGAAATTAAATCTCCCTTACCGATAATTATACAACTGTCAACGATGGAAATGTTTCCATGTCCCTCGAAATCGATAACCTGCCAATTATCCAAAGTTACTCCGTCGAAAAGGACCTTTTCATCCCGGACAATTTGGCCGAACGTCATTAAAACAATGGCATATGTTAAAAGCAGAATATTCATAGGATTTATCAATTGCCGAATAAACAATTATTATGAAGATTAATTATTTAGAAGGTACCGACTAAGTATTGTTGTATAATGTATTGTTCTATGTGCTAAATACAACTACAGCAAATATATACCAATTGATTTATATTTTAATAAAAAGTTAAAGTCCTTATCCAGCCAAAGTAAATAAGTTCGTTGCGATTTTAGCGATGTATTTCAACCCCCCGGAGATCAGTTCCGGGGGCTTCTTTATGATCACCAGCCCTCGTCCGGAGGCTTCTTGAATAACCTATCTGAAATTATCAGATACATTTTATGGGATAATTGTTTTTAGGAATGATTTTATATCAGGGTAGTTTTCAACAATACGATAAACTTCACATTCCCTGCAATTAGTATTCTTGCAGAGAGTCCCCTTTTCAGATGCTTCCCAGCAGGGATAAGTTTCACTAATGATAAGCCTGGCATTTTTCACGCTCCTCATTGGAGCATTTCCGGATTGCCCAGCAGGGAATAAGTGCCAGTAAAGTCCTGATCCCTGCAATGTTTAAACCATCTTCATCAAGTAATTTATGAATAAATTTTAGTCTCAGAATATCCACCTGAGAAAATAAGTTCCGGCTTGATTCTTTCTTGAATGGAATAATCAATCCCTTGTCAATGTATTGCCTTATTGAATGAACAGGGATTCCTGAAAGACTTGCTGTAATACTCAGGGTATAAACCGGAGTAGTGCTCGCGATTGAGTTATTTTCCATGATTTTTGATAATTATCAAATTTATTTTTCACTTAAATATAAAATATTCTGGTGCCTTATAAAATTCAAAAATAAAAATCCCCAGTATTGTTTTTCCCATTTAAAGTATTCAGCTGTAGTAATCTAAACAGCTTCTTCAAACTATAAATAAGAAATAATTACCCTTACAATTTTGTTGTTAATTTATTAACAGCATGATTTTCAGAAATTTATTATGACAAATGTAGATTAAACAGAAAATAATGTTATACATTTACAAATATATGAATTATATCAGTACAGATGATATGTATTATAAAATACATTTAATGTGTTTTAATATTTTCTGAACAATATTTCTCTTATAAAAATCACTTAAAGGAAAAATCTGAAAATCCTAAAATAGAGTAAGAAAATAATTAGCTTCAAAAAATATCATGAAAACAAAAAACAGAAATTAAATTTACCAATTAATGGCAATGGGATTAGTCTTAATACTTACCAATAGTTGTAGCAAACAAACAGACCAGGGGCAACAAGCGCAACCACCCGTTTTAGCAACAGTGGATCTAACCAGCATAAAGCAAACCACAGCAAATAGTGGAGGTGATATTGCCAGTGATGGAGGCGCAACAATAACTGCACGGGGGGTTTGTTGGAGCACAACACAGAATCCTACCATAGCCGATAGTAAAACCTCAGATGGCACTGGAACAGGCACTTTTACAAGCGCAATAACAGGGTTGACAGCTACTACAAATTATTATGTAAGGGCTTATGCCACAAACAGTATAGCAACAAGTTATGGTAATAAATTGATGTTTAAAACATATACAGGAACTCTATCTGACAATGACGGTAATGTTTATAACACAGAAACTATTGGTACCCAGACATGGATGGCTGAAAACATGAAAAGCACTAAGTACCGCAATGGCGATTTTATAGGAACTACTGCATCTGCAACACTGGATATTACAAGTGAGACTACACCTAAGTACCAATGGGCATATGAGGGTAATGAGGATAAGGAAACTATTTATGGGAGATTATATACCTGGTACGCGGTTACAGACAGCCGTAGTGTCTGCCCCACTGGATGGCATATGCCCTCCGATGCAGAATGGGGAACACTGATTAATTATTCGGGGGGAGAAAATGCTGGTGATAAACTTAAAGAAACCGGTATTAAGCATTGGCTAAGTCCAAATACCGGAGCAACCAACGAAAGTGGTTTCACGGCTCTTCCGAGTGGCATGCGTTACAGCAATGGTACATTTAACGAGTTTGGCAGCTATGGTAACTGGTGGAGTAATACGGAGCATAGTCTAAAAGATGCCGATGGTTTTAGAACGGGCTACACGGTTGACATTGTTTATAGCTTCTTCATGAGTAAGTACAATGCCTATGCTGTTCGCTGTTTAAAGGATTAACTTACCATTAAACAATAACTTATTGACCAGCCCTCGGAAATCGGCTCCGGGGGCGTATTGTTTACCTTGCCTAATCTGACCCTCTCTTGACTTTGGAATCAGGATAGTGTACTTTTACTTACACCTTATTAAAGGTTAACATGATGACTCAGAAAACCAACAGTTTTGAAAAGTTTTGGAAAGAGCTGAAGCGACGCAAAGTTGTAAACGTAATAACTGTTTATGCCGCTATAGCTTTTGTAATACTCCAGCTTGTTGATATGGTGTCTCAGCCTTTACATTTTCCAGAATGGGGGCAGGGTTTTATAATTGTTTTGCTATGCATTGGATTTGTTATTGCAATATTCCTATCATGGGTCTATGACATTACACCAGCAGGTGTTAAGAAAACAAAACCAGGCAATACAGTAAAGCATATTGATCAGACAATCGCTTCAACTTCAAGCGCGTGGAAGATATCTACCTATATCAGTGGTGTAATAATCATTGCATTGGTAGCATTTAACTTTATCAATGGACGAAACCTTAATGCAGATCTTTCAAAACTTGAAAAATCAATAGCGGTCTTGCCTTTTATGAATGACAGTCCGAGCGACAGTAATCAATACTTCATCAATGGTATAATGGATGAGATCCTTAATAATCTGCAAACAATTAAAGAATTCAGGGTTTTATCACGAACATCTACCGATCAATACAAAGGTTCAGATAGACCAACGATACCTGAAATAGCCAGGAAACTTAATGTGAACTATGTAGTTGAAGGAAGTGGACAAAAATATGGTAACAAATTCGTGTTACGAGTGCAGTTAATTACCGGGAAGAATGAAAGGCATCTCTGGGGAAAATCCTATGACCGCGAAATACACCAAACTACCGATATTATAGGGGTGCAAGGAGAAATCGCCCAGTTAATTGCTGGTGAATTAAAGGCAACTATTACCCCGGAAGAAAAACAGCTCATTGAAAAAACACCTACAGCAAACCTTACAGCATTTGATTTTTACCAGAGAGGAAGAGAAGAATACACTAAATATTTGATTAATAATACTAATAGAGCAGTACTTAAAAAAGCCGAAGGTTTCTATCGTAAAGCGTTGAAATATGATTCAGCCTTTGCTCAGGCATATACAGGTCTGGCAAGGGTATACTGGGACAAGCATTATTGGGAAGAATATTTCTCAAGGAATTTCATGGATTCAATTCTGATCCTTACAAATATTGCTCTTTCCTTTGATAATCAATTGTCAGAAGCATATACTTTAAAGGGAACATATTATTGTGAAATTGGAAAACCAGAAAAGGCAATTGAAGAATTTGATAAAGCAATAAAATATAATCCAAATTATTGGGAAGCATATTTAGGAAAAGCAAACTTTGTTTATTTAGGGGATTTGAATAATTCAGATTATGTCAAAGGATTAGAATATATACATAAAGCTGCAAGTATAAATCACGGAAAAGAACTTTCTGGCATACTGGGCAATCTGGGTTTTGCTTACACCTATTATGCCGGATTTCCTGAAGTTGCAAAAAAATACTTTCAAGAGGCTCTTGGACTTGATGGAGATACAATTTCATACCTTGCCGCTATAGGTAGTTTAGAAATTCAATATGGAGATTTTGAAAATGGAATTGAAAAATCACTTAAAGCCTTTGCGAAGGATTCAGCAGCGTGGAGGTTAGCAAACCAATATTTATTTCATGGTGAGTACAAAGAAGCATTAAAGTACTATAGAATATTTATAGAGAGGTCAAAATCATTGGGGTGGATTCTCCAGGGGAATCAGCAGATGATTGGGTTTGTATACTGGCAGAATGGCTTCAAGAAAGAAGCGGAATACTGGTTTAATGAACAAAAACGATTAAGCCAGGAATCTCAAAAATTAGGCAGGTACTATTTCGCTTCTATTGCGTTCGGAAGCAGTGGATATTATGATCTTGCCGGTGTATATGCTTTTACAGGAGAAAAGGAAAAGGCATACGAAATACTGAGAATAATCGATCGCTATCCAATATTCCCGTTATCAATGGTAGATGATATTAAAAGATATAATCCTCTATTCAACAGCTTAAGAAATGAGCCAGAATTTCAGCATATAGTAAGGGATATGGAAGCCAAATATCAGGCAGAACATGAAAGGGTGAGGAAATGGCTTGAAGAGAATAATATGTTATAAATCTGTTTAATCAGGTAAATAGGTGTTCGGGTTGTCCTCTTCAGGCACTGAAAATGACACTAAAAGTCGCAGTAATATGCCTCCTACCAATAAATAGTTGTGAATTATATTGAATCCAATTAAGCAAAAACAAAATGAATCGCAGAAAATTTATAAAAGCAGTCCCGCCCATGACTGTCCTTGCAAATTCGACGTCGGGCTATTCCCTGCATACCATCCGTCAACAAGGACTTCAAGCTATTGTGTTACCACAACCTGAACATGATGGAGGGAAATCTATTCTGGCTTCTTTGCTTGAAAGAAAAACTACACGCACAATCAGTTCAAAGGAACTCCCGATACAGGTAGTATCCAATTTGCTTTGGGCTGCCTTTGGGGTTAACCGTAATATAGCAGGATTTGGTAAAAAAGGAAGAACAGCTCCTTCAGCAAGCAATTCGCAGGAAATCGATCTCTACGTCGCATTGCCCGGCGGTGTATACATTTATGAGGCTACCAGACATAGCCTATTACCTGTAGCTGAAGGTGACTTTCGTGCAAGGTCAGGCCGCATAAATGCAGCTACTGCTCCCTTAAATATTTTTTACATAGTGGACATCATCCGATACGACCTTGGACCCACACAGCCCGATCGCGCTATAGGAGACCCAGAAGTACAGAAGTCATATTATTATACTGATACTGGATTCATTGCTCAAAATGTTTACCTGTATGCCGCATCTTCTGGTTTGGCAGCCTGGTTTCATAACTGTGATAAAGAGAATACAGTCAGGGAATTCAATCTGAAACCAACCCAACATGTTCTGTTTGCCCAGAGTGTCGGATACCCTGAATAGAGTTTTTAATAATTTGTGAAATTCAAAGATAATTACTCATTGCATTACTTTCTCCATTTAAAGTATTCAACTGCAGTAATCTAATCAGCAATTTGAAACTAAAAATAAAAAGTAATAATCCTTACAATTTTGCTGTTAATTTATTAACAGCATGATTTTCAGAAAATTATTATTATTAAATGTACCCTCAAATAGAAAATAATACTATACATTTACAAATATATGATTATGTCAGTACATATATTCCGTATCAGACAACTCGTTTTATGTGTTTCAATATTTTCTGAACAATACTTCTCTAATAAGAATTGCTTTAATGAGGAATCCGAAAATCCTTTAACAGAGTGGATAGTATGGCCCTACATACACAATAGCAAATAAAGACGTGATAGCACATAAATCTAACAAAATAGATAACTTTTGGCTGGAGCTAAAGAGACGTAAAGTCTTAAGGGTAACTGCTACATATGCTGCAACTGCCTATATCATAGTTGAGGCAATCAATAATCTTATTGTCCCATTGCATTTGCCTGGTTGGATTGCAACAATAGTTGTATTACTACTCATGATAGGATTGCCAATCGTTGTCATCCTGTCATGGTTTTATGATTTCACTCCTAAGGGAATAAAGAAAATCGAATCACTTGAAGAATCAGAGAAGAAAGAATCACTATCTAAGCCTGTTAAAAGAAGACTGAGACCAATTTATGTTTTAAATGCCATTCTGATAATTGCCGTTATAGTTCTTGCCTATCCAAGAATATTTAACCGAAACGAATTGAAAAATCTGAGATCAGCAGATGGTAGAATTTCTGTTGCGGTAATGCCATTTCAGAATATGACAAATGATACTACCTGGAATATATGGCAAGCCGGGATCCAAAATGAACTAATAGCCTCTCTGACAAATTCTGAAGAAATAAAAGTCAGACAAACAGAAACCATTAACAGTGCGCTTCAAAGCAAAGGCCTTACTAATTATGCTTCACTCATACCTTCTGTTGCCAGCTCAGTTTCCCAGAAATTGGACGCAAATGTCTTTGTTTATGGTAGTATAAAACAAGTAGGTGCAACAGTACGTTTAAATGCACAATTAATTAATTCAAAAACAGAAGAAGCCTTTAAATCTTTTCAAATTGATGGAACCTATGAGAATATACTTCATATCACTGATTCGCTTTCAGTGATGGTAAAGAATTCTCTCATAATATCTAAATTAGAAAAAGAATTACCTCTCTACTTACAGTATAATCCATCAACGACCTCGTCTGAAGCATACAGATATTACCTTTACGGGGAAAATGCTCGCAGAAAAAGAGATTACCCCACGGCAAGGAATATGTTCTCGCAAGCACTAGCTATCGACTCAAACTTTAATGTCGCGACTTTAATGCTTTCTGTAGCATGTATCAATCAGGGTGAGTATGAGGAGGGAAGAAAATGGGGTCTCAAAGCTTATGAAAAACGAGATCAGATGCCGTTAAGGTTGAAGATCCTTACAAATAATAATCATGCCTTCTTTTTTGAAACACCATTTGAGGAAATTAAATACTTAAGACAGCTTCTTGAAATTGATGATAAATTTCCAGGTACTTTTTATGATATAGGACTTTGTTACTACGATATTGATCAGTATGATAAAGCAATCCCTGAATTTGAAAAGGCACTGGAACTATATCATAAATTAGATTCAAAACCCTGGTGGATTTTTGACTATGCAATGCTTGGGAATGCATATCATAAAACTGGTAAGTATAAAAAAGAAAGAAAGCTGTATAAAAAAGCAGACAAGGACTTTCCTGACGATCCTCTTATTTTCTACCAGAAAGCTATCCTTTCTTTAACTGAAGGAGATACTATTACCGCCAATACATATATTAAGAAATACATTTCTATTCGTAGAGACAATTCGTGGTCCGAGGCAGCTATTGCACGTAATCTTGGCTGGGCTTATACCAACGCAGCTATGTTCGATAAAGCAGAGGAATTCTTTCGGAGGGCAATCAGTTTGGAACCTGATAAGCCCTGGTGGATTTATTATCTTGCATGGTTCCTGATTGATAGGGACCGAAACATTGATGAGGGTATGGTACTCATAGATAAAGCTCTTAAAATAAATCCTGATAATTATCTTTATCTGGGAACCAAAGGCTGGGGATTATATAAACAGGGCTATTATCAAGATGCATTTAAGTTTCTTCAAAAAAGCGACAGTTTAAAACCCGTCTATGTCCATGCAATATATCTTCATCTCGAGGCAGCAAAAAAGGCCGTTGCCAATCAAAAGAATAATTGACCTGGAATCAGTAAATTGCAAACAAACACAGGTGGGTTGACTGCATATAAATCAGGGGTGGCTAATTAAAGAGGAAGCCAATAAAATTGAAAGGTCAGGCTTTTACCAGATCATTTTAGTTGATTAAATTTCTTTGGCTGTAATCTAAACAACTATTTCCAACTATAAATAGTAGATATCTACCCTTAATATTTCAACGTTAATTTATTAACAGTATGATTTTCAGAATTTTATTTTGACAAACGCAGGATAAACAGAAAACAATGTTATACTTTTACAATTATATGATTTTATCAATACAGTATATATGAATTATACAACTCTTTTATTTTTTATTGACATTCTCTCGAACAATACTTTTCTGAAAAATGGTCAACAGCCAAACTGGTTGAGAAAAATATAAAGATAAGATTGGCGAATGCAAAGAAAACGATAGAAAACTGGAAGGAAAAATTACTGATTTATAAAAAGAAAACCACGAACATAAAACAGCAACAACTTTTATTTACTTACGTGTGTAAATAGAATTCCCTGGATCAAGTACAATCAGGGCTCAACTAACAATAAAAATTTAATTCAAATGAAACATTTTGCACTCAATAAAACCAATGCGCTGTTAAACAGCCTGGTGTTTTTTATTGCTGTATTGTTATCAGCATGCAATCAACCCTCTAAGCAGGTTGATGTTAAAGACGGACTCTCAACTCTAAACCTTGATAGTCTTACCCGACACATTATTGTGCTCTCGTCTGATTTGTTTCAGGGACGACGGCCATTTACCGAAGGTGAAATAAGAACAGTGAATTATCTTAAGCAATCTTTTGCCAGCATGGGAATAGAACCCGGAAATGGTAACAGCTATTTTCAGGAGGTCCCTATGGTTGAAATAACTCCCGATTGCGATCCAACAATGGAAGTTCAATCATCCCGGGGAAAATTTCTTTTGAAAAAAATGGATGACTACGTGATCTGGACTGCAAACACAGATCCGGTAATTTCACTTTCCAATGATGAAGTTGTTTTTGCGGGATTCGGCATTGTTGCACCTGAGTATAATTGGAACGATTATGCCGGATGTGATGTCAGAGGTAAAGTCGTTTTAGTGATGGTCAATGACCCGGGTTATGGCTCCGGGGACTCTACTTTATTTAAAGGTAATACCATGACCTATTATGGCCGATGGACCTATAAGTTTGAAGAAGCCGCAAGGCAGGGTGCAAAAGCATGCCTGGTTATTCATAATACAAAGGCAGCTTCATACCCGTTTAGTGTAGTTCAAAACAGCTGGGGGAAAGGAAATCTTCGCCTTGATACGAGAAATGATAAAGGTGAATACCGTTGCCCGGTTGAAGGATGGATAACAGAAGATGCTGCCAAAAAATTCTTTATGGCCTCATCCGGCGATACCAGTCTTTTGTTAAGTGCCCATCACAAGGGTTTTCAGGCAACCCCTCTAAATCTGAAAGTTAAAACTTCAATGAAAGTAAAATCCGTGTATAACAAATCCAATAACGTGATTGCAAAAATCACAGGAAATAAAAGACCGGATGAATATCTTATATATACAGCCCATTGGGATCATTTTGGTATTGGGAAACGCGATGAAACAGGGGATTCCATTTATAACGGGGCAGTAGACAATGCCAGCGGAACAGCTGCTCTGCTTGAAATTGCCCGCGCTTTTAAAAGCCTGAAAAATAAACCTGAACGAACCATTATTTTTCTTTCAGTAACAGGTGAAGAACAGGGATTACTGGGTTCAGATTATTACGTACATCACCCTATATATCCTGTTAAGAATACTGTAGCCAATATAAACATGGATGGCTTAAACATAAATGGTAAAACAAAAGATGTTGTAATAGTAGGTGCAGGACAATCGGATCTGGAGGATTATCTTAAAAAGGAAGCAGAGGGTCAGGGCAGGTATATTGCACCTGACATACACCCGGAAGCAGGATTCTATTTTCGTTCAGATCACTTCAATTTTGCAAAGGTAGGTATTCCTGCTTTAGATGCCGGGAGTGGCATTGACCTGGTTGAAGGAGGAAAAGAAACCGGGAAAAAGCTTGCTGATGAATATGATGCGAAATATTATCACCATCCGTCCGATGAATTTGATCCTGTCCGCTGGAAACTTAATGGTGCAATGGAAGATATCCAACTTTTTTTCCTTGTAGGAAAAAGGCTTGCCTTTGAAACCACATGGCCA
The DNA here is from genome assembly GCA_963732115.1 of uncultured Bacteroidales bacterium. Lineage (GTDB taxonomy): Bacteria > Bacteroidota > Bacteroidia > Bacteroidales > VadinHA17 > LD21. Next base: position 73,470 of record CAVSYN010000002.1, read on the forward strand.
AAATGGAAGCAGGGCTCGGAATTCAAGGCTATACGGGAAAATATTTCAAATAAATAAATAGTGTTTCTCAAATTTTTGATGTTGATGGGGATGACAGCACGTTCCAACGGTAATTATTAATAAGTAATAATTCAAAATGAAAAAAATATTTGTGACAGCAGTTATTTTTATTGGAGGATTATCTGCTTTCCCTCAGAAAGATATAAATCATGGGAGTTTTTTCGAAAATTTCAATAGATCTGCTTCCAGAAATTTTCAACCTCATACAGGCGGAAAAGGAGCTGATTTTTTATGGAGATTTGGAGTACGTTTACCCACTGAACGGAAGACAAAGATACTTTCATTAAAGATAGATCCCGAAGATGCTGCAGGTGCAGGGCATGGGCCAGAAATTATTTCAAACTATTTCACCCATTTCGGCACATATGCAACACGCCTCAGAATTCCTGATGTCAGAAATATTCAGCCTGATGTTGGTGCAGTAGTTGGCTATTTTACATATCATGTCGATAGCGTGCCCGGACTTAGTGAAATAGATTTTGAGTGGCTTATTGCAGATCCTGAAATCATCTATATCGGAACCTGGACAGGTCCCCGTGGAGACCTCAGAAGAATTGGCCGGACTATAAATATGGCAGAAGGAATTATATATAACACTTCATATAAAGAGCGCCTAAGTGGTTTTATAAGGCCTATGACCGGTATCCAAAATCAGCCTGATTCAATTCCGCCAATTGAAGGATTATGATGCTTCATCACAATTTTACACTTACGGATTTGACTGGTTTCCGGATCATATCCGATGGTGGATGATTCATCCGATAACTGCTGACACGGTTGTTTTGTGGGATTACCAGGGATCTCAGGAAGGAATACCTCAAAATCGTACACGCTACAGGTTGAATTTCTGGTATACAGATAGCTGGCCTGTTGAAACTAATCCTAATTCAATCGAAAAACCACTTCATTCCTATGAAACAGAGATTGACTGGATGTCTTATGACCCTCTTTCTCAACCATAGGTCGTGAGTAATTATCTTTGATCATAAATAAAATTAAGATAATCTGACCAGCTGAATTTGGTCAACTGATAACATAACAGATTGATCAGTCCCCGGAAATCGGCTCCGGGGGCTTATTGTTTAACTTGCCTGATCTGCCCTCACTTGACTTTAGTATCAGGATAGTGTACTTTTACTTACACCTTATTAAAGGTTAACATGATGGCTCAGAAGACTAACGGTTTTGAAAAGTTTTGGAAAGAGCTGAAGCGACGCAAAGTTGTAAACGTAATAACTGTATATGCCGCTATAGCTTTTGTAATACTCCAGCTTGTTGATATGGTGTCTCAGCCTTTACATTTTCCAGAATGGGGGCAGGGTTTTATAATTGTTTTGCTATGCATTGGATTTGTTATTGCAATATTCCTATCATGGGTCTATGACATTACACCAGCAGGTGTTAAGAAAACAAAACCAGGCAACACAGTAAAGCATATTGATCAGACAATCGCTTCAACTTCAAGCGTGTGGAAGATATCTACCTATATCAGTGGTGTAATAATCATTGCATTGGTAGCATTTAACTTCATTAGTAAAAGAAACCTTAATGTTGACCTTTCAAAATTTGAAAAATCAATTGCAGTATTACCTTTTAGAAATGACAGTCCTAATGATTCAACAACCTACTTTCTGAATGGTGTCATGGAAGAGATACTCAATAATCTTCAAAAGATCAGTGATTTCAGCAGGGTTCTTTCACGTAATTCAGTTGAACAATACAGAAACAATACTTCCAAATCTACACCTGAAATTGCCAAAGCATTAGGAGTTAATTATATAGTTGAAGGTAGTGGACAAAAGTATAGCAATAAATTTGTGTTACGAGTGCAATTAATTACCGGGAAGAATGAAAGACATCTTTGGGCAAAATCCTATGACCGGAAAATACAGCAAACTACCGATATTATTAGTGTACAAAGTGAAATTGCTCAGTCAATTGCTGGTGAATTAAAAACGACAATTACTCCTGAAGAAAAACAACTAATTGAAAAAACACCTACTACCAACATCAATGCGTATGATTTCTTTTTCCAGGCGAAGGATGAGCTTATGAAATTCTTAATGGACAATTCAAATATAGATGTCCTTAACAAAGCCATGTCTCTTTATCGACAGTCCTTACTGTATGATTCCACTTTTTCGCAGGCCTATTCAGGACTCGCCAATGGATATATGAATAAGTATTATGCCCAGGCTAACCTGAAAACAAATTTTGTAGACTCAATGATTTTCTATGCGAATAAGGCACTAAGTTTTAATGACCGGCTGGATGAAGCATTTTATATTAAAGGGAATTATTATGATATTACAGGAGATTATGACAGGGCTTTCAAGGAATATAGTGAAGCTATTAAGATCAATCCAAATTATTCATTTGCTTATTGGAACAGAGCCGGGTTAGGACTTCTTAAAACCTTTGATATTTATAATGCCTTTGAGGATGGATTCAAAAGCATCGAGATCGAACACGGTCCTCTTCGCCCAGGAATGATGAGAGGCTTAGGTTTAGCTTTAATGAATTTTGGGTTTCCCGAATACACCAGGTATTATAATAAAGAGGCTTTAAAACTTGATAATGATTCAATAAGTTATCTCAATATACTTGCCAGTTTAGAGGAATATCGGAATGATACCAAAGCCCTGGAACTATATGAAAAAGTATTAAAGAAAGATCCTTCCAGCTTAGATGCTTTGTGGAGAAGTCTGGATTGCTATGAAAGATCGGGAAAGTACGAAGATGCGTACCTGACAGCTCTCAAAATACTTCAGATTTGGAAAGAAAATGACTATTCACCTCAATATGGATGGGACTATCTTGGTTATGCATTTTGGAAGACAGGACATACAAAAGAGGCTAAATATTATTTTGATAAACAGATAGACTTAGGTGAAAAAATATTGAAACTAGATCCAAATGATGACCAGGGCAAATTGGTACTTGCCAAGGTATATGCTGCCCTGGGAGAAAAAGAAAAATCCTTTAAATTTTTGAATGAAGTAAACGATTTGATTTATATACGTTTCAATAAAGGGAATATTGGCTCAGTTGTTTATTTATATTTTCTGAAATATGATCCACTCCTGGAGAATCTCCGCAGGGAACCCATATTTCAAAAAGAAGTAAGTGATTACGAACACATTTACAATATAACTTATGAGAGATTTAAAGCCTGGTTGGCGAACAAGGGAATGCTAAAGTAATAAAATGGTAATTTACTTTGTGATTCCGGCGCGACTCGAACGCGCGACCCACAGCTTAGAAGGCTGTTGCTCTATCCAACTGAGCTACGGAACCTGATACTGGCTGCAAAAATACAACTTTTTGGGATTGGTGCAAGGATTAATAGGGTTTGACATCCCCCTTGCCCCCTTCAAAGGGGGATTTTACTAAAGTTTTACCAGTAACCAGCAACGAGCATCCAGTAACAAGCAACTGCATATCTAGTTACTGCGATTTCATATAATTAACCAGCCCTTTTTTATCGATTATCTCTTTAAGCTTCTCAGGCAGAGGCTGGAAACTAAAGCTCCTGCTCCCTATTTTAATTTCCCCTGTTTCAATGCTAATGTTCACTCCGTCCCCGGCTCTAAAAGCATTAACTGCCTCTTTATGAACAATAAGTGGCAGTCCCTGGTTAATTGATGACCTGTAAAAAATCCGGTTGACGGATTTTACCAGAATAAACTGGATTCCAGCATAGGCAAGTCCGACTGATGGATGCTCCCTTGAGCTTCCGCATCCAAAATTATCGCCCGCAATTATTATGTCACCCGGTTTTACGTTTGATCTGAAGGAAGGATCAAAATCCTCAAACAGGTGCTGGATTATAGATGCCGGATCCGAACTAAGGACATTATATGTGTATCGGCCAGGAAACATCTGGTCGGTATTCAGGTTATCAACATCAGAATAGTTCCAGACATTACGATATTTTCTGTTATCTCCCTGCTTTATTTCAAATGTTTTGCTTTGCTCCGCAGTGAATGGATACTTAACGTATCCTGGACTTTTGCGGGGATCCGTAATAACGCCATTTAGTGCGGATGCAGCCACTGTAGCAGGTGATGCAAGGAAAATTGATGCTTCCTTATTCCCCATCCTTCCCGGGAAATTACGGTTTGCGGTCGATATCACGATGTGTCCGTTTGCGGGAATGCCCAATCCTGTCCCCAGGCATGGTCCGCAGGAAGGCGTAAGAACAGTAGCGCCCGATTCAATAAAGATTGTGATCAATCCTTCTTTTATCGCCTGAAGGTAAATCATATCGGAAGCAGGAATAATATTCAGCTGAAATCCCTTTTTTATTCTCCGACCTTTCAAGATATCAGCTGTGATTCTCAGGTCTTCGATCCGGCCATTTGTGCATGTACCAATAAGACCTTCATTGACAACAACCGACGATACTTCGGAAACTGATCTTACATTGTCTACATTATGAGGTGCAGCAACCAGCGGTACTACAGCTTTAAGATCAATATCAATCTCCCGGGAATAGACGGCTCCTTCATCAGCCCAGACACAATTCATCTTCCCCGGTCTTTCCTTAAGGAATTCCATAAGGGTCACATCAGCTGGAAATACAGCGTTTTTTGCCCCCATTTCAGAAGCCATATTGGCCAGCGTCATCCTGTCGGATATTGTGAGGCTTTTGACGCCTGTTCCATGGTACTCGACCGACATATAATTTGCACCATCCGATCCTAACATGCCAATGATCCACAGGGAAAGGTCTTTTGCATAAACACCCTGCTGCAAACTGCCTGTCAGATTTATCCTGATCGATTCAGGCACCCTGAACCATGTCTCCCCTCTTTTCCATATACCTGCCGATTCAGTCCTGTCGATGCCTGCGGCAAATGCATTGAATGCACCGGCTGTTGAGGTGTGACTGTCGCTGCCAACGATTAGCATTCCTGGCATTGCATGATACGACATGATCTGATGGCATATGCCTCTTCCCGCATCATAGAATTTGCTGATCCCCTGACTCTCAACAATATCCCTGATTTCCTGGTACTGTGTAGCCAGCTTTGCATCGGGTGGCGGCGCATTATGATCGAGCACGACGAGCATCTGACCGGGATTTGCAACCTTTACTCCTCCCATCTTCTGGAATGTTTTGAAAATGCTGGCTGTATTGTCATGGGTAAGAATAAGGTCGGGACTTGCAAAAACTATCTCCCCGGCATTTGCCCTGAAAATCTTCTCAGCGAATGTTAATGGTCTCATGTTTCGTTTAAAATGGTTTATCACAAATAAATCCTTTGGTCACAGAAGTCCGCCGTTCTGATAGATTTCATACTGGACTTCCGAAAAAGGCTCTGACGAAACACTCTTACCGGTTCTGAGGTTTGTTATTTCGCCATTTAGAAAATTGATCCTGATCTGATCATTTCCGGTCAGGCCGAGGTCCGGAAATATTCCTGCATAAGACTATCGGGAAAGCAGCATTTATAGCATTTCGTTCATAAATAGCGCCAAAGGATTCCGCCACTATTGCCTTAATACCCAGCGAAACAAAACAGTCCACAGCCTGCTGCCTTGAACTGCCTGATCCGAAGTTTTTTCCTGCAATTACTATATCTCCGGGAAGTGCCTCCTTTGCGAAAGTCTCAAATCCTTTAAGGTTATCAAATGTGTATTTCCCCATTTCACTGATGTCGGTGATGGAAAGGTACCTGTTATGAAAGATCATATCGGTATCGATGTTGTCTTTTTGAATCAGCCATATTCTTCCTTCAATCTCAGAAGGTCTCCTGACAACAGAACCGGTTTTCTCTTTTAAGCTGACGGATTCTGAAGCGGTAGTAATCCTGTTAAATTCAGCAGGTATATCGGGTATTCTGTCGGGGGTTGTAATGAAACCCGCGATTGCCGATGCTGCAACTATTTCAGGAGAAGCCAGGTAAACGTCCCCTTTACCCTGTTTTCCCGGGAAATTCCTGTTGCCGGTGCTGATTGTAACTTCTCCCTGGCCGTTCTGTCCTACCTGTCCTGCGGCACATCCTGCACAACCGGCATTAGAAATCATAGCCCCGGCTTTTTTAAAGATTTCAATCAATCCTGAATTGAGACAACTGTTCCAGACAGAATCGGTTGCAGGAACAATCTTCAGAACAACACCTGGAGCCACCTTTCTACCCTTCAGAATATCTGCAGCCTTTTGCATGTCTTCCATCCGGCCGTTTGTGCAGCTTCCGATGAATGCAGAGTCAATTTTCTGCCCATATAACTCAGAGGCGTTTATTGCATCATGCGGCTGGCCTGGGCGTGAAACAGCAGGCTTGAAATCCGACAGATCAATGTCAAATGTCCTGGCGTAAAAAGCATCACGATCTGCATAAGCCGGAATTATTCTTCTTTTTGAACGGCCTGCGCAGTAGTCAACTATCTGATCCGATGGTGAAAACAGAATAATGATCGCTCCCATCTCAGTTGCCATTGAAGATATTGTTATCCTCTCATCAAGGGTCATTTCATTTACAGCATCCCCATAGATTTCGATTGAATATCCGAGCAGTGGAATTGGCACCGAAAATCCTGAGAAGGTTTAGTATTATGTCTTTGGCACTTACATCATCAGGAACTTCTCCGTTCAGATTCAGTTTAACCGACTCCGGTACCTTAAACCAGATTTTCCCTTTGTTCCATGCAGCTGCGATATCCATATCACCCATACCCTGTCCGAATGCACCAATTGCGCCGAGTATATTGGCATGGGAATCGGTTGAAACTGCTGTAACTCCCGGAAAAACTATTCCTTCGTCCAGGAGGACGTGGGTTCCTATTCCAGAATGGATATCGAACAACCTGATCCCTTTTTCACGTGAGTAAATGCGGCAGATATGCTGATTTACGGCATATTTCTGATCAGAACCTGTGGGATTGCAATCGAATGTGAAGAATGTTTTAAGGGGGTCATCAATCTGAAGGCCAAAATCCCTCATATTCTTCACAACGTTTGCCCCTCCAAAATCGCGGGCAACCCTTGTGTCTATGTTGATATCAACGATATCTCCCGGTTTTAAGCTGCCGTACTTAGAATGCGACGCCAGGATCTTTTCGAGCATAGTCATTGCCATGGTAAAACTTTTAGTTCATATGGCAAAATAAATAAGAATTACCGGGATTATTTGAATTGAGCCCTATAATCTCTTGGCGACAGGCCTTCAGTTCTGCGGAATTGCTTATTAAAATTCGAAATGCTTGAAAAACCACATTCAGAGGCTACGTTATGTATCTGGTATTCTGTTTCGCGGAGCAGGTAGCACGCTTTATTCATTCTGACCCTGTTCAGGTATTCTATAAATCCAGCACCGCAGTTCTTTTTAAAGTACCTGCTAAAGGCAAAGGGACTCATATGAGCTATCTCTTGAGATCCTTTCAAGTGAAACCGGCTTGAAATAGTTTTCTCTTACATAATTATAAACAACGGTCATTTTCTTGTTGCCTTTCTCATCGAAAGCCTGCTTGTAATTCTCTGAGCATAATACAGCCCTTTTTTCGGAGGCGCACATTATTTTCAGAAGGCTGAAAAAATGAATTATCTTATCAATTCCCTTGTTATTGACCATTTTAACAAGGCAAACTTCTGCCTTCTTTGCATCTTCAACCGGAAAAACCAGGCCCCGTTCGGATTCAATAAGAAGTTTTCTGACCGTGTGCATTTCATGCTGCGACAGAAGTGATTCACCCAGCGACGAAAGCTTGAAATGAAGCATTATGCCCTTCTCTGTCGGCGCTGGATGTTGGTTTTGTAATAGTTCCAGCAATGCGGAATATTACTTCCGATCATTACCAGATCGTACTGGTCAAACAATTCGACGCTGTCCCCCACAATGCGGGTTCCGTTGCTTTTTGTATTTAAAATGATTTCGTACTCGGGATGAAAATGCCAGAAACCGTTTGTCTCCGAAATATATTCAGCCCTGAAACCTCCGGTGTCATCGTAGGATATTTTCTCGAGTTCAGCAACCATTGTCGGGTTAAATATTCAGAAAGTTAGGTTACTATCAAATTTAAACAATATTTTGTCAAGTTTCAGCATTCCTTCATCAATATAAAAGACTATTTCATCAATGAAATTAATAATTAAGTCACCATTTAATTTTTAAATTGCTTTGATTGTAATAATAATTTATATAAATTTGTTCCTAGCTCATGCTATTGGTATAAGAGGAGAAGAGCAAGGGTTGAGAATGGGAATCATCAGGATTGTATTGCAGACATTGACTTTCACATCTGGAACCTAAGGATCAGCGCCAGCTTACCATGGTTCCGTCCTTTTATCAGACAGTAGACACGGGAATTATCTCACTAATAAAGCCCGCTCCCTGATTTCCACAACAACCCTCTCTCCTCTTATTTTTTTTGCAATACAATCAAATATTTTTGACATAGAGTCAATTTACAGTTTATTGAAAAATGAGCTATCTTTGATTTATACCGGCAAAAGGGGAATGCCTGATTAAGATTCTTTACACAACATTACATTTTAATGAAGACCTATATCAGAAGGAGAGAAAAGAACAATCGTCTGATTGTACTTTATGGTGGATGGGGAACTGATGAGAATGTCTTTACACCATCGTGCAATGATGATTTTGACTTTATCCTTTTTTATAATTATTCAGCAGATGAGGCACTTGTACTGCCAGAAACAAAAACATATAAATCAATTACACTTATCGGATGGTCGCTGGGTGTATGGGCAGCAGAATATCTGTCACCTAAAACCGGAATAAAACCTGATCTCACAATTGCCGTAAACGGAACATCCAATACCTGCAGATAATCATTATGGAGTACCTCTGAATATTTTTGAAGGTACCCTGAATAATATTTCTGAAATGAATATGGAGAAGTTCTACCTTCGGATGTTCGGTGACAAGAAGAACTATAACACGGAACGCCGACAGGATCCCGCATAGAACAATAAAGTCATTGCATGATGAACTCAGATGGCTTTACAACAGAATAATGGAACAGAATGAATCGGGATTCAAATGGGATTATGCGGTTACAAGTGAAATCGACAGAGTATTTCCCGTGAAGAACCTGAATGACTACTGGGAAAAGAAGGCAGGGACAAAGCATATAGTACTGCCGCTTCCCCATTATTTCTTTCATGAATGGAAATCATTTTACGATTTTGTTGAGTTTGTTAAAAACTATAACGAAATAAAACCTGTCGCAGGTAATACGACTGGTATAAGGAATGGCTAAAGGTCCTTTATTAAAATATTTGATTCAGATCTGGCAATCAGTTTATCAAACTTCTCCAGCATCGCAGTTATCTTATTGTATTCCTTGCCTTTGAAAAATATCTGATGTTCCGTTCCTTTCTTATCAAGCCGGTTCATAACGAAACTCACTGATAATTTATTAATATCCATCGCGGGCTGATAAAGCCTTTCTTCATGTGAATCTTCATGAATCAACGAAATCAGCTCCACACTGTTAAGATCCTGTAAGATATCCATTACAAGCCTTACCGGGATCTTAAGGGATATTGCAATATTTTCAGCGCTTATTGGCTTTTCTCCTGCAGAGAAGTTTCTGACTATCATATTCATGATCATCAAAACAAGTGCTTTCTTTTGAAAATGGCTTACATTAAGTGATTCTGATTCAAATTTGTATCGAGACAGGTTCTGATTCGCAAATGAAAGCTCTGCACCAATAAGAACTATTGTCCAGCTTGCCTGAAGCCACAGGATAAGAAGAGGAATTGCCGCAAAGCTGCCGTAAATAGCGTTCAGTTTTGATATACCGAACTGAAGATCAATGTATAACCATTGTAAAATCTGAAGAATGGTTCCAACTACTATGCCCGCCATTAAAGCCGGCTTAAACTTTACCTTTGTATTGGGCATTACCATAAACAGAATGGTAAGCGTAATCCAGGTAAGAAGATATGGAGTAAATTTTATAAGGAAGCTCACAACAGGCTTAAAGAAATCAAGTATAGATGCCTGTGAAATGAAATTTGGCAGTTTTGTACCAATAATTACTGTAATACTGCTCGAAAGGATCAGGAGTACAGGAGCAATAAGCATTATTGTCAGATAATCAGTGAATTTGCGATACCAGGGTCTTGAAATCCTTATTTGCCAGATATGATTGAACGAACTTTCGATCTGGTTAAGCAATGACATTACAGACCAGAAAAGTATAATTACACCAATCCCTGCAATATAGCCTCCTTTGGTCTCCTGAAGAGCAGTTCTTGAAGCTGAAAGCAACCAGTTTAATACCTCAGGTTGGGTTTTGAATTCTTTGGAGACTATCTGTTCGAGATTCTGATCAAGACTGAATCCCTTAGCAATGGCAAAAGCAATTGCTGCAACAGGCACTATGGCCAATAATGAATAAAGGGTCAGATGAGGATGCCCTTAGCTGGACCTTATCGTTCAGAAAACCTCTGCCGGCAAGGACAATAATCCGCAATTGTTTGATGAGAAATGATTTGCGTTTGGAAATATCAGACAGAGAAGTATGCCAGATAACATCGTTTATCTGCTTAATCTTTTCAAGCACCCATGAAAGTGGATTAGCCATGTTTTTAAACAGCTTGCTGTCAGGTCCCAAATATACAAAATACCTTAAATAAAAATAATTGCTATTTTTCCGGAAGAATCTATTGCTATGAATATCGGGATATCAGAATTTGATCGAAGGTGCCAGACAGGCACGGGGAGTTGCGGTTATAATCGATGTTTTCAGGGCATTCTCTGTCGCCTGTTACGCTTCAGATGCAGGGGCTGTAAGGATAATAGCTACAAATGAAGTCGGCAAGGCATTTGAACTGAGGAAAACATATAAAAAGGCAGTACTTATAGGGGAAAGGGCTGAGAAGAAGATACCCGGATTTGACTTTGGCAACAGTCCGACAGAAATTCTTAAAGCCGACCTGACGGGAAAAACGGTCATCCATACCACGACTGCGGGCACAAACGGACTTGTCAGATGCAACAAATGCAGATCTGGTACTAACTGGAAGTTTTGTTAATGCAGCTGCAGTTGCGAAATATATTCTTCAAATTAATCCTGATCAGCTCTCGCTGGTTGCCATGGGTTACAGGGCAACATCATCTGCAGAAGAGGATCTGCTTTGTGCTGATTACATAAAATCAATGGTCACTGGTAATGTTCCTGATATCGGAAACAGAATTGCAGACTTAAGAAATTCATCCGGAAGCAGGTTCTTCCAGCCCGAAAATCTTGATTTCTCCCCTCCTACCGATTTTTTCCTCTGTACAATGCTGAACAGGTTCAGCTTTGTCCTGAAAGCTGAAAAAAGAACAGATGGAAATATTGATCTGGAACGGATTGATACTTAAATAGAATCGGGTGGGATATTCAGCATGGGAAGTATCTTCCTTCTCCTGTGTATTTCCCTGTAAGTGCAGAACATGCTGATCTTATAAAAGCTGAACAGGAGGAGCGAAACTTTTGAGGAGTCGAGACGGATTTCCATCCTGTCGCGGTACTTGATAAACAGCCCTGCAAATATCCTTGTCAGATGTAAAAATTTCAGGAACCAGTAAATACGCAACAGGCCTACGGTTGAATAGAATGTTTTCTTATCGGTTACATTGTCATAAAGCTTGCTAAGATTCTCAATGCTATACTTTGTTTTGGTGAGGTACTCTTTGTTTGTTTCAATCCCTTCGTGCATCAGCCCGTTATCTATATGAATGACGCTTATGCCTGCCTTTTTAAGCTGATAGCTGAAGAGTGTGTCCTCTTGCCCGTACTGTTTAAGGTCTTCATAGAATCTTAACCTGTCAAATATAGTTTTGTCGATCAGAACATTGAAAGTTGAGAAGGTTGAGTGCGGATGCTTGTTCTTTTCGCTTACTTTAAGCTGTTCTTTTTTCCGCCCGTATTTCCATCTGAGGATCCTGTCGGGATCGCCGGGAGGACTTGCCTTATACAGGACTCCACCGCAAATAACCCTCCCAGAAGGGATGTATTCAAGCCATTTATGCAGGAACATTTCTGCAGTACCGATAATCATTACATCAGCATCAATAAAAAGCAGGTAGTCGCCTTTTGCTTCAACGATCATCCGGTTCCTTATGGATGCCCTGCCGATATTTTTTTCTGCTGTTACCACTCTTACGTTGCCTCCGGCAAGTGAATGGTAATTTTTTCTGAATTCTTCTGATGATCCGTCATCACCTATCAGGATCTCGCAGAATTCGGGTACTTTTTCCATCCCATCCTTCATGCTGTGAACGAGTGCAACAATGTCAAAATCATGCACCGGGATCAGGATAGAAATCTTCATTTCTTGGAAGTACAGGTATGTTTTGCCAAAAATACAATTTATTTCGAACATTCTGAAGGGCTTGCTTTGGCAAAGAAATTGCATTGACTATTTTTGTTATTGATTTATTTGAGCAATAATTGAATATGAATAAGATTACTCTGTACTTGTTCCTGCTGATATCCGCTTCATTATATTCTTTTGGCCAGGAGATTCCGGGATACGAAATTAAGGTGATTATTTCAGGCCTGCAGGATTCATCTGTTTACCTTGCCTACCATCTGGGCGACAAGCAGTACATTAAAGATACAATCACTCTAAACAGCCTTGGTTCCGGAACATTTTCAGGAAAAGAGAAGCTGCCGCAGGGCATATATCTGATTGTACTCCCGGGGAAAAAGTATTTCGAAATTCTTATGTCCGGGGACCAGTATTTCTCAGTATCATGTTCATTAAAGGACTACTTTAAGACATTGAAGTTTATCGGGTCTGATGAGAATACAGCATTTGTAAATTATCAAAGACGATGGAGCGAAATGCAGACAAAAGCTATGGAGATCAATAAAAGGCTCCAGAATAACAGACAGTTTGCTGATTCACTAAAGGTCCTTTCGGAAATGCAAAAAAATCAGGAAGAGTCGATGAAATCGTATTTGCACTATGTTGAAAAAGAAAACAAAGGTAATCTGCTGTCGGTTCTGGTCAAGGCTATGCTGCCAGTTGAAATTCCTCCTATTACCGTTCCTGCTGGAACCAGGAATCCCGACTCAGTCAAATGGATCCGTTCATACCTGTACAACAAGGATCATTTTTTTGATAATACCGACATGACCGATGAAAGATTATTGCGGACCCCGATTCTTCAGGCAAGGTTGAATTCCTATTTCACAAATGTGCTGATCCAGTCGCCGGATACAATAAATAAGGAAATTGATAAATTGCTGGGAAAGGTAAGAAACAACTACAAACTCTTCCAGTTCATCTCAGTATTTCTGTTCAATCATTTCCGCGAGAGTGAAATTATGGGGCATGATGCTGTTGTGGTCAAACTGGCGGACGATATCTATCTTTCAGGAAAAGCTGATTGGGTTACGAACGAGTTCAAGGATGACCTGAGGAAGGAAGTGGACCGGATAAGGCCGAATCTGATAGGGAAAAAGGCTCAGAACCTGGTAATGGATTCATATAAAGGTATTTTTGTCTCTTTGTATGATGTTGAGAAGGAATTCACCGTTCTCTATTTCTGGGAGCCGAACTGTGCCCATTGTATTGAAGCCACACCAAAGCTGAAAGCCTGGTATGACAAGGCTAAAAACGACGGGGTTGAAGTATTTGCTGTATGCACAACGGCTGACAGGAAGAAGTGGGAGAAATATATTGAAGATAACAAGCTTACCTGGATTAATGGCTGGGATCCTGAACGGAAAACAAATTTCGGGTATTACTACAATGTTGCATCAACCCCGATGGTATATATTCTCGACAGGAATAAAACCATAATAGCCAAAAAGCTAAGTGTTGAGGATATTGGCTCATTCATAGAGAATTACAGGAAGTACTTCAGGAAATAGATTCACTGCTTCTGATCCAGCTCATGAGGTCATAAATTGAACCAAATTCATAACATTCATTTTGTATGCGGCAATTCCAGAGTGGATTAAGCCCTGAAATAACATCTATTTCAATTGCAGATCCCTGGTTTCCTACAGAATACCCTGCTCTCATAACTGCCTTATCAGTCCAGTAGCGCATTTCTCCTTCGCCTTTGACATTGACAGGTCCTTTCTCAACATTATTTACGGTGAAGCTGCCATCACGCGGATTATAACTGACTTTTGTGGCATCGAAGAGGCTTCTGAACGCTCCCTTAAGCATTATATCCTCAGGTGCTCCTTCGAGAAGGCCTTCTTCCCTGATGAGCCAAATCTTGTCGGACTGGTTTATGGCAGTATTAAAATCGTGTGTTGAGAAGACAATTGTTTTCCTTCTGTCACGGGAAAGTTGATGAAGTAAATGCATAATCTCAAATTTACTGCTGATATCGAGAAAAGCTGTCGGTTCATCCATAACCATGATTTCAGCATCCTGTGCTAAAACCATTGCGATCATGGCTCGCTGGCGCTCTCCGTCGGAAAGCTCGGTAATGTTTCTGTCCCTGAATCCCGATAACCCGGTTTTTAAAAGTGCATCGACGATTGCATCATTGTCCGATTCATCAATCCTGCCTAACCAGTTGGTGTGAGGGAATCTGCCAAGCGAAACGAGGTCGTAGACTTTCATATTACTGACCCTGACTGTTTCAGTTGAAATATATCCGATCCTTGAAGACAACAGGATTCGGGAGTATTCATTAATACTCTTACCGTCAATCGTCATTGTTCCGGCTAATATCGGCTGCAAGCCTGCAATTGTCCGCAGAAGCGTACTCTTGCCTATTCCATTCTTCCCGATTACTGCAATTAATTCGCCTTCAAGTCCACTGCCAGTGATTGGAGGAAGCAGGCTCCTGTTTGTCTTACCGTAGGCATACCCTATTTCAAGCGAGTCAAAAAACAGTATATTTCTACTTTCTCTTTCCATCAGAAAATTTCGGAATATCGCTGGTTACGCAGGATAACCCAGATGACGACCGGGATCCCTATGAGTGCAGTTATTGAATTAACAGGAAGTACATTATCTGATCCCGGCATCTGAGAAATAATGTCACTGATAAGCATTATTATGCCTCCTGCAAGCAATGTGCCGGGTATCAAAATCTTATGGTCCGATGTCCTGAAGATTATCCTGGCAACATGAGGTACCGCTATACCGATGAACCCAATAGGTCCGCAAAATGCAGTTATTGTCCCCGCCAGAATGCTGGTGCCTGTTATTATTATTATCCTTGACATCCTCACATTAAGGCCTATGCTCCTTGCATAGGTCTCGCCAAGAAGCATGGCATTTAACATCTTGACGGATACAAGGCAGATCAAAACCCCCAATAAGACAGATATCAGCATAACGCTAAGTTGTGAAGACGTCAGGTTTCCCAGACTCCCCATTGTCCAGATTATATAAGCTTTCAGCATCGTTTCATTGCTGAAATACTGAAGTATCCCGACTATTGCAGATATCCCGCTCGAAAGCATGATCCCGAGAATCAGGACAGTCATAATATTCTTTACCTTTCCGGAAATGAACATGATCAGGATCATAACCAGACCAGCCCCGGTCCAGGAAGCACCTGCTATTGCCCAGTTTCCGAAAGCCCTGATACTGTCAGGTGTCATGGCAGAAGAGAATCCAAGCAATACCAGAGCTACTCCCAGGCTTGCTCCTGAACTTATACCGAGTACATAAGGTCCGGCCATTGGATTCCTGAAAAGAGTCTGCATCTGCAAACCACTTATTGACAATGCCATCCCGACAGAAAGGGCAGTTATTGCCTTCGGCAGCCTGAACTTCAGCAATATAGTTCCTGTAATAGTTCCGGAATTATTGAAAACTGCATCTATAATATCCCCCGGCTTAAGGCTTACAGACCCAAGGAACAGATCAAGGAGAAAAAACAGTATTACCAGGGTTCCTAAACCGGTAAAGATCAGATTATGCCTTAACCTGCCCGATATTATCCCATTGTTTAATTTAAGCTCCAGGGTTTTCAAAAATTACCTTAGTTTAGTTTTTTATAGTACACCAGTTCCCTTCCGGGAAACATGCCGGGATGTAAAATAGATGCAATATCATTCAGAATGATGTCCGGATTAAGGGTACCTCCTTCCCAGTAATCATTGCCCCCGTTTTCATTTTTTCTTTTTGTGTTGTTGAAAAGAGAGCCGTTCTTAAAACAGGGCAGGTCCGCCAGCCTGGAATCGATTGACATAATATCTTTCCTAGATTCAGCAATTCCGATGTTCAGCCAGAAATCAGCAGAGAGCGCCTTAAGATAAACGGTTTCAATGGAAACAGGCATTGAGAAATCTGACTCCGTTCCTGCCCACAGATAACTACCTCCGGCATCATTTATCAGGTTTGATATGTAAGAATTGCCTGGTGAAATATACCATGTGTCTTTAAACGGAAGTCCTAAAAGGACCTTTGGCCTTGTCCCGGAATTTGCCCTGATGTAGTCCTTAAGCTGGTTGTACCTGTGCTCAATGTTGCTGAAAATTGAGTCAGCCATAGCTTCTTTACAGTAAAGGGCTCCAAAAAGCTTAATCCACTCAGCTTTTCCAAGCGGATCAGTTTCAAGATAATCAGCATTATACAAAATGGTCATTCCAAGTTCTTTCAATTTCCCAATGTAACCTGCCGATTCACTGCCTATCCCATAAACCATTATGAGATCAGGATCAGTCTTCAGGATCAGTTCCTTGTTCAGATTATCATCGTAGCCAATATCCCTGATACTTCCGTTTTTAACCAGTTCAGTCAATCCTTTTTCAAAGATAAGCCGCGTCCCCGAAAAGCCGATAACCGATCCGGCCTCGCCAAGTGCGGCTATCATTGAAATGTGTGTTGTTGACATGCAGATTATCTTTTTAACCGGAACAGGAATAATATTAGCAGGATCAATATCAGGCGGGACAGGTTTTCCACGCGGAACCAGATACCATTTCTGTAAAATGTTGTTTGCGCCCTGCCAGGGATTCACCACAGATAGCTGCGAATATCCCTCTGATCTTTCCAATGTGAATCTCTTCGCATAAGAAATGGCGGGCTTTCCCGGTGTTTCAGACTTTTCTGCAACTTTGGCCTTGTTCCAGGTGCAGGAACACAAAATAAGCAGGATCCCGAAAAGGGATTTCCCGGCTGATCTTACGAATAATTTGTATTTGCGGCTTTCTGAATTCATTCCAGATTGGGATCTGAGGCAGCTTTAAAACACATTTCCCCGGGTATGATATCCGCCTGCATTATGGAAACCAATGCTCCGGTGCTGTTGTATCGCAGCAGATAACCTCTTTGCTGATAGTCACCGGCATCAGTAACAAAAATATCATCATTCCTCTGATCTATCGCCATCTTGTAGAAATTGTAGGTCACCTTTGGTATAAAGGTACCTGACGGCAAACTGGTGGCACTGGTACTCATGCGCCTTATTCCATTCAGAATATAGTATAGTGTTTCATGGTCAATATTAATCTGGAGATTGGTAGGAGAATCATCAATTGAAGGAAATGTAAATCTGTTTATGATCGTTTTAGTAAGGGGGTTTATGTTGATAAGCTCGGCGTAGTGATCCCTTTTCCACCCACCGTTGCAAAGCACCCAGAGTGTTTCGTTTCCATCAATTACCATACTTTCAGGTTCCATGCCGACTTCAATTGAGTCGGTCACCTGATCGCTTGTTGTATTGACTACCATAATTTTATTCCCTCCTGCCCAATTTGCAATAAATGCCGTTGTAAAATAGGTTACAATCGATTCGGAAGTATGTCTGATATTTATATAACCGGAAACAGAATTAGTCAGTAGATTAATTATTGCCACAGAATCAGAGTATAAACTTGTTACATAGGCCTTAACATCGCTTACAAAGGAAATATGCCTGGGTGAATTCAACCCTGTGATAGTTGCCACGGATGTCATATAGTTCCGGTCAGCGACTTCTATTTTTCCTGAATTATTTACGACAATATACGCCTTGCTACCCAGGATGTCCATTGAAAAAGGTATATCACCCAGGGGACGTTTATTGACTTCCTGAAATACATGATTATATATTTTCAGAGAATCGTATGAGTAAAAGGAAAGAGACCCGTTACCTGCCCTGAAATTTCCTTCATTTAAAATAAAAACTCCCGGACCGGATAAAAATGAATCCCCGCCATCAACTATTATCGGATTGGTGTCCTTAAGGCATGAATTCGCGAGGAGAAAAACAGATGCTATCAATATTGACTTATTCATTATTCATTTTTTTAAATTGAAAAATTATTGAAAACAAATATGCACGCCCCGGCATCGGATAATAGGCAATGCTCTGGTAATTGGCTTTAAACAGATTCTCAACTAGCAGATTAATGTCATAAAGAACATTCCCCGAAGCAAGTTTGATGCCCAGGTTCATATCAGTAACTGTGTATCCAGGAAGATATTGTGAATTGTCAGGGGTAAGAAATCTCCTGCTTGTATAGTTTGTAATTATTTTTGAATACAGGTTCCCCCATGAAAGTTTAAGAATAGAATTCAGCTGGTTGACCGGAGTATAAATAAGTTGTTTGCCGGCATAATCAAATTTACCTGAAGCCTTTGTAAAAGTATATCCTGTGTTTACATATCCATTAAACTTTGACTGTGTATAAGCAAAATTCACACTTGATTCAAAACCACTTGTCGTAAGCTCATTTATGTTGCCTGCTTCCCAGTAGGTAAATTCGCCGGGATGCCATTGGATCATATTGTAAACATGATTTCTGAAGAAAGTAAGATCGCTCTTTATCCTGAACGTTTTGTTTATAGGACGGGACCATTCACCAGTTACTTCTGTTGTATATCCTGTTTCATTCTTAAGATCCGGATTCCCACCGGGCATCCAGTACATCTCATTCATTGAGGGGATTCGCGAATTCCTTGAAAAATTGATTTTTAAGAAATAGTTCTTCCGGGGCAGGATCCTGAATTCGGCGCCAGCCGAAAAATCAGGAGAAAGAAATTTATTGTTATACAAAGTTTCACGGACCAGCACCCTTGAAACAAGCGACGGCATAAAGGCACTTTCAGCCGAAACATAAACTCCTGCGGTATTCCTCGATTTATCTGAAGTGTAATTATTCGTAGTTATGACATTCATCTCCCCGGTTAAACCAAGCCGGACTTTTGCTATTTCGCTGATCCTGTTTTCAAAATCACTTTTAAGTATCACCCTCCGGGAAATATTTCTTGAGTTAACTGATACAATCTCGTTTGTATAATTCAATTTATCCGAAATAAAAGCGGCAGTAACATTTAAGTCTGTTTTTCCCTTTGATAAGTTGTAGTTGATCATGGTCCGTATTGATTCATCATCTTGCGTTTCGCAGGGATTTAATGGCTGTGTGGTCATTGGAACAGGCAGGTTCCGCAAAGCTGACTGATACCAGAACCTTGCAGAAAGCTGACTCCGTGAACCTTTTAAATACAGTTCCTGTATGAATCCTTTCTGTCTTACCTGGCTGTTTATCCTTCTCTCCCAGAAAGGCTCAGAGCTCAGAACGTCATTCAAATACCTGAAATTATTTTCGGAATATTTAATAAAGGCTCTGGTAACCGACTGAAACCTGCCTTTCACCACTCTGGCTTTGATAATGCCTGAATATCTGCCAAAGCTGCCAATTCCCGGGCTTAACTGAATAACGCTTTGCCTTTTCCAGTCAGGTTTGGTTTCGATGTTTATGATCCCGCCTATCCCGCTGCTGTTGAGACTCATTGAACCTCCTCCATAATAAATCTGCACGTCATCGATAAATCCTGCGGGAACAAGTGAGAGGTCAAACTGACCCACCATAGGATTATTGAGGTTAATCGAATTCCATGCTACCTGCGTATGGCTGGCGCTGGTACCCCTGAAGGAAGGTGTTGCTATTCCACCCTGATCATATGTTTTAATGAAGATCGAAGTGTTTTCAGAGATAAGATCAGCAAGTGTCCTGCTGCTGTAATTTATTAGTTCTGCTGTATCGAGCACGGTAGTTTTATAACCCGCATCCGGCTTCTGTAAAGCGTTCCCTTTTATCACCACCTCTTTTATCTGAATCGTGTCATCCCTGAGAGATAACTGTGCCTGCAGGGGCAGCGAGATCAGCATAATTATATTGAAAACGACTCTTTTCAAGCTCACTTTTCATTTTATGCAACCGGGAATCTTGTGGCAGGAATCAGTGTGTGATTCTATGCTTTTCTTCCCGAAAGCTTTGAACATAGTTATTCTTCTGGCAGGTCTTCTGACTTATCCCGGTCTTAAGAAGCCTTCCCATCCGTCAGCTGACGAACAGTGGCAGGTATTTCTTAAAACCATCATCGAACGAACGATCGGGCATCACAGCAGCGGGTACTGTCGCGGATTCACACCGCATTCCCTTTTCATTACAATGAAACTGTTTCATTGTAACACCAAAACAGCCCAAAGGTAAATTATTTTTAACAAAGGGCTATTCCCAGATATTAACAATTGTAAAAAGGAAAAGTGAAAGAAGTGATAAATAATGGTGTCAGTTTTGCAGGTACTTTATGTTTTTCAGGATCTCCTGTCCGATTCCTATCCTGTACCCGGATGATTTATACAGAATATTTCCATTTTTATCTATCAGAATTACAAACGGATAGCTTATTCCTGATCCGGATTCCGTCAGACCTGTTCCTTTCAGTCAACTCCATATTTGTGTCGAAACCGGAAATTGAACTGGCAGGCAATCCTTTATAATCCGGCAGATTAAAAACAGCTTCGTCTTTTCCAGAACCGGTTAATAAAAAAAGAAAACATCCGCCCCAGGAATCCAGTTCTGTTTTCAAAAGGGGTAAGTCGTTAAGGAGATGTTTCGTGGGTTCTTTTTCCGGTTCTATCCAGGCAAGAACCATCCCCTTTTCAGTCTTAAAGCTTTTCCTGGAAGCGGGTCCAAGGTTGATATGGTCAATTAAAGGCATATCAAGTGATCCGGATATTTCAGGTCGCTGAGTTTCCTTTCGCGGTTTTATTTCAAGCGAAAGATGCTGCTCGGGAGCCAGGTCAAAGAATGAGATGTTTGCAAGTATCCTGCTGTCATTAAGCCTGTTGCCGGTAACCAGCATATAGTGTCCAGGTGTCAGGCGTAGTTCGTCCTTAAACTCAGTGACTTTTTTATTGTCGTCATATTCAAGTGTATTGTAACGTCCATCTTCAAACCTGGCGAGTGTAAAATGAATATAGTATTCAGGAACTGGATCAGTTTCAGAAGAAAACACTTTCAGGAACCCTTTTGCTGTTTCCGGTTTTTTCTCATCCGAGAAATAAACGTCATTCCAATCGTGGCTAAAATAATACTGCGGAGTATTGCTCCCTGGTTCAAGTCGTGCAGGAATACCCAGGCTTCTGCAAACCGAGACAAAATACACTGATCTTGACTTTGAATCGGTCACCTTAAGTTCGTCTGTTCCGCGAGGAGTCAAAGGTGTTTTATAGTAATTCTCATTATCCGCAATCTTAACCGACCTGTTTACATAATCTACAATCAACTCAGGGTTATTTATGGCTTTTAATGACAGATCTTCAGGAAGTGAATTCTTAAAGTATTCACGATATGCAATAAGCATCTCATTCGATACCCTCGGGTTAAGAACATAATTAACAAACAATTCACCCTTTTTATCCAGATTAAGCGGATTTACAAGATTTCCAAGGTGATCATTCAGAACCTGAACTTTTGTATCCCTGAGGTCCTTCTCAGCCAGCACGCCCAGCAATGAAAGCGCAAGTTCCCGGTCTGCCAGCGGTGTCTGTTCAAGAAACATCATTATATTCCTGTAATTCCCCATGCCCTTTTTAATGATCTCAGCTGTTCTTGAAGAATCCGTATTTATCTTCATCGCAAAAACTGCGGCATCTGCAGGGTTTATCCATGAGCCAATGTAAGATTGTCTGATCTGGTTCTCAGTGTTTACCCGTTCAGCATTCTTCCTGATCAGGTCCTCTGACGGACCCGGATAGGGAGTCATTACCGGAGGTACACTCAGATCAAGGTTAATACTTCTGTCAGCGAATGCGCCAGCTTCAAGGATCAGTGTCAAAGTATCTGTTTCTGAGACAGATATTTTGCTGAAGTTAAAATCATTTCCCTTTCTGGCCCAGACCAACAGGTCACCAAATCCTGTCTCAAAACTGCATATGCCATTTTCATCTGAAGGGACTGTTGCAATGGGATAAAACTCTGCGTAATTGTAGAGCTGGAATTCAACCTTTGCATCCCTGACAGGCATTCCTACTTTATCGTGCACTTTGACATATATCCGTTTTGTCTCTGCATATGTTGACAGAACATTTACCTCGGTAAAGCACTTGTATTTATTAATATAATTCTCATTACCGTAAGGTGCTCCGAATGACCTGGTGTGTACGAGCATTGCCCGTCGTACAGGCTCAGTGAACCAGCCTCTGTCGAGCACGGGTTCCGGTTCGCAGGCTCCCATATAATGCCATTCACCATTGATCCAAGCTTCAACCCAGGCATGATTGTCGTCGGTATGAGCCCAACGGGGAGTGTACACCTGCCGTGCCGGGATCCCTGCAGCCCGCAGCGCACTGACAATCAAGGTGGATTCCTCGCCACAGCGGCCTCTGGCAGAAAGTATTGTGCTTAAAGGTCCTGATGTTCTGATATCTGAAGGCTGGTAGGTAACTTTTTCGTGGCACCAGTGATTTATCTCGAGAGCAGCCGCTCCCATTTCAAGCCCCTTAATTCTTTCCGACAATTCGAAATGGTACTTTATCCTGAATGAATCAAGATTTTCATTGTTGATCCTGCAGGGGAGAACATAATGCAGGAATATTTCCTCCGGTATCGAACTGCCCCATGACGTGTTATTTCTTGTATCGAGAGCTATGTTTGAATTCTCAAGAAAGAAGTCACCAGAGTAATCGGCAAGATCGCTTAGTGGCATGAAAGCATACAGAAACCTGATTGCATCTGACTGGCTGTTATCGAGCTTCTCACCGAGGACTTTGGTCAGCTGATCCTCACGTGCAGAATACAAAAACCGTCTTTCCTTAAAGGCGGAGTCAACGATATTAAGATAAGTTTTGTTTGTTATGAGATGACGTCCTGAGCAGCCTGCAACTAAAGAAACTGCACAGGTCATCAGAAGACAGGCATATTTTCGCATTAAGTGGGATACTATATTGTGCCGCAGGAATTTCTTATAACCAGTTCGGGTGTTATGCTTACCTGCCTTTTATATTTGCCGTTGCCGGAATTTTTTACTTCAGACCAGATCATGTTGGCTACTTTAAGTGCCATTCCTGTGTATGGTTTCTTCAGGCAGGTCACCGGAGTGAACATCAGGTCAAAACCAATTCCTTCTTCCATTGAAATCAAGGCAATATCCTGGGGAACCCGAAGATTCTTTTTTCTTAAGAACGCCATGATCCTGTATACCAGGTCGGAGTGCATAATGATCATAACATCTGCACTGTTTGGTGGCCGCATATGTTTTTCAAGCTGACTGAAGTCGATATCGCTGCTGACAATCTGATTATCAAGTTCGATGTTTTCCGGCTTATTTATCCCTGCTTTATGGCCAAGCGCCTCCCTGAGTGTCTCGATAAGGACATGGTCATTGTTTAAAGAGCCTGCATAAGTCACGGTAAGGACATTCTTATAACCCAGTTTTTCTATATGATCAGCAACCCGTTGCGAGCCTTCCACCATGTCGGTGCAGACAGTATTAAGTCGCAGCATCCTGACACATTTCTCCAGCAGAACAAATGGATAACCTGTTGCTCTCAGCGAGCGTATAGTATAATCATCGGCAGCTTCACCAACAAGAATAAGTCCGCTGTAAAATTTCCGGAAGGCGCTGATCAGGCGGTTATATCTTCTATCGTCCGGATCCTTTGTTATAACTGAGAATCCGACTCCGATACTGGCAAAGGCTTTTTGCAGAAAAGGAGTTATTTCGTAAACAAACTGATCATGAAGCGATGGAACTATCATTCCGATAACACCCGGTTTTTCCTCGACAGGCGAAACCTCCTGATGGTCCCTCATCAGATCAAAATAACCCATCTGCCTTGCCAACGCAAGAACCTTTTCCTGTGTATCTTTCCGAATACCATGCTGATCTGCTTTATTATTCAGAACAAGTGACACTAACGTACTGGATACGCCAAGCCTTTCGGCTAAATCTTTATTCTTGACTTTTTTCCCCATTTTTTCCCCTAAAATTGGTATACGAAATTTAAACTAATTTTTTTCTTGAAAAAATTATTTAATAAAATTTAACATAAATAAAATCAGGCTGATAAATTATAGTATTCATCAGCCTGATTTTTTTTCGCACATAAATCAGAATTAAGTGTTTACATTACACTTTATCTTTTAGATGGCTGTATTCCCCTTTGCTTGGCCGCTTCTTCAAGACGCTGCTGCCATTTTGATTTCTTCATGGGCTTCTTCCTGTTAGCCTCCAGAGTAGCTAAAACTTTGTCGGCATTAATAAATTTCTTTGAAACCAGATTCTGGAGGTAGGTTAATATATTGGCCAAAAAATAGTAGTATGTAAGGCCTGCCGAGAAATTATTAAGCATAAGCATGAACATTACCGGCATCATGTACATCATCATTTTCATCCCGGGCTGATCCTGTCCGGGTGATGATCCTGTCATTTTCATCGTAAGGAGCGTGGACGCTGTCATGAGCAGAGTGAACAGGCTCACATGGCTTCCGTATATCGGTATTTTGAACGGCAATGTAAGAATCGAGTCGTAAGTTGAAAGGTCGGTAGCCCAGAGGAAATGCTCCTGCCGTAATTCTATCGACACCGGGAAAAACCTGAACATGGCAAACAAGATAGGCATCTGCAGCAGCATAGGCAGGCATCCTCCCATGGGATTTACGCCTGCTCTCTTATACAGATCCATTGTGGCCTGCTGCTTTTTCATGGCATCCTCCTTTCTAGGGAATTTTTTGCCAAGTTCATCAACCATTGGTTTCAGGACCTGCATTGTTGCCTGCGACTTGTACGATTTAAAGGTAAGCGGGAATAGGACTACCTTAATAAGAATTGTAAGAATGAGTATGATTATACCGTAACTTGCAATGTACTTTTCAAGCCAGTTAAAAACCGGTATTATCACAAATCTGTTTATCCAGCCGATTATATTCTTTCCCAGAAAAACAAGCTCTTCAAGCTTGATCCCTTCTTTTCTAAGAGTTGAGATATGGTTCGGGCCATAGTACATCTTCATTCCTAAAACCGTTTCGGGGCCAGGGGTGAAAGGAACTCCAAGTTCGGTAGTAAAATATCTTATATATTTTTCCGATCCGATGGTTCTTGTAGAGGACACTGTTCCGTTCAGGTAATAATCTTTGGAAATCAGAACGGAAGAAAAGAACTGGTCCTGAAATGCCACCCAGTTCAGTTTTGTGGGTATATCAGCTGTCTCAAGCTCCTTTTGCTGCCTTAATCGCAGACCGGCTACCTCATCCTGGTAATATCTGTATTTTATGTTTGTGTAATTTTCCTCATTCTGCCTGCCTTTTTCCTGCTGCGGAAGATACATTCGCCAATCAAGAGTCAGACTGTTTACATTTGATGCAATTATGGACTCCATCGACTTAAATGTCACATCAAAGTCAACCATGTACTTGTCAGGAGCAAGTGTGTATTTATATTCAATATATCTTTCATCGCCCGCCATCAGCCTGAGTATAACACTCTGAGGCTGGGATGTAACTACAATCGTTTTGTTTTCTCCTACCTGCTTAAAGTAGAGATCGTTTGTCTGAACAGCTTTGTTATCGGCTGTAAAAAAATTGAATCCGAAAATTGTTGAGTCGCCTGAAAATAGTACCACAGGTAATGAATCGTATGTCCTGTAATCTTTCATGCGGGCAGAGTATATCCTGCCTCCCTTAAGTGAAATTTTAAGCGCTAATTTATTGTTTTCCAGTGATATAAAACCTGTATCACCTTTTACTGATCCTCCAAATACACCAACCTGGCTGGAGTCGATCGCACCAGTAGGAGCGATCATCGGAGCTCTTTTTGACTCACCTTTGCTTAATTCGAGAGAATCTATCTTTGGTTGGGCAGGAGCAAATCCGAGCAGCTGGTTAATCTCTTTTACTTTTGCAACTGCTTCAGGCTGATTGGGTTTGAAGCGTAGTGCATTTATGTACTCAGCCCTGGCATTTTCCATATCCCCTTTCGCATAAAGCGAATCAGCTACAGCGATCACCTTCTTGTATGATTTGTTATTTCGGCTGCCGTTGTATACGCTGAATCCGATAAATATTGCGAAAATCAGAATTATGCCAGTTATTGTATTTTTATCCATTCAGTTTGAGATAATAGTTGATTTTAGATTTGAATAAGTCAGTCTAATGCAGGCTTTAATGAAGTTCACGAACAGGGGGTGCGGACTGATAACAGTGCTGCTGTATTCAGGATGGAACTGCACTCCAATGAACCATTTGTGAGATGGTATCTCCATTATTTCGACAAGCTTTGATTCGGGATTTATTCCTACCGGTATCATTCCGTTCTCCCTGAACTCATCAAAATATTTGTCATTAAATTCATATCTGTGCCTGTGTCTTTCCACAATTTCAGTTCTACCATATATCCTGTATGTCAGAGAATTCTTTGAAATAATGCATTTATAACCTCCCAGCCTCATTGTTCCGCCCTTATCGATTATGCTTTTCTGTTCCTCCATAAGGTCGATGACCGGATGTTTTGTTTTATGGTTTATTTCGGTTGAATGTGCACCCTCGAGGTGAAGGACATTCCGTGCAAATTCGATAACCGCACATTGCATTCCAAGGCAAATTCCCAGGAATGGTATATTGTTCTCCCTTGCGTATTTTGCAGTGGTAATTTTCCCTTCTATGCCGCGCGATCCGAATCCGGGTGCAACCAGGATACCCTGTAGTCCCTTCAGCATCTTATTTACATTCTCGTCAGTAATTTCTTCCGAATGGATGTAACGGACATTTACCTCACATTCATTCATTGCACCGCTGTGAATGAATGATTCTGATATTGACTTGTAGGCGTCAGGTAATTCAACATACTTACCAACAAGGCCGACCTGAACTGAATGTTTGGGGTTTTTAAGCCTGGTAAGGAATTCCCTCCATTGTGTCAGCTGAGGTTCCTTTGCAACAGGCAATGTCATTTTTCGCAAAACAGTACTGTCAAGCTTTTCCTCAAGCATTTTAACCGGAACCTCATAGATGGTTGATACATCAACTGATTGGACAACGGCTTCCTCTTCAACGTTACAAAACAAAGCAACTTTCCTCTTAATGTCCTGGGTAAGGTTTCTTTCAGTCCTTAGCACCAGTATGTCAGGTTGGATCCCATTTTCAAGCAGGACCTTTACCGAATGCTGTGTCGGTTTTGTTTTTAGCTCCCCCGATGCAGAAAGATAAGGAACCAGGGTAAGATGTATTACAATGCAGTTCTGAGAGCCCATTTCCCATTTCAGCTGCCTGACCGATTCTATGTAGGGCAGCGATTCCATGTCACCAACAGTACCACCTATCTCTGTAATAACAATATCGTACTTATTCCCTGAACCCAGAAGCTTTATCCTTCTCTTGATCTCATCAGTTATATGAGGTATAATCTGAACCGTCTTCCCCAGGTAATCTCCCTTTCTTTCCTTATTAATTACAGTCTGATAGATCCTGCCCGTTGTTACATTATTTGCCTGACTTGTAGGCACATTTAAAAATCGTTCATAATGGCCAAGATCAAGATCCGTCTCAGCTCCATCGAGGGTGACATAGCATTCACCGTGCTCATAAGGGTTCAGGGTTCCGGGGTCAACATTTATATATGGATCAAGCTTCTGAATTGTGACAGAATACCCTCTTGACTGGAGAAGCTTTGCCAGTGAGGCGGAAATAATACCTTTACCCAGTGAGGAGGTTACTCCTCCTGTAACAAATACATACTTAACGTCAGCCAACTTATGGAATTTTTAAAACAATACTTCTAAATAATCAACCATCAAGACCTGACTGGTCTATCATTTTAACTTTTTCTTCGAGTGTCTTAATCATCTTCTTCGCGTTCTCGATTTTTTCCTGAACCTCTCTTATCATCGTATCAGCATTAGTTGATTTTGCAAAGAATCCAATATTATTTTCCCAAAGGACAATATCACTTTCAAGCTGTTTGATCTTCGTGAAGAATTTATCTCTTTCGTTCCGTACCTTTCGTGATGCTTTCGGATTCGACTTAAGATTATCAAGCTTTGTCCTGTATTTAAGGATGCTCTTGTCCTCGTCTGCGATTTTAAGCTTGTCAAATTCCTTATTCAGGGCATTCCTGTACCTGTTTGTAATTTCTTCTTTCTTATTAAACGGTACAAATCCGATCTCTGTCCATTTTCTCTGTAATTCCTTCAGGCGTTCAAAAGCAGCCTGAACATCAGATCCGGGTTCAAATTTCTCAAGCTCTTCAATAACAGCAATCTTAGCCTTTAGATTATCCTCATACGAGGTATCAAGGTTTGTGAAGTACTCAGCTTTCATGTTGAAGAAGTGGTCGCAGGCTTTGCGGAATCTCCTCCAGGTCTTTTCAGACTGTTTCCGTGGAACCGGGCCTATTTCCTTCCATTCCTTCTGAAGCTTTATGAGAGCATCGGATGTTGCTTTCCAGTCAGTGCTTTCCTGAAGGGATTCTGCCTGCAAGCACAATTCGGTCTTAAGCTGCAGGTTATTAAGTTGTGTCTCCTTATTATCAGCATAAAAGCTTCTTTTCTTTTCGAAGAAGGCATCGCAGGCTTCACGGAAACGCTGGTATACTTTGTTATTCTGTTTCTTGGGAGCAAATCCGATAGTACGCCACATTTTCTGCAATGCAACAATCTTATCGGCCTTTTCATCAAAGTCCCTGAAGCTTTTTATCTCCATCAGGTTGATTGCTTCAACCTGTTCACACAAAGCAAGTTTAGCATCAAGGTTTTTCCTCTGGTCATCCTTCTGGTTCTCAAAGTACTCATGATGCCTTTTATTGATCTGTGAGGTTGCTTCCTTGAATCTTTCCCATATTTCATTCTTGGATTCCTGGGGAACAGGTCCAATCTCACGCCATTGGTTGTGATAATCCTGCAAAGCCCTGAACGCATTAACCGCACTTGGTTCAAGCAAAAGCTCTTCAGCCTTTTCGCACAGCTGGACTTTAGCTTCGAGGTTTTTCCTCAGGTCAAGGTCCCGAAGTTCCTTGTTGATCTTGATGTAATCATAAAAGACTTCAACACTGTGATGATAGTTTTCCCACAGATCCTTAAGTGATGATTGAGGCACCACTCCTATCGAGTGCCATTCATTCTGCAGGTTTCGGAAATCATGAAAGGTTTTGTTTATCGATTCCTCCCTGTTTACCAGATCCTTTATCTTGTCAATTATATCATATTTTCTTTTCAGGTTTTCGTATTTCTCTGCTTCCTGAACTTTATTATAGTCATTCTTCCTCTCCCTGTATTTCTCAAGAAGCTCCTTAACACGGTAATCAAGCGGATCAACCCATATTTTATATTCCTCTATTTTCCCTCCGCCTTCCAGAAATTTGCTTTTCCGTTCTTCAGCTTCATACTTGATCTTTTTATAAAACAGGGTTTTGATCCGTTCCACGTCATCGCGGATTTCGGAAGGAGGCCTGTTTTCAATAATCAGAGCAAGTGTTTCAACAAGCTCGGCTTTTGAAAAACCTGAGTAATCCACAGGAGGAAGTTCAATCTCATCCAGTTCATTTAGCTCCGCTGCCCGAGAAGTATGTTTTTCAACAACTTCAGAAGATGCTGATTCAGTTTCTCTTTTTTCGCGTCACCTGGGCTTTTTTTGTTTTCCTCTGCTATTTCTTCTTCCTGTTTGGATTCAGTTTTTTTGGCATTTTCAGCTTCATTAGTGTCTCCAGTACCGGCAGCTTTTGAATTTGCTCCGTGCTGTTCATCAAGAACAGAGTCATCCGGATTTTCTTTAATCATTATCCAATCCTTTAAGGTTCAATATCTTCAATAGTACAACATCCCACAGTAAGGCCGTGGATTTTTCAGAGTACGAAAATATCGAATTATTTATTAAAACTCAAAGTTTTAGGAAAAAAGAAAGATAATTGCTAAATAGGGGAAACCGCGCGGGATAATGGGGTTCTAATTATTATTTAACAACAATTTCCTCTGGGCTGATTTTATATAGTGAGATTAATAATATATTTGCCGGAGAATTTCAACTCCTGTTATTTGTTTTAGGATCAGGATTAAAAATAGACTTCAATGACCAGCAAGGACATAATCATATTTGTTGCAGTACTTGCAGCTCTTGGCTTCAGCCTATACAGAAAATATGTAAAAAAGAATCAGAGTACCCAGGGAACCTGCAAAATAAGCCTGGAACATCTTTTCCCGTCACAAAAGATGATGATTATGAACCCTATTCCAAAAAATAGGCTATCTTTTATTTCTTGATATAAGGTAACGGAACGGATTGATTATCTTCTGAAGAAGCCTCAGATCATCCGTTATTATTTCAGCAGTCCCCTGCATATTCTGTGTAAAATCAAGCTGCCTCCCGTAAAGTGTCGTAAGGCCCGATGGCAGTTTCAGGTCAATAATATATGAGTCCCCTGAAGGCACCAGGGAAATTGAATTGACAACACCCCTTACCATTCCATATTCAAGGTATGGAAATCCGCTCAGCTTGATATTCACTGACTGCCCCATCTTCACCTTACCTGAACGGTGCATTTTCAGGTTTATACGGCCGACATAATCGCCTGTCTCGAAAGGAACAATGCTAAGAACAGGTTCATCCTTATTGACTATCTGATTTTCACTCCAGAACTTTGTGAATGTAACTACTCCGGTTACATGGGAGATCAACAGATAGGTGTTTTCCCAGATCTTTATCTGGGCCTTTAGGTTCAGAGAATGATTCATTAAGCACAGAGTAGTATTTTTCACGTTCCTCCAGCTTCTTTATCTTATAATCCTGCAAAAGTTGTCTTTTTTCTGCAAGCTCAATAGATTTGGCCGAATGATCAAGCCTTACCTGCTGAAGTTCAATGTTGATCCTGATCAGCGACTGGCGCGATTTTTCCAGGTCGCTTTCAGAGTAAACCCTGTTTACATAAAGCATCGAATCCCTTTTGAACTTCTTTTCTTCAAGCAATTGATTCTCTGTATATAGTTTTTCCTTTTCCTTAATTCTGCCTATATAAACCAGGGTATTGTCTATTTCATCCGTCAGGGATATTATTTTATTTCCGTAGTAATCATTTATATTGTAGTTGTTAAAATCCGAAAGGCTTTTAAGAAATGAACCCCAGTAGCTTTGAATTTCTCCCAGTTCATTGAAATTAGGCAGGGATGTCAGCACTATCCTTTCAGGACTTTTGATCGTGTCAACAATTTCTTTAAGCTTTTTCACATCGTCTATTGAAGCAGCCGTCTCCATGACTGCTATCAGCTGACCAGCAGATATTTTATCCTTGTCCTTTACATACAGATTCTTGATCCGTCCCGTGATCTTTGACATTAAGGTAACGGGAGGATTTACTGTAGTGATCTCAACAGGTGCGGGAATTACGTCGGGATATTTTATCAGCCAGGCGAGGAAAATAATCAGGACAAAGACACCCAGTATAACTGTATTTCCCCACCTTAGTATTTTTACCGGGCGGATGTCCCATTATTTCATTAACGGAATCGGAATAAACAATATCGGGTTTGGTCTCTTCCATTTTAGTCAATTTAATTACCCAATTCGAGCTGATTCTTAACAAGATTGTAATATGCCCCGCGCTTTTCGATCAGGTTCTGGTGGTTTCCTGTTTCCACTATCTGTCCGCTGTCGAGAACTACTATCTTATCAGCATTTTTCACCGTACTGAGGCGGTGAGCAACAATGATAACCGTTTTGCCCCTGTAGAAATCAGCCAGGTTTTCGACTATGACCTTCTCAGTATTTGCATCGAGCGAATTTGTTGCTTCATCAAAGATGAGTATCTCAGGGTTCTTATAAATGACACGGGCTATAAGCAGCCGTTGCTTTTGTCCCTCGCTGAGCCCGTGACCATCAGAACCTATTTTTGTATTGTAACCCAGAGGGAGTGATTCGATAAATCCCCTGATATTTGCAGTCTCGGCAGCATTTACCATGATGGATTCATCAATCGCTTCTGACCCGGGAGCAATATTCCTTGCAATTGTATCGGGAAACAGGAAACCATCCTGCATAACCGCTCCTACTTTTTCGCGCCACAATCTGAGGCTGATGTTCGGCAGACCTGTTTCACCTACCATTATTTCCCCGGTTACCGGCTGATAAAATCCAAGAAGCATTTTCAACAGGGTTGTCTTTCCGCTTCCGCTCACCCCCACTATTGCAGTCACCTTGTTTTCTTCTATCACCAGGTCTGCGTTTTTCAAGGCAAACGGGGACCGGGGACCTTCATACTGAAATGAAAGGTTTTTTACTGTGATATTCTTGTTCTCAGGCAATCGCCTTACTTTATTTTCCGAATCAGACTCCTCGTCCTGCATATTGTGGACCTCAGCCAGCCTGTCGAGGCTCATTTTTGCGTCCTGGGATACTCTGAAAAACCCAATAATCTGATTCACAGGTACATTCATCTGACCAATAATGAATTGAACGGCAAGCATCATACCAAGTGTCATGCTGCCTTTAAGCACTGCAGTAGCTGCGATTATTGTAATCAGGATGTTCATCAGCTCGCTTATAAGCGTGGCGCCTGCTGACTGATACTGGATCAGGCTTAAACCCCGCACTTTCAATCCGAACAGGTTAGCCTGGTGCTGCTCCCAGTCCCACCTCTTGCTGAGCTCACTTTGTGTGAGTTTTATTTCCTGCATTCCATTTATTATACTAATCAGCTTCGAAACTGAGGCAGACATTTCTTTAAACCGCTGATTGTCGATTCGTGCCCTCGATTTCATAAAAAGGGAGACCCAGAGAATATAAAGCAATGTGCCGGCAAGAAACAGGGTAAATATTTTTAGGCTGAAAATTGCAAGTACTATTCCGAAGACAGCTATATTAAAAAATGAGAAAAGTATGCTTAAGCTTGCCGATGTAAGAAACTCCTCAATCCTGTTATTATCATCAATGCGCTGGAGTATATCACCTGTAAGCTTTTGATCAAAAAAAGCCATTGGCAGAGCCATAAGTTTCTGCAGGAATCCGGAAATGATTGCAACGTTAACACGCGAACCTATATGCAGCAAAAGCCAGCTTCGGATAAACTCAACTGATAATCTTCCGACTACAAGAGCAAGCTGGGCAAACAAAATAAGGTATATGAAACCTATATCATTGTTATTCAGACCTATGTCGACAATTGACTGGGTGAGGAACGGAAAGATGAGCAAAATGCAGCTTCCTACCAGGAGGCCAATGATCAGTTGTCCGAGGTATTTACGATATAGCCTGAAATATTTAAGCAGGAATTTGAATCCGTTTTTTGTTTCCTGATGACTCTTCAATATCATAAAGCCCCGGAGTCGGCTCAATTAGCAAAACCAGCCCTGATTTTTTCCCGTCAGTAAGAGTATTTACCCAGTTCTTTTCAAACTCCTCGCGCGTGTATTTAACCAGGCCGGTGGCAGGGTCGGCAACCCAGAGTTTTCCATTTCTTATCTTGTAAACTACTACGAAGTGTTTCTGCTGCCAGTGAACTATGCACGGGAGTGTTACTTTCTCCTCCATCATCTCAAATGGGATCTTTACTCCCAATGTCCTGAAACCCAATGAATCGGCAGCTTCGGAAAGCCCCAGGAAAGAGACTCCTCCCCTTGTGATGAAACATTTCTTTCTTAAATAGTCAATTGAAAAGTTCTTTTTGTAAAAACCTGCAACCATTTTAAGGCATGCAGGTCCACAGTCCATCGCATCATATTGTTTTACAAAGGGAAATAACATTTTCTTACACCCGACCGTTTAATTAGGAAAAGTAAAGATATTTATAATTTAATAAAGTATTGCTTACAATATCCAATTAATCAATACCGTCACTGACAGATTAATACATATCCTGTCAGGAAATGTTATATTTGTCAACTCATTCTGGAATTAAAGTCACCGATTGTTCCGTAAGATACCAGATAGCGCAATCATTGAGGGGATCCGTCAGCAGGACGATCAGATACTTAAATGGATTTACGACAACTACCTTCAGACAATCAGACATCACGTACTCAAGAACAGCGGCTCAGAAGCCGATGTTTCAGATGTTTTTCAGGAATCAATAATTTTCCTTTACAAACAGATCTCTGATAATGAGCTGAAACTGACATCGGACCTGAAAGGTTATTTTTTTGGTATAGCAAGGAATATCTGGAGCTCCCAGCTGAGGAAAAAATCGAGAAACACTGAAATCGAATTTGACCTGCCTGATGAAACCGACAGTGAAGAAGCAAAAAACCCGGTTCTTGAAAGGAGTTGTCAGCCGGGCATTCCAGAAGCTTAACACCGATGCCCAAACAATTCTGACGTTGTACTCAGAAGGTTTTTCGTATATGGAAATAGTTACGAAAATGAACCTTAAAAACGAAACCTATGCCCGTCGGAAGAAATACTTAAGCAAGGAAGCCCTGATGGTCCTGGTAAAGGAAGATCCGGAATACAAGGAACTCCTGGATCTGAAATAGAAGAAAGTGATCAATCCTCCGATGAGAACCAGGATAGGAACTGCGAACCAAAAAATTCTGCCCGAAAAATAAAGCGGCGCGTTATTCCCGTAAATTACAAGAGATGACCAGAAATAGGGATGTGACCTGAGCATATCAGCCTTTTTAAGATAGTCGACCCTTGCTTTTCGGAGTGCAGTACTTTTCGTCGCTCCCTTCTTCAGATACCTGTAGAAATTTTCAACTATCTCCGTCCCGGATCTGTCTTCAATCTCCCACATTGCCATTATTACCGACTGGCTGCCGGAATAAATAAATCCTCTTGCGAGACTCAGTATCCCTTCACCTGAATGCAAAACACCTGATCCGGTGTTGCACGAGCTGAGTATTACCATCTTTGCCTTTAAGGGTACCCCATATACCTCATAGGTATTCAGGTTGCCATCTTCAACAGAATCTTTTTCCTGGTAAAAAAGCATTTTTGAATACATCGGATACTGATCATTCAGAACCGTATGCATCGCAAGATGAATAATGTCATATTTGCCAGCTTCCGACTTGAAAATCGATTCCTTCGCCCCATTATTAATACACAGCTTTCCATTTGTAAGATTTGTAACATATTGTGCCTCCATCCTTGCAAAGCGCAGGTCATGAAGCTTGGAAAATCTTGCCTGCCTCGTTATCAGAAGGGAATCAACATCGATGCTTCCCGTATACACTGGAGCAAATGCAATTACACTGTTTGAAAACTCATGGCTTCTCCTGAACGATTCGGCCTGGAATGTTGCAGAATAGGTATATGAGATCCTGAATTCATTCATAAGATAATGGTATCTCTTTGTAGAGGATTTTGTCGCCTGAAACAGTTCCCACCGGAATTGCTTCAAAGGGTATATATGATAGAATATTGTCGGGAGATATCAGCAATTTATTGGATATCAAATATTTTCTTGTTGGTTCGATAATGGTTTTGTAGAGACTGTTCCCTATCTCCTGATACTTTATAAAATTCGATTTCGCATTGGCTACCGGCATTGAAAGCAGATTCCGGAATTGCCGGATCTTGTTGAAGAATGAAGAATCGACGGGAATCGTTAAGTAGTTCTTTATATCTTTTGTTAACCAGAAAAATGTACAGAACAGAATCTGCCACAACATAATTCAGGTAGTTGGTTTTCCTGCCTGCTATTTCCGGGATCCTATCAGGATCAATAACTTCAGTGTTGTACTTTATCCTGTAATATTCGGGGTATTTCTTTTCGAACAGACTGATCATGGAGTCCCGTTTCTGGGTTGCATTCAGAACGATACCTTTCCACTCGTTTATCACCGAGGCATCAGTAGATCTTCTTACGCTTTCCTCCGAAATTCTGGCATTATAAAAACTGATTTCCATCTTCAGGCGTCTCTCAAGTTCAGCAATATCAGCAGGAATATGGAACTGGGTTGCCTTGAGTTCACGCGTAGATGCCAGCAGTCCTGCAACCTTACTTTTTTCGGAGTATTTGAATGCCTTATCGCGGTAGGCATCATTGCCTGTCTTTTTGTAACAAAGGTCAAAATCGCGTATCGCAAACAGGTATGCATCCCTGTACCGGTCGCCAAGGATCAATCTGCTGTCCTCCTCACTTATATTTATGCGCACTTTTTCGAGCAGTGAAACTATTAGTTCAGAGGTACCCGATGCTGCCAGCAAAAAGCTGTAATCCTCCTTTTTTTTGTAAAGGTTCCAGAGAATCTTATACTTTGCTTTTAAGACATTTATGGACCACAGGTCGGGCTCAATCAGACTTAATTCAGGGTTTTCCAGTGTGGAATGCTGAACTTTTGCGGGTATTCGCGAAAAGAGCAGATCCTGGATTATACCAAGAGCCTTTTCCGATTCCCCGTTACCCGACAGTGAAAGGGCATAACCCAGCATAACAGGATCTTTCAGCGACAGATCTTCTTCCCGGTTGTGAAGATAATCAATACACTGCTCATACAGGGCCAGCGATTTTCTGGTATCGAGGTTGAATGTCCTCAGGTATTCGGCATAATTCTTAAGCACTTCAACATAGTCCCTCGAATCTGTGCCAAAAAAACTTTTTGCTTTATTCAGGGAGTTAATTATAAGAGTTTCACCTTTCTTCACCTGCCCGGCATTTCCAAGCACGATTGCAAAGCTGTTGATAAGGTTCAGGGATAAGGCAGAATTGGATGATTTGATCATTTCAATCCCTTTTCTGAAATAAATATCCGATTTGTCATTTGATCCAAGGAAGAAATAAGTGACAGCCAGGGTATTTAGCAGGTTAATATAGTTGTCATCTGCGGCAAGGGAATTCTCCTTGTAGATTGACTCTGCCTTCTCCAGGTAAAGGGCGGCTTTTGAATAGTCGGATAAGCGCGCGTAGCACGCACCTATATTTGTAAACAATATCGCGGCATCTGAACTATAAGTTCCCATATCACCATTTATAAGGTTCAGTGCAGCATTGCCATTGCTGATTGCCTTATTATATTCATTCAATCCAAAATAAGCCGATATAAGGCTGTTAATGTCTTTAAGTAAAAGAAGGCTGGATTCCCCGTGCAGCTTTTTGTCAATCTCAAGTGATTCAAGTGTATATTGTTCCATCCTGCGGAAATCACCAAGGTTACCATAAGCAAGTCCCAGGTTGAACAAACACTTAGCCAGGATTTCATCCACAGGATTTATTTGCCTGCGTATCGAAGAGGACAGCTTGAACCAGTTAATGGCTTCAGAATTATTTTTTAATGAGTAGTAGAATACTCCTATATAAAACTGAGATGTGGAAGATGCCAGGTTATCGAAATTGTTTTCCCTGAGTTTTTTCAGGATAGAGTTAACATATATTCTGGATCTTGCTGTATCACCATCTGTCATTGCTGAGAGGAAGCCGGCATTGAGCTGATCCAGATCCTGGGGTTCGCCGCCATTTGTTTGCTTTCTGTATATCTTTAACCTGATTCCCCGTTTTGGTATTTTTATCCGGAATACCCGTTGTGCCCAAAGCGACTCATATCCCCGCAGCAGAAGCACAACAGATATACAAT
This sequence comes from uncultured Bacteroidales bacterium, assembly GCA_963732115.1. Taxonomy (GTDB): domain Bacteria; phylum Bacteroidota; class Bacteroidia; order Bacteroidales; family VadinHA17; genus LD21. The sequence goes on from CAVSYN010000002.1 coordinate 111,185, forward strand.
TAAGACCACCTGTATACGATTAAAAAAGGTCATTAGGAGTGCGCTGATTTATCTTGTTCCCCGTGTAAAGATTACAAGTTTCCTAATAATGTCAAAGCAAATATACAAATTTTGATATTTCCTGCTTTAGTAAGTCATTGATTTTCTTGATTTAATAAAAAAAAATAAAAATAATTGATTTTTCGATGTCACAAAACCCCTTGTTCCGACATGTAACATTGTAATGATCGCAAGAATTACGAATTACCCGAATTAAGTATTAATGATTAAAAACCAAAAAAATGAAAACCCTGAATTTTGAAACTATCGACGAAATTTTCAGCGACTACGCGCTGACAACTGAAGAAATGATTTGTGTTAAAGGTGGTGATGCCGGTGAACCTATTATTAAACCATCAATGCCGCCGGTAAGGATTTAAATACAATATTTTTGAAAGCCTGCTTCAGCGGAGGCAGGGAATAAAACGGACAGTTTTTTACTGTTTTGTTGTTTGGAATTTGCAATGTCAGGTCTGGATTGATGATATTATCCGGGGATGATACGTATGTACAGGGATACAGGCACTAATTATAAGTGCGTGTATTTGATGTATTGAAGTTTGGAAATAATTTTAAACGAAATAAATTATGAAAACAATCGATTTTTCATATTTCATCGAACGGTATAATGCCGGAGAGATGGATGAAGCCGAAAAGCAATGGTTCAGGAAAGAACTTAGCCGGGAATGAAAAACTTCGAAGAGAGGTTGAACTTCGGAATAAAACAGATAATATTCTTAAGAACCAGGATCTGCTGAACCTTCGAAACAAGCTCAATGCAATTGAGAAGCAGAGAGAGGTTAGTATACCTGCCAAGAAACAAGGGGGACGACCTGTAATAAAATATGCGGCCGTACTTGCTGCCCTTATTATTATTGGAGGTCTTGCGATGTTTTCGAACGCAGGAAGATGAGCAGTGACGAAATAATAAGCCGTTACTACAAGCCTTATGAGACTGCCGCGTCTTCAAGATCGGTAGAAATTGTCAAAAACAACGATTATACCATGGCATTGGATTACTATGATATTCATGACTACAGGAATGCGGCCATCTATTTCAACAAAGTAGTTGAAAGTGAGCCTGGTAATATGCAATCTACTTGCTGAATGGTATTTCAAACTTTGAAAACCATAACTATCCTGCAGCTAAAGAGTTCTTTTTCAAAAGTGATTCAGGATAATGACAACTTCTATATTGATCACGCCCAATGGTACCTTGCAATGTGTTATATCATTACTGAAGAAAAAGCAAAGGCTGTGAAACAGTTGTCATTGATAAAGAACTCAAATACGATCTACAGGAAAGATGCAAGAAAAGTCCTGAGATCCTTGAAATAATAAAGAAAAAACAAGGAATTCAATGTTTAATCTTTCGGCAAATATTAAAGAGGAATCTGGAAGGCCTGAATCAAGACGTCAGGATGAAGGGAAGATTATGGAATCGTGTAACCAGAAATTAATAAATTGTTCCTCTGTATTGACCGGAATTTCTCATGAGATGAGGACGCAGATGAATGCGATCGTCGCGTTTTCTTATCTTCTGAACAAAGCAGAATATAATAAGGAAGAAAGGGAGGAATTCAGTAATCACATATACTCCTCCTGTGAACAAATAATATCGCTGTTTGACAATTTTCTTGATTCCGCAATCATTGATACGGGTAATTCAATAACTGAACCGGGGAATTGTAATCCAGATAAATTATTTAATGAACTTCTTTCAGAATTCAGGGATATCTTAAAGAAGGAAAGATACAAGGACTTGATCCTTATGACTGAAAACCAGTCACTTAATCAAACAGAATACTTAATTGATGCAAACAGGTTGAATAGGGTAATTCGTAATCTGTTTCAAAACGCTCTGGCAAATACAAAATCGGGTTATATTAAGGTCGGCTATCATTTCAGGGATGATAAACTGACCTTTTATATCCTTGATTCCGGACAGGGGTATTTCAAAAGTAAGGAATTCCTGCAAAGCCAGGACCTTACCATTCCCCTTACCAGATTCAGTGACACATATTCGGCTGTTAATCTGGCTCTGACGCGTAAGCTTATTCAAAGTATGGAAGGATCGCTCTGGATTGAGTGCAATGGTCTTGCCGGATCCGCCATCTATTTTTCCATTCCTGCACCGGCAGCAGTGGCTGCTGAGAAGCTTGTTAATAATTTTTCAAATACCTTGAGCACAATCTGATATACCAGATGTTCACTTCATCTCAATTAATGTCTGAACAAATCCAAGCATGAGCGAAAGCAGCTGCCCACCCCGGGCAGCTGTTTTTATTGTTTGTTCTCTATTATCTGGACCTCGGTTCTCCTGTTAAGCTTTCGGCCTTCGATAGTGATATTGTTCCCTACCGGAGACTTGTTGCCGTACCCCTTGTATCTAAGCCTGTCGGGGGAAATCCCCTTTTCAATCAGAAAATCAACAACTGAAAGGGCTCTTTTTTCTGAAAGCGTCTGATTATGTTCATCAGTCCCTGTAGCATCGGTATACCCACCTATCTCAATTTTAAGCTGCTGGTTTTCCTTAAGCAGGTCGCAGAGCTTGTTAAGCTCAGAAAGTGACTCATTCTCGATCTGCCAGGAATCGACCTTATAGAATACGTTTGCAAGCAGCATTTTCTCTCCTACCTTCAGGCGACTGAGTTTAATATTTTTCAAGATAGGGCTCCAGAACAGTATGCTGTCCCTCAAACATGAAATTCTCAGAATAGAAGAGATAGCCTTTCCGGCTCACATTAAGTCCGTAGTTATATCCCGACGGCAGGCATACAAGGAAATTCCCATACGTATCTGTATTGTTGTTTAGTACAGTCCTGCCAGTTGACAGATTGATTAGCTCATACACTCCAACCAAAGGCTGACCTGTCTCCTTATCGGATACTTTGCCCTTTAGATAGGCAACAGGATCGGGTCTGATGGATTCATAAAGCTTAAAGGAATAAATATTCTTTCCGCCTTTTTCATCCCGTTTTGATGAAAAGTAGGCTTTTTGACCTCCTGATTCGATGACAAGTCCCAATTCGTCATTGTAGGTATTTATCGGATAACCAAGGTTTTTGGGTTCCGACCATGAACTGTCCTCCTGCATTCTGGTCATATAAATGTCAAATCCACCCATTCCGGGCCTTCCGTCGGAGGAAAAATAAAGGGTTTTACCGTCAAAATGAATGAATGGAGACATTTCATCGCCCTGAAGTATTAATAGCATTTCCGAGGTTTTTAGGATATGACCATTTGCTTTTGCTGTTAATGGTTGAATACCAGATGTCTTTCCCGCCTGTCCACCAGGCCTGTTACTTGAAAAAAACAGCATTTTGCCGTCAGCACTTATCGAAGGTTGTGATTCCCAGTAAGATGTATTTACAGGATTTCCAAGGTTAACAGGGTAGGTCCATTTCCCATTGTTAAGTGCTGAAAAAAAGATATCACAGCTGCCGAGGCCGCCCGATCGCTCGCAGGCAGTAAAGAACATATAGCTTCCGTCGGAGGAGAGGCTTTGCGCACCTTCGTTCTGGCTCGAATTGAGGGGAGCGCCGGCATTAACTGCGTTTTGCCAGTTAGAACCTGAAAGGTAGCTCAAATAAAAATCTTCCTGGGGAACCCGATGCAGCAGAGTAAGGTCACCAGGTCGTGCCTGCCGTGTGAACATGAGCGTTTGCCCGTCAGCAGTTATTGACGGCCAGTATTCATCATCAGATGTATTGATACCGGCTCCTACGCTTTCAGGGCTGAATGGTACAGGATTTTTTACGGCTTCAATTGCAAACTGACAGTTCTTTATATTCCTGATTGCCAAGGTCCTTGTTCTTTTCAGAAATATTTTTCTGGCCAAGATAGACGTTATAGTGAATTAGCGATTTCCTGTAGTCACCCGACATCAGTTCGGCAGTTGCCATATTAAAATAGACTGGCATATAAAATGTTGAATCGATATGTACGGCCATTTGAAAATTGTGAGCAGCTTCAGCATACCTCTTCTGTTTGGACAACAGTTCTCCGAGCATCATATACGCTTCAAAAAAGCCTTTATCAGTTTCAATTGCCTGTTTAAAACAACGTTCAGCTGTTAAATAATCAATATAGTCAAAGGAAGTGAGCCCTTCCTTATAGGCTTTAAGCGCTTTCCCCGAAGTAGTGTGGTATTGCTGCGAAAACCCGGCAACGGGAACAACACATGTAGTTATGAAAAGTAATATGACAATAAAAAACCTAAACATTATTTCAGGGAATATGCATGTACTTGTGAATCTGAAGAGAGATCCTCCAATGAGAATTGTTTTTAACATAAATGACAATATCCTGAACGATGACTTCAAATCGGCTCCATTCAGGCTGAAGATAGAGCTTGCAGTTTTTCCCAACTCTCTTTTGATATTTTTCAGCCCATTCAAAATCATCCTTTTTCTCTATAATCACCTTCAGCTCATCAGCCTTTTTGCAAATACTACCGGCTGGAGGCATGTTTTTCTTGGGTGAAAGACAAATCCAGTCCCAATTACCACTCAGAGGACAGGTTCCTGAAGTTTCAATAAAAGTCGAGATATTCTCCTGCTTAAGTCCGGAGCACAGATAATCGAGATTCCACATAAGCGGTTCACCTCCTGTAACCACAACAGATTTTGCGCCTGAGTTAACTGCATGTTCAATAATTTCAGCCGTTCCGACCAGCGGGTACAGATCGGCGTTCCATGCAAAACGTGAATCGCACCAGTTACAGCCTACATCACAGCCGCCAAGTCGTATAAACCATGCAGCCTCTCCCGCATGAAATCCCTCTCCCTGTATGGTAAAGAACTCCTCCACCAAAGGCAGCTTTCTGCCGTCATCTTCACTATTTAGTACTTTTGCCATCATTCAAAACGTTGTCAGTATACATTTTATTTTCCGAACAACAATCGATAATCCCTTGATCCTGCAGTACTAACCCATTTTTCAGGAACCACTTTCCAGTTTCCGAAGGCCGTCGGCTTAACTGTCTTTTTCGCTTCCAGGTACCTGAGGATATAGAAGCGCAGATCCTTGTCAGTCGACGACTTCAGACGATTTGCCAGTTCATCCTTTGGTATCCCGGAACCTGAAGTAAGATGTCCGCCTCCCCCATTGCCCCTGTACGAGTTGATTGCAACCATATAGGTTTTATTCATATCAAAAGGCCTGCCATCAGAGAAGGATTTGATAAATATCCGTTTACCCTCAGGCTTGCTGACATCTACAATATAATCAATCCCGGCGGCAGAATCAAAATTATAAGGCTGGTTTTTTAACCAGGCTTTTCCATTTACCAGTTCTGGCTTTCCTTTCTTATCAAGTCTGAATTTCAACAATAAATCATCAGGGCCGTGCATAGTATTAAACCAGTCAGCATATGAGAACTCCAGATATTTTTTTATTTCCATACCGGTCATCGACATGGTATAAAGCATGTTTTCAAACCTGTAAAGCTTGAACATATCACCGGTTGTAACAGGTCCGGAAGGAATCTTAACATCAAATGAAAGCGGGGCTGCAAACGAAACATCGGCATGTGTAATATCGAGCTGGATCGAATGGATCATGTCAACAAACGGAGATGACCCGAAATATGAATCCCTTGATGTAACGGACGATTCAAAGGTTGCTATCCGTTTATCCACATAATTGAGGACAGCCTTTTTCTGACCGGCAAACCTGCTGATGAATAAGGGATCAGCTTCGTACCTGTTAACATCTATTAAACTGCCTTTGAGCGTTTTCCGTCTGTTTGGAGAGGATAGTTTACTTGTAAACACGATATCAGCCCTTGCAATATGTTCCGATCTGCTGCCTCCTTCAAGTATTAATACAGTGTCACCTTCAGAATTAACAATCTTTTTATTTACAAGATTGTGATTGTGTCCGCAAAAAATAATATCGAAACCCGGAACTTCCCTTGCCACAGTTCCTGAACCAATTTCATTATGCGTACCTGAATTTCCGGCTCCTCCATTGTTATCATCCCAGCCCGAATGAAACAGGCCGACAACAAGATCCGGCTTCTCATTTAAAATAACTGGCATCCAGTGTTTAGCCGTTTCAACCAGATCGCGGAATTCCATTCCAGAGTAAAGTTCAGGAGAAAGCCAGGTTGGAACAGATGAAGTGATCAGACCAAATACAGCCACTTTTATCCCTTTTTTTTTCATTATAACATAGGGCTTGAAATAGGGCTCTCCGGTTAATTTATTAACAGCATTGGCCGCTAGCAGAGGGAAATTGTACTCCTTTATAAGCCTGTCATAAACCGAATGACCGGCCTCTATATCATGGTTGCCAACAGTTCCGGCATCATACCGCATGAAATTCATTGCTTCAGCGTTGAGATGAGGTGAGACTGTGTCAATGAAATTATAATAATATACAGGAGGTTGACCCTGCAGATTATCGCCATTATCGAGAAGAATCACTGACTCATTTTCATCTCTTGCCTTATTTACATAGGTACTAACTCCTGCAAGGGAATAGTCAATATCTTTCTTCTCAATGAAATCGTAAGGCAGAATTACCCCATGGACATCAGTAGTCACAAGGATTGTTAAAGATTGCTTCTTCTCCCTGGCACATGCAAAAAGAATTATAAAAATCAGTAAAAACTGAAGACGTTCAATGACTTTTCTAAACCTCATTCTTAAAATATATAATTATTCATCAATTAAATTGTAACCATCTTTTTTGCCTTTCTCAACCTGCGACAGCCCGTATTTCATCCAGTAAGGCAACGGAGCTCCACGTAGATAATGATCAAAAAACTGCATTTTTCTGATTGACAGGTCCTTCCTGTTGGGACGTTTTACAAGGTTGTGTTCTTCATCATTATAAGACAGCATCCAGGCTGGTTTACCGAGCCTTCTGAGAGCCGTTATAAATTCAATGCCCTGATACCATGGAACTGCACCGTCAGCATCATTATGCATCAGGAGCAAAGGAGTATTGATCTTGGGCACAAAGAATACAGGTGAATTTTCAATGAACTGCAGTGGCCTCTCCCAGAGGGTTCCTCCTATCCTGCTTTGGGAATGCTCATACTGAAACATCCTGCTCATACCCGATTCCCATCTTATACCGCCATAAGCGCTCGTCATGTTACTCACTGCAGCTCCGGCATAAGCGCATTTAAAGAGGTCGGTCCTTGTTACAAGCCATGCCACCTGGTATCCGCCCCAGCTTTGTCCATCAAGCCCAAGGTTTTCCCTGTCAATGAAGCTGTATCGATCCAGAAGGGCATAAGTACCGCTTACAACTGCATTATAGCAGCTCTCACCAGGGTATCCGGTTTGATATGTGATGTCAGGGACAAAAAGAAGGTACCCGTTGCTAACGGCAAACGAACGGTTGATAATTGATGCACTCGGAGCCGGAGGAAAATAATTATAGAGGCCATCTGAGCTTCGCTCATAGAAATAAATTATCATAGGATATTTCAAAGAAGGATCGAAATTTTCAGGCTTGTACAAAATCCCCTGAAGCCTCTGATGATCAAATGAAGTCCATTCTACAAGCTCTGCAGTCATCCAGTTATAGTTTTTCTGCTGAGGATTGGTGACTGAGATCCTTCTTGCATTTAAAAAACTCATATCACTGACATAAAGGTCAGGAGACTCCGCAAATGTTTCTCTCTGCCAGATGATCTTGCCCGAATTTTTTGCCTTTGTCAGTCCCCTTGAGAATGATGCCTTATCAAATATAAGCCTTTCCGGGTCTTTCCCGGAGTATGGTTTGACAGAAAAAAATCCGGCATCTTTATTTTCGTAATTGAAAGCTGATAAATAAATAACCTCTTTGCTGGAAATGTATTCAGCATCAGGATCCAGCTTTAAATACCGTAATCGCAGGTTGTTTAATCGTCCAAAACCATTTGTTACACTGACCGGTTCACCTTTAAGGTCTGTGCTGAATGACCAGATATCAAACTTATCATAGAAAAGGACCTGCCTGTCATTTTCTGTCCAGCCTGCAATACCATAAGGCGAAGGGTCGCTCGGGGTGTCGTTCTCTTCATCAAATAACGGAAGATTTCCGGGTGTTGACATCATTTTCAAAACCTCACCTTTTCCTGACATTAATACCCATAGCTTTTTATCCGGGTTCCAGCAAAGCAGGAATTTGCCTGAAGGTGAAAGAACTACCTGTGAGGGATATCCTGAAAGTACTTTGATCCTTACGCCAGTCTCAAGGTTAATTACATAATAATCTGCATAGTACCTTGACTCCCATGATAATTGCCGCTGGTATTTTTTATCGGATATCCCTAATACAAAATCACCTTTAGTCTTAGGATTAATTCTAAGGGATGGCATCGAAGTATCAGCAATCTGGTAAATAACATTCCTGTCGGTATGATAGAGTGCCTGGTAGCTCCGTTTCAGCTCCTGATCAAGCTGTTTTTTTTGCATGGGTTGCAACTGATCATCGTCCCACGACCATATATCCAGCTTATATTTTTCGTCATCAAGCAAAGTATCCTTAGTCTCTTTAACTGGTTTCGGTGCTGTTCCAAAGAATAGCCTTGAACCGTCATCAGAAAACGTAATATTCCCATTCTCACTCACTGACCAATCAGCTGGCATTGCCATGGAAGTTGAATCAACGATTTTAACAGCATTTATTAGCGACTTTGAAAGCCAGAGACTATAGACTTTTATTTTTGAGGTATCACCTGAAAAAATAAATGAGGTAAATGTTCCGTTCTGGTCACTGTTTATCTTTTTGGCGCTTCCTTTTCCTTCAAAAACAACTTTTAACGATTCTGTTACGGTATCGAAAATATTAACTTTAAAATTGTCTGTTTTGGTTGTATCAGGCACATCCTGGATAAAGCTGATGGTCCTGCCGGTTTTTGGCACAACATATTCGGTTACATCAGGGTATGAGTATTCCTTTTTCGAAACGGGATTCAAAATAATCAGGTCAGTTCCTTTAGGTTCCGGAGTTTTTCCTGATTTTTTCTGATTTCCCTTTTCGGTTTTTATCGAATCACTGCTTTGCTTATTATCCTGTTTCCCGGTTGGCTTTTTCTCAAGCAGATAAGCCATCCATAATGATTTTTCGGACGGAACTGCAAAGGACTTTACTCCGGGGACGCTTATTGTTTCATTTTCAGGCAGTTTTCGGATTTCAATGCTGTTCTTCGGCATCTGATCCTCTTTAAGTTTTTTCTTTTTAGCCTGACGGACTTCAGTGTATGTTGGAGCTACCTGATATGTAATATACCTGCAATCCTGTGAAAAAGAGGGATTGGTTCCGCGGGCAACGGAATCTTTTTGTCCCGATAAAGTGTTGAATATATAAAGCCATCCGTCACCCTGTTGAGGAGTGATTGTATATGCAACCCACTTTCCGTCATCCGATATCATGTGCCGGGTTATGCTCTTCCAGTTGTCATATACAGATTGATCAAGCGGAGGTTTCTGCGCCTTAATTGCAATACATGTGCACAGCAATATAAAAAGAAGGATCTTTCTCATGTTATTTTCCCAAAAATTTCAATTGAAGGTATAAACTTAAAAAAGAATATTTACTTTAAGTTACTTTTGAATGTGTAAATAATCAGGTCAGGCAAAGTCCCGGCTTGCAGTTTTACAAATGAAAAATCTTAAGACATGGTACAGACAGGTTTAGACCAGGTTAAAGAAAAGCTGCCTTCCGGTTTGACCGGAAAAAGAATCGGAATATTATGTCACGCATCAAGTATTTCAGCAGATTTTACACATATCACAGAGCTGTTTTACAGAAGGAAAGATTGCTTTCTTGCAGCAATTTTCGGTCCCCAGCACGGACTCTTCGGGCAGACACAGGACAATATGATAGAGTGGCGGAGCATCAGGCATTCCGTTTATGATGTTCCTGTATACAGTCTTTATGGTGAATCCCGCAAACCAACCCGCGAAATGCTGAACGACGTTGAAGCTTTTGTAATTGACCTTCAGGATGTTGGAGCAAGACTCTACACTTACATCTGGACTGTAAAACTTTGCATGGAGGCATGCACGGAAGCAGGAATCCCGGTATGGATCCTTGACAGGCCAAATCCTATTGGCAGGCTGCAATTTGACGGACCGGTACTTAAGGAGGAGTACTTTACTTTTGTTGGAGGTGCCTGCATTCCATTGTGCCATAGAATGACACTTGGTGAAATGGCGGAATGGATAAGGGACAAATACCTGCCTTCATGCCACCTTAATATTATCAGGATTAAAGGCTGGAGGAGAAATTCATTGTTCAATGAAACAGGTCTTCCATGGGTTTTACCATCTCCAAATATGCCTACCCTCAATACTGCAATTGTCTATCCAGGCACTGTCCTTTTTGAAGCCTTAAACCTGTCGGAAGGCAGGGGAACAACGATTCCATTTGAACTCTTTGGAGCTCCTTTCGTAGATGCTGTCAAACTCAAGAAAACTCTTGATGCGAGGAAGATTTCCGGTTGCGTTTTCAGGATACACAACTTTATTCCGACATTCAATAAGTTTGCTGGTGAAAATTGTAACGGTCTCCAGATTCATGTTACTGATCCGAAAGTTTTCTATCCGGTTGCAACTGCTTATGAAATAATTGATGCAATAATTGAAACCTCTCCTGTCGATTCCCTTGAATTCAACCCACCGCCCTATGAATATGAATACAAGCTTATGCCATTTGACATATTGTCGGGCGATTCTGTTATGAGAAATTCACTTCTGAACAGGGTTCCTGTTAAAATTGAGAGGCAAAGGTGGCAGCAGGATATTGAGGAATTCAAATCTGAATTCAGTGATCTCTTGTTTTATGAAGAGTAGATAAAATACTGAAACGGAGATTTGTCAGATTTTCCTGCTTGATGTAGTCAGCTTTTCAATCAGCTGGTGCGGGAAAATGGGTTTTACAATATAATCGTCAAAACCTGAAGCAATAATCTTTTCACGGTCTCCCAGGAGGCTGTAGGCGGTTTGGGCAATAATTACTATATCACCCCGGAATTCCCTTATTTTTTTGGCAGCTCCGTAACCATCGATCACTGGTAGCTGTATATCCATAAGTATAATGTCAATATCCGGATTTGTCTTAGCTGCTTCAATAGCTTCCTTGCCGTCAACTGCATTTAAAAGCGTGGCTCCCGTTTTTTCCAGGATCTTATTCAAATAAAGACGGCTCGAAACGTCATCTTCGACTATAAGTATTTTTTTTGTCTTCAGATATTCATTTTCCATGGCTTTCAGCATTATTCAAATAGTCCGTCATCTCTGAGAAGGAGCAAAATTGCTGCATGAGGTACGACTATATACTTTTCCTTATTAAATTCAATTTCAATAGCACTGCTTTGAAGGTAAACAGCCTGGTCCCCTTCTCTCGGCTGCAGGGGGACATATTTAGGCTCATCCGTCCGTGATTTCCATGGTTCATCGGTATCATTTACAGAAGGGATCGGGTATCCCGGACCCACTTTAAGAACGTATCCTATCTGAACTTTTTCGTTTTCGTTTACTCCCGGAGGAAGATAAAGACCACTTTTTGTCTGTGACTGGGGAACCTTGGGTTTTATAAGGATCCTGTCGCCAATGACAATAAGTTTCTGAAGGTCTTTTTCATCCAGTAGCACGCTCATAGCTATTTACAATTAGAGCAAAAATATCATTTTTTGATCTAATCAGGTACTCTATCTCAGGAATTAATTAATATTGTAAAGAAGAAAGCACACTAAATCACCATCCTGAAATCATTATGGAATCTGACAGTTACCTGACTATCAAAGCTTTTTCGCAAGGTTTATATAAGGAAAAAGGAAGCAGGTTCATCGGGTTTGCATATCCTGTAAAGGACGAGGAGGAAATAAAAACAATCCTTGATAAGGTCAGGAAAGAATATCATGATGCCCGGCATCATTGTTTTGCCTGGATACTGGGGCCTGAAAAGCTGCGATACAGAGTAAATGACGACGGTGAGCCTTCGGGTACTGCGGGAAAACCAATTCTCGGCCAGATCAGTTCCTTCGGATTAACGGAAATTCTTATAATAGTTGTCAGGTATTTCGGCGGAAAGCTTCTGGGTGTGAGCGGATTGATCAGTGCTTACAGGCGCGCCGCCGAATCAGCAATCAGAAACGGAGAGATAGTGGAACGGTTTATCCTGGAATCTTTTGAACTCTCATTCCCCTACCCCGTTTTAAATGATGTAATGAAAATCCTGAAGGATGAAGATGTAAGCCAGTCAGAGCAAAAATTTGAGCTCGAATGCAGCATTAATGTAAACTTCAGGCGATCAAATAAAGAAAGAATCCTGCAAAGATTTTCCAGAGTTGAAGGTTTGAAATTCCAGAGAATTGCTGGTATCTGACCCGATAAAATTGGCTCAGAAAGTTGTTAATTAGTTATTAACATCCATCTGAAAAAATCCTATTCTTAAATAAATTTGTTTTACACTTATTTTTGATGGTGTTAAACACCTAAAATAATGAAAAACAGAAGTTTAGTATCAATTGATGATCTAACCACAAAGGAGGTTCTCAAGATCCTCGACCTTGCAGCCGAATTTGAAAAGAAACCTGTGCAGAAATTACTTGAAGGAAGAGTTGTCGCCACCCTGTTCTTTGAACCTTCGACCCGAACCAGACTGAGCTTCGAGAGTGCAATCAACAGGCTGGGAGGAAAAATCGTGGGCTTTTCAGATGCAGGCAGCTCAAGTGTTTCAAAAGGAGAAACCCTGCATGACACCATCAAAATGGTAAGCAGTTACGCTGATCTGATCGTAATGCGGCATCCTATTGAGGGAAGCGCAAGATATGCAAGCGAGATTGCCTCAGTCCCGGTGATAAATGCGGGTGATGGAGCCAACCAGCATCCAACCCAGACTTTGCTGGATCTTTATTCTATCCGCAAAACACAGGGGACCCTTGACAATCTAAACATCTTCATGGTAGGCGATCTTAAATATGGCCGGACAGTGCACTCATTAATGATGGCAATGTCGAGATGGAATACCACTTTTAATTTCATCTCACCCGAGGAACTTAAAATGCCGGAGGAATTTAAGCTATACCTTGATAACCTCGGACTTAAATACTATGAACACCTTGACTTTACGGACATTATTTCGAGAGCTGACATTATTTATATGACCAGGGTCCAGAAGGAAAGGTTTTCCGATCCCATCGAATACGAAAAAGTCAAGAATGTCTATGTGCTGAAGAACTCGATGCTCTCAAATACGAAGCCGAATATGCGCATTCTGCATCCGCTGCCAAGAGTGAATGAGATACATACCGATGTGGATGCCAATCCGAAAGCATATTATTTTGAACAGGCGCTGAACGGGGTTTATACGCGGCAGGCTATATTGTGTTCACTTTTAGGAATCAAGTAATAAGGAGGGGATAATGAAAGAACCGAAACAGTTGAGTGTCAGTGCAATTCAGAACGGAACGGTAATTGACCATATTCCGGCAAAAAACCTCTTCAAGGTAATTCAGATTCTCGGGCTTGATCATATTGACAGCCAGATTACTTTCGGAACAAACCTCGAGAGCAAAAAACTCGGCAAGAAGGCAATTATCAAAATAGCAGGCAAGTTCTTCGAAGATGCCGATATCAACAGGATCGCACTGGTTGCGCCTGATGCCAAACTTAATATCATAAGGGATTATGAAGTTGTCGAGAAAAAGGTCGTAGAAGTCCCCGACTTTATAATTGGAATTGCAAAATGCATGAATCCCAAGTGCATAACCAATTTTGAACAGGTTACCACCCGTTTCAGGGTTGTCTCAAAGAAAAATGTTGCCCTGAAATGCCATTACTGTGAAAAAATTACAAATCAGGAAAACCTTCAGATAATATAGGCAAAGTATTGGCTTTTAAAGGTCTGCAAAACCACCCCGTCCCGACGCTTCCGCTGGGACACCCCTCCTTGCCAAGGAGGAGTACCCTGACCAGGCGTCAGGGGGAGGTGGTTAGCATTTTAAACTCAATCTAAATTTACCGCAATCTATCATATGATTTCACCAATTCTACATCTTTCTTAATTCCCCTGTATGTCAAAATTCCGGACAGGATCATAAGAAACGGGATGAACATCTTCCATCCCGGAACAAGGGATGCCTGGTATTTCTTAATTATTGAAAGCGCATAAAACAGGAGAACTCCGATGAAGGTAATTATCAGCACAATTACACCAATATTTAATTTCAGCTGCAATTTCCTTCTTTTATAAAAGAAAATCGTAACCAGCGACAGGAGAATTATCAATATCAAAACGACCAGAACCGGAACCTGATTTTGGATCATTACATTGCCACCTGTTTCAGTAATTTGCCATGTTCCTTTAATATTCATAATAAAATCTGTACCCTTTTCCCCTTTAAATGTTAAAATTTTCCCTGTAAGGAATAAAGCTGACAGCAGTGTTGTCAGTAGCAGGTAAACTGATTGAATTCTTTGGATCATACAATGTGAATTGCGGTTTGTTCAGGCAAAATTAACCCGTTTTCAGGAAATAAAAACTTTAAATCATATTAGGGGCAATTAATAAACAACAAACCTATTTATGATTTTTTAACATATTTTTCAGTACATGAACAATTTAAAAATGTGCAAATTGCCTACATTTGCGTGCTTGCTTTTTAGTTGAAACGAAATGTTTAATTACTAGAATATTAAAAGCTTATACCACATTAAGCAAAGTAAAATCTCATGTTAATATGAACAAAAAGCTAAAAATAACGATCACGATAATTTTAGTCCTATTTCTTGCAGGAATAGTTTTATACCCAAAATTTAAACCATTTCTGGTTTCAAAATTTGGTCCTAAGAATATTATTACACCTCTCATGAGGCAAGCTCAGCAAAAGCTAAATGCTACAGGATTTCTGATCGCTCCCACAAATCTAAGTGAGCTTTATAAGTCGACCGGTACTTTGTTGCCCGATGAAGAAGTTGACCTTTCCTTTGAAACCTCAGGTAAAATTGTAGGTATTAATTTTTCTGAAGGGACAAAGGTAAAGAAAGGTGATTTATTGGCTAAAATTAATGACAAACCACTTCAGGCCCAGCTTGAAAAGCTAAAAGCAGAGCTGAAAATGGCAGAAGCAAAAGAATTCAGACAGCGAAGCCTGCTCGGGAAAGATGCAATAAGCCAGGAGAGTTATGATCAGATAGTTACTGATGTCCAGACCATAACAGCAGATATTAATCTTATAAATGCACAGATTTCCATGACTGAACTCAGAGCACCGTTTGATGGGAAAATAGGTCTCAGGTATGTAAGCGAGGGAGCCTATACAAACTCTTCTACCAAAATCGCGAGACTTGTTAAGACAATACCGATAAAGATAGAATTTTCAATTCCCGAAAAATATGTCTCAGAAATAAAGATTGGATATCCGATAACATTTGATGTTGACGGTAAAACCTATAATGCATCTGTTTACGCTATTGATCCTAAGATTGATATTTTAACCAGGGTTATCAGTTTGCGCGCTCTTTACCCTAACAGGAATGAAGAGCTTAAACCTGGAAGATATACAAGCATTACATTAGAATTATCAAAAATCAATGATGCAATAGCTATACCAACAGAGGCACTTATTCCAGAAATGGAAGGTGAAAAAGTATTTATTTATAAAAAAGGAAAAGCGCAGTCAGTGAAAGTTTCAATAGGGTTAAGGACCGAATCAAAGATTCAAATCGTTGACGGAATTAAATTCGGTGACACTTTACTTATAACCGGAATTTTGCAGCTCAGGCAAAATCTGCCAATAGCACTTGACAGCGTAATCGTAAATAACTAATCCGGAAAATTAGAATGAGTCTATCATCAACAAGTATTAACAGACCGGTACTTTCAACAGTTTTTGCCCTAGTGATCCTTTTGTTCGGGATTGTGGGACTCACATTCCTTGGGATCAGGGAATTCCCCAGTGTGGACCCTCCTATTATAAATGTAAGAACTTCTTACCCGGGGGCAAACTCAGATGTAATTGAAACACAGATCACTGAACCACTTGAACAGTCGATTAACGGGATACAGGGCATCCGTTCTCTTACCAGTGTCAGCAGCCAGGGTTCAAGCAATATTACAGTTGAATTTGAACTTTCAGTTGATATGGAAACTGCTGCGAATGATACACGTGACAAGGTTTCTCAGGCCATGAGGCTTCTTCCCCGCGACTGTGATCCACCCGTAGTCGCAAAGGCAGATGCAGATGCCAATCCCATTATGTTGCTTACAATTGAAAGTGATAAAAGATCCCTGCTTGAACTTTCTGAAGTAGCCGAGCTAACATTACAAGGAGCAGCTGCAGACAATTCAGGGAGTTAGCGCTGTAAATATTTTCGGTCAGAAAAGATATGCAATGCGGCTGATGCTCGATCCTGTAAAACTTGCAGGATATCAGCTTACTCCTCTTGATGTCCGTGATGCAATAACCCGTGAAAATGTTGAATTGCCATCGGGAAGTATAGAAGGTAACAACACCCTGCTTACCATAAGAACGCTTGGGCTCATGACTACACCAAAGGAGTTCAATGATCTTATAATCAAGCAAACAGGCGATCAGATCATCCGTTTCAGCGATATCGGAAGGGCAGAACTTGGTCCGGAAGACATCAGAGGAATTATGAAAAGGGACGGAGTCCCTATGGTAGGCGATCGCAATTATACCGCAGCCAGGCTCAAACCAGATAGATATTGTAGATGAAGTTTACAGGCGGCTGGAATATATTAAAAAGGATACTCCTGATGATATTAAGTCCAAAGTGGGGTTTGACAATACGCAGTATATCCGCAAATCAATAAGCGAAGTAAAAGATACAATATATATCGCCTTTGCTCTTGTGGTTGTGATCATTTACTTCTTCCTGAGAAGCTGGCGGGCCACTCTGATCCCTATTCTTGTTATCCCTGTTTCTTTGATAGGGGCATTCTTCATAATGTACCTTGCCGGGTACAGCATTAATGTTCTCACTCTACTGGCTATAGTTCTTGCTATAGGTATAGTAGTCGACGACGCAATAGTTGTCATGGAAAATATTTATGTAAAGGTTGAAAACGGGCTTCCGCCGGTTAAGGCCGGCCTTGAAGGTTCAAAAGAGATCTATTTTGCAATTATTGCGACGACAATAACACTTATTTCAGTCTTTTTCCCGATTGTTTTCCTTCAGGGAATAACAGGGCGTCTTTTCAGGGAATTTGCTATGGTGATGGCAGGAGCTGTAGGTATATCAGCGTTTCTGGCACTTTCGCTTACTCCTATGGTTTCGACAAAAATGCTCCGGAAGGAAAGTTCCCATACCTGGTTTTACAGGAAAACCGAAAAATTCTTTAATAATCTGAATAACTGGTACAAGCGCTCCCTCGATTCTTTTCTGAAGCACAGGCGCGTAACCTTCTTAATCCTGGCAGCTATGGTGGGTTTAGTTTTCCTTCTCTGGAAAGCAATCCCGGCTGAGATGGCTCCCCTGGAAGACAGGTCCCGGTTTTCGGTCAATGCTAGTAGCGCCTGAAGGTTCAACATATGAATTTATGCTCGCGTATATTGACGATCTTGCAAACATGATTGATACACTGGTGCCGGAACGCGAGGGAGTTACTTCAATGGTCAGGGGAGACAATAGTAATATTACAATAATGCTTGATGAACCAAAAGACAGAAACAGGTCTCAGCAGGAAATTGCCGATCAGCTCGGAACTGTATTCAGAAAAAAGACAAAAGCAAGAGCTATGGTTATGCAGCAATCAACATTTGGCAGCAGACGGGCCGGGATGCCGATTCAATATGTGTTACAGGCAACCTCCATTGATAAGCTCAGGGAAATTCTTCCGGCATTTATGGCAAAAGTTATGGATAATCCGACTTTCCAGATGGCAGATGTAAACCTCAAATTTACAAAACCGGAACTCAGGATTCATATAGACAGAGATAAAGCCAGCAATCTGGAAATATCGACGCAAAATATCGGGCAGACACTTCAGCTTGCACTGAGTGGTCAGCGGTTTGGTTACTTTTTCATGAATGGAAAACAGTATCAGATCCTGGGTGACCTCGCAAGAAGCGACCGGAATAAGCCTCTTGATCTTAAATCGTTATATGTAAGAAACAAATCCGGTGATATGATCCAGCTCGATAATCTTGTCTCTCTGTCGGAAGAGACTGCACCTCCTCAGCTTTACCGTTATAACAGGTTTGTTGCGGCAACAATATCAGCCGGACTTGCTAAAGGAAAAACAATAAGTCAGGGTCTTACTGAGATGGATAAAATAGCGAAAGGGACTCTTGATGAAACTTTCAGGACAGCCCTCGCAGGTGATTCCAAAGACTTCAGAGAAAGCTCTTCAAGCCTGATGTTTGCTTTTCTTCTTGCTCTGATACTTATATTCCTGGTTCTTGCCGCTCAGTTTGAAAGTTTCAAAGATCCGTTCATTGTTATGATGACTGTTCCTCTTGCATTAACAGGGGCCCTGATTTTCATGTGGTATTTTAATATCACAATGAATATCTTCAGCCAGATAGGCATAATAATGCTCATCGGTCTTGTAACTAAAAATGGAATCCTGATAGTTGAATTCGCAAACCAGAGGAAGTTGGCCGGTCTGCCGAAGATTGAAGCTATTAAATATGCTGCAGCTGCGCGTTTCAGACCTATATTGATGACAAGTCTGGCTACTATACTTGGTATAAGTCCGCTTGCTCTGGGTTTTGGCGAGGGTGCAGCAAGCAGGGTAGCAATGGGTACTGCCGTAATAGGAGGAATGATGTTTTCAACATTTCTGACACTATTCGTGGTTCCTGCTATGTACTCTTACATTTCAAGTGAAACCAAACCAAAAGCAGATGAAAAGTAAATTTCTTTATCTTTTAATAATTATTTTTTTTCTGCCTGAGATCAACAATGCTCAAAAAGTATATAGTCTGCACGACTGTATAAGTACAGGCCTTGAGAAAAATTTTTCGCTTCTTATCACGAAAAACAGTGAAGCTATTGCCAGAAATAATTCCACCATCGGGAATGCAGGCTTCTTACCTTCGATTGATATTAGCGGGAAACAAGCCGGGACATTGAATAATACTACGGTAAACCTGACCGACGGAAGTCAAAACATTTCAAAAGGGCAGTACAACACTAACTTATCAGCCGGCGTTAACCTGGGCCTGACAATCTTTAACGGATTCAGTGTACAGACTACCTACAAAAAACTGACTGAATTAAAACAGATCGGTGAATTAAACACTCAGCTGACTATAGAAAACCTGGTGGCAGACATTATCTCGGGTTATTATAATTATATTCAGCAAATTCAACTGTTAACAAACCTCCATTATGCAGTCACTCTTTCAAAAGAAAGATTAAGGATAGATGAAGATCGGTACCTTCTAGGATCAAGTTCAAAACTTCAGGTCCTTCAATCGAGAGTGTATCTTAATTCAGACAGTACAAATTTGTCACGGCAGAATGAAGTTGTCAGAGCAACAAGTATAAGACTTAATGAGCTGATGGCTGTTGAAGATATGGGCCAGCAATTTGTTTCGAAAGACAGCTCGATAGAAGTAGACAATACTCTTCTGTTTGAAAAATTACTTGAAGAAACACTTGGTAAGAATACAAGTCTTAAGATAGCAGCAAAAAACAAGACTGTCTCAGAATACGATTATAAGCTTGTCGCATCGCATTATTATCCATATCTGAATCTCTCATCAGGATACAACTATAATATGAATGCATTTAAGAGCGGTGATACAAAAAACCAGATCACTGACGGATTAAATTATGGGTTAACCTTTGGAATAAATATATTTGACGGATTTAACCAGCGACGAAACATCAAGAATTCTTCTCTGAGCATTGAAAACAATGAACTTAAATACCGGGAAACTGAGCAAGGAGTAAAAGCCGATCTGATAACCCTTTTTAGTGCGTACAGCAATTTTTTGCACCTTGTAACACTTGAAGAGCAAAATCTCGAAACAGCAACTGAAAACCAGGAAATTGCAATGGAGAGGTATAAACTCGGGAATCTTTCAGGACTGGAACTCAGGGAAGTGCAGAAGAGCCTTCTTGATGCCAGGGAAAGCCTGCTTTCAGTACAATATCAGGCCAAGCTGGCAGAGATATCCCTCATGCTTATCTCAGGCAGAATAATGGAGTATTATTAGCAACTCCCTTTGCTGAAAATCCTTATATTTGTTCTTCATTTTTCCATATGCTTAAAAAAACCGAACTGATCACAAACAGCGACGGAAGCATTTTTCATTTGAACCTGCTTCCGGAAGATATTGCTGATAAGATAATTATTGTCGGAGATCCGGGTCGCGTCGACATGCTTTCTTCAATGCTTGAAAGCATCAGAGTCAGAAAGGAAAACAGAGAGTTCAGAACCGTTACGGGCAGTTACGAGGGCAATGAGATCACCATCATTTCCTCAGGAATCGGGACCGACAATATTGATATACTGATAAATGAGCTTGATGCCCTGGCAAATATCGACCTGAAGACAGGAGAAATAAAAGGAGAACCTGTTTCCCTTACATTTATTAGAATCGGAACTTCAGGTGGTTTAAGAAGCGATGTCCCGGCCGGATCGCTTGTTCTGACCGAAACTGCAATTGGATTTGATGGTCTCATTCACTTTTATGAAGGTTATGACTGGCTGCTTGATAATATGCTCTCCTCTGTTATTGCTGAATATCTTGAATGGCCCGATACGCTTTCTTTTCCTTACGCTGTCAATGCCAACAAGGAGCTTGTAACTCTGTTCCAGAAGGAGAATTTCATAAAAGGAATCACTATTTCTGCTCCAGGTTTTTATGCACCCCAGGGAAGGCGGCTCAGACTTGAAACATTTGATAATGAGATCAACACTAAGCTGGCCGAGTTCTCATTTATGGGCAGGAAGATCTGTAATTATGAAATGGAAAGTTCGGCAATCTACGGTTTGTCAGGCTTACTTGGGCACAAAGCTCTGACAATCTGCGCAGTTATCGCCAACCGTGTCACAGGGGAGTTCATTAATGATTATAAGCCGATTATTAAAGATCTTGCAGCGAAAGTCATGGACATTATCTGACAACAAGATTGTAACATATGTTACAAATTGTCCTTGTACCACTTAATTGCTTCTGCCATACCTTCCTTTACAGTATGAGCAGGCTTGTAGCCCAACAATCTTTCTGCTTTTTCAATGGAGGCAAGCGAATGAGGGATATCCCCTCCCCTGTTTGATCCATGCACAGGAACAATATCAGCAACCCCACTGTCAAATTTCATTATCAGTTCCTTAATCAGGTTAAAAAGGTCATTCAGGTTTGTCCTTTCTCCATGGGCTACATTATAAACCTGGTTCACAGCCGATTGATCCCGGACCAGTGCAGCAAGATGGTTTGCCTGAATTACATTGTCAATATATGTGAAATCCCTTGAAAACAGCCCGTCACCGTTAATTACAGGAGCTTCGTGAAGCATCAGCTTCTTTACAAAAATAGGGACAACTGCGGCATAAGCACCTTGCGGATCCTGCCGCCTGCCAAAAACATTGAAGTAGCGCAATCCAATAACTTCGATGTTATATGTTGAGGCAAAATTCTCCGCGAAAAGCTCATCAGCATATTTTGTAATCCCATATGGTGACAAGGGTTTCCCGATCTTATCTTCAACCTTTGGCAGATCGGGATGATCCCCGTAAGTTGAAGAGCTTGCCGCGTACACGAATCTTTTCACCTTTTCTTCCTTTGCGGCAAAAAGCATCTTTACAAAGCCTCCGATGTTTACATCAGTAGAAGAAACAGGATCCTTAATCGACCTTGGAACAGAGCCAAGTGCGGCCTGATGGAATACAAAATCAATCCCGTTGACCGATTGTTCGCAATCGTCATAATTCCTAATGTCTCCTTCAATCAGTCTGAACCTGGGATTATTCAGGAATGTTCTAAGATTTTCTCTTTTGCCAGTAGAAAAATTGTCAAGGCAGACAACATAATTCCCGGCATTAAGCAATGATTCAATAAGGTTGGAACCGATAAAGCCTGCTCCTCCCGTGACTAGAACCTTACTGTCACTTAAAATTCGATGCATGAGAGTATTATTAAGAATGGTAAAGATCTGAAAAACTTATTTTTAATTGAAATAACTGTTACTCTTCTCAAAAAGTAAAAGGATCTCTTTCAGAATGAATTCTGCTGTTTTTCCATCTCCGTAAAATCCCGGATACTGCAGTTCATTTCCAAGATTCATAAAACCGGCAAACTCCTTACTGATATGGTCCGGATCGGCATCTGCAAGCTTAACAGTCCCGTTTGTCACAAGTTCGATCCATTCCGTTTCTTTTCTCAGGACAATGCATGGCTTTCTGAAGAAATGAGACTCCTTCTGGACTCCTCCGGAATCAGTCATGATCATGCGGCACGTTTTTTCGAGGAGGGTCATCTCAAGGTAAGAGACGGGAGGAATAATTTTCAGGTAATGGCATTTCTGCAGCTCATCAAACAGGTTTCCCAGTCCCGATTTCAATGAATTCATTGTACGTGGATGGCAGGGCATCAGGAACGGCATTGAATATTCCTCCGAAAGATTTCTCAAAGAGGTCATTATAGCCTCAAGACGATTTTTATCATCTGTATTTATCTCCCTGTGGATAGTGACCAGAATGAATTTATCCCTGTCAAGCAACAGATTTTCAAGCAGGTTGTTCTTCTTCCTTTCTGCCAGTTCTGCAAAATGGAGTGAATTGTCGTACATTATGTCGCCTGTGAGGTAGATCTTAGGGTTGTCAATCGTGTAGGGTGGACCGTTTTCAGGCCTGAATCCTTCATTCATAAGGTTTTTGAACGCCGCATTTGTAGGAGCAAAAAGGAGGGTCGAAGAATGGTCACTCATAATTCTGTTAATTTCTTCAGGCATACTCTTATTGAACGATCGCAGACCGGCCTCAATATGAACAACCGGGAAATGAAGCTTAGCAGCGGCAAGCGCTCCTGCAAGCGTTGAGTTTGTATCGCCGTAAAGAAGGACACAATCAGGCTTTTCGCTCAGAAGGACATCTTCAATTCCGGTTATCATCAATGAAGTCTGGCGCCCATGATGAGCAGAACCGACTCCCAGGTTGAAGTCAGGTTTCGGAATTTCAAGTTCATCAAAGAAAACCTCCGAGAGCTCTTTGTCATAATGCTGACCGGTGTGAAGGGTGACCTCGTTAATCTCCCCTGAATAACCTGTTGAAATTGCTCTGCTTATGGCTGAAGATTTTATTATTTGAGGCCGGGCGCCTACGATATTCAGCAGTTTGATTTTAACCATTATGAGTGCAGGAAAAGTATTATTTGTTAAAGGTATAAATATTTTCTTTCAGACAAAGCATAAAAAATGGGCATCACAAAAAATGATGCCCAACAATATGCTGTCATTTAGCTATTTAGCATAATTAACAGCCCTTGTCTCACGGATTACCGTTATTTTTATCTGTCCGGGGTAGGTCATTTCATTCTGAATTTTCCTTGCAATCTCAAAGGAGAGGTTCTCAGCTTCCTTATCGTTTACTTTTTCTGCCCCTACAATGACCCTCAGCTCTCTTCCTGCCTGTATGGCATATGTTTTTGTTACACCCGGATACTGCAGTGCCAGTGATTCAAGCTCTTTCAGCCTCTTGATATATGATTCCACAACCTCGCGGCGTGCACCAGGACGAGCTCCTGAGATAGCGTCGCAAACCTGGACAATGGGTGCGATCAGGGTGGTCATTTCGGTTTCATCGTGATGCGACCCGATTGCATTGCAGATTTCCGGTTTCTCCTTGAATTTCTCAGCGACTTTCATTCCGAGGATTGCATGTGGTAATTCGGGTTCATCATCAGGCACTTTTCCAATATCATGAAGGAGCCCTGCCCTCTTGGCCAGTTTTGGATTTAATCCTAGCTCAGCCGCCATTATTGCGCTGAGGTTTGCAACTTCCCTTGAATGCATCAGCAGGTTCTGCCCATAGGAAGACCTGTATTTCATTTTACCGATCAGTCTTATTAGTTCGGGATGCAATCCATGAATTCCAAGGTCGATTGTAGTTCTTTTTCCTACCTCGAGGATCTCTTCTTCCACCTGTTTCCTGGTTTTATCAACTATCTCTTCAATCCGTGCAGGATGGATTCGTCCGTCGGTCACCAGCTGATGAAGTGCAAGCCTTGCTACTTCCCTGCGAACGGGATCAAAGGCTGAAAGAACAATGGCTTCGGGAGTATCATCGACAATTATTTCAACTCCGGTTGCAGCTTCAAGGGCTCTAATGTTACGTCCTTCCCTCCCGATGATTCGTCCTTTCATCTCATCTGATTCAATATGGAACACTGTAACTGCATTTTCAATAGCTACTTCAGCAGCCACCCTCTGAATTGTCTGGAGAACAATCCTCTTTGATTCTTTATTTGCAGTCATTTTGGCCTCATCGAGGATCTCATTTATATAAGACATTGCCCCTGTCTTTGCCTCTTCCTTCAAAGATTCAATAAGGTGGTTCTTTGCCTCCTCGGCAGAAAAGCCGGAGATGGCTTCAAGCTGATCGACCTGCTGTCTGTGAAGCCTTGTAAGTTCTTCTGTTCTTTTCTCTACAAGTTCAAGCTGGGAAGTAAGATTTTCACGGATTGCATCAGCCTCGTTTTTCTTCCTTTGTGTCTCTTCAATTTTTTGCGATAATGTAAGCTCTTTCTGTTTTATCCGGCTTTCGGCAATAGCTACTCTGTTATTTTTTTCATTTATTACCTTTTCATGTTCAGCCTTGAGTTGTAAAAACCTCTCTTTGGCCTGCAGAATCTTTTCTTTTTTGATTACTTCAGCCTCTGTCTCGGCCTCGGATACAATCTTACGACTCTTGTTTTTCAATGCCAGCTGCCAGATAAGATAAGAAGCACCAAAGCCTAATAACAGAGCCGCAATAGTCAGGACTATTGATAGTCCGCTAAACGTTCCAATTAATAATATCATCATTTCCAATATTTAAGTATATAAAAAACCCGCAAAGTCTCCTCAGCTTTTATAAAACCCCATATCTTTATGGCTGGAGCCGCTAATTAAGCTCGAACTTCCACTGTTCCCTAAGGAATCCCGATAAATCGGGTTGAGGCCTGTCCTCCCAGAACTAAGCACTGCTCCAAAGTTTTAACTGTTGAGTTTCAAAAATGAATGAAGAAACAATGCGGGCAATAAGTTTATTGTATTTTAAAGAACGCTGTCACTCTTTTCTTCAAGAACGTTATCAATTTTCTTAATAAGTTCTTTAATGGAATCTGGGAAGTGATCTTCATTAAGCTTCTCCTCGTCTTCAGTAAGTTTTATAACATACTGCAATGAAGCCATTGCCAGAAAATCCTGCACATCCTTATCCGAATAGCGCTGCTTGTATTGCAGCACTTTCTCATTAATCATCCTGGCAGCTTTTCTGATTTTTTCCTCATTTTCCCTTTCCACCTTCAATGGATAATATCTGTCTGCCACATTAACTCTGATAGATAGCTTATCATCCATTGTTATATTTTATCTGTTTAAAAGAGCAACACATCTGTCAATTTCCCGCACCAATTCGGTTATCTTCTTCTTCGCCTCATTCGCATTTTCTCCTTCTCCCAATAATGCTCCTGATAATTTAATTCTTTCGTATTTAGTTTCAAGTTCTTTTATTCTCTGATTGCGTTCCTGAAGGTTTTGCCTGATTGCTTCATTTTCGTGTTTCAGATCTTTGTTTTCAATCCTCAGGTTATTATATCTATCCAACAATTCATCAAGTTTTTTGTTTAGTTGCATCAGTTCCTCATAACCCTGATCGGACATAATAAAATCTTTAATGCAAAGGTAATACTGTTAATGATATTTTCAAAAATTTAGTCTAAATAGTTTGGTGGAACAGTCGAGAACTGTAGCTTTGCACCTCTGAATAATCATATTTCTTACGTCTGATGTACCTGATTAGGATTTTACTTGTCAGCATACTGTTTATCAATAAAATAGGTGAAGACCCAAAAGATAAAACCATTTTCATCTCGCCGGTGAAAATTCCGCTTTCCCTTTCAGCAAATTTTGGGGAACTAAGGCTCGATCACTTCCACTCCGGCCTTGATATTAGAACCCAGGGGGTAACAGGGAAAGAGGTGGTTGCTACTGCGTCGGGGTATGTCTACAGGATAAGCGTTTCGCCTGGCGGATTCGGAAAAGCTATTTATCTCCGTCATCCCTCAGGATATTCAACTGTTTACGGGCATCTTGACAAATTCATTCCCGAAATTGAAGAATATGTTGTCGCCAGGCAATATGATGACAAGAGTTACATGATAACCCTCTGGCCTCCAAGGGACCGCTTCCGTTTCAATCAGGGCGACGTAATTGCATATTCAGGGAATTCAGGAAGTTCGTCAGGTCCGCATCTTCATTATGAAATAAGAAAATCGGATGAAGAAATCCCTGTTAATCCCCTTCAGTTCAGATTTGGAGTAGAGGATGACTATAAACCTATTATCGACAAGCTTGTAGTATATCCTGAGGGCAGGGAAACTACAATTAACAATCAATACAAACCTCTGAAAATCAATATCGCGGGAGCAAACGGCCATTATTCACTTGCATTTAATAATGAGATAACCATCAGTGGTCCTGCAGGATTCGGGCTCAGGACATATGACATGGTCAACAACAGTTACACCAGATGCTCCGTCTATTCAATCGAGCTTAAGATTGACAGCCTGCCGGTGTATAAATATCTTATGGATGAATTCTCATTTAATGAATCAAGATATATTAATAGTCATATTGACTATGAAACATACCTCAAGGATAACATCTATATTGAAAGGGCATTTGTTCTTCCTAATGATAAACTGTCAGTCTACCATGAAGTTGTAAACAAAGGGGTATTCAATTTCAAAGATGACAGGAATCATCATGTTGATATTATTGTTACAGACGTCAATAATAACAGGTCTGTCCTTTCATTTTATGTAAAAGCAGCCTATTCTTCTCCAAAGAATTCTTCTGACAGGTCTGAGGGTAATAGTGTTGTTGTTATGCCTTACAACAGGAACAATAAATTTGTTTCAAAGAATGTGACTGTAAATATTCCTTCAGGAGTACTATATGATACCTTGCGTTTTGAGTTTTCACAGACAACGGGCACTCGCGATATGTACTCGGATGTATTCAGGATTCACAACAAGTATACTCCGGTTCATAAGCCTTACAGTCTTTCAATCAGGCCCGGCAGAATACCCGCTGGTAAGGAATTAAAGATGGTTATTGTTCAAATTGCTGATGAGTTGAAAAGAACCCCGATTCCATCAACATGCGTAAACGGCATTCTGATGGCAAACCCGACTTCATTCGGAACTTTCTATGTTGGGATTGACACTGTCCCCCCGGTAATCTCAGTCAATGGACTGGTTCAGGGGGCAAACCTTTCAGGAAAAACGGAACTGAGAATAAAGATCCTTGACGATTTTTCAGGAATTAAATCATATGAACCTCTGGTTGACGGGAAATGGGCTTTGTTCGAGTATGATCAGAAGAACAACGTGCTGATATACAGATTTGATCCTAAAAGAATTACAAAAGGAACCAAACACAGTATGTCACTCACCGTAGCTGATAATTGCGGCAACGAGTCCGTTCTGGAACGTGGGTTTACCTGGTGATTGGTGATCAATAAATCCTTGCAGGGTAAATTCCCTTCCTGATCATTTTCTTCAGGCTTTCGACGACGAATGGTTTGTCTTCACGGTAAGTAACTCCAAACCATCTTTCGTTGGTCATAAGTATCTTGATTGTTATTTCTCCGGATTTTACAAATTTATCAACCGACGTAGGAATATCAAGTTCGGATTTAAGATCCATCCCGGATTCTTTAATAAAATTCCGGAACTCTTTTCCAAGAAAATTATAGCATGACGGCTTGAATCCCCACAGGTTCATCGAAACAATTTCATTGCCGGTGAAATGAAGGGTATTTCCATCAAGACCCGGTGCAACAGCTCCATCTCTGGTTTTTTCTATCTGACGTGTTTCAACGATCTTCTTCAGAAAACCATCATCTCCTGCCTGACAGACACCCCGGTTAACATGGCCATGTTCGGACAATGTGTTTCCAAGTTTATAACCAACAATACAATAGTTATTCGGAACCTTGTCATCTACAAGGAAATCCCTTAAAATATTGAAGGACTCAACTCCATAATAGTCATCAGCATTGATAACGCCAAAAGGTTCCTTTATCTTCGGCTCGGTAACCAGTATTGCATGACTCGTACCCCATGGCTTTTGCCGTTCAGGGGCAACCTTTATTCCTCCGGGAATATTTGTAATTTCCTGGAAGACATAGTCAACTTCGATTTTCCCCCGAAGCTTCTCAACAAACCTCTCTTTTACCTGCTCTTCAATATCCCGCCTGATTACGAAAACTATCTTACCAAATCCGGCACGTATGGCATCATAAATGGAATAATCAATTATTGTTTCACCTGAAGGTCCTACTTCATCAAGTTGTTTATTTCCGCCATAACGGGTGCCCATTCCGGCAGCCAGTACTAATAGAGTTGGTTTCATAAGATAATAATTTTGGATACACAATTATACAGAAAATATTGTTACTTTTATTAATCCGATTAAACTTTGTCGATGGATTATAAGCTCGAGATATGCGTTGACAGCGTTGAATCAGCGATCAATGCTCAAAGTGCAGGAGCTGATCGCGTAGAGTTTTGCGACAATCTTCTGGAAGGAGGAACAACACCAGACTTACGGAGCTATTGTCTCGGCAAGGAATAATCTTGATATTGGACTTCACGTAATAATCAGGCCGAGGAGGTGGTGACTTCCTTTATTCCGATCTTGAATATGATATCATGAGGAGAGATATCGAAATATGCGGGGAAAACGGGGTGGACGGGATAGTTGTCGGAATGTTGAGGACAGGCGGGAATATTGATATTGAGCGTACTTCAAAGCTTATTGAATTTGCCTATCCGATGTCAGCTACATTCCACAGGGCTTTCGACATGTGCAGTGATCCCGTGCAGGGACTTGAGGATATTATTGATACAGGTTGTGCGCGATTGCTTACATCAGGATTGAAAAACAAAGCCCTGGATGGAATAGAAATGATCAGGCAGCTTGCAATACAGGCAGGTGAAAGAATAATTATAATGCCTGGGGGCGGAATTGATGAGACAAATGTCGCGTTAATTGTTACCGCCTGTAAAGTTAAGGAAGTACACATTAAAGGGAGAAAAACAATTGACAGTGAAATGATTTTCAGGCGGCAGGGCATCTATATGGGCGGGATATCCGGTATTCCTGAATTCACAAGGAAAGTGGCGGATACTGAAAGGATAAAAAGCATGGTCGATATTCTTAAAAGCCTCTGATAAAACCTTTGATTTATTAATTAGGTTATTACCTTTGCATTTCTTGTTTCTTTAAGCAAATAACAATAAAAACATTGAATTTTTATGAAAAAGCTTATTGCTTCAGTTTTGATAATACTAATGGCAGGTGCTATAAATGAACAGATTACAAATGCCTGCACAAATTTCCTGGTGACAAAAGGTGCTTCGGTAAGAGGTTCGGTCATGATTACATATTCTGCCGACTCGCACCAGTTATACGGTGAACTTTATTTCTGGCCTTCAAGGGATTATCCCGCTGGCACTATGCTGGATGTCTATGAATGGGACACTCACAGATACATGGGTAAGATAAAGCAGGTTCCTCATACATATTCTGTAGTCGGAAATATGAATGAACATCAGGTGGCAATTGGTGAGACTACCTATGGCGGGATCAACAATATGGTCGATACAACTGCAATAATTGATTATGGAAGCCTGATTTATATTACTCTCCAGAGGGCAGCAAATGCCAGAGAGGCCATTAAGGTCATGTCCGACCTGGTATCCGAATACGGATATGCCAGTTCAGGTGAATCATTTTCAATTGCTGACAAGAATGAAGCCTGGATTTTCGAGATTATCGGAAAAGGTCCGGGTAACAAAGGTGCGGTATGGGTTGCCCGCAGAATCCCTGACGGATATGTTTCAGGTCATGCCAACCAGGCAAGGATCCAGACTTTCCCGATAGCGACCGGAAAAAAGAACAGCCTTGCAATCACCTCCAGGGATTTCAAAAGACTGCTTGATCCGATGGTAGAATGTGTTTACGCTTATGATGTAATCGACCTTGCCAGATCCAAGAACCTGTTTTCAGGAAAGGACCCGGAGTTCAGTTTTTCAGATACCTATAATCCCATAACATTTTCTGGTGCAAGATTCTGCGAAGTCCGTGTCTGGTCATTTTTTAAATCTGTCAGTAATGAAATGGATCAGTATTTCAGTTATGCTTCAGGACACGATCTGAGCAAGCGTATGCCACTCTGGATCAAGCCGAACCGCAAGATCTCCAATTATGATATGATGAATTTCATGCGCGACCATCTCGAAGGTACACCCCTTGATATGAGGAAGGATTTCGGGGCAGGGCCATTCAGTTCCCCATATCGCTGGCGCCCATTGGAATGGAAAGTCACAGATGATCCGAACGCACCGGAGTATTGCAACGAAAGAGCTGTTTCAACCCAGCAGACAGGATTTGTATTTGTTGCTGAATGCCGGAGTTGGCTTCCCGATCCTGTTGGGGGTATTTTCTGGTTCGGTGTTGATGATGCAGCCACGACCGTATTCAATCCAATTTACTGTGGAATTACAGATGTTCCTCAATGCTTCAAGGTCGGAAACGGAGATATGCTTACATACTCACCCACCTCTGCCTTCTGGTTGTTCAACATGGTCGCCAATTTCTGTTATTCCAGGTATGATGTTATGAGTGCTGATGCATTGAAGGTTCAGAAACAGCTTGAATCAGGGTATATTGCAGAAACAGCCAGAATTGATGATGCTGCTATAAGTCTCTTTAACCAGGACGAAAAACAGGCAAGGAAATATCTTACAGACTATTCCATAAAATCATCCCAAAATACTTTTGACAAATGGAAAGATCTCAGTGAATACCTGCTGGTCAAGTATATCGACGGCAATATAAAAAGAGAGAAGAATGGTAAGTTTGAAAGAAACGCATGGGGTAATCCGGTTATGCCGCTGCAACCGGGTTATTCTGAAGCCTGGAAAAAAGCAGTGATCCAGGAAACAGGCAGTAAATTACTTATGCCTCCTGTAAGCGGTGGACATTAGAAACCTGTTTACCATAAGTAGCGTTAAATGTGATTGATGCATTGCAGTCCGACCTCCTTAAAAATATTACGATGTCCTATTGCTGATTTTAAATTAATATTGTACATTTGCGACCTGTTTTAAAAGCTTATTTTTCGTTTACAAAATTTCGCAAGATGAATTTAATTGATATTGTTGAGAAGGAGTTAGCAGTGACAAGCGTGTTTCCAAAGTTTGTTGCAGGAGACACAATCACTGTCCATTACAAGATTAAAGAGGGAAACAAGGAAAGAATTCAGCAGTTCCGCGGTGTAGTGATTCAAAGATCTGGAAGCAGTCATACTGAAACCTTTACGGTACGGAAAATGTCAGGAAATATTGGCGTTGAAAGAATATTCCCTGTTGCTTCACCCTTTATTGATAAAATTGAGGTTAATAAGCACGGCAAGGTTCGGAGAGCAAAAATATTTTATCTGAGGGATCTGACGGGTAAGAAAGCCCGTATACGGGAAAAGAAATTCTGATATTAGTTATATCCTGAAATACAAAAGACTGTTCATTGCGAACGGTCTTTTTTGTTCTCAGTTGATTTTCTTCAGCATTTCCTCCTTTTTTACTTTCGCTTCTTCAAGGAGTTTATTAGCCTGATTATCTGCTTCCTGAGTTAGCTGAGTTGCTTTCTTATCGGCTTCCTTTTTGACTGCATCGGCTGCCTTCTGGGCAGCCATTTTGGCCAGCGGGCCCTTTGTTTCAGCTTCTTTTATTATTTTTTGACCTTGGGTTTCTGATTCCTGGCGGATTTTCACAGCGGCCTTAGCTGCTTCATCCTTGAGCTGCTGGCCTTTCTCCTCTGCTTCCTTTATGAGGTTATCAGCCTGTGCCTCCGCTTCGCTTCTGGCTTTTTCCCTGGCCTGGTCAACTTTAGCACCGACTGCCTCCTTTATTTTCTCTTTTGCAGCCTCTTTTATTCCCTTTGTACTGTCTGAAGGTGTATTGCCGAAAAATGGTGTTACAACAGGCTTCAGGAATGTGCCTGTAACTTTTACATTGACTTTAATTAAATCGGCCGGTTTAAAGGCAAGTCCAAATGCTGATGCAGAAGCCGATAAGTTATCAATCAGCGAATTTAACGAGTTTCCAAGATCGGACCTTGGTATCTCGGTTCTAATGACATAGTTGATAGTCTGGTCAATTCCCTGGTCTCCGCTGATGTTCATTTTGATATTACCAACTTTAGTGTTGAAGGGGCTTACGTAGATCCTGCCATCATTAATTTTAAAGCTTACATTAATGTCCTTGAATGTGTTACTGTACTTATCGCTCAGCTTTAAAGTTTCCTTCATTTTCTTATATACTGCTGATTCCAGAAGAGTTACTTCATCCGACTGCAGCTTCCCTCCGCCCGTCAGGGTTGAAATAAGCGGCATGAAATCGTGGCCAAGCAGACTGCTGTAGGTTAATTTTATCCCAACTTTCCCGCTGACACCTTTTGCAGTTGGAGCAAGCATCTGAATTGTGTTAAAGGTATTGAACGCATCTTTTATGCCCATGCTCTCCATGTTCAGATCAGCTTTAACCAATGGCTTGAGCGTATCGCGAGTGTCATAATCAGCATTCATTAAAATCTTCCCGCCCAGCAAGTCCATACCGGTCTCCCGAACGCTCATGATGCCATCCTTTACGATTACATGCCCCCTTACATTTTTCACCTTAATCTTATTGTAATCAAACTGATCGACAAGTGCATTAAAATCAAAATCAATGTTTTTGGGGACATTTATTACCGCCAGAGAAGTTGTATCCTCAATTTGAGTAGTATCAGCACTTATTGACGACATGATCTCACCCATATCAATTCGATTTGAGTGCAATGTAAGGTTCCCTCTGATTACTTCGTCTTTGAAGATATATGGAATATAATTTTCAACCTTACCGGTCAGGCTAAAATCGCTATTCTTGCCAACATTAAGTACAGCATTTTTAAGGGATGCATAAGCAGGTGAAAATTCAAATCCAGCTTCCCTGATTTTAACTTCAGGATATCCGGTCATGGATATAAGCATATCGGAGATATCCATATTCCCGGATGCTTTAAAATTGGAGTAATTCTGTTTTTCGATCATGGACATTCGTCCTGCCATACTTACGGACATATTGATTAGTCCGGAAAGGCTTAGGCTATCAAGTGGAATTGCTTTCGATAAGGGAGGTTAGATCAATTCTTCCAACCATTGAGCCATTAAAATCCGGGTCGCTCATTGGTGTCTTAAGAGAGAAGGACATGTCAAACGGATTCCCGGACACTTCCATATGAAAACCATCGACTTTAACTGTTGTTTTGTCCATATCCTTTCCATCAACGAAAACAACTGATTTCAGGCTTATGTTTTTTATCTGTTCAGGCAGGGATGAGTATTTAATAAGTCCGTTAGCCACCTTAAGATTGAGAGATATGTCGGGCAAAGTACTATCCACGTCACTGTACACACCTTTTGCCGAGCCGTTCAAAGTGAATTCTCCGCTTGCCTGAAGGTCTTTGAAATCTTTTGAATAGACGGCAGGAATTAATGAGAGCAAGGATTTGAAGGATGTCTGATCCGTTTTAAAAGTCAGGTTCATTCCGATATCATCATAAGGCATTTCCACCATTCCGGCAAAATTCAGCTTAAGGCCATTAATCAGGAGATAATTGTCTTTGAGATAGAATTTCATGCTGTCGAGCCTTGCAAGAACATTTATTTTAGAATCTGCTGTGGCTTTATTCAGGTATTTGATTCCATCCATGATGTAGGTAACTTCCCCTGCATCCAGATTTATCTGCCAGATTAGTCTCATTTTCTGTCAGATCACCACTTCATCTGGCTGTTTACTTTATCGAGGTAGGCCTCAATGTTTGATTCATGATCAACATAGGAGACTGAACTGTTAAGCAGCTCGATTTTCTTAAGCAGGATCTTCATTTCAGAAGCAGATTCCTCACCGGCTGGGCTTTCGGTAGTGTCTTTCACTATATCCCAGTTTGCACTTCCGTCTTTCAGCACAATTGTTTTAATATCAGCCTGATCTATAGCGACTGATTTTATTTCATAGCCTGTTTTTCTGAAACAGGCTTGAGAGGTTAAAAACAAGATTTAAGTTCTTTAAGCTGGCCAGAGTGTCGTTTTCAAACTTATCAACACCTGCAACTGAGACATTTTTGAGTGTTAATGAAAGGTTCGGGAAATTCCTGAAAAAGCCGAGTTTATAATCTTCAACTATTTACTTTTGCATTTACTGATTTGTTGATAGTCTGCTCGATTGTGGCCTTTATCTTATCCTTGAAGATAACAGGGACAGTAAAAATCAATATGAGAATCAGCAGGAGAATTCCAAGGATCACTTTTATGATGATGCCTGATATTTTTTTCATGATGCTATCGTTTTCTAATGATTTCCAACGACATAAAACTCAAAATATTTTATGTGTCAGAACAAATAAAAGTAAGTAATAATCCCAAGAATAAAAATTTGTTATATTTGCGTCCACATCGCAGATTCCGGACCTGTAGCTTAATTGGATAGAGCATCTGGCTACGGACCAGAAGGTTGGGGGTTCGAGTCCCTTCAGGTTCACGAAAATTTTAGAGGCGCAAGGCGCCTCTTCTTGTCAAAATCAGAATCTTAATCAATATGGAACCGGGTTATTGCAACCGGCATTCAGATAACAAAAAAAGAAGGTAGTTTTTAATAGATCCTCGTGTTCTTCAGTTTCAAGTGGCTAATTTCCCCGGTTCCAGTATTCCTTTCCCAG
The DNA here is from genome assembly GCA_963732115.1 of uncultured Bacteroidales bacterium. Lineage (GTDB taxonomy): Bacteria > Bacteroidota > Bacteroidia > Bacteroidales > VadinHA17 > LD21. Next base: position 146,179 of record CAVSYN010000002.1, read on the forward strand.
GCTTTGGAGGAACGTGAGATTTTTTCTTTATAAACTGACCATTGGAATGCGCTTTTGAGTATTTGTACTCAGGAACTATTTCTTCAAAGAATTCAACAATTTCTTTTTCTGAAAATGAATACAGCTTTTTTAATGCCAGGTCAATTTTAGGCATTATTAATGGAAAGTCAACTTGTTCAATTTTAGCTATTTTGATCTTCTCGTGGTGAGTAGGAAGAATTACCTCCTTGTCCAATAAAAGCTCCTCATATAATTTTTCACCAGGCCGTAAACCCGTGAATTCAATCTTAATATCTTTCCCGGGCTCCAATCCTGATAATCGTATCATGTTATTAGCCAGATCAACAATCTTTACCGGTTGTCCCATGTCAAAAACGAAGATCTCCCCCCCTTTTCCCATAAAACCGGCTTCAAGCACCAGCTGGCATGCTTCGGGAATTGTCATGAAATACCTGGTGATTTCAGGATGGGTGACCGTAATAGGACCACCGTCTTCAATCTGCTTTCTGAACAAAGGGATTACTGATCCGTTTGAGCCAAGAACGTTTCCAAACCTGGTTATTACAAACTGGGTTTTCACCCCCATCTGCCTCGATTTTGCCTGAACCACCATTTCGCACACATGCTTCGATGCGCCCATAATATTAGTGGGGTTCACCGATTTATCACTCGAAACCATCACAAATTTCCTGACTCCGTATTTAACTGAAAGCTCAGTCAAAATACGGGTTCCTCCGATATTCACCCGGATAGCCTCATGTGGATTCTCCTCCATTAACGGGACATGTTTATAAGCTGCTGCATGAAAAACTATTTCAGGATGAAACTCCCTGAAAATATTTTCCATTTTTTCCACATTTGTGATATCTGCAAGCTGAGTTTTGAACCGTACATGGCCGTATTTTTTCCGGAGTTCATTCTCAAGATGAAACATCGGGGTTTCCGCCTGGTCGACAAGAATAATATTATGTGTGATAAACCTTGAAAGCTGCCTCACTATTTCTGAACCAATTGATCCGGCTGCTCCGGTAACCATAATAGTTTTCCTGATCAACCCTTTTCTGATTAATTCCATATCCAGCTTTATCGGATCTCTTCCGAGCAGGTCCTCCAGCATTACCTTCTGAAGCTGGCGGACTTCAAGTTGCCCGTTCAGCCATTTTTCAACGGCAGGTGTCTCAAGTATTTCAAGCCCGCTGTCAATTGCCTTCCGGATTATCTCTCCCTTTCTGACTGGTGTCAGCTGTCGGATGGCAAGAACCAACGTTTTGATGTTTTTCTTCTGCAGAAATTTAAAAGAAAGAATATCAGGACCATAAACGTGAATTCCGTTTATTTTTTTCCCTTGCAATCCCTTACTATCGTCAATAAATCCGGCAACACTGAGTCCGCCTTTCGGATCGCTTAAAATGACGCGTTTTACTATAAAACCCATTTCTCCTGCTCCATAGATCAAAACTCTCTTGGTGGACATTGTCATTGAGCTTGTTGCAAACCGAAATAACATTTTTACCGAAATACGCATGGAAAAAAGAAAAACGGAAATCAGAACATAATGAATAACTATTACAGATATCGGAATTATAAAATTCGAGTCAAGATCAAATACAATCCCGATCATTGAAAACAATACAAGGACAGCTGCGGAAGAGGTGTTGGATACAAACACCAGCGAAACATCGGTAAGCGTAGTATGTCTGATCAGTCCGGCAAATGACCGGAAAACCACCATGAAAATCGTATAAACGCTGAGAGTTATTAATGAATGAATAACAGCCCGATGAAATGGAAGGTCAGATGCAATAAGATTATATCGTAACAGATAAGCAAAAATGAATGTAATGAACACAGCAATTACATCATGGATAAATAACATCCACCTGGGTACTGAGTATTTGTGAAAAAAATCAGAGGTTTTTGCCCTGAAAAACTCCTGTAGTTCCTGATATTTATTAAACAACATTTAAGATAATTTTCTCCGCTTGTCTGTCAATCCAGTTAAAAATCCTTCCTTATTCATTCCAAAAGCAGTCAGAATTTTTAAAGAGCCTGCATCAAAACTAATTAAATAAAGAATGCCTGCCAAATTGTAACAGCTCCAAGGTGCCTTAAATTGAGGCATTCTGAATTCTTTTAACTACCAAATGAATGCTTATATCTAAAGAAAGATTTAGTTTAAGATAGATTATTTAAAGTTCATCAAAAAAAAGAAATATTTGTCAAACAGACCTAAAATTGTCATGAAGATTTTTAGGAAATACTTTTTTTAATAATAACAAGCGAACTGAAAGGACTTTTAACGATAATAGCCAAATTATTAAGAACCGGATTTCTTAGTCAGAAATGAAACAATAACTGCACCCGTTAAAGCAATGCAAATCAGTAATGTAAAACCAAAACTGTAGCTTTTTAGAGCATCGTTATATAATGCTCCGACCATCATTGGCGACAGTGATTCAGCCAGTCCGTCAGCTACCAGGATGATTCCCATGACTCTGCCCAGGGTTCTTACGCCAAACAGGTCACCAGCCATCAGATGGAATTATCATGTAATCACCTCCGAGTCCAATGCCGAAGATGACTGCAAATATGTATATCCTGTCCGGGAAAATCCGGGATAAGCAATAGAAGTATTGAAGATCCTACGATAAGGTATATCAGGATCATTACGTATTTTCGTGAATTACATCAGCCAGGACTCCCATAAGTACTCTTCCCGCGAGACTTGACAGTAAGACAAGTGACATCACATGGGCCGCCTGCGATTGAGAGAAACTCAGATCCCGGAGATATAACTTAAGGTGCTGGTTAACGCCGCCGACAGCTCCTATCGAACACATACTTCCAATTCCCAGCAGATAGAAGTTCCGGTTTTTCAATATGTTCATGATTGGAACTCTCTGTTCGGGATTGTACTTTCGATTCCAGCTGTTTGTGAGTGGTTCCTTTATGAAAAAAGCAAGAGGAAATGAAAGGATGATCACAAAAACTCCCAGTGATGTCAGGGCAAGATGCCATCCAATGTTTTTTTCTAGTCCCGCAGAAATCAAGGGGAACAAGCGCACCCCCGGTTCCGATGCCCAGATATGCAATACCCATTGCTTTACCGCGATTTTTTGTAAACCATTTTGATATCAGCACCTGACAGGGTAATGGCCCTCCGAAAACATAGCCGAGAGCATTCAGAATATAAAAAAGGTAGAACATGTAAAGGGAATTCATCATGCTTAACCCTATTAATGCAGACCCTGCCATCAATGACCCGGCCAGCATCATTTTTTTCGGACCGTACCGGTCAATCAGCCAGCCAGCTATAAAACCAAATAGCGGCGCTACAATCAGTTTCCCAATTGCATTCCCCGATGTTACCACAGTCCGTGACCATCCAAACTCCTGAACAAAAAAATCATAGAAAAAAGGCAATCCGTACAGTGCGAATCCAACAATGGCCAGAAGAGAAAAGAAAGCTGCTGTTATAATATAGGTCTTTGAACTGCGAGTTCGGGATTTTCCTGTAAGCGAAATTGAACGTGGTGACATCCGGATCTTTGAATTATGGGGTTAGGTACTTACTACAAAAATAAAATAAGTTCTATACAATCGCTGAAATAATTTCAAAAGATGCAAGCGAAACAGGGAAGGAATATTTTTTAATAACTTTGGCATTTATTCTGAACCTCTGATATGAAAAGTAAAGTGCAACAAATATTTGAAAGTGAAGCATCAGCCATTAGCAGAATACCTGTAAGTGATATCTATGAAAAGGTAACGGATCTGATCTATCAGCATGTTCATATAAAGAATGGCAAACTTATTACCAGCGGAATGGGAAAAGCGGGCCAGATTGCCCATAACATTGCCACCACGTTCAGTTCCACTGGAACACCAGCGATATTTCTCCATCCCAGCGAAGCACAGCATGGAGATCTGGGAGTTCTTCAGAAAAATGATATTCTTCTGGCAATATCCAATTCAGGAAAGACAAGGGAAATAATTGAGCTTATTGATCTTAAAAACAATCTCTTCCCCTCAGTCCCCGTAATTGTTATAACCGGTAATCAGGAAAGTCCGCTGGTCCGGGAAGCTGATTACGTTATTCCCACAGGCGCTCCCTCAGAGGTATGTCCGCTGGGACTTACCCCGACTACCTCTACTACAGTATTTACGGTCATTGGTGATGCCCTTGTTGTTCTGATGATGGAAAAAATAGGATTCACTCCAGAGGATTATTCAAAGAGGCATCACGGAGGATATCTGGGAATGAAATCAAGGGAAAAATCCGACCAAACACTTAAGGGAAAATGATTTTCTTTTGCCACAAAATTAAAAAAGACTAGTTTTGGGCTTATCATATTAAAATTCTAACCTAAACCTATAATTATGGCAACCAGTAATTCTACTAACAACATCAGCAGAAAAGACTATGTATTTGCAATAACCATTATTGGTCTCTTCTTCTTTATTTTCGGATTTGTTACCTGGCTTAACGGAGTCCTTATACCATTTCTCAGGACGGCCTGCGAGCTTAATGATTTTCAGGCATATTTTGTAACAGCAGCTTTTTATATTTCCTACTTTGTGATGGCACTCCCATCCTCAGTAATACTGAAAAAAACCGGCTTCAAAATCGGAATGTCTTTAGGCCTGTGGGTAATGGCAATAGGTGCACTTGTATTTATACCTGCGGCACTAACAAGAACTTTCGGACTTTTTCTTACAGGATTATTTATTGAAGGTACCGGACTTGCTCTTCTTCAGACAGCAGTCAATCCATATGTAACAATTATCGGTCCGCGCGAAAGTGCTGCAAAACGTATCAGCATAATGGGAATTGCCAATAAATTTGCCGGAGTCATCGCTCCTATTATTCTTGCAAGTATAATACTTAAAGATTCACACATTCTTGAAGAAAAGCTGGCCCAGTCAGCCGATGCAGGCTCGCGCGCTGTTCTCCTTGATGAAATGGCCAGAAATGTGATAATGCCTTATATCGTAATGACTATAGTCCTTGTGCTCCTTGGTCTCCTGTTGAAATGGGTACATCTTCCTGAAGTTGATACAGAGGCAGAAGATGAGGCTGTAGGTGAAGCTAATCTTAAAGAAAACTAGTATCTGGCAGTTTCCGCACCTTATCCTGGGGGTCATTGCGCTGTTTTTTTATGTAGGAGTGGAAGTAATAGCAGGTGACACAATAATAAGGTACGGACAATCTCTTGGTATCCCCATGGAATCGGCAAAGTACTTTACTTCTCTTACTATGCTCGCTATGATAATAGGTTATCTCCTCGGAATTGTCTTAATTCCAAAATATTTAAAACAGGGGAATGCTTTAAAAATCTGTACTATTCTAGGAGTGATTTTTTCTCTTGGAGCCATACTCACTCCGGCAAATAAGGTTTTTACAATGCCATTTGTTGACCTTGTTACATTCAAATCTCTTCAGCTTGTCCTTCCTGTAACAGTTTTGTTTGTTGCCTTAATGGGAATTGCCAATTCGCTGGTTTGGCCGGCAATGTGGCCTCTTGCACTCAATGGCGTTGGGAAATTCACAAAAACTGCTTCAGCAATGCTAATTATGGCAATTGCCGGGGGAGCTCTGATTCCCCTGCTCTACGGTAAGCTTGCAGTAAATTTCTCTACCCAAACAGCTTACTGGTTGTGTATTCCATGCTACCTGGTAATAATGTTCTACGCATTTATCGGGCATAAAATAGGCATCAAGGATGAAGCCTGACCTGGAAAAGATATACACCTCTTTCCTTGCAGATGGTTCATTTTCAGATGCAGGACCTTATGGAAGCGGGCATATTCATGATACATTCCTTGTAGAAACCAGTGAAAAAGACAAGGATGATTATATACTTCAAAGACTAAATAACAGAGGTTTTCAGGAACATACCTGAACTTCAGGATAATATCGAACGGGTTACAAACCATCTGAATAAAAAGCTTACTTTCAATTCCCGGAGCAGATGTAAAGAGGGAATGCCTTACACTGATCACTGGCCAAAAATGGTAAAAGCTGGATTGAGGATTCAGATGGCAAGTTTCTGGAGAATGTTTATTTCATATTCCGAATCACAGGTCTTATGATATTGTTGATACTCCTGACAAAGCGTTTGAAGGCGGCAAAGCAATTGGTCGTTTCCAGGCTTTACTTGGCATGATCTTCCCGGGAAACCTTTGCATGAAACAATCCCTTATTTTCACAATGTTGTAAAAAGGCTTGAGACCTTTAAAAACTGCAGTAAAGACAGACCCTGTTAACCGGGTTGCCACCGTTACTGAGGAGATCAACTTTGTTCTGACAGAGGTCAGAGGAAATGAAGATTATTCTGAAGCTTGGAAAAGAAGGAAAAATTCCACTCAGGATAACCCATAATGACACAAAGTTCAATAATATACTTCTCGATGAAAACGACAAAGCTCTTTGTATAATTGATCTTGATACAGTGATGCCAGGTTACGTTCATTATGATTTTGGCGATGCTATCAGAACAGCGGCAAATACTGGCAGCTGAAGATGAGAAGGAACTTTCAAAAGTAAGGATGGATATCGGACTTTTCAAAGCTTATGCAGAGGGTACCTTTATGAAACAAGAGGATACACTTAACGATATTGAAAAAGAATATCTTGCTTTTGCTCCCAGGTTGATAACTTATACTATGGCAGTCCGGTTTCTCACCGATTATATAGACGGCGATATTTACTACAAGATACACCATGAAGGTCATAACCTTCAGAGAGCACGGGCTCAGTTCAGGCTTCTCGAAAGCATGGAAGAACAATATTCTGCGATGCAGAAAATCAGTTAATAAACTAAGGTGACAAATTCCGAAAGTCTCCATGTGAAAGGTAAATTGCAGTTATCAATTACAGCATGGGAAAATCCATATTCAGATATTAAATTGGACGAAAGAAGAGAAGAGACTTCTTGAAGGGATTCGATTCACCATGGTCAATTCAGGTATTTCTCGATTCAATCGATTATAATCCAAATTATGAATGCAGGTCACCCGCGATGGGTGATTAGGAAAAAGTCGGCTCATTGTTTTGAGGGAGCTCTTTTTGCTGCTGCTGTTCTGGATTTCATTGGTTACAAACCACTTATTGTCGATATGCGTGCCTTTAATGATGATGATCATGTCATTGCTGTATTTCAAGGAAGACGAATTACTGGGGTGCTGTTGCCAAATCAAATTTTACTTCCTTGCGTTTCAGGGAGCCTGTTTACCATGTCACTTCGTGAACTTATAATGTCATATTTTGACTTTTTCTTTAATATAAACGGAGATAAATCCCTTCGTTCATACTCTCTGCCTTTTGACCTTACAGCTTTTAACCATCGTAATTGGGCAATAACTGATGAGGACCTTGAATATATTGGTGATAAAATTGAGTCTTTGCATCATTTTCCTGTTGTAACTGATAAAATGATAAAGAAACTGAACAAAGCAAGCGAATTCTATGCTCAGGGCAGGATTGCTTGGGTTCAAATGAAGAAGGCTTATTTAAACCAAAAAAATGATATCTTTTCAGTTCGAAAATTATCTTATATTAAATGGCTGATTATCTGTAATATACAAATAGCTGATTTTAACCCGGTCGAAAGATTAATTTGGAATTTCACCTGATTTTAGCTATTTTCGCGTCCTTATTATTGAATTCAGTAAACAGAATTTTTAAATTTTTGCTATATTCCTGAAATAATTTACTGAAGAGGATATGGATTTATCAGGTAAGCATTACAAAGCTTTGTTGACAGGCAGGATGCATTAAAAAAACAATACGGTCCAAAACAGGCTGAAAAACAGCATTCCAAAGGCAAACTTACAGCCCAGGAACGCATAAGTCTCCTGTTTGATCCAGGCACTTTTGAGGAATTAGATGCCTTTGTCACACCAGCTAACCAGCCTGTTGAATTCGGCACGGTTGAACGTACCTATGGGGACGGAGTGATCGTTGGTCATGGGAAAGTGAACGGAAGGCTCGTTTTTGGTTTTGCCCAGGATTTCACGGTAATGGGGGGCTCGCTTGGTTACGTGCATGCCAAGAAGATTGCAAAGATCCAGGAGATGGCACTGAAAATGGGTACTCCGATCATAGGTATGATGGATTCGGGAGGTGCCAGAATTCAGGAAGGAGTGGCAAGTCTTAGCGGTTATGCCGCTATCTTCCATAACATTATCCAATCTTCAGGCATCATTCCGCAGTTATGCGTAATTATGGGACCAGCAGCAGGTGGTGCAGTGTACTCCCCTGCTCTCACAGATTTTGTTTTCATGGTAAACCATACAAGCTACATGTTTGTAACCGGGCCAAATGTTGTCAAGGAGGTACTTAATGAAGATGTTACATCCGAAGAGCTTGGGGGCGCTGAGGTTCATGGCCGTAAAAGCGGAGTAGCTCATATGATATATGATGATGAGGAGAATACGATCCTGGCATTGAAGAAATTTCTGGCTTACCTCCCGTCAAACAATGTTGAGAATCCTCCGGTAGTTGCTGATGATGGATCAACTCCAGATGTCAATGAGAAACTTCGCGATATTGTCCCTGATGATCCCAACAAGGCATATGATGTAAAAGACATTATACAGCTAATAGTCGATAAGAATAGTTTTTTCGAAACAGCAGAACTTTATGCTCCAAACCTGGTTACCGGATTTGGAAGGCTCAAAGGCAAAACCATAGGTATTGTCGCAAACCAGCCAAAAGTTCTTGCCGGAGTCCTTGATATTGATTCATCTACAAAAGGAGCACGATTCATTAGGTTTTGCGATGCATTTAACATACCTATTCTGACTCTCGAAGATGTTCCGGGCTTCCTTCCGGGAACAGATCAGGAACATGCAGGCATAATACGGCATGGTGCAAAACTACTGTTTGCTTACAGTGAAGCAACAGTTCCAAGGATCACCATCATTCTCAGGAAAGCATATGGAGGAGCATTCATTGTTATGAACAGCAAGAGTCTGGGCGGGGACTTTAGCTTTGCATGGCCGACAGCTGAAATTGCTGTGATGGGTCCTGACGGAGCTGTAGCAATTTTGTATCGAAAGGAGCTTGCCAGTTCAAAGAATCCGGCAAGGAACTTAAAAAGGAGCTTGTTAAAAAATACCGTGATAAGGTTGCAAATCCATTTATTGCAGACGAAAGCGGATATATCGATGAAGTTATAGACCCTGCGGTTACAAGGAAAAAAATTGTTTCAGCATTCGCGGCCCTGAATAATAAATGGGTGAAAGTGCCTGCCAGAAAACATGGTAATATGCCATTGTAGAGACAAGTCTCAAACCTGTCTGCTACAATGGCAATGGAAATCGAAATGGCTGTAACATAGATGGAACCATAATAAATTATAATGAAAATTAAACGGATTCTTATTGCAAACAGAGGTGAGATCGCCGTCCGGATCATAAAGACAGCTCACAGGATGAACATCGAGACGGTTGCTATCAGGACTGCTGTTGAACCCGAATGCAATGTTCCATTCATTGGCCGACATCGTTTATGATGATACTGAGGACATCTCAGAAATCCCTGTATTCCTTAACATTGAAAAGCTGATTGAAATAGCTCTTAAAACAAAGTCAGATGCCGTTCATCCGGGTTACGGATTCCTTGCCGAAAACGCATACTTTGCCCAAAAATGTATTGAGAACAAAATAGTTTTCATTGGTCCTTCTCCTGATGCCTTATATAAAATGGGCAATAAAACGATTGCCCGGCAGAATTGCCCTGGCTGCAAAAATTCCAATGGCTATAGGGAGTGACGGCAATATCGGAGATGAGGAAGAAGCAGTGTCAGTTGCCGAAAGAATTGGTTATCCCGTGATTATAAAAGCAGCTTCCGGCGGCGGTGGAAGAGGCATGAGGATCGTCAGGAAATCTGAGGAGATGGAAAAGATGTTCATAATTGCCAGCAAGGAAGCTGAAAAAGCATTTAACGATCCGTCAGTCTTTATTGAAAAATATATTGAGAATCCAAAACATATAGAATTTCAAATACTTGGAGATACAAAAGGGAATATAATTCACCTTGGAGAGAGGGAGTGTTCCATCCAGAGGAAACACCAGAAGTTGCTTGAGGAAGCACCTTCAATGAGCCCTGAACAACAATCTCCGGAAGAAAATGGGGAAAATTGCGGTTCAGATTGCCAGTGCTGTAAATTATTATTCAGCCGGGACAGTTGAGTTTCTTCTTGATTCGGAAAAGAATTTCTATTTCATGGAGATGAATACCAGGATCCAGGTCGAGCATCCGGTTACTGAGGTTATTACCGGAATTGACCTGATCGAACAGCAGATCCGTATCGCAAATGGAGAGATGCTTAAATTTCGCCAGGAGGATATTAAGTTTAAAGGCTGGGCGATCGAGTGCCGCATTAATGCTGAAGATGTTCAGGCGGGTTTTGCTCCTGATCCGGGGAAAATAGAGAAACTAAGCCTGCCGACTGAATCCTATGTCAGGGTTGACACAGGAGTACAGGCAGGTTCATCAATTATAGCCAGCTTTGATTCACTGATTGCCAAACTGATCATAAAAGGGAAAGATCGGAAAGATGCTATCCGAAACTGCAAGATGGCTCTCGACAAAGTCTGGATAAAAGGAACAAAAACTACTCTCCCGTTCTTCAGAATGCTTGTTCGTAATCCTAAATTTCTTGACGGGAGTTTTACGACTGCATTTATCGAAAAAGACCTTGATAAATTCTATCTGAACAGTGAATATGAGGAAATGCTTGCTGCATGGCTTGCCACAAAGTTGTTTGTCGAGGAAAACCTTAGTGGACAACAGCATAAATGTTGATTTCGAAAATGGCAAGAAGATGAGCCCATGGCTCCTGAATAAAAGAATTAACCAGTTTTAATTCGGTGAAATGAATATGCCAAGTGATAAGCTGAATATCAAAAAGTTATACGCACTTTCCTCGGAGAATAAAAGGTTTTGTTTCCCTCAACCACTGAAACATTCCATACGGATTGGCAAAAGGGACTATGAAGTAAAGCTTAAGGCTGACGAAAAGTATGGGACCTATATTCTCTGGAAAAACAGGAAATATCCGGTGGAAATCATACGAGTCGCGGCAAAATAAATATGAGATCCTTTTTAACGATATAAGTTATACATTCACAGTCGAAACTCCGTTTTCAATGCGAAGGATGAAAGTGTTAAGCTCAACACGCGGGTAAAGTTGAAAAGGAAGTTTTAAAAGCTCCGATGCCCGGGAAAATCATCGATGTTATGGTTCGTGAAGGGTCCAACTGTTCTGCGGGGAGAACCTTTGGTTGATACTTGAGGCAATGAAGATGCAGAACGAAATTCAATCACCTGTAAACGGTAAAGTAATAAAAGTCCTGGCAAAAGCCAACACTAACGTTTGAAAGACGATTTCTTGTTGAAATAAAAGTGGAATAGCACAAAGCGTGGAGCGTAGAGTGATAATTCTCCTTGCTCCTTGCTCCTGCTACCTTGCCCTCAGCTTTATTTAACAGGCACCTGTTTCAGCCCTTCACACAGGAAATCAAAAAACTTCTTAACTGATGATATATTAACCTTCTCATCAGGAGAATGCGGATATTTGATTGTCGGTCCGAACGATATCATATCAAGTTTTGGATAGACTCCTCCCAGTAATCCGCACTCGAGACCGGCATGTATCGCTTTTATTTCAGGCGTTTTACCATACATCTTTTTGTATACGGCGCTCATTGTTTTGAGGATCGGCGATTCCATATTTGGTTTCCATCCAGGATAACTACCTGATAAAGTAGACTTTAGCATCAATAAGGTGAAATACTGCAGCAATCTTCCAGGCAGTTGATTCCTTGGCAGAATCGACGGAACTTCGTGTAAGATTATGAGCTTCAAACTTCCCTTTGCTACATCTGACAATTGCCAGGTTATTTGATGTTTCAACAAGTCCCTTCATTGCCTGGCTCATACGCTGGATGCCGTTAGGACATGCAAATACTGCGCGTATAATCTTATACTGATCCGCCTTGTTCATGACTTTATCCGGAGAGATCGATCTTTTTGCAGGTAAAAGAGAGTGTAGGTTCAGTTTCGGCAAATTCAGATTTGTACATTTTATCATATTCTTTTACGAACTTTTCGAAATCTTTTGCCCTGGCACCCGGAACAAGCAGAACAGAATAACTGATTCGCGGGGAATTGCATTCCTGAGGTCTCCTCCTGCCGCTTCAGCAGAGCCGGATATTGAAATCAGACTCAGCCTGCATCAGGAACCTGAACATTATTTTGTTTGAATTAGCCCTGGCAAGTGCTATATCAACACCTGAATGACCGCCTTTAAGTCCTTTTGCAACAACTCGATATGCAACCATCCCACGTGGAGCTTTTCTCTTCCTTATATTTTTTGGTGGCGCTGACATCTATTCCTCCTGCGCAACCCACATACAGTTCGCCTTCATCTTCGGAATCAAGGTTCATAAGAATATCACCGTGCAGTAAACCTTTTTTAATGCCAAAGGCACCTGTCATCCCGGTTTCTTCATCAATTGTAAATAGTGCTTCCAGCGGACCATGCGGAATATCCTTTGAGACAAGAACAGCCAGTGCAGCGGAAACCCCAATTCCATTATCGGAACCAAGTGTCGTGCCATTTGCTCTGACCCATTCACCATCAACCATTGTTTCAATCGGATCTTTCTCAAAATCGTGCTTTTTATCACTGTTTTTCTGAGGAACCATATCAAGGTGGCCCTGAAGGATTACTCCTTTACGATTCTCCATGCCCCTGGTTGCCGGTTTCCTGATAATAACATTACCAACTTTATCAACAATTGTTTCAAGTTTATGGTCTTTAGCAAATTGTACTACAAAATCAGCAATTTTTTTTTCCTTTTTTGATGGATGAGGTATCCGGGTTATTTCATGGAACAAATTCCAGAGCTGTTTGGGTTCAAGACTACGAATGTCGCTCATATTAGTGTGGATTAAATAATTAATGATTAATTTATAAAATTACTAAAATCATGGAATATAAAAAATTGCAACAGCACTAATTAGATAGCTATCTGCAAATCAGTTATGTTAGCAGTGAGTTTAAAATCTGGCAGAAACTTAATCCCGAATCATTTTGCATTTTGTTCCAATATTTATAATTTTGGGCACCTGAATTGAGACAATAAAATTGTTAATATACAACAGGAATGAGACTAACTTCCTTAACTTTCAAAACCTTATTCCCTGAAACTTCTCCTTGAAATTATTATCCTGAAAAAATGACATTCCTGTATATTATAGTCGCACTTGACTCTGATTTTTGATTTTATAAACGGATTTCATGATTCGGCTAATTCCATTGCGACTGTGGTATCCACTAAAGTTCTTTCTCCTTTTGCCGCAGTTGTGATGGCAGCATTTTTCAATTTTATTGCCTTCACTGTTTTTACACATAAGGTTGCGCAAACGATGGGAAAAGGTGTGATAGATCCTGACTTTATTAACCTTAATGTAATCGGGGCAGCACTTGTTGCAGCTATTGTATGGAATCTTATCACCTGGTGGTGGGGATTACCATCAAGCTCATCACATACTTTGGTAGGAGGTCTGGTAGGTGCAGCCCTTGCCAGTTCTGGTCCGGGTTCTGTAATAACTAGTGGCGTTATTAAGATTGCAGCATTCATTGTTATATCTCCGGTTCTTGGAATGCTAATTGGATTTATTATTTCGACAATTGTTTCGTACCTGGCCCGTAAAAGCACTCCATTTGGTATAGACAAACACTTCCGAAGGCTTCAGCTTCTGTCTGCATCCGCTTTCAGCCTGGGGCACGGCGGAAATGATGCACAAAAGTCAATGGGGATTATCTGGATGGCAATGGTAATCTCAGGTCTTTTAACAAAGGATTCAGAAATGCCAAAGTGGGTCGTTTATTCATGCCAGTTGTCAATAGCACTGGGTACTTTCTTCGGCGGGTGGAGAATAGTCAAGACTATGGGACAAAAAATTACCAAACTCCGGCCATTTGAGGGATTTTGTGCTGAAACAGCAGGTGCCCTCACACTATTTGGTGCAACACATTTCGGGATACCTGTCAGTACAACTCACACTATAACTGGGGCTATTATAGGAGTGGGTGCAAGAAAAGGATTATCTGCGGTTAAATGGGGCGTCACAACTAAAATCTTCTGGGCATGGATACTTACACTTCCTATTTCGGGTGCAATTGGAGCTTTGATGTACTTCTTCTTCAACTGGATAAATTAAATTTACAAATAAAATCTGAAACATGAATATTGATAAGTTTCTCAAATTTTTTGTTCCGAAAGATCATTCCTTCTATCCACTATTTGAGGAGGATGTCAAAAACATGGTAAGAGCAACAGAGCTTCTCAAAGAGCAAATGTTAAGTACTGATCCTGAGGAACATGAAAGGCTTCATAAAGAGATCAAGCAGGTTGAGCATACTGGCGATGAGATAACTGACAGATCGTTCCAGGCTCTTAATAAATCATTTATTACTCCATTCGACAGGGAGGATATCCATGAGCTGACGGCCAGCATTGATGATGTTGTGGACTCAATCGACGGGGTAAGCCGGAGGATCTGCCTCTATAAACCAAAGAAGCTTATGGAGGTTTATCAGGAAATGGCTGAAATGATTTACTCTGCTGCCATTGAGATTAAGACCTGTATACATTGCCTTAATGATGTGGCCGCTAACAAGAAAGAAATTATGGCCGCGTGCGATAAAGTAAAAGAAATTGAGCACAAAACTGATGAGTACTACTATGTTGCGGTTGCTGAGCTTTTTGACAAGGAGAAAGATGCTGCTGAACTCCTGAAAAACAACAAGATACTGGAGATCCTTGAAAGGACTGTCGATGAAGAAGAAGATGTTACGGATGTTATAAGAGCAATTCTTATCAAAATGGCGTAAGAATGGTGCGAGGTGCGAGGTACGTGGTATGAGGCAGGACAAAAACCATCATTTTGGATTTCCCCGAACCCCGGACCACAAACCACATACCTTTTATTTACTCCTTATCATCGTCAGCACCATCTTGAACCTCTCCATTGCCTTCACTGCATGCGGAATATCAGCCGGCATAATAATGTGTCTGACCGGCCTCAAGAAAAAATGACTTCCCTCCTATTACTATTTCTGCTTTGCCGTCGACCACCTGTATCATTGCATCAAAGGGTGCAGTGTGTTCGCTTAACGCCTCTCCCTTATCAAAAGCAAAGAGGGAAATATTTTCTGTATCCTTCTTCAGGACAGTCTTGCTGACAATTGCGCCTTCAGCATATTCAACAGATTCCCTGTAACTGAAAATCTTCGATTTTTCAAATTCGTTGTTTTGCATAGTGATTTAATAAAATTGCAGGGACGTTCCATGTAACGTCCCTGCCAAGTCATTTTTAACAATTCTTCAATTGAACTTATTTCTTAATATTCGGCATTTCAAGTCCGTAGCCTTTCTTCTTATCTTCAGCTTTTAGCAATAAAGCAAATACAAGTGCTACAATTCCGAAACAGGTAAATATCATCATCGGGATTGTATAGTTGTAACTTGGAACCTGTGCACCATCGATTAGATGGGTTCCAGTTATGCAATATTTGTTAAGAACCCAGCCAATAAGTGCAGGAACAAGCATCAGTCCAATATTCTGAACCCAGAAAATCAAAGCATAAGCTGTACCCAGCTGCTTTTCAGGTATTATCTTAGGTACTGATGGCCACATTGCAGATGGAACAAGTGAAAATCCAATGCCAAGAATTATTATGAGTACTATAGCAATAGGAGTGGCTCTGAGAAATGGTATCGAAAACATAGTATGAACAAAGATCAGGAGAAGAGCTCCAAGTATCATTATTGAGGCGCCTTTACCTTTCCGGTCGTAAAGGTTGCCAAAGAGAGGGGTCAGGATCATCGTGCCAAAGGGTAGCATCCCGGGAATAATTCCTGCCAGTTCAGGATCAACCTGAAATTTGTTGACCATCAAATCGGTAGCATATTTCAGGAATGGAAAAACAGCTGAATAAAACAAAACGCAAAGTAATGCAATATACCACCAGCCTTTATTTGAAATTATGTACCATATATCTTTAATGCTGAATGATTCTTCACTTTCAACAGAATTGCTCCGATCAGCTTCTGCTGCAACCGATTTATCCAGTTTCTTATCCATAAAAGTATAGACAATAAAAGATATCATACCTATGCATAACATGATCAGGCAAACCAGTATCGGTTTCGAAACGCCATGAAGCGCCCTGGCAATCGGAACAGATGTAACCATGGCAAGTGTCGTTCCGATTCGCGCTGTAGCCATTTCAAGCCCCATGGCAAGGGCCATCTCCTTTCCTTTAAACCACTTGACTATGATTTTTGAAACAGTAATACCTGCTACTTCGACGCCGACACCAAAAGTTGCAAAACCCAATCCAGCAACGACAACCTGTGATTTCATACCCAGTAGCACATGTCCATCAAGTGAATGTGTGGATATGGCCCAGTACTTTATTGCGGTTCCAATTACCATTACAGATGTTGCCATCACACCCGTAAACCTGACACCCATTTTATCAAGGATTATACCTCCGAGTATAAGCATCAGCAGAAATACATTGAACCACCCGTATGCACTTGTAAAGAATCCATATTCGGCACTATTCCACAGCAGTTCTTTTTCAAGCATCGGCTTTAAGAGGTGCCATTACATCGGTAAGGTAGTACCCGCATAACATTGTGAACGCAACCACTGCCAATGCTGTCCATCGTGCAACTTTGGAATCGCGCAAAGTATTTGTTATTGTTTCCATATAAATTGTTTAGATACGTTTTAAAAACCGGTAAATGTAGAAAAATAATTCAATGTTACTTCTTTGAAGCTGATGTTAAATTGAACTTTAGCCCCTGATCAGTGTTTTCCATTAGAAAAATCCCTGCCAATACAGACATCACTATTGGATTTTCTATTAATTTGCACGGAATTTGTCAGGATATAAACTAAAGTTGATCTTATGAAGCGAGCTATTATATTTATTTCGATTATTACTATTACCGTTGCAGCTTACTCCCAGAGCCAGCCCGTGAAATGGTATACCATACAGGAGGCGGAAAAGCTTATCAAGGAATCATTCCGGCCATTATTCATAGATACTTATACTGACTGGTGCGGTTGGTGTAAAAAAATGGACCAGGAAACCTTTACAAATCCTGTGATTGCCGATATTCTTAATACAAAATTCTATCCGGTTAAATTCGATGCCGAAAGCAAGGAAAATGTTACCTTTCTTGGACAGAACTATGTAAATGACGGGAAAAATGGAAAAGCCCATCAGCTTGCTGTAGCGTTTCTCCGTGGTCAGCTTTCATATCCAACCGTTGTGTTCTTTACAAAGGGGGAAAAAGGTTACGGTGCTACCCCTGTTCCCGGATTCCGGGAACCAAAGGATATGGAGATGCTTCTCTCCTTTTTTGCAGATAAGGCTTATGAAACTTCAAACTGGGAAGATTATCAGAAAAGTTTTGTAGGTAAACTCCAATAATTTGTTTCTTTATTTCCCTATTTCCCAATTATATAGTTTGATGGAAGCTGTATAATATCTCCGAACTGATATATAAGCTTCCTTGACGTATTTAGAACTTTATTCCCGAATGTAAACTTAATGCTCACAACATCAGGAGTCCGGTAATAAAGTCTGTCCGTACTCTGTGAAGAAGATCCGGGCTTACCCCTGGTAATTGTTGTGAGAGGCTTTGTTTTAAGTTCCGGGACAAATTCAACTATTAATGGAATCCCTGACTTCTCTGTTGCAGGAACAGGACCGGCAAATTCGGAGAATGTGCATATTGTTACCTGTTTCCCTGTTAAATCCTTACGGGGAATAATCTGGTACGAAAATGAACGCCTCTCCTTTACTATCTTTCCGGCAAACAGATCCGTATAGTCTTTTTCAATTCGATTCATTTCTTCAAGTGCAGCACTGTTCTGCGGGAAAACATTGGTCTCACCGGTAAGGATCAGGTGTTTGCCGTCGCGCATTTCCATAAGTCTCACAGCTGCTTTTTCAGCTAACTGGTCGAGAGTAAGTTTTTGTTTTTTCTCAACGAGATATGGTATTCGTATAAATGCAGTATCAACATTTACAATTTTATATACAGTGTCTTTCCTGTCCTGAAAGTATTCATCAGCGCCAAGGTCAGAAAGCCTTGACAGAGTATAATCTACATCCCGGCTTTGAATATTGTTAATTCCCGCATCGTAAATTTCAGGATTAAGATCCATTACCAGCCCTGTTTTTTTCAGCGCCAGCACATTTGTCTGAAAAAGTGTACTGCCTTCTATTACATAAAATTCTGAAGGATCGAGTTCCTCATGAGTTCTTACGGTAACCTGTTTAATTGTCCAGTGTTCGGATTCTGTTTTTACAATGTCTGTAAGTCCAAGCAATTCTTCGGCATAACGGGAATAGGGACCCGGTCTCTCAATAACTCTCTCTGCTTCGATATTTATATCCAGGACAGTCAGAGGGAGCCCGTATACTATGGTTCCATCCGATATATTTATTTTACCTGATAGCGGTGTTATTACGCTTTTTGATTTGCTCAGCTCCTTGTTCATCCCGCACGATCCGGCAATCAGGGCGATTCCAATAAGGCATGTCAGTCCGTTTAAGTATCTCATAAGCTGATTTCTTTATTACTGATTTGCACCTTCAACTTACCATAAACATCCTAAATGTTTCCGGTATTTAAATTTGTTCAGATGATCTTATCTTAAGAAACGCGTTTCCGATGTTCTCAATTATGTCAGAAGCAATAATTGATTCGTACCCTGCCTTTGCTGCGGCAATGTCACCGGAAAGGCCATGTATGAAAACTCCTGCAATAGAGGCATTTTCAGGTAAATATCCCTGCGCAAGCAACGATAATATTATTCCGGTCAGAACATCACCGCTCCCCGCTGTCGCCATTCCGGGGTTACCGTTGCTGTTGAAAAAAATCTTCCCTTCCGGGGTTGCTATTGATGTGCAGGCTCCTTTTAAAACAACTATACACTTGAACTTGGATGCAAATTCAACCTGTCTTTCAAGTCTTTGAAAACCATTTTCGGTTTTCCCTGCAATCCGTTCAAATTCCTTTATATGAGGAGTCAGTATAGTTCCAGTACCTAACGTCGACAGCCACTTCCTGTTCATACCAAGGATATTTATTGCATCCGCATCAATTACAGCCGACCTGCCCCGGAGTAACAGGAGTTTTTGCAAAGCCTTTTGCGTAACGGGGTCAGTCCCGATACCTGGACCAATGCCTATTGAATCATAATGATCAATATTATCTATTTCAGAAA
Organism: uncultured Bacteroidales bacterium; assembly: GCA_963732115.1. Taxonomy (GTDB): domain Bacteria; phylum Bacteroidota; class Bacteroidia; order Bacteroidales; family VadinHA17; genus LD21. Next base: position 165,513 of record CAVSYN010000002.1, read on the forward strand.
CAATCTTTTCGTTTTTATCAATCTGCAGCATAGCCTCCGGCAGTGCTGTCTGAACAACCTGGTTCCCGCAGGCTGCCACATGGCATGTGATCAATCCAATTCCTGTCCTGAGAGCAGCTTTAGCGCCCATTATTGCTGCGCCCATCTTCCCATAAGATCCGGCAATCAGAAGCCCATGCCCGTAGATTCCCTTATGATCAAATTTCTTCCTTTTCTTTAGCAAAGACAGAACATATTCATTTTCGACGAATGAATAAGGTGTCTCAGTCGACTTAATTGCGTCACAATTTAATCCTATTGGCAACACGCTCCATTCTCCGACATACCTGTCATTTTCTGCAAGCATGAAGGAGAGCTTGGGAAACTGAAAGCTCAGGGTGAAATCTGCCCGAACAATGGCTTCAGGATTGTTCAAACTATTATCTTCCCCAAAAAGACCAGATGGTATATCTATTGAAATAACAGTACATTCCATCTGGTTAATTCTTTTAATCACCTGTTCAGCCAATCCTTCAGCAGGGCGGCGCAGGCCGGTTCCGAAGATTGCGTCAATTATCACATCCTCTGAATCAACAATCGGAAACTTTTCAATATCGTCAATTGAATTGAAAATAACGGAGGTTTCTTTTTCGAGCCTCTGGAAATTGATGTTCCAGTCATCAGAGGTTTTACTGGCAACCTTAACATGACAGACTTCAACATTGAATCTGCTTACCGACAATAATCTGGCAAGTGCAAGTCCATCGCCTCCGTTATTACCGGGTCCCGTGAAAATAATCACACGGCGGGACCGATCAAAATACCTGGTATACCATTTAAGCAATTGCATGGCTGCTCTCTCCATAAGATCAACCGATGCAACGGGTTCATTCTTAATGGTAAACTCATCGATCGCCCTGATCTGTTCACTCCTGAAGATTTTCATTTCCCCTTGTCAGAGTTTAGGATTCCTTTTAATTTCTAAAATTACATAATCAATCCCAATAAATCTAACCGGTTCACTTTCCCCACCAATCAGGATGAGTAAGTATCTGTATTCTGTCACCCGGAACACTGTTTCGAAGTTTCTCGATTATACCGGCAAATCCTCCCGGGTCATTCCATTTACCTCCTGATTCAGAATAATATAGATTGAAATTAATAAAATAAGCTTCGTATTCAAATCCGTATAACGCCAAGCTCCGTTCACCAAGAGGGAAAAGAGTGCCATTATAACGGACAGTATCACTTTTTGCAAAATCACTGAATATTTGGAAATTGGGAACAGTTTTTTTTGCTATTGTAGAGCCATGCGCACTTGTACCATATATTGGAACATTCAACGACTTGTAAAACGCTAAATCCTTTTGATTAAAAATGAATGGATCGCAGCCATATCCTATCATTACGGTGAGAAGGTCATTATGTATTCCAATTTCAGCACCTGTCACGTAAATCTCACGGATCAGTTCATCCACACCATAATTACGTATTACTCCTCTCCTGTAAATAAACCCGTAATAATCGCTTGTTGGAAGAACAAAATAAGTAGCTCTGAATCCAAATTCTCTTTCAATCTCTGCCATTTCCAGGGCTTTGAACGGATTCAAATCAATATCGTGCCTTAATCCCACAACTACTTTCGAATCATCGAAAGTTTTCCTCATTTCATTCAGGGGAAGGACAAGGAACTTATCTTCTGAAAGCTCATGGAGAAATGTCTTGTACTGATCCCAGGTAAAAACCGCACGGGAATCATACTTTGCCCTGATCTGTTTTTCAAGTCCCTCATATGATGGTTTGACAGGGTATATTGGAATTGGCCCTGGTTCAAACGACTTTTCACACATTGCCAAAAGAGCAATGAGAAATATCAATCCTGTTATGTTTCTTAACTTTTTCATTCAGGATCCAGGTCCACGAAAGTTCTTTCTGTTCCGTTGACAATATTATTTCCTTTTTGTTCAATCGCAAAAAAGATTAATATATTTGTTCTGAAGCAAGAAAATTTACATCAAACCTGATATTACTTAAATACTGATTATTCCGGCTTAAGTCATGCTATTAGCTGATTGTTAATTACTTAACCTTAATAATATGCTTAAAAATCATCCTAAGGGACTTCTTGTGGCATTCTTTTCCAACATGGGGGAAAGATTCGGATTCTATACCATGATGGCGATCCTGGTACTTTTCCTACAGGCAAAATATGGTCTCTCTGCAGAAAAAGCAGGAGATATTTACAGCTGGTTTTATTTCAGTATTTATGCGCTTGCTCTGTTAGGGGGAATTCTGGCAGATTCAACAAAAAAATACAAATTGGTGATCCTGGCTGGAATAGTAATAATGTTCGCCGGATATATCATCATGGCAGTCCCGGGTATGACCCTGACATTCACGATAATAGGCTTAATGACCATAGCTCTTGGAAACGGCCTTTTCAAAGGTAATCTGCAGGCAGTAGTGGGCCAGATGTATGACGATCCCAAGTATTCCAAGTTAAGGGATACTGCCTTTTTGATATTTTACATGGGGATAAACGTAGGAGCTTTCTTTGCTCCTTATGCTGCCAACGGGATGCGGAACTGGTGGCTGAATGTGAATGGATTTGCACACGACGCCAGCGTTCCTTCGCTCTGTCATCAGTATATCAATGGTACAATGACTGATTCCGGAGTTTTTCAGCTGCTTGCCGATAAGGTGAACCTTTCCGGAACTGTAACTGACCTGTCATCATTTGCCCATAACTACCTCGAAGTCTTCTCTAAAGGGTACAACTATGCCTTTGGAATTGCGGCCATAGCAATGGTAATATCATTATTGGTCTATATTATCTTCAATAAACTACTACCAAAAAAAGAGACAAAAGCAACTACCATATCTTCTGAAAAGATAGATTTCAAACCGGTGCCATTGATTGCTGCAATAGCTGCGATGGGAGTTACTGCATTCGGACTGCATTTCATCAGGCAGGTAGGATGGGCTGCAGGTTTTGCATTTGGTCTTTTTGCAGCATTTGTTACTTGGATCATTTTATCTTCACGTAAGGAAGAGAGGGCTCGAATTACCGCATTGGTAATGGTTTTCTTCGTTGTTATCTTCTTCTGGATGTCGTTCCATCAGAACGGTCTGACACTTACTCTCTTTGCCAGGGACTATACAGTCAAGCAGGTAGGACCGTTTAGCAATCTGTTTTTCACTCTTCCGTCAATGCTTGCTGTTATAGGATCGATTGCAGGATTGGTTTTGCTCTTTTATAAGAACATTAAGAGAAATTCCAGAATAGCCGGAGGAGTGCTTTTTGCAGTTGCATTTTTTCTTGCATTATTCTTTATGACAGGACTTGATATTGCAGGCCTTCTGGGAAAAATATTTACACCTTTCAGATCTCAAAATGCAATTGCACCTGAAGTTTTCCAATCTTTCAATCCTTTGTTTATTGTTGCTCTGACATTCCCTGTAATGGGAGTATTTGCATGGATGAACAAAAAAGGCATTGAGCCTTCTACCCCCAAAAAGATCGGGATTGGAATGGTAATAACCGCTGTGGGATTTATTATAGTACTTGTTGCTTCAATCGGTGCCCCGTCTCCGGCTTCACTTCAGGGAGCTCCTGTAGCTGATATCGATAGGGTATCGCCTTATTGGTTAATTAGCAGTTACCTTACACTTACCGTTGCTGAACTCTTCCTGAGCCCGATGGGACTATCGTTTGTTTCAAAAGTTGCTCCGTCGCGTTTCCAGGGGCTTATGCAGGGAGGATGGCTGCTCGCAACCGCAGTGGGTAACAAGCTCCTTTTCATCGGCACACTGTTATGGGACAAGGTTGCCTTAAGCACGCTCTGGCTCGTATTCATTATTTGTTGCCTTCTTTCGGCCATATTTATCTTCTCAATAATCAAGAGACTCGAAAAAGCAGCAGCAAGTTGATATTAAATGCGATAAATCATAGTATTACTTGTTTATGAAAGTTCTGAAATTTGGGGGATCATCTGTCGGTAATGCTGAAAGGATAAGGGTAGTAAAGAAAATAATAAGTTCTGAGCATCTCCCCCTGGTTGTTGTTGTATCTGCATTCCAGGGCGTTACTGATTCCCTGAAGAATGTGAGCGAGCTGGCTTCCTCACATAAAGCTGACTACAAAAAGCTGTTGAATGAACTGATTACCAGGCATAATGCTGTTTGCCAGGAACTTCTTGAAGGGAAAACCCTCGATCTGGTTCTTTCAAAAACAGATGAAATATTTTTTGAGCTTGGCGAGACCCTTAACGGACTGTTCCTGCTCAGGGAATTAAGCAAATATTCACTGGATAAAGTTCTAAGCACCGGTGAACGGCTCTCATCAGTGATAATATCTGCCTTTTTTGATAAATGTTTACTGCTCGACGCAAGGGACCTGATCAAAACAGATGACAGCTACGGAAATGCGAATGTCGACTTCAAACTCACAAATCCACTTATAAAAAGAAAGATCACAGGGAAAAACAAGCTTATTCTTGTTCCTGGCTTTATTGCAAGTTCTTCTGAAAACGAGACTACTACGCTTGGGAGAGGAGGATCGGATTATACAGCGGCAATCATTGCTGCAGCAATCAATGCTGATATGCTTGAAATCTGGACCGATACTGACGGATTTATGACAGCTGATCCTAAAAAAGTCGAGAAATCCTACGCAATTGAAAGTCTAACTTATTCTGAAGCTATTGAGTTATCACATTTTGGAGCTAAAGTCATCTACACTCCTACCCTGCGTCCCGTTTATAAAAAACTGATCCCTGTTTTTATTAAAAACTCATTTAACCTTAAGGCAAAGGGAACCCTTATAAGCGAAAAATCAAAAAATGAAAGCCCGAGTCCTATAAAGGGTATCTCATCAATTGACCATATTGACCTGATTACCCTTCAGGGACCATCAATGGTTGGTGTTTCAGGGACATCCATGAGACTTTTCGGATCATTGGCTAAACGTAATATCAGTGTTATTCTGATCACCCAGGCTTCCTCGGAATATTCCATTACTTTTGCGGTCAATCCTTCGGAAACCAGGAAGGCTGTGGAAGCTATAAATCAGGAGTTTGACAGGGAAATTTCGTTCCGGAAAGAGCTGAAGATACTAGTCGAGAAAGAACTTTCAATTATTGCTATCGTCGGAGAAAAAATGAAGAATACGCCGGGTGTATCTGCAACCCTTTTCAGATCACTTGGAAGAAACGGGATAAATGTAGTTGCTACCGCCCAGGGCTCATCAGAACTTAATATTTCAGTAGTCATTAAGAACGAAATCCTTAAAAAGGCTCTTAATGTTATCCACGATGGATTCTTCCTTTCAAAATACAAAGAACTGCATTTGTTTCTTGCAGGTACAGGATTTGTGGGCTCAAGCCTGATAGGCCAGCTTAGGAAGCAGCATGATCTTCTTCTCAAGGAGCATAATTTAAAAATTAACCTGCTGGGAATTACCAATTCACGACTGATGGTTATTGGCAACAAGCCGATTCCGCTTGAAGATTGTAAGATAATACTGGCCTCTGATGGAGTAAAGAGCGATATTGAACTGTTTATCAATCAGATGACAAGGCTCAATTTGCGAAATTCCGTTTTTATCGACTGCACTGCAAATAAAAAAGTAGCCTCTACTTACAAGGAATCTTTAAAGAAGTATGTCTCAGTTGTAACAGCAAATAAAATCGCTTGCTCATCCGATTATTCATATTACCACGAGCTCAAATCGCTCGCAAATGAGAACAGTGTCCGTTTTATGTATGAGACAACAGTTGGTGCCGGATTACCAATTATTAAAACCATAAGCGATCTCGTCGTAAGCGGTGACAGGATTCTTAAAATTGAAGCTGTTCTTTCGGGAACACTGAATTTCATATTTAATACCATTGGCCCTGATATGCCATTGAGTGAAACGATAAAGGCGGCAAAGGAAAGAGGGATTTCTGAGCCTGATCCAAGGATCGACCTGAGTGGCACGGATGTAGTAAGAAAGATCCTTATTCTGGCTCGCGAAGCGGGGTACTCCATCGACCTGGAAGATGTTACTGTAAACAAAATACTTCCCGAGGAGTGTTTCACAGGGGATCTTGCCTTCTTTTATAAAAAGGTCAGGGAATTTGATGTAGAATTTGAAGAAAAAAGGAAGCTGCTTGTGAAGCAAAACAAAAAATGGAGATTTTTTGCATCAATGGACCAGGGCAGGGCGAAAGTTGAATTGATTACGGTAGATGCATCCCATCCTACATTTGATCTTGAAGGTAGCAATAATATTGTTCTTCTTACAACCGAACGGTACAGGGAGCTTCCAATGGTCATAAAAGGTTATGGGGCAGGCGCTGATGTAACCGCGGCCGGAGTATTTGCCGATATAATGAGAGTGGTTAACGTATAGAATTACGAGCCTTTGAAGTCAGGAATCAAATATTATTCCACTAATCTTAAAGCGCCTCATGTAACATTCAAGGAAGCGTTGTTCAAAGGGCTTGCACCCGACGGCGGCCTTTATATGCCGGACCACTTGCCTGAATTAAGTGGCATGGAACTTGAAGCGCTTTCTTCTGAATCGTACCCTGAACTGGCCGCTGATATTCTGCACCGGCTTATTGGTGATGAACTGGGTAAAAATAATATTGACTCAATCTGCCGGGATATATACACCTTTGACATTCCTCTCGAAACGGTCTATGCCAGGAATTACCTTATGCGGCTTGACCAGGGTCCGACCTCCTCATTCAAGGATTTTGCGGCTTTGTTCATGGGAAGGGTAATGCAGAATTATCTTAATATCAACAAGCAATACATTACAATCCTTACCGCAACCTCAGGCGATACCGGAAGTGCTGTTGCCAATGCATTTTACGGCCTGAAGAATATTAAGGTCATCATATTATTCCCTTTCAGTGAAGTCACTGACCTGCAAAGAAAGCAGATGACAACACTAAGGAAGTAATATTAAGGTAATTGCTGTTGATGGAAAGTTTGACGATTGCCAGAACCTTGTCAAAAGAGCGTTTATGGATCCGTCGATTGGACAGATCAACCTTTCATCAGCAAATTCAATAAATATAGGCAGGCTGCTGCCACAGTCGGTATACTATTTCTGGGCCTGGTCACAGTTGTCAGGAAAAGTGGAAGAACAGGTTATATATCAGTGTTCCCAGCGGAAATTTCGGAAATCTGGCCGGAGGGCTTATAGCACGGAGAATGGGTCTTCCTGTTAAAAGGTTTATTATCTCCACAAACGAAAACGACGAGGTTCCTGTTTATTTTAATACGGGGAAATATAAAACAATATCACCGTCGCGAAATTGCATGTCAAGTGCCATGAACGTAGGTCATCCGAGTAATCTGGCAAGAATCATTGCAATGTATGCAGGCAGGATGAATGAGCAAGGTGAAATTTTAAAGGAGCCTGACATGGTGAGAATGAAAAATGAACTCTCCGCGATCAGTGTTTCCGATCGCCAGACAATTGAAACGATCGAAGTATTTTACAGGCAATTCAAAAAGCTCCTGGAACCTCATGGTGCAGTGGCATGGTTCGGGTTGCAGGAATTCCTCGGGAGTCAATCAGGAAATATTGACCGGGACCAGATAAGCGTTTGTCTCGAAACTGCCCATCCGGGTAAATTCCGTGAAGAAATTAAGAATATCCTGAATATTGAGCCTGTTCTTCCCGAATCGCTTCAAAAAATAAAATCCGGGAATGAAGATTATATATCTTTAGAAAATAATTATGATCTGCTTGAAGAAGTTTATTTTACAAAACTATTAACTCTTAACTCTTTCAAAATATGTATATCATTTGCTGTGACCTCGAGGGGGTGCTTGTTCCTGAAGTCTGGATTAATGTTGCAAGATGGACCGGTATCGACGAATTAAAACTAACCACCCGTGATATAAATGACTATAATGCATTAATGATCCGAAGGCTTGAGATCCTTAAACAGCATGGAATCACTATAAAAGATATACAGAAAGTTATTTCGCTTCTTGAACTTATGCCGGGAGCTCTTGATTTTGTCAACTGGCTCCATGGTAAAGCCCAGCTTATCGTAGTGTCGGATACTTTCAGGGAGTTTGCCGATCCTCTACTTGAAAAAATGGGATGGCCGGTTCTGTTCTGTCATCACCTTACAATAGACAGGGATGGAAACATAACTGACTTTAACCTTCGCCAGTCGGACGCTAAAGAAGAAAGTTGTTGAAGCAATGCAGAATCTTAATTTTAAAGTGATTGCAATCGGCGATTCATACAACGACGTTTCAATGTTACGAAAGGCTGAATATGGAATACTTTATCAGCCTCCCCAGAATGTAATAGATGATCACAGCGATCTGAAAGTGGTTAATTCCTATAGCCAATTAAAAAATACAATATCAGGCCTTATTGATCAATAACCAAATCCGTGTAACAATATGAAGCTGCCCGAATCATCCCGGAACTGGCTGACGATAATCGGTTCTATCATCGCCGGAATAAACCTGGCACTTATCATCGTGCTTTTCATCTTCTCTACAATTTTCGCAAAAGAACAACACTAACCTCGGACTTTTTATCTATGTGATCCTTCCGGCATTCATGGCGTTCGGGTTGATCCTGATCCCTGTTGGAATGTATTTCAGAAAGAGAAGTATCAGGAAAAGTGTTCCTGCAGATGCACTTCAACTTCCCCGGATTGACCTGAACAATCCACGCCAAAGAAAAATATTTATTGGCTTTACTGTCGGCACAATAATTTTCCTTTTTCTTTCCACACTTGGAAGCTTTGAGGCATATCATCTGACTGAATCGGTTGAATTCTGCGGAACATTGTGCCATAAGGTAATGGAGCCGGAATATACTGCTTACAGAAATTCCCCTCACGCAAACGTAGCCTGTGTCGATTGCCATGTCGGGTCAGGAGCTTCCTGGTATGTCAAATCAAAACTGTCTGGTCTTCACCAGGTATATGCTGTAATTGCCAAAACCTATCCCTCCCCTATCCCCACTCCTCTTCATGATCTGCGCCCTGCAAGAGAAACCTGTGAACGATGCCACTGGCCTCGAAAAGTTCTATTCACGGACCCTTCAGACTAATAAATATTTTCTGGCCGATTCGCTGAATTCGGAATGGGATATAATGCTACAGATGAAAACCGGACCGGAGTATGTAGGTCTTGGTTTCAGGGAAGGAATTCACTGGCATATTAATCCTGACATATCGGTGGAATATATTTCAGACAATGATAAAAGGGAGAATATCACTTATCGTAAAGCTTATCAAAAAATCAACTGGTGAGGTTACAGTTTTCAGGGATCCGAATAATCCCTGTTTCAGATTCCCTTATTTCCGCACAGACCCCCAGAACAATGGATTGCATTGATTGTCATAACAGGCCATCGCATAAATACAGTTCTCCTCCGGTTTATTTCGACAAGGCCATGCTTACAGGCAAAGTATCAAATGAAATCCCATTTATTAAGAAACTGGCCATGGGAATCTTAAGGCAGACTTTCACGAGACAAGGACACTGCTCTGGTCATTATACATGACAGCATTATCTAGTTTCTACAGGTCCGGATTTTCCGAAATTTATTCCGGCAAGAGTGATTTGCTGAATAATTCAATTAAATCCATCCAAAACTCTTTCAGCAGAATACTTTCCCCGCAATGAAGGTAACCTATGATGCTTATCCTGAACATATAGGGCATCTTGAATCGCCCGGTTGCTTCAGGTGCCATAACGATGCTTTTAAATCAGAAGACGGCAGAACGATTACGAGAGATTGCAATCTTTGCCATACAGTTGTCGGTCAGGGCAGACCCTGCGAAAATGGAACTGACAAATGTCAGGGATACACTTGGAGTTTCATCACCCGGTCGATATCGGAACAGCGTGGAAAGAGGCAAATTGTTCGGAATGCCATATGTATCTTTATTAAAGATCTACTGTTAATTATTTCACAATACTAATTTGATATTCAGGAACTTAATCGAATGAAAAGAATTCAGACATTTCTGTTCTTTCTTTTTGTCTTTTTCCTGGCCACCGGCACAGGACGAGATCAGAAGGATAGAATCTCTGCATCGATGCAATGCATTCCATCTCCAGCGCGTGACCTCCTGGAATATGTTAAAATCCAATGCGATGACAAATACCAGGGAAGGCTGACTGGTACTCCTGAATATCAGGCATGTGCGGAATGGCTTGCTGGTGAATTTTCGAAATGGGGCATCTCTCCTGCCGGTGACAACGGAACATGGTTTCAGTGGTTTGAGGTGCCATATACCCTTGTCTTTCCGGATTGCGGAGTTACACTTCATATACCTCTTGCCAACAAAGGAGAAATTCTGAAGCCTTATAAATATGTCTCTGAATTTATGCCAGGCTCAACTTCAGGCAACGGTGAGGTCACCGCAGGAGTGGTTTATGCCGGATACGGGATAACAGCCCCTGAGCTTGGATACGACGATTATGCAGGGCATCGATGTTAAAGGGAAAAATAATACTAATTGAAAGGGAGGCACCTGTATCCCCGTCGGACAGGAGCCGAAAAATTTACACCCATGGTACAAATATTCATTTCATCAGACCAAGCTGGAAAATGCAGTGAAACATGGGGCAATAGGGATGCTCTACAACTACGGCCCGATAGGAAATCCAAATAACTCATATGATGCAAATTTTATTTATGTGCATGTAGGTGATTCAGTGGTTAACGACATTTTCTCAGGTACTGGAAAAGATCACGAACAGATCGTCAGCAACATTGATAGCAAACCTGAAGCCGCAGTCATTCAACAGCAGGAAAAGTCGTGACAATTAAAATGAAAACCAGCTATTTTCCGCATGGCAGGGGCTGCAATATAATTGGATTAATAAAGGGCTCGGATCCTGAAACTGAGCAAAGAAACAATAATTATCGGCGCCCATCTTGACCATCTTGGAAAATGCTATGAAATTATACCCGGGGCAAATGACAATGCTTCAGCAGTTGCGGTTATGATGGGAATTGCTAAAGCGCTGGCCGAAAGTAAGATACCATGTAAAAAGATCTGTCATGTTTATTGCATTTCGGTTCGGAGGAACAGGCATTGCTGGGATCAAAAGCCTATATAAAAAATCCTGCTGTGCCTCTTGATAAGAGTATATTGCTAAATATGGACGGAGTCGGGATCGGCCATTCCATTACCGCAACATGCCGGAAGAGATTTTCCGTTCCTGTGGTCATTTATCGAGGATGCAAATAAGAAATATATTCACAGGAATCTTTCAGCAAACAGTTTCCCCAATCTTGGGAAGGCCTCGTCTCGATGCTTCAATCTTTCTGAGCGCCGGTGTCCCCTCCATAAGTTTTTCGACCTACGGATCACAGAACTATTATCATATCCCGCTGGATAATATTGATATTATTAAGCCTGAAATCATGGAGGACCTGGCCAAGTTATTATTGGTTTCAGTTATTGAAATGGCAAACAGCAACAAACCGCTGAAATAAAATTGAGATCGGATTGTTATTATACCGTACATCAGTTGAAAAGAAGCCAGGCGAACCATTTCACTTAGCAATTAAGGTGCAGGAAGGATCAGGAATTGTAATCCTGACTTTACTTCAGGATCTCAGAAGCATATTTATCCGCAAGCTCAGTCTGATCTTTTGCCAGCCCGGAAATAATAACTATTCTTTTGTCCTTCCATGCAAGGAATACCGATCCGTTATAGCCATCACTCAGCACAAATCTGTTGTCACCGGTTTCAATCTGATCAATCCCTGTTGAGGCCATATAAACTGAGGCTGTTTTACTTGCTTCTTCGGGAGTGGAACAATCTAAATATAAAAACAGAAAAGGCATCAGGTACCGACTTCATAGGATGCCTTAAATGCATTATTTAGGAAACTGTGTCCAAGCACACTTTCGTTTATATAGACCTCCTCATTGGCTTTCTTCCCTTCCTGCGGAAACAGGGCAAGCGTTGCAGGCATGGTAGTTTCTCCTTCCAGCATTGAGGCAACTTTTAAGGCTAGTGTTTCAGCAGCCTGTAAAGTTTTAGGCTTCTTTGAGTATGTTTTAATTTTAACGTAGATAATTGCCCTTGAAGAAATTTATTGCACCATCTGCATTGTATCCCTGTGCAGCCAAGGTTCGTGAATTTGAACGAAGGCGATCTTTCGGAAGAATAAATGCCGAATGCCATTGTGTGACTGCTGTGTTTGTAAATCTCCAGCTTGATCACATCCCTGCGTTTTTTATACTCTGCAACATGCAGGTCTTTAAAACCGTAAGAAAGGTAAACTTCAGCAGCACCGTCAATAAAATCCCAAAGATTGTCTGGTAAGAAGACAGGATAATCTGTTTTTATCTTAAAACCGGGAAGACCGGGATATACAAATTCCTGTGCAATGCATGTCACTGATATACAGCTTACTATTAAAAATACAATATAACTTTGTTTTTCATATTTTTATTCTGCCAAAATAAGATTTATACTCAGAAAATCAACAGGAACACCGGCAAGCCTGGAAATGTCGGTAATTCTGTCTTTGACATTAAAGTTCCTTGAACATTTCACTTTGCAGTTCCCGGTGCAGTTTTTACATGGGTCGGATGCCGTTTCCAAGCTCAGTGAGCAGACGAATAGGCCTGTGACTGATTGGAATAACCATAGGCGTACATGTATGCGCGCATCAGGTCAGGTACCGGCAGATTAAATGGGCATGCGGTGAGGCATTCCCTGCAGCCTGAACAGAATAATCCCGGATGAGCTCCTGCAATCAAAATATCTTTCTTATCCTGGTCGGAAAGAGTTATGTCAGTAAGTAATTTGACATTCAGGTCGAGCTGGTCAAAACTTGTCATTCCGGGAATTGTGGAGCTTATATCAGGATTAGACAATACCCACTTAATGGCTGCCGATGTATTTATTGGCTTGGTCCTCCCCTTGTCGAGAAATCCTCCTCCCGCAAGTGTCTTCATGGCAATAATTCCAATTCCTGCTGCCGAAGCTTTTCTTACCGCAGCATCAAGTTCCATCCTGTAAGCCTGCTGAAAATTGTATGCGGTCAATATGACATCCCAATTACCGGTTGATGCAGCAGCATCAATAACAGCTGCCTCATTCCTGTGGGTTGAAAAGCCCATGAATCGGACCTTTCCCTCTTTCTTGAGCTTATTTGCCGCATTTATAATGGGTTTATATTCAAGAAGCTCGGTATTGCTGATATCATGAACATAAAGGATATCAACGTAATCCATCTGCAGACGAGACAGGCTGGTGCTGAAATTGTTCAGAAAATCTTCCTCAGTGGTTTCCTGCGATGGTTTCCCTTCCCTGGAGATGCCTGCAGGTTTTACTTTTGTTGCAAGAAAAAATGAGTTCCTCGGATACATTTTTGAGAACATTACCCAGCATTGTTTCATTATTTCCGTTCTGATATCCATTTGCAGTATCAAACAGCTTTATCCCTTTCTCGTAAGCTGCCTTGCATAAAGCCGGATTATCAGATCTCATAACCCCAAAACTTATTACAGGGACTTTCATCCCTGTTTTACCCAAAACCCTGTAAATTACATTATCTTCTTCAACAGGTGTTGCAGCTTGAATAACGGATGGTGTTATTGCGATACCGGCAGCACCTGTTATCCCGGTTTTAATAAATCCCCTTCTGCTCAAATTCATCATACTTGTATTATTTTAAATCTCTTATTCTAACTTCTATATTTGTATTCTTCAATAATCTTACCAGTTCATCTGTATTTGTATCGCCGTAATGATACGGATATAAAATCTTAGGCATAAACGTTTTAGCTGCGTCAGCAACCATTGCGGGCGTCATTGTATAAGGCAGATTCATCGGAAGAAATGCAACATCAATGCCCTTCAGAGCTTTCATCTCAGGTGTGTTCTCTGTATCTCCGGCAACATAGAACTTTTTGTCCCCGATAGTAATTATGTAACCGTTCCCGACACCTTTTGGATGAAAAGGCTGACCTTTTGAACGCTCATTTACAATATTATATGCATTGATGGCTTCAACAGATACATCATTCACATTTTTTTTATCACCCGGTTTCATTACCTGTGCCCAGGGCACTTTAGAGGCTGATGCGGCATTGCAGAACATCACAGTTTCAGGCTTTCGAAGTGCACTTATGAGTTCAGTGTCCAGGTGATCATAATGTTCATGGGTTACCAGAATAAGATCGGCTTTCGGGAGCTTATCATATTTCCCAGAGCTTCTTACCGGATCGATATGAATCACTAATTTACCTGTCCGGAACATTAAGGAACCATGTCCAATAAAGAACATTTCAACATCGCCTGCCGAGGTGCTGATCTTATCAACTACCGGCAGATCCTGAGAAAAAACCGGAGCTGTCATAGCAATGATAATTAAGGTTATACTAATCTTTTTCATTTTATTATGAATAACTGCGAAACAAAACTCCATTAAGGAGCACAATATACAAATATTTGTTTTATTACCGGAAACCGCAACATGCGTTTTAATTTTTATTAACCCTGGTTCATAACGAATTATAAATTAAGCTTAAGTACCACTTTATAGTATAGAAATATTGAATATCTTTCCGCCAGAATTTAGGTTACAGTGTTATTAATTAACATTGATGGTTTCAGGGAAGAACCAACATGTCGTTGCATTGGCTGGTATTCTGCTAATTTCGGCAGCTGCTGCAGGACAGACAGGAAATAGTTTCAGCTACCGCTTCAACGGGAATTTACAGGCGATTAATGTAATCAACGGAAATCAATCTGTAACTATTAATTATTCTTTACCCGAAATTACCATCGCCAATATAACCAATGAGAACGGAACTTTCTACAGGATCTCCATACCCGGCCATACTCTTTCATCTGATCCCGGGAAGCCCGAGCTTCCTGTATTAAGCCGCCTTATTGACATCCCGGAAAATTATACCTGTCAAATAAGAATTTCAGACGTCACATCCGAAAGGATCACTCCATCTAAAAATAACATTCGGGGATTGTTATTTCCTTCACAATACGGTGAGACCAAGCAAAAGGAAAATCAGAAGCCTGTTTTTGTTATGGACCGTAAACTATATTCTGGCCGCAAAACCATTTCATCAGATACAGTAAGGATAGAGACGCTTGGAAAGATGAGGAATAAACATCTTTCCAGCCTGATTATCTCCCCGATAAGATATAATCCAGGGTTGAATATCATGGAGGTCATAACATCAATGAAGATTGAAATAACCTTTACACCCGGACCCAATGCTGCAACAAAGTCAGTTTCTCCCGAGTCTCCGCTTTTCGATGAAACCATTGATAAAGGAATTCTTAATTACCATCCAGGGGATCTTATTACCGGGTATTCAGATAAGCCTGTTGAGATGGTAATTCTTACAGACACAACCTTCAAAAAATATCTTGAACCCTTTTACCGGTGGAAGATCCAGAAAGGATTCAAACTTGATGTACTTTACAAAGGGGAAGGACTGGCCGGAACCAGTCCGGAGGAAATTAAAAAGTCAATATCACAGTTATGTGAATCTGCTTCAGGTGCGGGATATCCTCCTGAATATCTTTTAATTATTGGAGACTACACCAGGATTCCGTATTATGGGTCCGATAATGTAACTGACATGTATTATGGTGAATTGGACGGCAATGGGGATTATATACCTGACATGTTTATTGGAAGAATTCCTGCAACTGACACAACTTCGGTAAAATCCATTGTTCAAAAGATCATTCAATACGAAAAATTTCAGTTTGCCGATACGAATACGTTTTACTCGAGGGCTCTTGCCTTTGCCGGCAAAGATGCAAGCTATGCAAATTACATGAACGGCCAGGTAAAGTATGCAGTCAATAATTATCTGACACCGGCAAATAAAATTAATGAATATCATTTTTATTATCCTGACGGATACACTAAAAAAGACTCAATAATGAAGCTGATCTCGAAGGGATTGTCCTTTATTAATTACAGCGGTCATGGTTCATCGTCAGGCTGGCTTCATATCGACATTAAATCTCCTGATGTCAAAAATTTCAACAACCCCGATATGTATCCCTTTGTGATAAGCAATTCCTGCAGGACGGCCCAGTTCAACGACACAGCATCTCTTGGCACCAAGATGGTGCTTGCTTCCGGGAAAGGGGCGATCGGGTTTATAGGCTGCACAAACGATTCCTATTGGGATGAAGACTTCTACTGGGCTGTTGGAACTGGTACTCCTAGTGCGGATCCAAAATATACGGAAACAGGATTGGGCGCTCTGGACAGGTTGTTCCATACTCATAACGAACTGCCATCCGACTGGTTTATAAGCATGGGGCAGGTAAACTTTGCAGGGAACCTGGCCGTCAGCTCTTCCTCCTCCCTGAGAAAGAAGTACTATTGGGAGACATATACCCTGCTGGGCGATCCGAGTGTTATCCCATATATAGGGAATCCTGAACCGTTTAATATTTCCCTGCCTGATACTTTGCCAAACGGCATCAGATCACTTTCTGTAACAATCGAACCGTTCGCATATATGGCAGTCTCACATTTTAATGCTCTCTGGGACGCTTCCTTTGCCAGTCCTTCAGGATCGGTGGTGCTGGACCTGCCAGGTTTATCTAATGATTCATGCCTTGTTGTGATCACAGGCCAGAACCGGATCCCGCTGATCAAAACAATTTATTTTTCAGATATCAGCAAGGAATACATAAACCTTACTGAATCAGGAGTTAATGATGTTCAGGGTAATAATAATGGAAAGGCTGATTTCGGAGAAGATGTTTATCTCAAGCTTAAAATCAGCAATCTCGGATTGACAGGCGCCGCAGGACTTACAGCAACGATCTCATCTACCTCCCAATGGGTTACAATAAAAAACAGCATAGTATCTATCGGGGCTCTGGCAGGAAGATCCGAAGTAATTCTTGATGACGATTTTGGGCTGACCATCGATGATGACGTTCCGGACCTTGGCATTATTACAATCGATCTGACGCTGAGAGACAACAAAACAGAAAAGAAATACAAGATCGACGTTCCTGTACATGCACCTGTGCTTGAAATAATAAACTGCATAATTGACGACGCTTCCATTGGCAACCACAACTATGTAGCTGATCCCGGTGAAAGCTTCAACCTTATTTTCCAGGTAAGAAACCTTGGAAGCAGCAATACTTCCGGTCAGCTTACTATTGACAGCCAGGAGCAAGAACTTGATATTCTTGATCCTGATGTCAAATCCGGTGTATTGCAGTTCGGTGAGATCTCAAATATCTCTGTTCCTGTCAAACTTTCTGAATCAGCTCTTTACGGTGACTTTATTTCGCTTGTATCTACACTCAATTGCAGCCCGTTTATTGTAAACAAGGATTTCGCCTTCAGGGTTGGCAGAGTAAGGGAGAGCTTTGAATCATCAACCTTTACGGTATTCCCCTGGATAAACCTCAGCCCTAAACCATGGATAATAACCTCTGCAAACACTGTAGATGGAAATTTGTCAGCCAGGTCAGGACTAATTGGGCATAATGCATCATCTGCCCTGATGATGAGGACCTATTTCCCGGAAGATGATTCCCTGAAATTTTATTACAGGGTCTCATCGGAACCAAATTATGATTATTTCGTGTTCAGGCTGAATGGCGATGAAATAATCAGGAAATCCGGAGAATCAGCCTGGGAGAAAAAAGCTTTAAAGGTACCTGCAGGACTAAATACTTTGGAATGGACCTATAAGAAGGACAATTCAGTATCTCAAGGCGCTGATGCTGCGTGGATCGACCTTATAGATTTCTCAAAGACAGCAAGGGTAAAATATATACAACGCGACCTCGAAGTTGGAAGGATCATTACTCCTGTTCAAAAGGAGGTGTATGGCCAGGAACCTGTGACTGTAAATGTGCTGAATCCGGGAAGGGATACACTTGACGGTTTCAATCTTGCCTACCAAATAAATAACAGGTTTCCTGTTGTGGAACATTTCAAAACTAAACTTGTTCCATACAGCGATTCGACAAAAATAATATTTGAGAAGAGGGCTGACATGGATCTGAGCGGGGTTTATAATATTTCAGTTTACGGATACGACAATGGCGACGATTATCTCTTCAATGACACTTTAATGATAAGAGTTGAAAACACTGAAATAGAAGAATCTGTAATTATTTACCCTAATCCCTTCACTGACCAGCTGATACTGACAATTAACTCAAAGACAGGCAATAAAGTACGGCTGAACATAACAGATATTTCCGGGAAACGTGTATTAACATCTGAGGAGGTCTTGGTTGAAGGAGAAAACCAGATCACATTAAATACTGCGCAATTTGGGGCCTTCAATGTATATTCTGAATATACATGGCGCCAGTTATTCCAAATCGTTCCCTCTGATTAAAACAAAACACTGAATTTCACATGACTGAAAATGTTCCTACCCGTGAGCAGGCTTTTACGCTATTTAAGAAATACAATAAATCAGAAAGCCTTCTGAAACATGCGCTTTCTGTAGAGGGTGTAATGAAATATATGGCCAGAAAAGCTGGAGAAGATGAAGAAAAGTGGGGAATTATAGGGCTAATTCATGATCTGGACTATGAAATGTACCCTGAGCAGCACTGCATAATGACCGAAAAGATCTTAAGGGAGAATAACTGGCCTGAAGAATATATCAGGGCAGTTTTAAGTCATGGATGGGGACTTGCTTCGGATGTCGAACCTCTTTCCAGGCTTGAGAAGACAATTTACGCCATTGACGAGCTGACTGGTCTTGTTGCAACAAGTGCACTTGTCAGGCCGACCCGCAGCGTACTCGACATGGAAGCCAGGTCAGTGAAAAAAAAATGGAACGACAAAAGGTTTGCAGCCGGCGTAAACCGTGAAGTTATTGAAAAAGGTGCCGAGATGCTTGGTGTAACCCTCGATGAATTGATTACTGATTGCATTATGGGGATGAGGGAGGTCGCAGAAGAAATAGGATTGGGGATAAATACGTAGAGCCAGGTCTGAGACCTGGCTCTATGTATTATTATTTGCAGACTCTACGTAATATAATCTGCAAAAACGGATTCGTTACATTTCCTTGATCTTAATATTCCTGAACCATACATCGCTGCCATGATCCTGAAGGCCTATGTAACCTTCATGCGCGGGATTAAGAAATGCCGGAAATTCTTTGAATTTTGAAGCTTCAACCATTTTCTTCCAGTCTTCTGTCCAGAGGTGGAATTCAACAACATTTGCACCGTTCTGTTTGAACACTATGGTTCCCTGATAACTAATTATGCCTGCCTGGTTCCATTCTCCTGCCGGCTTGGTATTTTGTGGAACTGCCGGAATAAGATCATATAAAGAACCAGCCTTTCTGTTCCCATTTACGCCTAATGTTGCATCTAGATGTTTTTCATTGTCCAGAATCTGAAATTCAAGGCCAGACTTCCAGATAGGTTCATTTGGTATCTCCTGAGCCATTATAAAGACTCCGCTGTTGCCACCCTGTCCTATTTTCCATTCAAAAGAGAGTTCAAAATTGCTGAACTTTTTGTCGTAGATGAGATCACCTCCGGGTCCGCCGGCTTCACCATTACCAGATGCGATACAATGCAGAGTGCCATCAACTACTTCCCATCCCAGCGGAGGGAATGTGGTCTTCTCGTAACTGCGCCAACCTGCAGTTGAAGTCCCGTCAAAAAGAGTGGTCCATCCTTTTTCTTCCTCTTTGGTCACTTTCTTGCCTTTTGATCCGCATGATGTTGCTAGTCCGAGGACAAGAACACATGACAGAAGTATATTTACAATTTTCATTTTAATACAAAATTAAAGGTTAATATATAGATAGAGACGGAATGCCTTCCGTCTCTATCACACAATTATTAATTACTTTCTAAGCAGGCATTTCAGGTAATGTAAATCCCGGCCGGTATGTGTGCTTAATCATTTCAGCGGCAAACTCTCGTGGCGTTCAGAGTAAGGTTCGGTCTGTTGAATTTAGGATCACCGTCAACA
Source organism: uncultured Bacteroidales bacterium (assembly GCA_963732115.1). Classification (GTDB taxonomy): domain Bacteria; phylum Bacteroidota; class Bacteroidia; order Bacteroidales; family VadinHA17; genus LD21. The sequence goes on from CAVSYN010000002.1 coordinate 185,473, forward strand.
ATTGTAAAGTTATCTGATATGGTAAGCCTTACCTTATCATCAGTACCAATATTGGTGAATTCCATTTTTTCACCATTCCATTCGAGTTCCTTATTCAGTCCCTGAAGTCTGACAGCAAGAACACCCATAACAACCATTTCGTTGAATGGACCAGCTTCTGAAAAGTCAGATTTTGACTTAACCCTGGTATCCGGACTCTCTTTGCAGGCACGTACCCAGTCCATTTCATGTCCGCCTCCCATAGCCTTCTCAATTCTTCTTTCAGTCTTGGGAACAACAGGTTTGCGGCCAGACAGGAGCCATGGATCCTTTCCATAACATCCGCAGATCAGTTTATCTTTTGTACCATGGAAAATAACTGCTCCACCACCGTCGTTCATGTTTTTACCTGCCGGCCAACCGGTCGGTTTTGGAGGCTGGAGACCGCCATCGTACCAGGTAACTTCAACCTGTGGAAGTTTCATTTTGGCATTTTTCGGTGCAACCCGTTCTGGATAAACAAGAGTAACCATTTGAGCATTTGGAGCACAATCGGTTAAAAGTAATGTTGAACTACCCTGTGCCTTTATTGGATACTGAAGTTTAAGTCCCTTGAAAACAGGATGAAGAATATGACAGGCCATGTCACCAAGTGCGCCTGTTCCGAAATCCCACCATCCTCTCCAGTTCCATGGAGTGTAAAGACTATTATAAGGACGCATTTTTGCCGGGCCTATAAAGAGATCCCAGTTAAGTGTTTCCGGAACCCACTCACCTTTTGGAACATTAAGTCCCTGTGGCCAAATCGGTCTGTCGGTAAATGCCTCTACTTTTCTGACATCACCAATTTCACCGTTCTGTAGCCATTCAATAGTCAGATTGACTCCCTCGTCGGATGAGCCCTGGTTACCCATCTGGGTAGCAACCTTATACTTTGCAGCAAGTTTTGTAAGTAACCTTGATTCATAAACTGAATGGGTCAAAGGTTTCTGAACATAAACATGCTTGCCCATGGCTATTGCATTGGCAGCTACGACGCAATGGGAGTGGTCGGCAGTTGCAACAATAACTGCATCAATTGACTTTCCCATTTCATCAAACATCTTGCGCCAGTCCCAGTAGCGCTTTGCGTTGGGATTTGCATCAAAGACCCTTTTGGAATATCCCCAGTCAACATCGCAGAGGGCAACTATATTCTCTGTAGCGGCAACATTCCTGAGGTTTGTATTTCCCATTCCTCCGATACCAACAACTGCAATATTAAGCTTGTCGCTCGGGGCCCTGTAGCCAAATCCGCTGACAACGGAGCCTGGAAGTATTGTCAGCCCTGCTGCAACAGCGCCGGTTGTTCCGATAAAGTTCCGGCGTGTAATGGTTTTAGAATTCTCTTTCATTGTAAGGTATTTTAAGTTTGTTATTAAGATTGGTTTTATGTGTAAAAATAATAATTTCCTTTCAATTTTATTAAATATTTAACTGTCAGGGAAAAGAAGGATTACAGCTCCCTTATCCAGATATTTCTGTATGCAACCGGATTTCCATGGTCCTGAAGCACAACCGGCCCGGGGCCATGCTTTTTAACCGAATATTCCGGCATCCCGATATAAAGAGTCGGTCCTCTCAGGCTCACATTATTCTGGACCAGAACTCCGTTATGCAAAACAGTTACACGCGGAGGAGTGAAATAAACAGTAGAATCTTCTCCAAACCTGGGTGAAGTAAAGATAATATCGTAGCTCTGCCATTCGCCTGGTTTTCTTGAAACATTGACCAGAGGAGCATATTGCTTGTATAAGCTGGCTGCCTGACCATTTCTGTAAGTCCTGTTGTTGTAGCTGTCGAGTACCTGAACTTCATACAGACCCTGAAGATAAACGCCGCTGTTGCCTCTCCCCTGCCCATCGCCTGATACCTCAGATGGAGCTTTCCATTCTACATGAAGCTGGAAATCGCTGAAATTCCTCTTTGTCTGAATAACTCCCGATCCCTTCACACAAACAAGCTCTCCATCCTTCACAATCCATTTGGTAGGATTTCCCCTGCTGTCTTCCCACTCTTTGTTTACATCCTTTCCGTTGAACAAAATGATTGCGTCCGACGGAGGCTGCCCGACTTCTGCACCGGGCTGAATGATCCTTACCTCCGGATCCATAATTTCAGTCATCTGCGGAGTCATCGGGGCAGGAAATACCTGCTTTTGTGCCGGAGCTGTTGCTTTTTGCGGTTCCTGTCCCAGGCATAAACTGCCTGAAACAAGTGTTAGCCCAATAAGTAATAAATGTTTCATTTGGTTTTGATTAGTTCTGCATTAATAATATCTATAGTAATCGTTATTTACCAGGAATGTTAAGTACATGATTAACAACGAAAGCGTATACTCTGAACTGCAATTTACTCAACATTTGGCAATACAGCTTCTCAAAGTTATAAACCTTTTAAACAAAGCAAACGCCCTGTATCAGATTTAACTTTTTTTTCAGGCTTGCAAGAAAATGCCACAAGCATAACAAATATAAACGGCCTTGTTTTTTTCATAAGAAATTTCACCTTCCCGCTACCTTAAAAACCTGCAAAGGATCGTTACTACGGGCAACAACAAGTATTTTCCCCTTTGCCGTTAACAATTCAACAATATCCCGGATCTCTCCTTTAAGACGTAAGCCAGATTCTCTTGCTGGAATATTTCTGAAGCCTCCCTTACCGTCACCCAGCAAGAATGATCCATAACTGGCATCATACCGGCCTACTTCAGGCTTTACATTGTACAGGTTGCCGCCAAGCAGTATATCTGTATTTCCGTCATTGTTGAAATCCCCCGTAAATGCGGCATATACTGGTGAATACTGCACTTCCGGGGGTAATGGCTTCCGTTTAAAGTGGCCCGATCCATCATTCTCAAACAGTGATGTTTCCAGTAGGAATGTATTCAGATGTATAGAATTTTTTAATTGCTCCGGAGAAAAAATATCAGTAATCTGCTGATCTTTATACATTTCATATTTCGGATATTTCTGAGCCAGTCCCGGGATCTGCCTGACAAGGTCATGCTTCAATGCAAGAGGATAGGATTTATCACCATCATAGATGCAGATTATCTGTTCGACCGTACCATTCAGATCAAAATCGTTTACATACATATCAACGGGCTTCTCAGGAGTAGCTTTAAACCTTGAGTTCAATCCGTGATTACCGGCGACAAAATCTATTTTACCGTCATTGTTAAAGTCACCTGCTGCAAGGCAGTTCCACCAGCCTTGTGTTTTATCTGTACCGAAAGCATCTTTCAATTCTTTAAAGGTTCCGTGTTCATTGATAAACACTTTTAGTGACATCCAGTCTCCTGCGAGTAGTATATCTTTGTCTCCGTCCCCGTTTACATCTGCCCATAACATATCGCGGATCATCCCGATATTAAGCAGTTCCGGAGCAATCCTGGATGTTACATTCGTAAAATTCCCTTTCCCGTCATTTTCAAGAATATAACCGTTTACCGGCACCCCGTATAAAAATGGTTTAAGACGAATGCCTACAAACAGCTCAATCACTCCATCGTGATCGAAGTCTTCAGGCACGACACACGAAGTGCTTTCATATTTTCCAGCGGGCAGTACCTGGGGCGATTTTGTAAAATGTCCTTTACCATCATTTATATATAAACGGTCGGCCAGCGCGGATGAACTCTCCGGAAATTCATTGCTTCCGCTTGCAACATACAGATCCAGATCACCATCGCTATCTGCGTCAAACATAGCACAATCGGTGTCTTCCGATATTTTATCTGCGTCAAACAATGACTCTTCAACTGATTCAAATGTGCCGTCCCGATGTTGTATCATAAGTGCACCGGACTCTCCTTTTGCACCGCATATATAAATGTCTGCCAACCCGTCACCATTTATGTCTCCTTCACACACCCTGGGTCCTTCGGTCGACAACATATGATAAATAAGCGGATCCCGTTCGAAATCATTGAAATCATCCTCTTTATGAACAAAGCTGATACTGCCTTCATTTGTAATATCTGTCAGATACTTATTTTCATTTCTTACAGGCTCCACTAACCTCGGTGTTATTCTAACTGCATCCTTCTGATATAAAGTCAGGATCTGATCTGTCTTTACATTGGTCATAATTGAAATCCTGTCATCCGGCCATTCTACGATAAGCGTATCGACTAAAGTTAAAGGACCAAGTCCAAGATTGGGACGTGGATCGACCGTCGACAGATATCCCCTTATTGGCATTTGCTCAAGATAAACAAGCTTGCCTTTATTTCTTACTGTCACTTTGGCACCAATAGCTTCGGTATTTCCGGATTCTCCTTTTAAAATTACTTTCAGATAATGATTATCCGGCAGCTGATGATTGGTTTCATTACGGTAAATAAACATGGGCATATTGACATTGTTTACTACAAGATCCAAATCCCCATCATTATCAAGATCACCATATGCAGCACCATTTGAGAAAGCCGGAGCATCGAGCCCCCACGAAGGCGCAACATTTTGAAATCTGTAATTACCCGTGTTTTTAAAGGCATAACTGGGGATTTTAACAGAGGGAATTGCATCAATCAGGGTTTTATAATCAACTTTGTTACCTGATACAATAGACATTACCATGTCACGGTTTGAGAAATACTGAATATAGTCCTGATCAGTAAGGTCCTTGTAAATTCCATTTGCCACAAAAAGATCCTTCAGGCCATCGTTATCGAGGTCCATGATCAATGCGCCCCACGACCAGTCGGTGGCATTAACTCCCGCCAGCCGTCCTATTTCACTGAAAGTACCATCAGCGTTATTTAGCTGCAGCATATTCCGGGTAAACTGGTGCTGATAACCATTATCGACACCCGATTTGTAATTCTCCCAATTATCAAAGGTTGTTTTTGTTTTTAGGCGATCATTATGCTCAGGCAGCATATCTGTCGCAAATATTTCAGGATAATGATCATTGTTTATATCAGCCATATCGCTTCCCATGGATGATATCGGGATAGAATTCATCATATCTGCTAAAGATTCCTTAAAAGTTCCGTCATGGTTATTTATGTAAATGTAATCCTGTTCAAAAAAATCATTTGATACATATATGTCCAGCCATCCATCCTGATTTATATCCCCCACTGAAACACCCATTCCAAATCCGATTACACTTCCATAAATGCCTGCCTCAGCACTGATATCAGTAAACTTGATTGCCATCATTTCTGATAAAGCCTGTCCCCGCCGAGTGAATCCCTTTCAAAACGGAGGTTTTTCTTAAGGTCAAAACTGCCAATTGCCCTCGAAAAATTGTTCAATAAATACAGGTCCAGATCTCCATCCCTGTCATAATCAAAAAATACTCCCTGGTTTGAATAGCTTGCATCATTTATTCCATACTCCTGTGCTTTTTCAGAGAATGTAAGATCCTTATTATTTATATACAGTTTATTTCGCCTGTCATCGCCTGGCAAATTACCTGAGTTACAAACATATATATCTGTCCACCCGTCTCCGTTGACATCAGCAAAGCTGACCCCGGTCGACCATCTGATCCCCATCTTCAATCCCGGCACTATGTGAAATATCCTCAAACACAAAACCTCCTTTATTCAGATAAAGTATATTGGGACCCATATTCGCAGCCATGAATATATCGATAAGGCCATCGTTGTTTATGTCTCCAAGAGCCACCCCGCCACCGTTATAAAAATTACGATAGGTATAAATGTTGAATTTATTCTTAAGCTGCTTATCATAATCAAGATGATTGATGAAATCCGCATGCGTTAAAGATGCAGGCATTAGTGTAAACAAATGATTTCCCGATTTTTCCGCCCGACTTTCTGCCACAACCATAAATAAAGCATAATATCAGTAATATAAGAAACCTGATTAAGATGCTGTTACTGACTTGTAATTTTCTATTCATTCTGTTTCTTTTCCGGATCTGGTTGCAGTTCAATGCTATTATTTACCTGCATTGGTTGTGAAAATATTATCGAATCCTTTTTTGCCAGACAGATCAGTAAAAACAGCCCAGACATACAGTTCATTTTCCTTGAATATCGATATACGTCGGTTACCATCTACCTTTACAAAAGCAGTACCCATGTAGAGGATGTCTGACTTCTATAAAACCCTTGCCATAAGTCTTTTCATACCACTTTACCAGATTATGCTGGAGATTATCAGAAGTAAGGTTTTTATTCCAGGGAGCCCATCCTTTATACTTAACCGTGACAGGCATTTCATAGATTTTACCCTGCATAAATCTTGGATAAAAATCCATGGCAGCAGGATACTTCAGTTGATTCTTTAATTTATAATAAACTGTTGTATTACTTTCCCCCTGCCTTATTAAGCCCTTCTTGTTAAGCTGCCAGCAGTGCAGATAGAAATCCTTTTCCGGCATCCCAAGGTATAACCCCATGAACAATGAATCATATCTCACTCCGCTTGCCAGTTCATGCTTCAACCTTCTGTTCATATTTTGCTTTTGGTGAACAACCTGAAATAATAAATACAAAAATCAGAAATGTCACGAACCATTCAGTTAATCTTGTCTTCATAGTTATCTTTCAATATTTATAAAATTGTAAATTATCATTATTTCTTGCAACTACTATGATCCGGCTTAAATTTAAATTCAGGATCTTCAGATCGCGTATCTCACCTTTAGTGAAAAAGCCAGATTCTTCAGGAGAAACCGGCTTCCATGTTCCTCCGGCATATTCCTTTAAGGAAAAGCCCATAACTTGCATCATAAATCCCTGTCTGAGGTTTAGCCCTGTACTGGTTGCCTCCGATTATTAATGTCACAGATCCCGTCATGGTCAAAATCATCTGCAGCAATTGCATAATACAGGAGAGAACTGAGCTTCAATGGGAAGAGGAATCAGTTTAAAAGATCCCTTCCCGTTGTTTATCATCAGACAGCTCTCCATTAATACGTGCGTTTAATTTAATCGACCGTTGCAGCACTTCAGGAGGAAAAATATCTTCAATAGTCTGATCCTTATAATCTTCATATTTCTGATATTTTGTTGCCAGTGAAGGAATTTGTTTTACCAGGTCATCTTTCATTGCCACAGGATATGATTTGTCTCCATTGTAAGTAACATATTATCTGCTCGACACTTCCATTCAGATCAAAATCATTAACATACATTGTTACCGGCTTGTCTGCCGATGCTTTAAAAAATGAATTCAGTCCGTGATTGCCAAGTACAAAATCCATATTTCCGTCTCCGTTTAAATCTTTTGCTACAATTGTATGCCACCAGCCTTCTGTATTCAGCAAGGCCATACTGTTCTGATTTATCAGTGAAAGTCCCATTGTCATTAATAAATACTTTTACAGGCATCCAGTCGCCCACGATAACCATATCCATATCCCTATCATTGTCAATATCAGCCCATGCCATATCGGTGATCATACCGATTCTAGTCAAACCGGGTGCTCTTTTTCGCGGTTACATCTAGTGAAATTTCCATGTCCGTCATTTTCAAGCAGATAGCCATTAACAGGCACACCATATGCAAATGGATGTAAACGGATTCCGACAAACAGGTCCTGATCTCCATCATTATCAAAATCAGCAGGTTTGACACAGGAAGTGCTTTCATATTTCCCGGCAGGCAATATCTGTTTGCTTTTAGTAAAGTTTCCTTTCCATCGTTTAATATATAACCGGTCGCCAGGGCTGATGAACTTGAAGGAAATTCATTTCCTCCGCTGGCTACGTACAGATCCATGTCACCGTCACCATCTGCATCAAAAAAAGCACAATCAGTATCTTCCGATATTTTATCTTCTTCAAATACTTTTTCAATATGTGTTTGAAATGACCCTGCCCATCCTGCAAAAACAGCGCCCCGGCTGAATCCTTTGCACCACATATATAAATATCATCAAGTCTATCGCCGTTTACATCCGCGACAGCCATATGCGGACCTTCATTCGACAGCATCTGGAACAGCAGCCTGTCGCGTTCAAAATCGTTAAAATCATTCTCTTTATGTGTAAAATCAAGTCCATCGATCTTTTCAATACCCTGGAAAACAACCGGTTGTGCTTCCTCACTGACTCTTGAACATCCGGCAGATTGCAGCTTTTCATCCAGTGTCAGAAACTGGTTTGCTGCAACATTGTGCAATACAGTGCACTTGCCATCCGGCCAGTTTACTACCATAGAATCAATTGAGCCGGACGCTCCCAGTCCAAAATGAAGCCGGTTATCCATGCTTGACTGGAAACCCCTTGCAGGAATGAGTTCTCTGGTAATTTATTTTCCCCTGATAATAAAGTGTAACATTGACACTTATTGCTTCGCTGTTTTGCCCGTTCCCTTTAAAACTGAGTTCAAGAAAATTTGTTCCCTGCTTTTTATCTGATTCATTTCTGTAAACAAAGGGAGGCATATTCACATTGTTTACAACCAGATCCAGGTCTCCGTCATTATCAAGGTCACCATACGCAGCTCCGTTTGAGAACGAGGGTGTACTAAGTCCCCAGTTATCAGAAAGGTTGGTAAAGGTAAGATCGCCGTTGTTATGAAAGGCATAATTCGGTATCCTGACTGAAGGGATCATATCAATCACCTTCAGGATTGCTTTCTCCTCAGTTGCGATCATTGACCTCATTATGGAGGGATTTGAATAAATATCAAGATAATCACGGTCAAGCAAATCCTTGTAGATGCCGTTTGCTACGAAAATATCATTCCATCCGTCATTATCCAGATCCATTATCAAAGCTCCCCAGCTCCAGTCAGTTGCACTCACACCGCTTAACCTTCCAATTTCACTGAATGAATTGTTCCTGTTATTCAGCTGAAGCACATTCCTGGCAAACTGACGGAAATAACCATTGCCAATCTTTTTCTGATACGAATCCCAGCTGTCAAACAATGCTTTTGTCTTAAGTCGGGCATTGTCTTCAGGAGTCATTTCAGTAGCAAAGATTTCAGGCCAGGCATCATTATTAATATCTGCCATATCAGCACCCATGGCTCCAAGACTGATCTCACGCATCTGGTCCTCCAGGCATTCATTAAATGTGCCATTTTTATTATTTATATAAAGATAATCCCGTTCAAAAAAATCATTTGAAACATAAATATCAGGCCATCCATCGCGATTTATATCTCCGACGCTGACACCAAGTCCAAAGCCAATTTTGCTGCAATATATGCCTGCAGACGTGGTAACATTAACGAAATGACCATTATCATTCCTGAGCAGTTTATTTCCACCCAGGGTATCAGGTATTTGTCTTTGCCCGGGTTTCATATCAAATTCGGTTACCGATTGAAAGGAGTTGTTCAGCAAATAGCAGTCGAGGTCACCGTCCCTGTCGTAATCGAAAAAAGAGGCATGGTTTGACAATCCTAGATTGTCAAGCCCGTATTCTTTTGCTTTTTCAGTAAATGTCAGATCTCCATTATTTATGAACAACTCGTTTGAACGATGAGCGCTGTTTGGAGCTCCGGACTTGCAAACATAAATATCGAGCCATCCGTCGCCGTCCACATCTGCAATACTTACACCAGTTGACCAGGCACCCTTACAACTAACTCCGGCCTTTTCTGTAATATCTTCAAATTCAAACTTACCCTTGTTCAGATAAAGTTTATTGCCTGTCTGGTTACTGCAAAAATATATATCGGGCAAACCATCATTGTTAAAGTCCCCCAAACCAACACCGGCTCCATTATAGAAATTTCTGTAGGTATAGGTATTGAACTCTTCGGTATATTCGACCTGGTTTATAAAATCGATGTGAGTTTGCTTTTTATCAAGAAGCGTAAATAATGATCCCTCTGAATGATCATGTCTTTTGGTATTACAGGACCATACCAGAGTAATTATTACTGCATTTATTACCGCAAAACAGTTCTTGAACCTGAAATAAGCCATTTATCAGTATTTTATTCTTACACCCCTTCTCCCCCGGGAGAAGGGGTTGGGTGACTCCCCCGGTAGGAGGGATGAGGTGAATACCCTCCAAAGGGGTCAGAAAAGTGAATAAAAAAAGAGCAGGTAAATATAGTAATTGCCTGCTCTTCTTATAAAGATTATTTAAACAATGTTCCTAGTAACCCGGATTCTGAACCAGGTTCGGATTAGCAGCCAGTTTAGATCTGTTAATCGGGAACAGAGACAGATAAGCATCGGACTTAAGTACATCACCAACATTATGATGTGGAAGAGTCCACTTTGCATTCTGACTCCAGAATCCCCAGCGGATCAGATCCTGACGCCTGTTGTGTTCATGCAAACATCTCACGTCCCATTTCATTGAACAATTCTCCACCAGGTACAACCGGACCTGCAAGATCAAAACTTATCTTCCCGTCCAATGAAGCCAGAGCTGTTAATCCTGCACGTGCCCTTATCTGATTTACCAGGGTAATGCATCAGCTGTATTACCCTTACGGAAGAGAGCTTCTGCTTTCATGAGCAGAACATCGGCATAACGAAATACTCCAAAATCGTTGCTCATATTGCCCGGATCAGAACCAATGGCGAATTCCCATTTACCGATTCTTACACCTGCCTGCCTCCAGCACTGCGGGCCCAATTCATTTATCTGAGGGACCCCGTCACCTATATTTCCAAAATTAAGAGTTGGCCATCAGGATCTGCTGCATCTGCCCCAGCGTCGGTCGTCTGACCTCCTCCAAGTACTTGAACTGATAACCTGCAATAAAATTTCCTCGTTTTGCTGCGGGAGTTGTAGGTGTACCTACATCACCTTTCCGTATATCTGTAGCATCGTAAGAATTATAGAATTGCTCCAGTGTACAGAAACCGTTCCACGGCTGCTGGGTAAGGTTATATGTGAACTGGCTGGGATAGTGCAATGTTTGGGTGCCCAACTGGAAATCCGGTAAAGAATATCTGGTCGTAGGGTATAGCAAAGATAAATTCTTTGGATCCGGAATTATTCACATTAAAATTTGTAAAATAATTACTTTCCAGTGAATATTTACCCGAGTTGATAATCTCATCGCAGGCAGTGATCACTTTGTCCCACTGTGCGGTTCCGGTATATACTCCGGCATTCAGGTACAATTTAGCCAGCAACATCTTTCCTGCGTAATAATTCATACGGCCATAAGTGGTGCCGTCAACAGCTTTTGATAACTTGGGAACAGCTGCTTCCAGATCGCCGACAACAAAATTGTACACCTCCGTCCTTGTCTTAGTGGGAGGTGCAGCATCTCCGCTCGCAAAATCGGTCACAATCGGGACATTCCCGTACAAATCAACCAGTTGCCAGTAAAAGAATCCGCGAACAGTCTGAAGTTCTGAAATATATGCATCGGCTACGGCCTGATCAACCTGTCCGCTCTGCACCAGAGTCTGGAACTGATAGATAAGCCTGTTTGCAGTATTTACACCGCCAAAGCAAAAATCCCACGGACCACCCTGATTATCATCTTCAAACTTCCATGCATGCAGATGAAGCCTTCTCCAGGTACCGCCATCGTCCCAGTCTGATCCTCTTGTCGGAACAACCATCTCATCAGTTGTGACCTCCTGTAAAGAGTCTATATCACCTGATGCATAACCACCAAATTGAGTGTATGCAGCACCTAAGGCCGAGACAAACTCTTTCTCGGATTTAAAGAAATTATCTGGTGTAACCTCACTGTAAAGCTTTTCATCCAGTTTAGTACAGGATTGACCGAAAGCAACATTATCACAATGCAATCATTGTAGCTATAACCAGCTGAAATGATCTGTTTTTCTTATTTCTATCTTTTGTTTTCATATCTCATTCATTTTCAGGATTAAAAAACAATGTTTGCACCAATAGTTACTGATCTGGTTCTGAACCATGTATTTCTTCTGTCGATACCAGGATTGAGCGGACTGCTTAGCTGTCCCAAATCCTCCTCATCTACATATCTCGGGTTTGGATCAACACCCATATACTTGGTAATATAGAATAAATTGTTACCGGCAAGGTACAGTCTTATTTTACTGAATTGTCCGCCCTTTGGTAAATTGAAGTTGTAGCCAAGGCTCAGGTTATCGAGTGAAACAAAAGAAGCATTTTCAACATACTTGCTTGACAGAGTACCTGAAGAGACGTTCAGAAGCTTTCCCTGAGCATTTCTTATATCAGCAGTTGTTTTGGGCAGGTTATATGAGGTAATGTAATTTGGCACTTCATAAAATGCACGGAAAGAGTTGATAAGGTCATGCCCGAACACACCACGGAAGAAAACATTCAAATCCCAGTTTTTATAGGAAAAATCATTGCCAAATCCAATAAGTAATTTTGGCAGACCGTTTCCGGTTACCTTGCGGTCAGCTGCATCAATCTTGCCATCATTGTTTGTATCTTCAAAAACAAATTTACCATTTTCATCAACTTCCTCGAAGACATATGTCAGTATCTGACCGATTGGTTTACCTTCTTCAACTCTGATTAATGGCGTTCCGTTCTGTCCGGGTGAACCCATGTCATTCAGATCCTGTATTCCATACTTAAGTTCAGCACCATTGTAAGTTCCCGAAAGGGAAACAAGAGTGTTCTCAAGACTGTAGGAAGGTGTAAGGGTTAAGCTATAAGTGAAATTATTCTTTGCTACAGCGTGCCAGGTTAATGTCAGCTCCAGACCGCTGCTTCTCAGTTTCCCAATGTTCATCCATGCCTGATTATAAAGGTTTGGCGGAACAGGTACCTGATATTGCCACAACAAATCTGTTGTTGTTCTGGTATAATAGTCAAATGCACCGGACATCCTCGATTTGAAGAATGAAAAATCAAATCCTGCATCAATTTCACCTTTCTTTTCCCATTTAAGATCTGTATTGGCATTACTCACAGGTGCATATCCGGGTACAAAAGTGCCGTTATAGAAGAAGTTACCCTGAGGACCAAGGCGAAGCAAGTGACAAATAACTGCTTGGCGGCTCAGCTCCTGTTACACCATAACTGGCTCTTATTTTGAGGTTGTCAATACCATCCAACGTTTATCAACTTGGAAATATCCACACCTCCACCAACAGCCGGAAATAAACCCCATTTGTTGTTTGCACCAAACCTTGATGAACCTTCATACCTTGCACTCGCAGTTAAAAACCATATATTGCTGATATTCAGGTTGACACGTCCAAAAAATGCAATCAGCTTATTGGTGTTTTTATAACTTGTTATTGTGCCTTTACCATTCTTGAAATCAAGGGCAGCACTCAAGATTATTGTATGTAAAATTGTCGGTAAGAAAATTACCTCCCTGGGCATTAAAACCTTCATATGAAAAATCCTGATATGAATAACCTCCCAATACAGTGAGGTTCGCAGCAGAAGCTAACATTGCCAGACCAGTGGGCGGTTGATTCAAAAAGCCGGCTGGAAGAAGTATTTGTGCTCCTTGAAGCTAATCCAGTCCTGTTCATACCACCCCAGTAATCATTCTTGTCATAATAGGTACCACTCAAGATCTTCAGAACTCTGAACAGCATAAAAAGCATCAACTTTTAATCCCTTTACTAATTTCATAGGCGCCTTTTAATGAAAGATTTAACAATCTGCTTTTCCCATCGTTTGTATTCAACTCCAGCATTGAAACCGGATTATAATAATCGAACAATACCTGTTGAAAATATCCATCAAACTAGTACCGCCATATAACGGATCATCGCTTCTTACAGGAGCAGTCGGATTATAAATGGCTTGCATATCTGAATGCAGCCGGAGTTCCGAATTCTGATGTCCTCTGTGTGGCACCAAGGTTCAAATCAAAGGTAAACTTGTCATTCAGTGCTTTCTGTGTGAGATTAATCCTTCCGTTAATCTGATTGAATCCGGTTGTTCGCTCAATGCCCTGACCATCATGGTAATTGATTGAAGCCCGGTATGCCGTTTTATCAGATCCTCCTGACAAGGAAAGATTATGTACCTGTGTTAAAGCAGTCTGTTCTATTTCCTTGAACCAGTCGGTACTTTGCTCCAAAGTCTGTTCCTATAGTATTCCCGTGCGTTGTATTAATTTCTGCCTTCAAAGCTCTCCATTCTGTAGCATTCATGACCGGGGTATTCTTTGCGACCATTTCTGCAGTACCATATACATTGTATTCTATGGAGGCCGTACCTTTTTTACCCTGCTTGGTCGTAACAAGAATTACTCCGCTGGAACCTCTTGTCCCATAAATAGCTGCAGCAGAACCATCCTTCAGTACGCTCATTGATTCAATATCGTTCGGATCCACATTGTCGAGAGATCCACCAATAATACCATCAATAACTACAAGAGGCTGGGTATTGGCACCAATGGTACTCAAGCCCCTCAGACGGATATTATATCCTCCATTCGGGTCACCGCCAGGTTTACTGATAGCCAGTCCTGCCACCTTTCCAACAATAAGCTGTTCAGGAGCGTTAAGGTTACCTTTGTTAAACTCATCAGATTTAACACTGGAAATAGAACTGGTAATCTCCTGTTTTTTCTGAGTGCCATATCCCGTAACTACTATTTCCCCTAATGCAGTCACTGCAGCACCCAGAACTACATCAATCTTAGTCTGATTGCCTACAGTTACCGATTGAGGGCTGTAGCCGATAAAACTAAATACCAGGACTGCCTGTGGACCGGGAACTGTGATAGTATAATTCCCGTTAATATCGGTTGTGACTCCGGTAGTTGTACCCTGGACCACAACGTTGACCCCGATAAGCGGTCCCTCCGATTCAGAGGTCACTTTACCTGTAATTGTTCTTTGCTGGGCAGAAGCCAGGGTTAGTGCAAAGCCAAAAAGGAAAAGAGAAGTTACGCACTTCTTCCAGAAATGCATAAAATTTGGCATGTTTCGCATAGTCAATTTTTTAGGTTAGTTAATTTGTAAGAAATTATATGCTTATCTGACGAAAGAATATGTTAAAGAACTAGAGTTCAATTAGTTGATGAAAATATTCTAAATTTTTCGGACTAATACATTAACTGCCACTCCAGGATGAGGTTTTGTTATCAACTGCCAATAACAAATCTAATAAAAAAATTCAAATACCGATGATAAATTATAAATATTTAACCTGTGAGTCCATTTCACTGGTAATCAGTAACTTTATCAGTTACCTGCGGCATCTTTGTCAATCAGGAGGAAAGCATTTGAATGATTTTTTAATGCTGAAGCAGGAAAATCGGCCGATATAATGCCCTTGATCAAACGAGAGGTTACATCTGATTTTTTCTTCCCGCTCACCTTTAAAATCACCGTTTGAGCATTAAGTATCTGTTTCATTCCAATGGTTATTCCCGCACTAAGGTCTGTTGTTCCTGAAAAATATTTTTGTTCTACCTTTTTTGTAGTTTCATCAAGGCTGACAACATGAGAATCAAGTTCCCAGGAAGTTCCGGCTTATTGAATCACAGGGTCATTTCACCCCAGCCCTGCCGGTATTCTCTTTTTACAAACTGGTTTGCTGCTTCAAAATTTGTTATCTTCATATTGGCACCATCCCATTTGTAAGTATTATACCGGCCCGGGAAAACATATCCTTCCATTTCACCGTAAACCGGGTCTTTTCTTTTTATTTTTTCCCTGATATTGAAGCTCCTCAATAACAAGTTTCCCATAAGCACTGTTTCGGTCAGAGGACCGGCATAGCCAACAAAAGGAGAATCTACCTCTGCGTTTCCATAACCTGCAATGCAGGCGTCTATCCATTGCCACCAGTGACCATCCATATCTCCGCTGACACGAGGATATTTCTTCGGAATATTGATCTCCTTGTTTCTGGAGAGCGGCAAAAGTATCGGATTGCGTCCTCCCCATCCGCATGCTGCCTTTCCTTTTGTTCCTATGAAAAGAGTGGCACCTTCATAATCATTCAGTCCCGGCCAGTCACCCATAACATCATTCATGTTTTTATCAGGATCGATCTCGTATGGGCGTTCAGGAGTAATTCCTCCGTCCATCCAGTAAAGCTCCAGATCTTTACCATTCTTCAGCTTGTATTTAAAGCGGATAGAGCTTGAAACCGGACCGCTTTCAGGGTAAATTCCTTCAACAAAGATCCCATTGTATACTGTGCTTGCACTGCCGGAAACCTCTGTCGGATATCCAAGCTTAAGCAATTTGAAAGGAGGTCCCATAATATGACAACCCATGTCACCCAGAGCTCCGGTCCCGAACTTCCACCAGCCTCTCCAGTTGAACGGGACCAGATTATCAATATAATTTGTTTCAGTTGCTGTACCGAGCCAGAGATCCCAGTTCAGTTCCTTGGGTACTGGAGGATGGGCTATGGGCCAGGGAATTCCCTGTGGCCAGACTGGCCTGTCGGTCCAGCAGTAAACCTTTCTGTATCTGTCCAAGGACATCTGCCTCGATCCATTCGCGCAATGTACGCATGCCGTCGCACGAAGCGCCCTGATCGCCCATCTGGGTAACAACTTTGTATTTTTCAGCAGCCTGGGTCAGTATCCTCGCTTCATAGATATCATGAGTCAGGGGTTTCTGAAGGTACAGGTGCTTTTTGAGCTTCATGGCACTCAGCCCCACAATTGCATGATTATGGTCAGGAATTGCAACCGATACGGCATCAAAATTCTTATTCTCCTTATCAAACATTTCACGCCAGTCATGATAGAATTTTGCTTTTGGAAAATCCTTTATACGTGGTGCTGCCATGCCTGTCGTCAACATCACAGAGAAAGGCAATTTCCGCATTCTTCTTTGGAGCAATTGAATAATGCCTGATATCATCAGCTGCTTCACCTCCGCAACCAACCGCTGCAATCAGAAGCTTGTCACTTGGAGCGACATGTCCCAGTCCGCTGACAGCATAATTCGGAAGGATGGTCAGTGCAGCGGCACCCGAAGCAGCGGTTTTTACAAAATCACGGCGTGTAAAACTGATCTTATTCTTCGATTTAATATTGGAAGTTTTCATTCTGAATATTATAAAGTGTCAATTGATTCTGTTGCTTGTTGCTAGTTGCTTGTTGCTTGTTGCTTGTTGTTTTTAACCAGCAACCAGCAACCGTAACCAGCAACTTTGAATAAACTGTAATCAATCATAGATTATTTTACAGGCTTACTAAGGGGTTTAACCGCAATTTCCTTAAAATACACCACATCAGATTCTCCATGGTTCTGTATGCCGATATAACCTGATTCAGGCCTTGGTCCGCGAAAAGGTTCAAAATCGAATTTCCGGTCCGGAACAGGATCTCCCTCCTTGAAATCAGTGACCTTTTTTCCGTTAACGTAAACAATTGTCCTGAGTCCGTCAAGGGTGATTTCCGTTGTATTCCACTGCTGGTCCGGGCTTACCGGGCTTTGCCAAAGGTTTCGTAAGAGAGTAAAGTGTTCCCGTATAATGGTAATCATCCTCCTTTGAGAGCTCTGGTTTGTTGTCGATCTGAACCTCATAACCGTAATGCACCGGCATCCATTCCTCCCTTGGTTCAATCGGAATCCTTATGAATATACCGGAGTTACTGTTCTCCTTTTGCATTTTCCATACAACCCTGATCTGGCAGTTACTGAATTTTTCTCCCTGCCAGTATAACAGGCCCATTCCGCCATGCCCTCTGATCAGTCCCGTATCTACCGACATCGACCCGGGACCGACATGTTTCCATCCTGTCAGGTCTTTTCCGTTGAATAACTGTCTCCATTGACCTTTATCCTGTCCACCAGCTGAATTACAGGCTATGGAACCAGTTAAAACTAAAATAGTTAAGCTTAAAATCAAAAATATCCTGACCGGGTATTGTCCGGCCGGAATTCTCTGCCTGTTGATTAAATTTGTTTTCATTTTCTTATCATTTAGTTTTGTCTGAAGCTTTTAACTTGAATAGTTGCATTTTTCACAATTGGTTTTGCCCAGAAGCTAAGGCTGAGTATATAAGCCAAAGTTAAATAAAGAACAGTCATCCCGGCCTGTAATCCGATAAGATCTTTCAGCTTTCCGATAATTAAAGAAACTATTGCCCCACCGGCAATACCTGTACACAGTATTCCGGCAAATGATCCATGTGACTTTGTCACGCTGTTAAGCGCCAGTGAGAATATTATTCCATACATTACAGAAAGGCAGAATCCAAGGGCCGGAAAACCAAATAACGCATACTGTACTTTGCCGAACAATGTAAAGGTGAGTATAATTAGTGCTGCAACAGTAAAAATGCGCAATACAATCTTACTGTCCATGATCTTAAGCAAAAAAAGTCCCAGGACACAACCAACAGTCATCATTCCCCAGAACAGACCGACAGCCCTGGCACCCTCAATCTCAGGTGTAAGTCCATGATATGTTCTCAGGAATTCTGAGATCCAGTTTGCTATTCCCTGTTCCGTTCCCACATAGCAAAATATGCCGAGAAAGAATAGAATAACCTTCTTTTGTTTGAATAGTTCAACATGGGTTTCCCACGCACCGACAATCTCTTCCTCTTTCAATTCCACCTTGGGGAAACGCGTAATCACAATGATTATCATCATTAATAGGCTTATAATAGTAAAAAGCAGATAAATTGAAACCCAGGGCAGTTTTTCCGGTGTCAGTGATCCCATAAGCCTTATGAGAATATCACCATTGGTCTGATCTCCGCCAAGACCAAGAACAAGATATGAATAGACGAACGGGCTCAGAAATGATGCAGCACCAAAAACCAGCTGTGCAACGATAGTATTAAAAGCAAAATTCTCCTCTCCTCCGGCTACCCTTAGCAGGGGATAAATTGCAACCTGCATTATTGCCATTCCGCATCCGATCATGAAAAGAGAACACAGGAACACCGGGAAAGACGGGAAAAGTGAAAATAGAAGAGCTCCTGCTAATGATAGTATCCATGAAACCGTCAGGCTCTTCTTTTCATGATATTTCTGAATGATCATTCCTGCAGGAATTGACATTAACCCATAGGCGATAAAAAATGAAAATGGCAGCATACCTGTCATGGTCCCTGTAAGCTTAAAGCTGTCGCTTACATTCGGATTAATCGATCCCAGGATATTTGTCAGGAATGAAATTGCAAAGAAAATCAGGATAAATAAGGAGGATAAGATAGTAGTTACGTTTCATAATTGCTGGTGGATTAATTCAAGATTTAAGGTTACTTTGAATTATAAAAATAGCAATATTTGTAATATGCAAGTTCTAAAATGATAAACAGTATTGGTTCAAAGTCGTTCCCCCTGAAAGGTAGTTTTTGAGCTTAGTATTATAAAGGATATATTGCACCAAAATCAGGAAATGGAAAAGAGTTATTTCTCCCTTGAACTGCACAGAAGCAACAGACTTACAAGGATATTCCAGCTGGCATTCGGGATTCTGTGCTTTGGTGTGGCCCTGATCTGGTTGGTCCTGAACTTCAGCTCCATGAAATCAAATGTAAGTCTTTGGATTACAATACTATTCCTGGCAGGTTTCGGATACTACCAGGTCATTGCCGGGTTGGGAAAATCCGAAAAATACATTGAGATCACGGATTCTTCGATTAAAGTTAAAGAGGAACATATTATTCCCTGCACAGGAGTTGAATGCGGACGAAATAGACAGAATAGAAGTATTTCCGCTGAATGTTGTTTTCTTCATGAAATCGGGCAAGACTGTATTCCTGAGGTTTGGAACTACTTTTACCGATGTAATTGAACCCGTCAAGGATAAGCATTCTAAGCTTCTCCGTAAAGAACAATATTAAATTTGAAGTCAGGAAGGAAGAGTTATAAGATAAGAGTTGTATCAATAATCAGTTAAACCACCCTGTCATTCGTCAGCTGACGGATGACACACCTGCTTGAGAACTACCCTTTATACATATCTTTTATTTTAAAACTTTTACGTTCAGTGTCGTAAATGCCATATTGTTACAGGTAATATATTTATTGTGTTGAATATATTATTTGTTGATTTACAATATATATCCTGATACTTTATTATGTGGGATCTGTTAAATCCTCTTTGCAACCCATTAATCCCTGACTGGCAACATAATCCGTAACCCTGACAGGGCTAAACAAGGGCACCACGTCTAGTGGTGCGATGTGAATAACCCCCGGTGCAAACCGGGGGTGGTTGATCCCCCCACGATTGTCAGCTCTGAAGGAGTTCTGGCTCTATCGCTAAGAGTCAGCATGCTTCCAGGCTCATTGAGGTTGATACGCTCAGCCCCTCGAGAACACGAGATACAGCAACTGACGATAGCTTGACATAGTGGCAGAGATTAAGTTAAAAATACAACGAGACAAGAACAAGGTATTAATTTTGCACTTAAAATGCAACTATATTAAGGCCCTTCAGGGCTTGACATCTGGAGAGACAGACTTGCCTCCGGTTGCACCGGAGGTTATTCATATTCAGTCATTTTCATGACTGCTTTGTTAAGCCCAAATAAGGGCTTTGGATCTTAACAATCCTGCACTGCTAGGCCGGCGGGTCAGTATTCTCGCCAGGTATCAGGATGGCACAGAAATAAGTAATTTCGATCTAATAACCATATTTGACAGCAAGGAAGATGTGTATAAAGCGGACTGAACGCATAAAAATTGCCCAGCGGGCTTTTTTAGCGAGACTGCAGGGTGGATACCCTGACCGAAGGAACAGAGGGAGGTGGTATGTCTTAAATACTATTCCTCGATAATTTTTCTCCAGATATCCTTATTCACAGGTATGCCTTTCTTCTTATTTTCTTCCCTGACCTTTATTATATTCTCCCCGGGGTATCTTATTTCTGTACCGGTATCAGCCGGGATCGATACCGTTATATCCTGCAATATATTATGGATAGTTTTTTCAATACTTTCCGAATTGGCAAGTTTCTTGAGGTTGATTGCAATGAAAACCTGTGATAATGCATATTCTGCCTCCAGTCGTGATATTTCGGAGGTTGAAAATCCCCCTGAAAGCGCAGCGGCAAGGATATCAAGAAGAAGCGAGAGTCCCGATCCTTTCCAGTAACCGACCGGAAGGGCACGCCTTGATAGAAGGATTTCGCCCGGATCAGTGGTCAGTTCCCCCCTGGTGTTAAATCCTCCCGGATATGGAAGTGGTTTTCCCTCCATCTGATATAATTCAAGCTTGCCATAGGAATACTGCGACATCGCGAAATCGAGGACGATTGCTTCGTTTCCATAAGGAACTGCAATTACAAGAGGATTGTTGCCAAGTCGGAAATCCTTCGCACCCCAGGCAGGCATATTTGCCTCGGTGTTTGTCCAGCCAATAAAAGCGTATCCCTTCCTTGCAGCATGCCAGCCATAGGTCCCTCCTCTCATCCAGTGATTGGTGTTCCCAAGGGCTACCAGACCGATCCCGTTTTCTGAAGCCAGCTTCATTGCTCTTTCTGTTGCAAATATGGCGTTCAGCGGACCCGGACCAAGATTTCCGTTCCATTGCTCAAGAGAACCCGAGCTTTTTATAACTGAAGGTTCAGCATCGGGTTTGACGTACCCTTTCCGAATATTGCCGACAAACCTTGTGAACCGGTTAACTCCATGTGAATAGACTCCTTCAAGACTGTTCACAGTAAATACATCAGCACATATTTCTGCCTTCGTATCTGTAAATCCGTTATTTATCAGGATCCTGACAAATTCGGATTTCATCTGTTCAGCGGATATGAAAACTAAATTTTCAGTTTGTGGCATGGGATGATGGATGAGGTTGTCTCAAAATTAATTTTTAAGTTGGAATATTGTTAAATGCAGGACAAACAAAATCAACACTCATTTGTTTTGTATATGTAAAGTTCTAAAGTTTTAGATTTTTCTAAAACAAAGTAATGTGAAAAAATCCCCTAAATTTTTCTTATTGACATCTTTTGGTGCAGGATTAGCCATAGTCTTAAGATATTAAATCAAAAAACAACCTCATTGTGATCAACTATTACCAGGCAGCCCGAACTAACCCAAGAGTTTTCAAACAATTGTTCGTTAATGAGCTTTTATTTGTATATTATGATTGCCCATTAGGAAGTGACCGACAGGATAGTTGGTCGCAGTACAATTACATTCTTTATGTCGTTACAGGGAAAAAAATGTTCTATACCGCTTCACGTTCCTGGTTGCTGACAAGCGGTACGGCTGTATTTGTAAAGAAAGGAGCCTGCATTATTGAAAAAGTACATGGTGAAATTTTGTGTCTTATGGCTTTCTTTATACCTGACGATTACCTTCGTTCTTTTCTCTCTGAAAACCGGGCCCTGCTTACAAAGGGGAAGAATAATACTCAGGAAAATGACATGGTGATATCGCTTGATGTAAATGAAATGATGCTTGCATACTACGAATCGGTAATACCCTATTTCCATTCGCCGGAAAAACCATCTGAAGATTTGCTTGAGTTGAAGTTCAGGGAGTTGCTCTTCAATATTATCGGAAATCCTGCCAATACAGAACTCGCCGGCTTCCTGAATACGTTGGTTTCACAGCAGGCAAATAACATCCAGCCAGTAATTGAAGCCAACTATTGCTATAACCTTACACTTAACTCATATGCCAAATTATGCAACAGGAGCCTGTCGTCTTTTAAACGGGATTTTTATAGTGTTTACGGCGAGTCACCTGCAAAGTGGCTCTTAAACAAACGTCTGGATCACGCGCAAAAGCTTCTTTGTAATTCCAACAAAACCATTGTTGATATTTCTTTTGAGAGCGGGTTCGAAAACAGTACACACTTCAGCCATGCATTTAAAAACCATTTTGGAGTTTCTCCACTGAAATATCGTCAAACAAATTCTACGCTGGTAAAGGCCTATTAATATGAACTTTTTTGACAGATAGTTGAACCGTACAACCATGCCTGCTGATTATTTACGGTTTACCTTTACATTATTAAGTTATATTAGTTTCTAAAACAAAAAAATTATGAAAAAATTGATTGCACCAATTGCCATTATTTTAATGGCAATAACATTATTCAATTCCTGTAAAAAGGAAATGGATGAACAACTGCAGTGGCAGGTAAATGATTCGCAATCCAATGCCAACAAGATTCATGGCCACTTGAAACAAACCAAAACTTTCTCGTCGGAAGTAGCTTTTAAATGGATAGACATGCAACTGGAATTAATCCGAACAAATCCGACGCCTCTTGGAGGGGTGCCACCACAGCGTTATTATGCCTACAGTGCTATTGCTTTGTACGAATCTGTGGTGCCGGGTATGCCTTCGTATCGAAGTTTATCGGGGCAATTAACCGACATGCCCGATATGCCGAAAACGCTTCACGGATATGCGTATTACTGGCCTGCATGCGGAAATGCGGCACTGGCAGCAATGACCCGGAATTTTTTCACCAATGCTACTCCTGCCAACAAAGCATCAGTTGATTCGTTGGAAAATGCTTTGAACGATGCTTATCAGATGCAAACGGATAATGAAGAGTTTCAACGGTCGGTAGATTTTGGTAAAGCCGTTGCGCAGGAGGTTTTTAACTGGTCGAAAAACGATGGAGCATCCAATGCCAATGCGCCTTATACTCCGCCGGTTGGCCCTGGTTTATGGGCACCAACACCTCCTGCATTTGCAGCAGCTTTCGGACCTTACTGGGGCAACAACCGCCTGATGGTTGCAAATAGCCTCAATGGGGTTGCACCACAAGCTCCGCCAGCTTATTCAGAAGACCCATCTTCTGATTTTTATAATATGGTTAAAGAAGTATATGATGTTTCTCAAGCGCTTACATCTGAGCAAACAGCCATTGCTGTCTATTATCGTGATAACCCTGGCTTTGGTGGTGGCCACTACCTTTCAACTTTAAAGCAAGTACTGGTACAGGAAAATCCACAATTGGATTTTACTGCCTATGCTTTTGCCAAAGTCAGTATCGGCATTATTGATGCTGGTATTGGTTGCTTTAAGACCAAATATCAATATAACCAGGAGCGGCCTATAAAATATATACGAGAAGTTTTGGGTCATCCTTCATGGAATCCGGTGTTTCCCACACCTAACTTTCCCGATTTTACTTCTGCCCATTCTACTATTGCAGGTGCCTTTGGCGAAATAATGAAGGGATTATTCGGATCCAATTATCATTTTACTGATCATACTTACGATTATCTTGGTATGCCGCCACGTTCTTTTACTTCTTTTGATGCTATGGTAAAGGAAATTGGCGATTCCCGTGTTTATGCAGGTATTCATTATCGTCTCTCATGTGAGAGGGGTGCACAACAGGGAAGAAAAATCGGAAAGAATATTAATAAAACAGTGAAGTTTCTGAAAGACTAAATCCTGAGCAATACCGTATTGTTGAAATGAACCACCTTGTCCCGGTCCGTCAGCTGACGGATCAGGGGGAGGTGGTTTTTTTATATATCTTCATTTACTATTTAAGGACCTTATCACTGAAATCCATAAACCAGTTCCAGTCTTTCAGCAGCATATTGTGATCTCCGTCACGGATGTGAAATGCTACTTTACCTCCTGTTACTTGCTTGTTTAGGGGAGGCATGGCTTCAGGAATGCTTGTGTTCTTGTCATATAGCTGAAAAGCAGGCAGGGAATTGAAAAGTGCAAGGTATGAACCCTTCGGATCACCCCAGAGATCATCGCTTGCGCAATCAACATACAAGCGCTCTTGGAGCAATGAGTGCCAGGAGCATGTGCATATCGACGGGCATGGCATCCTCATTATTTGCCCATTTCTTATAGTTTGAACAGAACCAGTGCGGGAATGCTGTATTTATTCTTGCTACAGTTTCACCAAACCGGCGACGCGCAAGGGCAGCCCCTCCGCAACCTGATTCATTGCTTACTACCATTGCAAACCGCTGGTCCTCAGCACCAGCCCAGAGTGCTGTCTTCCCTCCCCTTGAATGACCCACAACAGCTACTTTTTTACTGTTTATATCCTTATCCGTTTCAAAATAATCCATGCACCTGCTTGCACCCCAGGCCCAGGCAGCAATAGTACCCCAGGAGTCCGGCTGACGCACTCCCCTGTCGAGCAAACCGTGAATACCGTTTTTGAAATCATCAAAATTATCCGGATCAACATCTGCATTACTGAAGACAGCAGCGGCATATCCTCTTGCAACCATTTCCTCGGCCGGCCAGAACTCGCTTTTAACCTTTCGGTCAGGATCAGTATTATCCGGACCCCTGTTGTCGATAAGCAGATAGGCAGGAACAGGTTTGGCCATATTGTTCGGAACAAAAAGCGTAAGATGGATGACGAGCGATTTACTGTCGCTTGTGATTGTAATATCCACCATCTTAAGGGTGGCAGTTCCACTCATAGCATTTTTATCTTCGCGAACCAGTTTATAACTTTTGGTATATGGTGTTGACGGAACCCTGCCATAAACATTCTCGCGAAACAGTTCAAGGATTTCATTTCTCCTTGTTTTTTCCCATTCACTTGAATTCTTCACAATTGTCCCATTTAATGCTGTCAGTAATGGTGGCAAACTGTACGATGGAACCTTCTCTTCAAAATAATTAAACTCGGGTTGTGATTTTGACAGCCTGTCCACAGTTTCCTTTGAAGGCTGCCAGCTTTGCACATTCTGTGAAAAAGCGTTGATTGGCAGAGATAAAAGGATAAGTGTACCAAATACATTTATTAAAGATCCGGATTTCATTTTCTTTTGATTTATGAATTATATGATATTATAAAATTAGTCCTTTTTGTAACTGGTTAAAGGGATTTGCTGTAAATTTATCTGTAGTTTACTTTCGAAAAATTGAATCCGCTTTTTCTCAAATACGATCGGTATATTGAGTGCCGACTCTGTCCTCACTACTGCAAAATCTCTGAAGGCAGGAACGGGATATGCGGCGTCAGGAAAAACACCGGGGAAAAGATTGAGCTTACAACCTACGGAATAATTTCAGGTTATTCCCTCGATCCCGTTGAAAAGAAACCACTTTATCATTTTTTCCCGGGACACAACATTTTGTCGATCGGTTCTTACGGATGCAATATGCGATGCGACTTCTGTCAGAACTGGAATATCTCGCAGAAGAGTACGGGGGATTTTGGCCTCCGGACCGATACGGATAAAATTGTAAGCGATGCCTCTTCCTCCTTCAGGAACATAGGTCTGGCATTCACCTATAATGAACCTATTGTATGGTTTGAATTCATGAGGGATATTGCAATTAAAATAAAGGAAAAAGGTCTGTATACAGTTATGGTAAGCAACGGTTTTGTTAACAGCGATCCCCTCAAAGAGATAACCGGTTTTATCGATGCATTCAATATTGATCTGAAAGCATTCAGTGAGGAGTTTTACAAAAGGCTTACCGGTGCGGAACTCGGACCTGTTAAAGAATCCCTGAAGCAGATAATAAAGGCAGGAAAGCACCTGGAGGTAACAACTCTTATAATTCCGGGAAGGAACGATTCTGAACAGGAGATGGAAGCCGAGGCGAAATGGATTGCAGAGGAGCTTGGAAATGAAACACCACTACATCTGAGCAGGTATTTTCCGATGTATAAACGAGATGATCCTCCTACGCCTCAGGGTACACTGAGTACCCTCTTTGACATTGCTTCTAAACATCTTAAGAATGTATATATGGGGAATACTTCCTCCAAAAACGGACAGAATACCGTTTGCAGTAAATGCGGTGCTACTGTTACAAAAAGATCGGGATATAATACCAGTTTGACTAACCTCGACAGTGAAGGAAGGTGTTCAATATGTTCGAACCAGGTTTATTGCTATTTTACTTTTTCTCCACGTGAAGGGCGCTGAGCCTTCCGAAAAGCTTATCAGCCCCGACAACAAGATCCTTCTCTACATTTGTAAAATACGATTTAACTACCTTGTAATTTTCATCCTTCTCCGGATTATTTACCCGCCTGATAAGGTCATTTCTTAAAACCACGGCATCGGAAATGATTCCGGTTACTTCCTCTGCCTTTTCCTCTGGTTGAAGACTGCCAAAAGTAAAACAGTCCGATATTACTTCAAATATCAGGTAGTCAATATTTTTCTTAAGTTTTCTAACACTAGACATATAGCTGGGATTAATCAGATTTCGTGTAAAGTTATAAAAATATATGACTTACCGGGTTAACATCAATTATTTGTCATAAACCTGCTTATGCTCTCTTCGGCTTTTTTAATGAATAGTTTTCGTAAATTCTCAATAAGGGGATTGCGGACATTAAAATAGACGTCGCCGATACGCGAGAACTGAAGTACCATCGGGGAGGTTCCTGTCATGAAAACAGCTTCATAGTCCCCTACTGAATCAACAGGTACACACAAGTATTTGACTTTGATCTTGTTCTCCCTGCAGATGTCAAGTATGTATTTCCGTGTGATCCCGTTCAGAATGGTTTCGTCAGGAGCAGTTACCAGCATATTATCTTTCAGAAAAAAGATATTTGACCTGCTGCCTTCTGTAATGCAATTCTCTTCATTCACAAGAAGGGCTTCATACCCTCCCTCAAGAATCAGCTTATGATAAATGGATGAACGAAGTTTATGGTTGATCACTTTCGATTCGGGGTCTTTCCTTTCAGCATAAAAAAGTATGCCCCTGACACCTTTTTTATACTGTTCCTCCGACGGGTAAATTGGTTCAATAAAATAAACAAGGTAATTGTCCGAATCCTGATTGTAGTTGAATACGATCTTCAGGTTTATCTCTTTCTTCCTTTCTGTCTTTACAAGGTTTATAATATCCCTCCGCAATACTGAAATTTCAGCAAGCAGCTCTTTTTGCTGTATTTTCGCGCTGGTCACAAGTCGTTCCATATGGTCGTTAAAGAAGACCGGATTGCCTTTTACCATGCGTATTACTTCATAAATTGAATCACCATCATAGACAAGTGAATTATCGAAATGGTCGGATGACAACAGTTTCCCGTTGAGAATGAATTTCTTACCGTAACATTCGTTCATTTTTACAGACTTTTTATAGAGCAAAATTACAAACAAATAAACCTTTCTGCCACCAATTCTGTATATATTAGCATTGCTATAAATACCGGTTTTTTAATCAATGTATGCTATTGTTGATATTGAGACGACTGGAGGGAGTTCAAGACTTGAAAAGATCACCGAAATTGCTATCTATCAGCATGATGGGAAAAAGATCACTGGAGAATTTGTGTCGCTGATAAATCCAGAAAGAAGCATCCCTTATTTTATTACAAGCCTGACGGGGATTTCAAATGAAATGGTTGAGAACGCACCGAGGTTTTATGAAGTGGCAAAACAGATCATCGAATTTACTGAAGGCCGCATTTTTGTTGCCCATAACGCAAGATTTGATTATTCGTTTATAAGACAGGAATTCAAAGCATTAGGTTATAATTTCAAAAGAAATATTCTTGATACAATAACCCTCGGCAGGAAACTTATCCCCGGGCACAGGTCATATAGCCTCGGGAATATTTGCAGGGAACTTGGCATTGAAATTAACGGGAGGCACAGGGCGGCGGGGGATGCATTCGCAACCGTAAAGCTCCTTGAAATGCTGATTGAAAAAGACAGGGAAACAAACAGGGGATTATCGGGATTGCTGAAAAACACAAAGATTTCAAAGCTGAATCCGAACCTGGATGTTTCAAAAATCGATTCTATACCCGAGGAAGCTGGGGTCTACTATTTCTATAATGAGAAAGGTGACCTGATTTATATAGGCAAAAGCAGGAATCTCCAGCAAAGGATCAGGACTCATCTTTCGAACAACACAACTAACCGCGCTATGGAGATGCGTGATCTGATAGCCGACATTGACTGGGAAATAACAGGAAGTGAGTTAATAGCACTTCTCAGGGAATCTTCGGAGATTAAGAGAAACAAGCCTGTCTATAACAGGGCCCAGCGCAGAACAGGATTCCAGTGGGGTATTTTCAGCCATACCGATATGAACGGTTATTTAAATTTCGGCTACGGACAGGTTGACGGCGAAGACTCACCGCTTTCAGTATTTACCGGAAAAGAAAGGGCAAAATCAAAATTGCTTTCACTTGTTGAAAAATACGATCTCTGCCAGAAACTTACAGGACTTTATGAAACCCATGGTCCGTGCTTTCATTACCATGTTGGCCTTTGTAAAGGAGCATGCTGCGGACAGGAGTCTCCGGAGAGTTATAATGAACGGGCAAGAAAGGCGGCTGAAGAGTTTATTTTTACAAGGCGGAATTTCTTTATTATCGACAGGGGCAGGGATGAAGAAGAACGAAGCGCAATCAAGATAGTGAACGGGAAGTTTACCGGTTACGGGTATTTCAATATCAACGAAATGGGATTCGGGTTGGCGGCTGTTCATGATTGTATACAGTCGTACAGGGATAACAGTGACATTCAAATTATACTTAAGCAATACCTCAGAGGTTTCAAAATCGAAAAGATTATTGAATTCTGAAATCAATATTCCTTGTTCATTCTTCAAATACAGTTATTTTTGTTAATAACCTTTTTAATCAAAGAAAATGGCTGTTTTCACCCGAACTACAAAGAATCTCATCCTTAAAATAGATGAGTTTTTCGATAATATCGACCTTGGACTGCTTGTATTCAGGGAAGGAATAAAAGCTTATCTCGATAAGGATATGGAGGCATTCAACCGGCATATCCTGAAAGTTGAACAGCTTGAAAGCAACGCTGATAAGCTCCAGAGATCAATTGAAAATGAGATGATTACTCATTCCATACTGCCTCAGCACCGCGCAGAAGTGAGTACGCTTATTGATGTCCTCGATGAGATAATTGACACAATTAAAGCCACTCTTAATGAATTCAGCATTGAAATGCCTGACATACCTGCTTCACTCAACAGTAATTTTATCAGCATTATGGAAGCATCAGTATGCGCCGGAGAAGAACTTATTCCCGCAGCCAGGGCCTATTTCAGGGCACCATACACTGTCAGGGAAAAACTCCTGAAGGTCTACTATTTTGAAAGTGAAACTGATAAAGTTTCAAGGTATACGACAAGGACCATTTTCCAGGATATGAAGGAACTGGATCTTGCGCACAAGTCACATTTGAGATACATTATTCATCATATTGAAAACATTTCAGACAATGCCCAGAAAGCTGCTGATCTTCTTTCGGGAATGGCAATTAAGACTGTAATGTGAATATGGTAGACGACAAACGACAAACGACAAACGCAACGACAAACGACAAACGACGAACGGTGTAAGGATTTCTTACCGTAAGCCGTAAGCCGTAAGCCGTGTGTCGTAAGTCGTTAGTCTTGTGTCGTAATTCGATAATGGATCGATTATTATTTCTGATACATGGTGATATTTTTCCTGATAAGCGGCTTATTCCTGGGTTGGTCCCTTGGCGCCAATGATGCTTCAAACGTCTTTGGCTCCGCAGTCGGGTCGAGAATGGTCAGCTTCAGGAAGGCTGCAATAATTGCCTCTGTTTTCGTCATCCTTGGATCGGTCATCCAGGGAGCCGGAGCCACTTCCACTCTTGGAAAACTTGGTGCCGTAAATGCACTTGGCGGTTCATTTACAGTTGCTCTGGCAGCTGCAGTAACAGTTTACCTGATGACCAAGTTTGCCATTCCGGTATCGACAACCCAGGCTATCGTTGGTGCAATTATTGGATGGAATCTCTTTACAGGGAACCATACCGACAGCAGGACATTAACGCAGATAGTATCAACATGGATTTCTGGTCCGGTTATTGGAGCAGTATTTGCCGTATTGCTTTATATTTTCCTGAAGACAATAAAAAAGAACCTCAAGATCCATCTTATCCGGTTTGAATCATATATCAGGAACGGACTTATAATTGTCGGAGCATTTGGCGCCTACAGCCTCGGAGCCAACAATATTGCCAACGTAACAGGAGTTTTTATTCCTGCCTTTAACCTGCAGGAACTGAATCTTGGATTATTCACCCTCTCTTCAGCCCAGCAGCTTTTTCTTCTCGGCTCCCTGGCAATCGCCGCCGGAATCCTGACCTATTCAAACCGTGTAATGGAAGTGGTCGGAAGCAGCATCATGGAGCTGTCGTCCGAAGCTGCACTGGTCGTCGTCCTTGCTCAGGCTCTTGTTTTGTTCATCTTTTCTTCTTCCGGTCTGTCATCATTTTTCGTAAGGTTAGGCCTCCCTGCCATTCCTATGGTCCCGGTCTCCAGCACCCAGGTCATAATCGGAAGCGTAATAGGGATCGGATTATATAAGGGAGCCAGAAATATTAATTTCAGGATCCTGGGTGAGATTGCAATCGGCTGGATTGCAACTCCCTTCTCCTCGGGTATCCTCGCATATGTCTCACTGTTTTTCGTAAAGAATATTTTCAATATCGAAGTAGGCCGGAAAGCTGAATACCTGGAAGGGATTGCCAGCCAGGAAATGCAGGTAATTCCTTCAGATCCCCGCATTTCTGAAATTATGCAGTATCTTATTCTGGGTCTGCTGATAACAGGAACACTGGCAGTTATTTTCTACTATTTTCTGGAACGAAAGAAGAAAATTGATCTGCATAAATCAGAAGAAAAATTCTGGAAGAATATTAAATAAAGTATGCCACCTTCTCTATATTTAACTCATTGATTTAATGAACAAACCTTTTTACCTGGGAATTGATATCGGAGGGACCAAATGTGCAGTTCTCGCCGGAACCGGGGAAATGAAGATACTTAAAAAGATCAGCTTCCCGACTCAAACCCAAAAGGGTCCCGATCATGCTGTAAATCTCCTTTTGAAGAACGCTTCGGAAATAGTTGAAAAGCTTGGTCCGGAACAGCTTAAAGCAATAGGAATAAGCTGCGGAGGACCTCTTGACAGCAAAAAGGGAATTGTCCAGTCGCCTCCCAACCTTCCGGGATGGGATAATATTCATATAGTCAAGATGTTCAACGACAGGTTTAATGTTCCTGCCTATTTGCAGAATGATGCCAACGCCTGTGCTCTTGCCGAGTGGAAATTCGGTGCCGGAAAAGGAACGGAAAATATGATCTTCCTGACTTTCGGGACAGGAATGGGAGGTGGGATAATAATAAATGGCAAGCTCTATTCGGGTACAAATGACCTTGCAGGAGAGGTTGGGCATATGAGGCTGGCTGATGACGGACCCGAAGCATATGGCAAAAAGGGATCATTTGAAGGTTTTTGCAGCGGCACCGGAATCGCGTTAACTGCAAAAAAGGTCGCAAGGGAAAAACTTGCTTTGAAGCAAAATGTGTCATTTTGCAAAAGCATAAATGATATAGAAAGAATAACAACAAAAGGTGTAGCTGAAGCTGCTTTTGCAGGAAACCAGGACGCAATAAAGATACTTGAATCGACGGGTGAGTATCTTGGGAAAGGGCTTTCAATATTAATTGATGTCCTGAATCCACAGAGAATTGTAGTCGGAAGCATCTATGCCCGTTGCCGGCAATTCATTGAACCTGCATGCCTTAGGGTAATCAGGCAGGAAGCGCTTGCTCCGGCAAGGGAGGTCTGCAGCATTGTACCGGCTGCCCTCGGTGAAGAGGTTGGTGATTATGCAAGCCTTACCGTCGCGATGGTCCAAAGTGAATAAAAGGAACAGAAATTAAGTTTATTCTGAGAAGCGAATAATATCAATAAAATGAATAACATCAGGAACTCTAAAGGCAGGAAGTCTATTTCCCGGCGGGACTTTATTAACAAGGCAGCTGCCGGAACAGCACTTTTAACATTAGGATCTCCTATGAACTTTGTGCCTTTGGATGGGCAGCAATCTGCCAAATGGGCTGCTGATGCCAGAAAATACAAGTTCCACCTTATTGGTCAGGCGCATATTGATCCTGTGTGGTTGTGGCCCTGGTCAGAGGGTATCTCGGTTGTTCACAGTACATTCCGCGCAGCTCTCGACCGGATGGTTGAAACTCCCGACTTTACTTTCACTGCAAGTTCAGCTCAATTTTATCAATGGGTGGCTGAAAATGATCCAGCAATGATCGAAGAGATTCGCAAACGGATTGAGGAAGGGCGGTGGAGTATTGTTGGCGGCTGGTGGGTAGAACCTGATATGAATATGCCATGCGGCGAATCAATGGTAAGGCAGGGGCTGTACGGACAGTTGACATTCCAGAAGCTTCTCGGCCACCGTTCAACTGTTGCTTATAATCCCGACTCCTTCGGTCATACAGGTACATTGCCTCAGATTATCAGACTTCAGGGGATGGAGAATTATGTTTTCATGCGTCCGGGCATCAAAGAAAAAAGTATTCCCGCGGATTTGTTCTGGTGGGAAGGGCCCGACGGAACACGTGTCCTTGTATACAGGATCCCGATTAGCTATAACGACAGCAGGTCGGTCAGGTCACGGATTGAACAGGTTCTGTTGCAAATGCAAGGTCAGCCTTTTAAGACCTTTATGTCATTTTACGGGGCAGGGGATCATGGTGGCGGGGCAACAAAAGAGAATATAGCCTCAATTGAAGAAATAAAGGCTGAGAAGGATGCACCTGATGTCCATTTCAGCACTCCTGAAAAATATTTCAAGGAGATACGTGTTGACAGGAGCCTGACTCTTCCGAATGTTAAGGATGACCTTCAGCACCATGCTGTCGGCTGTTATACAGCTGAATCTGAGATCAAGAAAGGGAACAGGGCTTCTGAGACCGCCCTGATCATAGCTGAAAAGATAGCTTGTCTGGGTTCGGCAGTCTGGGGTTTCAATTATCCACGTCAGGAACTTACGACAGCCTGGCAAAGAGTTTTGTTCCTCCAGTTCCACGACAGCCTTGCAGGAACCTCAGTTCCTGAACATTCCCAGTCAGCGCGCGAAGGATTCGGTTTTGCCCAGGACACTGCTCACCAGGCTATCTACAAAGCCCTGCAAAAGCTCGAATGGATGGTACCTGCCGAAGACCCTTCATCGCAGTATCTGCTGGTCTTCAATCCTCACTCATGGGAAATCACAGGCAATGTGGAATATGATCTTAACTGGGACCTGAGCAGGCAATCACTGGCCGAAGATGAGAAGGGTACTCCTCTCGCCCATCAATGGACAGCGGGGTCGACTGAAGCCGGTAGCCGAAGAAGGATCATTGTCAGAACTGCTATACCTGCCTTCGGTTATCGCCAGATAAGGATAAGAGAAGGAAATAAAACAGATATAGCACCATCTGTGAAGGCAATGGATAATACAATTGAGAATGAGTTTCTGAAGGTAAGCATATCATCTTCGGGAATGATCGGGATATTTGACAAATCGACAGAGAGGGAACTTTTCGCCGGAGGAGAAACAGGCTGCAAACCTATAATCATAGATGATCCGAGCGATACATGGAGTCATGATGTTAAGGCATATACGAATGAGACAGGTGTGTTTGGCAATCCGGTCATTAAGGTTCTGGAAAACGGGCCTCTGCGTGCAATGGTAAGAGTGTCAACCACCTATGGAAATTCATCACTTGCAATCGACTGGATACTTTATGCAGGATCACGCAATCTTGAAGCAAGGGTCTCACTCGACTGGCACGAGCATCTCAAAATGCTTAAGTTCTCATTCCCGCTGAACGCGGAGTGGCCGGTAGCAACGTACGAAATTCCTTACGGCTATATATCGCGTCCAACAAGCGGAGATGAAGACCCGGGGCAGAGATGGATTGATTTGGCAGGTACGGTTAATGGAAGCGCATATGGTCTTACAATAATAAACGATGCCAAGTACGGTTATAGCGTGAATGCCAATGATTTGCGTATTTCCGTAGCAAGGTCGGCAGTTTATGCCCATCACATTCCTAGAGTTCTGGATATGAAAGCTGAACATATCTGGCAGGATCAGGGTATCCAGACGTTCAGGATGATGCTTGTACCCCATAAGGACAATTGGCAGGATGCATTTATACCACGGATCACCGATCATTTCGTTGCCCCTCCGGTGCTGATCTACCAGGGCATTCATAAAGGTACACTACCCGGAGCTGATTCATTTCTCGAAGTCGATGCAAAGAATGTGATAATCTCTTCAGTTAAGCTTGCCGAAAGCAATGACGACATTATACTTCGCTGTATTGAAACAGCCGGACGCAAAATAACAGCAAATGTTAACTTAAAGTTTGCAAGGCTCAGCTGGAAAGGCTCCTTCAGACCATGTGAAATAAAAACGCTAAGGCTGAGCAGGCAAACAGGAACGATAAAGGAGGTCAATCTGCTTGAAGAATAAGATAAAAGACAAAAGTAAAGAAAGATAAAATATGACCAAAATTATTGAAGACATCAGAAATGAGCTGATCAAAAATGCCGACGAAAAGACCAGGATATCCGGGGAACACTTTTTCAAGGAAGAGGTTAAGCTCCATGGGCTTAAATCAGCCGCTGTTGCTGAAATAGCCAAAAAATTCTATAAAACAATTCCTGATAAGAACAAGACCAGGGTATTCGCACTTTGCGAGGAGCTTTGGAAAACGGGTTATATGGAAGAAACCGGGATTGCCTGTCTCTGGTCTTACAATGTCCGGAAGGAATATGTGGCAGATGATATAAAAATCTTCGAAAGGTGGGTCAGTGACTATGTGACCAACTGGGCGGCTTGCGATACGCTTTGCAACCACACAGTCGGCACACTCATTGAAAAGTATCCTGAAAAGATCAGCTTTCTTAAAAAGTGGACAAAGTCCTCAAACAGGTGGATGCGCAGGGCTTCTGCAGTTTCGCTTATTATCCCTGCAAGAAATGGACTTTTCCTTGACGATATTTTTGAGATTGCCGATTCGTTGCTGGTTGATAAGGAGGATATGGTCCAAAAGGGATACGGATGGATGCTGAAAGCCGCTAGTCAGGCTTATCAGAAGCCTGTTTTCGATTATGTTATAAAACATAAGACGATAATGCCAAGAACTTCGCTCAGATATGCCATTGAAAAAATGCCTGCAAACCTGAAAGCAGCTGCTATGGCAAAATAATATACCCACTTTGTTAACTTTGTAAACGGTTTAACGTAGAAAAGGAAAATGGTGAAAAGAATTGTTTACACGACTTTTATTGCAATATTCCCGTCAATACTGTTCTCCCAGGACAGGATAACAGGCAGGGATTTTGCCACACGATCAGAAGTAATTGCCCAGAACGGAATGGCTGCGACAAGTCAGCCTCTGGCAACACAGGCCGCTCTTGATATACTAAAGAAAGGAGGAAACGCTATCGATGCCGCAATTGCCGCAAATGCAGTACTTGGGCTAGTTGAACCAACAGGGTGCGGTGTTGGCGGAGATCTGTTTGCAATTATCTGGAGCGCTGACAAAGAAAAGCTCTACGGACTTAATGCGAGCGGAAGATCTCCACGGTCGCTGAAACTTGAATATTTCAAAAGCAACGGCTATGATTTCATTCCTTCAGTAGGTCCTCTTCCGGTCTCAGTTCCCGGTTGCGTCGACGGTTGGTTTGAAATGCACGATATGTTCGGCCGGCTTCCAATGAAGGATATTTTGCAACCGGCCATAAACTATGCAAGGGAAGGATTCCCCGTATCAGAAGTCATTGCCTATTATCTCGACAGGGGAGCGCAGGCTCTTAAAGGGTATCCCAATATTAAAGAAACTTACATGCCGGGTGGAAAATCACCGGCAAAGGGTGAAATTTTCAGGAATCCCAATCTTGCAAATACTCTCGATAAGATTGCTAAAGGTGGAAGAAACGAGTTTTACAGGGGAAGTATTGCCAAAGCAATAGCCGCCTTTATGAAATCGCAGGGAGGATTCCTCACTTATGATGATATGGCACGGCATAGTTCCGAATGGGTTGAACCTGTCAGTTCGTCTTACCGGGGTTACGATATCTGGGAACTTCCTCCAAATGGACAGGGCATAGCAACAATCCAGATCCTTAATATACTTGAAGGCTTCAACCTGGCAGAAATGGGCTTCGGATCAGCTGAATACATTCATACTTTCACCGAAGCAAAAAAACTGGCCTTCGAGGACCGGGCAAAATATTATGCCGATCCAAGGTTCAGCGAAACACCTGTTACACAGCTGATCTCGAAGAAATACGCTGCAGAGAGACGTAAACTTATAAACCCTGAAAAGGCTGCGAAGATATATGATGCGGGCAAAATTGAAGCCGGGAATACCATTTATCTGACAGTAGCCGATAAATACGGGAACATGGTCTCGCTGATCCAGAGCAATTACAGGGGACTGGGTTCGGGAATGTGTCCTACGGGCCTGGGATTTATTCTCCAGGACAGAGGCGAAATGTTCAGTCTCAGTGAGGGGCATGCCAATGTATATGCACCGGGAAAAAGGCCGTTTCATACAATTATTCCCGGATTCATTACAAAAAACGGAAAGCCCTGGATAAGCTTTGGAGTTATGGGTGGTGATATGCAGCCGCAGGGACATGCACAGATCATCGTAAACCTTGTTGATTTTAAAATGAATCTCCAGGAGGCCGGCGATGCACCAAGAATATACCATACGGGTTCATCTGAACCAACAGGCGAAAAGATGACCGATGGAGGAATAATGTATCTCGAAAACGGATTTCGATGGGAAGTGATCCAGAAACTTTTATCCATGGGGCACCAGGTACAGTGGAATCTTGGCGGATACGGTGGCTACCAGGCTATTATGTGGGATGATAAGAATAAAGTCTGGTATGGAGCATCAGAGTCCCGTAAAGACGGACAAGCTGCAGGTTATTAAGTCGAGCAGGGAGCAGGGAGCATTGTAATTAACCCTAGATTTTACTTCACTATTCAGTTGCAGCTCTTCTTTAGCTTCTACGATTTCAAGCACCTTCGTGCTGCCGCCGGTTTCAAGATTAATTCCATGAGGTACATTTGTTTTCCACGAACCGCATGTGAAATCAGGTACATCGATCGATTGTGACCTGTTTGCCACCGACCATTCGCTTAGAGGTGCAATTGAACTCCAGAGGGCACCATCATAAACATTCTGATCAAGAGGCAGCCCATTTCTGAGGCAGTCTATCAGGCGCCAGTCCATTATGAAATCCATTCCGCCGTGACCTCCCACTTTCTTTGCCATTTCCCCTACCCGCTTAACAATTTCGGGAGTATACTTTCCAGAATTGCTTTCATTTTCTCGTCATTCAACCAGCTGTTTCCCTAAGGCAATGCGTTCGGGTTCGGGATATTTACATGCTGCTACCTGTAGTTCCGTTCACCAGGTGAAGTCCTGGAATAGGGCTGAGACGGACGATACATCATGCTGGATCATGATAGTTTTTCCAAGAGTTTGTTCTTAATGAGTGAAGTGTTCATATTTCCTCTGATATGAGTCATGTTTCCAATACTTGATAAAAAGTATCTTCTGCAGCAAGCTCATTTGCAGCTTTTGCCATGGTAAAATCGATGGTCGACACTGAAGTCAGATAATCCATTTTATCACCTCTGTTGATATTCATTACCTGGCAAATTGGACCCAAGTCCGTGGGTTGGATACAGGTTTCCGTTCCGGGATGCATTTTCCTTGAGCCTCCACATGTCGGTATAAGCTCCGTCTGTTTGCCTGTCATCGCGAGGTTTCTTGAAAGTCGTATCCCATAAGGTTATGGATATATGCACCTTCACCATGTACGATATCACCAAACATCCCCTGACGTGCCATATTAAGTGTCAGCAGTTCAAAAAAATCGTAGCAGCAGTTTTCAAGCATCATACAATGCTTCTTTGGTTTTCTCTGAAGTTTCAACAAGCTGCCAGGCTTCATCAATGGTTCTTGCAATTGGAACTTCACAGGCAATGTGCTTTCCGTTTTCCATTGCATAAACAGAAATAGGCGTATGCAGCACCCATGGGGTGCATGTATAAATAAGATCAAGATCCCGCAAGTTCAATAAGTTTCTTCCAGGCATTTTCATCTCCGAAAAATTCCCGGGCTGCAGGTCTTCCTATTCGCGTAAGATATTTCTGTGATTCTTTGACAGCAACCTCTCTCTTGTCACACAAAGCTTTGATTTCCACTCCTTCAATATATGATAACCGCTGAACAGCTCGCTTCCCCGGTCTCCCAGTCCGATAACTCCAATACGCACAACAGGCAAGTGCAGGTGCAGCATAACCTGACATATTGAATTTCGGGGAATGGGATTTTTTTACTGAATCAAGAATAACTGCCAGGTTTGATTCAGTCTGTTTCGGGGTACAACCTGAGAGGACCCTCCCGGTAAAGGCACCGGCACCGGCCACTGTAGCAGTTTTTAAGAAATTACGACGATTGCTTTTCATAATGAGGTAATATCAAGTTAGGTTAGAGCTGGTTTGAATTCCCCGAAGATACAATTTTAATCAAATGGTATGAACCCCAGAGCAAGCTCTGGACTCAAACAACGGTGCAAGCACCGAGGAATTAGACCTATACTTCGCGTCCGCCGAAGCTTTACGCGAAGGCGGATTAAAACATCAATTCCTGAATCCAATGCAACTTTTTCTTTTGAAGGAATACAATAAAAATAAACACCTGCACAATTTTTCATTAAGGCCTGTTTTTATACATTTACACCCGATACCCTAAGAGATGATTTACGAAAATATTTCATTAAAGAAATTCAATACATTCGGGCTGAATGTAAGAGCTGACCGCATGGCCACATTCAAGATCGAGGAAAATGCCATTCATTTCTTTAAGCAGAACAAGGGTACTGAACAGAATTACTTAGTCCTCGGGCAGGGAAGCAATCTTCTTTTCACAAGTGATTTTCATGGTACGATCATTCATCCTGAAATGGAGGGTATTTCACTTGAAGGCAAGATGGGGAATGAAATTATTGTATCTGCAGGTGCCGGAGAAATTTGGGACAAACTGGTAGAGTCGACAGTAAATAACGGCATAGGTGGTCTGGAGAATCTCTCACTCATTCCGGGACTTGTCGGAGCCACTCCGGTCCAGAATATAGGTGCTTACGGCGCCGAAGTCAAAAATACAATTGAAAAGGTTAGAGCTATCAGCATTGAAGATGGTTCTATCAGGGAATTCGCAAACGGAGAGTGCAATTTCGGGTACAGGGACAGCATCTTCAAGGGTGAACTAAAGGGTAAGTATCTTATTACCAGGGTTTATTTCAGACTTTCCTCAAAACCAAAACTTTGCCTTGAATACGGATCATTAAAGGAAGAGATTAACAAACTCGGCTCCACATCCCTTGGTAATGTCAGGAAAACCGTAATCGCTACTCGACAGAACAAACTGCCCGATCCTGCTCAAATTGGAAATGCTGGCAGCTTTTTTAAGAATCCTGTTATTGACCTGGCATTTGTTGAGAAATTAAAAACCAAACATCCGAAAATCCCTGTCTTTAAAGATGCCAGTGGCGGAATGAAACTTGCTGCAGGATGGCTGATTGAGCAATGCGGCTGGAAAGGCAAAAGGATCGGAGATGCCGGAGTACATGAAAGACAGGCGCTGGTACTTGTTAATTATGGCAATGCTACAGGTCAGGAATTGTTTGATCTGTCGGAACAGATAAAAAAATCGGTTATTGACAATTTCGGCATTACCCTCGAACGCGAGGTGGAAATCGTCGGCGCTACCTGAAGATCCTGCGTTTGTTCAATTCTCTCTGATACTGGTTTGCATACCTGTTATGCTCTGCCAGTGTTCTTGAGAAATTATGGTAACCGGAGAAATCAGATTTTGCCGCAAAGAACAGATAGTCATGCTTCTCAGCGTTCAGAACAGCATCGATACCCTCCTTTGAGGGGCATCCTATAGGCCCCGGTGGGAATCCCTTGTATTTGTAAGTATTATATGGTGATTCGATAGTAAGGTGCTTGTAAAGAACCCTGGTTATTGTAAAATCGTTAAGGGCGAACTTGATTGTCGGACAGGCCTGCAGCGGGATACCCCTTTGAAGACGATTAAGGTAAACCCCGGCAATTCTTGATTTCTCATCAGGCTTTGCAACTTCATCATCAATGATTGATGCAAGGATTGAAACCTCAACAGGAGTCAGATGTAATTCCTCCGCCTTTTTCAGCCTGTCCCTGTTCCAGAACTTCCTGTATTCCCTGAGCATACGGTTAAACAGTCCCTTTGCACTTGTATTCCAGTAGAATTCATATGTTTCGGGGATAAAGACCGAGATTACATCTTCACTCTTAAAACCATCTTTTCTGTAATTTTCAGGATCCGACAGAAAACTCATAATACTTGCTGAATCTGCTTCAATTTCACCTCCTATCTTACCTGCAATATCATTTAGGGTCCTGGCATTACTGAAAGTGATTTTAACCGGCGATTGTCTTCCTGCACGGAGCAGATTAATTATTCCGTTATAACTATATCCTTTATCAATTATATAACGGCCTGGCTTAACCAGAGATGGATATTTCTTTAATTTAGCAACTCTTTTCAGGATATGGGGATTTTTAATGACCAGATCTGATACCACAGAATCCAGCGCCTGTTCATAAGATGATCCTTCCGGGATCTGAATAACAGATTTTTCGCCCTGAGGCCGGACTGAAATGCCGAAAAGCAGCCTGAAAAAGAAGAACAGAACTACCAGCAGCGTCAAGGCTGAACTACTTAGAATATATATTATTGCTTTCCTGCTCATTGTCTTTTGGGCTTCTCAAAATTAGGAATTCTGTTTTTTGTGTGCAAACCGGCTGTTCTTGCCAGTTTTTATACCATCATCTCTGCTTTCGGTTACGACTTTAAATAATATTAATAATTTTACTCAAGTGAATTTGTAGTATATATAACATAATAAAGATGAAAATGTCAACACCCGTACTTCTTTTACTTATTATTATCGGAGTAATAACCGGTGTAATGGCCGGAATGCTTGGAATTGGGGGTGCGATAATCATGATCCCTGCCCTTGTATTTATTATGGGACTAACTCAGCAAACAGCCCAGGGAACCAGTTTAGCGGTAATGCTGCCTCCAATCGGAATTATTGCAGCATACAACTATTATAAAGCAGGCCAGGTAAACATTAAATTTGCGCTTATCCTGGCCGCTGCTTTTATAATTGGTTCATATTTCGGGTCGAAGCTTGCCCTTAGTATCCCTCAGCCTCTTCTTAAAAAAATCTTCGGGGTGCTGCTGCTTCTTGTTGCCGCAAAGATGCTCTTTTCAAAATAAACTCTCTAGAACATTATTCCTACACTCAGCAGGAATGCATTTGGTCTGTCATCGAGCTTGAATTTGTCGCCTGCAAGGTTCTGAATCTGAGTCTGGTATTTCTGCAGACTTCCTTCATATCTGAGGTCAACAGTAATCCTCTTTATAATGTCAACACCAAGACCTGCCTGATATCCAAAAGTAAGGTTGTTGTACATGCCCTTGAAATCAGGATTGTCGATAAGATCTTTTGGTGAGTTGATGAGCAATCTGGCAGACGGACCTGCATTTAAACGTACCGGACCCAGCTTAGCTCCGAGCATAACCGGAATGTCAATCTGATTGAAGTGCTGCTTTTTAATTATCTCAGAAGCAGGACTATCAAGATCTGTTACTTTATATTCATCTGTTCTTGATGCAAAAAGAAGTTCAGGCTGAATATAGAATCCCAACAGGCTAAACCTGACGAAAGCGCCTCCATGGAAGCCATAATTTGCTCCTTTAAGAGCATCGACCGTGTATTGCTTGTCAGCCGATGTCAGAGTCTTAAGATCGGACATCTTAAGATTTGTCGTACTCAAACCTGCCTTAAGGCCGTATTTTATCTGTGAAAAGGCAGGAAGCACTATAATTACTGATAATACAATCAAAATTAGTTTTTTCATCATTTTTCGTTTTTAGTTGTACATGTCAATCAGATCAAGCGTAGTTACACAGACATCGATTTGACATATAACGGGGAAAAATGTGAAAAAGTTTCACCTGCTAGTCAAATTAAATTCAAAAAGCAACGGGTAAAGAAGGTGGATAGCTGTTATTTTATGCCCAGTTCCGAAAAAATTACCTTTTTCATCCTGTCAAATTCCTCGCGATCGAAAAGCCTGGTGAGGTATACAATTTTACCTGCACGATCGATTATGACATTCCGTGTCACTCCAGCTTCCTTAAGGGCGTAAAGGCCAAAAACCTCAGCACCCAAATCAAGGGCTAAAGGATAGCTTACTCCAATATCTTTTTTGAACTTTGCTACTTTTTCAAGGGGCTCATCCCTGTCAATTCCAATTACAACAAGCCCTTTCTCTTTGCCCGGATTCCATATCTCCTTCTCAATAAGCGGCATCTCCTGTCGGCAAACGGAACACCAGCTCGCTGTGAACTGGAGCATTACGGTCTTACCCTTCAGATCGGCTAACCGGTAAGACTTTCCGTTGGCTTCATTTATTTCAAAATCAGGTGCAACATCCCCAATCCTGACCAGATAGTCATCTTTATAAACCTTCTTCTCCTGGGCAGTTAATGTTATGTGGAATGCGAGGATCAGCGAAAATATAATAGTTCCCTTTTTCATTTAAGATTTTTTTCAAATATAAGTTCTATATTTCTTAATAGTGAAAATTAGAAATAATATATTCTGACCACCTTACCTCCCGATATTTATTTGTACTCTCCTCAAAAAGGTATAATTCATTCTTACTTTTAATCCCTGGGGGGAAAAATGTTAGGAGGAAAAAATTTTAAGTATACGGTTTCAAAAGTGTTAAAATTCGTTAAGCATCAGGTTTACGATAAAGTCTGTAACAAATAATTAACTAATATTGGTAACTGATTTTTCCTGTTAAATATAAAATCACGATTTTTTATGAGGTTTAAGTATTTTTCTATTTGCTGCCTGCTTCTGTTTGCTGCAGGCACGCTCAGAGGTCAGGAAAATAACGACTTTATTAAATCGCTTAATAATATAAATCAGGCGGTGCTGAAAGCGCAACTCGGGTTTCTGGCTTCTGACTGGACTGAAGGAAGGGAAACCGGTAAAAAAGGCGAGTATATGTCCGCCGATTATATTGCCAGCATGCTTCAGCTTTACGGAATTAAGCCGGGAGGTGATTATCCTCAGGCGCGTGGTTATGTGAATATACAGGAAGGCAAGGATAAAACCTATTTTCAGAATTTTATCCTTATCAAAACCTCCCCTGGTGAAGAACAGATCCTGAAGATCAAAACAGTTGAAGGGAACTTGATAAAAACCGAAACATATACAAATAATGTTGACTTTACCCTGAGACCCGGCGAACAGTCAAATGAGATTGAAGCGCCGGTGGTTTTTGTTGGGTATGGTTTAAAAAGTGAAAAACTGCGGCATGACGATTTCGGCAAGCTTGATCTGAAAGGGAAATTCATTCTTAAAATAACAGGAAGCCCGGGTTTTGCAAGAGAAAAGCTTTCGCCATCGGAACTGGCTGCCGCTTCAAGGGATGCAGAAAATATTGCCAGGAAAATGGGCGCTGCCGGAATCCTTGAATTCAACCCGAATTCTACCGTAGTGGGTGTCCAGAGAGGAGTTGATTACCCCGACCTGTCACCTTCAGAAGGTAACCCCCGCTCGGGCAGGCCGTATGCCAGTTATTCGCTCCCGGGGAAAGGCAGCTCTGATAATTTTCTAAGAGTCCAGATCTCGGTGAAGACGGTTAACGATCTGCTTGCAGGAACTGGTTTTATACTTGACAATTTTATTAAAAAAGCCGGAGAAGACAATTTAGGTCCTCTTCCGGCAATCAACGGGAAGCGCGTTTATCTTAAAACAACAGTTAATACTGAAGTTGTCAAAGCAAGAAATGTAATCGGGGTTGTAGAAGGCAAGAATCCTGACCAGGTTATCGTTCTTGGTGCCCATTACGATCATCTTGGAACAGGAAATGGTTATATCTGGAATGGTGCTGACGATAATGGTTCAGGCACGGTCGGGGTTATGACGATTGCAAAAGCAGTAATGGAAACCGGAACAAAGCCTGACAAAACTTTGATTTTTGCTCTATGGTCAGCTGAGGAACAGGGGCTTCTGGGTTCCAGATATTATGTTGAAAATCTGCCTTATCCAAAAAGCAACCTTCGTCTTAACGTCAATTTCGATATGATCTCAAGATATATTTCGGATGATGACACTAAAAA
Source organism: uncultured Bacteroidales bacterium (assembly GCA_963732115.1). GTDB lineage: Bacteria > Bacteroidota > Bacteroidia > Bacteroidales > VadinHA17 > LD21. Next base: position 230,304 of record CAVSYN010000002.1, read on the forward strand.
GGTTATTATGACCTTTACTGACTCATTTCCCGGGTTCAAGACATTGACCGAAGAAAACCTGAAAAAATATGGAATCGACCTGACAGTCGATTATCAACCAATGAAAGACCCTTCAGGGGGAAGTGATCACAGGTCATTTGCTGCCGAAGGCATACCAATAATGAGATTTAAGCCAGGACACCGGGAAGAATATCATACTCCTGCCGACGAAGTCAACACGGTCAACTGGGATATTATGGAAAAGATTGTAAAAATTAGTTTTGCAAACGTCTGGGAATTAGCCAACAGTAGCTGGTAGATTTATTTTCTTTTACACAGGAAACTTTGTTTTGAAGATATATAATTCATCTTTCTCTTTTTATTAACTTAAAACTTTTAAAATCTTAAAATATGAAGATCCAAAGCATTATTCTCCAGGCTATTATCATGCTTGGCATGGTGTTGCCATTGTCGGCCCAGCAGGCAAAAACAAGTGATAAACTGCATATTATAATAATTGGCGCCCATCCGGACGATCCCGATGAAGTGGGCGGGACGGCCTATAAGTGGGCCAGGGCCGGACATGATGTCCTGATGGTCTCGCTGACAAACGGTGATGCCGGGCATCAGACCTTACCCTCAGACGAGCTGGCCAAAGTAAGGAGAGAGGAAGCGAGGAAAGCAGGAGAAGTAATTGGAGTCAGGTATATTACCCTTGACAATCATGACGGACAATTGATGCCAACTTACGAAAACAGGTTGCAGGTCATTAAGCTGATCCGCGAACAGAAGGCTGACATTGTTATCTTCCCAAGACCCTATGACTATCATCCCGATCACAGGTACACGGGTCAGCTCGTACTGGATGCTGCCTACATGGTTACTGTGCCCAAAATACTCCCTGAAGTTCCCTTTCTCGAAAAAAATCCGGTCTTTTTATACACATATGACGGATTCGTTCATCCTGAGCCTTTTAAGGCAGATGTATGCGTTGATATTGACGATGTAATAGAAAAGAAAATCGACATGTACCATCAGCATAAGTCCCAGATGTATGAGTGGCTTCCCTTTAACAGGGGAGAACTCGACCAGGTTCCTGCGACCGACAAGGAAAGACGGGCCTGGCTTGGAAAGACCTGGTCAACCAGATCAAATGCTGAACCTTTCCGTGATATGCTTATAGAGCACTACGGTAAGGAAAAAGGGTCAAAAATCAAGTATTGTGAGCCATTCCAGGATTCGGGTTATGGAACGCGCCTCACTGAAAAGAATATCAAGCACTATTTTCCATTTTATTGATATTCCACATACTGATTATTTAGCTTCAGCTCGATAAAGTTATCTCCCATATCCCGATAACCATATTCAAAGCAATAATGGTACTTTACTCCGTTTGATGTTTCGATCACGTGGGTAAAGAAGCTGAAGTTATACCCCAGGGCGAACAGTGCGTCTTTATGAATCCGGCTTTTGTCTTCATGATAAAGATCAGCAAGTATTCTCCTGTTTTTCCGCAGCAATCCGTGAACATTTCTTACGAAATTGTTTGAATCACGATTTAGCCTGTTGTTGTAATTGTTTCTGCACTGGTCAGAACAGAATTTTTTATCGGTGCGGCCACGTATAGTGTCGCCGCAATCGAGACATTTCCTTTCCACAGCACGATTTTTTTGATAGCACGAATGTTTTGATAAAGATATACAAAAACATTTTTAAACGGTTACAAACGACTATAAATGATTCGTAAGCGAATACAATTATTTAGCTACCGGAACATGCAAACGGAGCGTTGTAAATTTGATCATGAATTAAAATTTATGTCAAACCAAATGCAAAAACTATGAACTCATTAAGAAACAGAGTCAATCTGATCGGCAACCTGGGTCAGAACCCGGAAACAAAAAAGCTGGAGAGCGGCAAAAAGGTAACACGTTTCACCCTTGCAACGAGTGACGATTACAAGAATTCTGAAGGCCAGAAAATAAAGGAAACGACATGGCACAATATTGTGGCCTGGAATGGGCTGGCCGATCTGGCCGGAAATTACCTTAAGAAAGGCAGTCAGGTGGCAGTCGAAGGAAGGATCGTTTACCGGAGCTATGAAGACAAAACCGGCGTGACAAAGTACATCACGGAGATCGTGATAAATGATCTTATGATGCTCAAGTCGCAAAAGGAGCAGGCCAAACCGGAATAGCCACCGGCAGGATGATTCATTCGCTGCATTTCAGAAGGAGGTGTTTGCCAACACCTCCTTTTTTTATTTCAGCTACTGGATAATCCAGGTCAGAAATCTGTCAATTCCACATTGGTTCGGTAATCGCCCAGCAGATACTCAGCAAAATAATACCACATCATCCTGTCGAAATAAGCTGTTGCGTTACCAAAGCCGTGCCTCTGTCCCGGAAGCATCATAAAATCAAACCTTTTATTCTGCTTGATTAGAGCATCAACAACCCTCAATGTATTTCCGGGATGAACATTGTTATCAATATCGCCGTGGACCAGCAACAGATGTCCTTTCAGATTCTTTGCCAGATCCTGGTTCTTCTCAACCTCGGCTTTGAATGTCTTCTCAACCTCTTTCTTCTTGTCAAGCGAATCTTTCTTTACATCCTCTTTGGTCTTTACCTTTTTTTCAACCTCTGCCACTCCATTATGTGTTTCACCCCACCATTGATTATAGATATTGTTGTCATGGTTTCCCGCTGAAGATACTGCCACATCATAAAAGTCGGGGTATGAAAGTATTGCGGCGGTCGACATAAAACCTCCACCAGAGTGACCATATATACCAACTCTGTTCAATATCGATGAATTTATATTTTTCAGCAAGCTGTTCGATGCCATATTTATCATCGGCAAGGGCATAATCTCTAAGGTCGTTGTAGCCGAATGTGTGATAATAGTTGCTTCGTTGAGGACTTCCTCCCCTGTGGCCAAAATTAACTACAATGAATCCGAGCTGGGCAAGAGCAACGTTTTTGCCACCAGTCAATGTAAACTGATAGGGCACTGATTCGGTCTGCGGACCCGGGTACACATAAGAAATAATCGGGTATTTCCGTGTTGAGTCAAAGTTAAATGGCTTATACATAACGCCGTAAAGATCTGTCACGCCATCCTTGGCCTTTACCTTAATGGTCTGAGGCATCTTCCATCCCATCTGGTACATCTGCGAAATATCAGCTTTTTCCAGGTGAAAAAGAATATTTCCAGTGTTATCGCGCAGAACCGCTTCAGGAATCATCTCAACTCTAGAATATGTATCGACAAAATACTTGTTCGATTTTGACATTGAGAAGGAGTGATTAGCCGGCTCCCTGGTGATGAGCGTCATTCCTCCCTTGTCGAGTGCTGCTTTATACTTCATGCTGTAATACGGGTGTACGCCGTCCTCCTTACCGAAAGCTTCGAAATAAAGCACTCTTCCGACAGAGTCGATACGTTCAACCCGGCCTGTAACAAAATATCCGTCAGTTATCTGTTTTTTCAGTTTACCTGCCCCATCATATAGATAAAGCTGACCCCAGCCAGTCCGTTCCGACCACCAGATTATATCGTTGCCTTCATTCAGGACTGCCAGGCGCGAATATTCATTATTGAAATAAGGCCAGGTTTCTTCACTGAAAAGAACAGATACAGCACCTGTCTCAGCATTCACGAGACAAACATCCAGGTTCTTGAGCGGCCGATCCTTCCTGATTACAATAAGTTTGTTTGTCTCTTCCTGTGATGACCATGCAACATCGATGGTCTGATCCTTCCATTTTTTAAGGTCGACGTTAACCCGGTTCTTCGTAACGACATCGAATATTATAAGTTCGGATTGCGGCACAAATTCTTCACCGGGCATGGAGTAACGATAGCTTTCAAGTTTAGGACGGGGCTGGGAAAGAACATCTATTACAAACAGGTCTTTTACTTTTCGCTGATCCTCCCTGATGATATATAACTTCTTTTCATTCTTGAACCATTCGACATTAGTTCTAGCCTTCTTGGTCTTTGATGTATCTTCAGAATTCCTGTATCCTGCAAAGCTATAATATCTCTCCCCATCAGTAGTTAGCTGTATTTCAACGCTGTCCTTATCCTTTGCTTTCATCAGGTAAAGGTTATGGTTTTTCGCATATGCGATCCAGGTGCTGTCGGGCGAATAGCTTGCCCAGGAGGGTTTCTTCTCCTTACCTATTGTATCCTTAATTACAAGCTTCTGATTTGTAATATCATAAAGGTATTTAATTGAATCCACCTGAAATGTGAATTTAGTTGTGCTCTTCTTTTCAAATTTTAATTCCTTGATAGGAAGATCCAGCTCATTGTAAGGATGGTGGGTCAGCTCTCGTAATTCAGATGCCATATACCTGCTGTCGAATAACAGCTGCTTTGACTTTGTGCCTGCATTCACATAGTAAAAATTCTTACCTGCAGATGTTTTAAAGGAATACCAGAAAATATCGGATTCTTCGATCCAGGTTGGATTGACAGCCATGTCGCCATATCTGGAAGTCAGGTTTTCGTCCCTGAATTTTTCGGCTGCGTTAAAATCAGCTTTCTGCGAATAAACCAGGAAGCTGCACAGGACAAGGGAAATGAAGGTTACAATTCGTTTCATAATTTACAGGATTGAATTTAACACCATGTTGAATAAACAGAAACCTTAATTATGCAGAAATGACAATAATATCTGACAGAAGAAAATATTTAAAACAAAAGAGGAATAAATATATAAATTATACTTTTGACATTCTATAAAATTTTCCTTTGACCCGGGAAATTACTATGAAAAAAATCCCAACTGTAATATTTGTCCTTCTTTCAGGATGTCAGGTACTTTATAACCAGACAGTTACTTCGGATGGAAGTCCTATTACCGAAATATTTACTGATTTCCACCTGAATATCAATGACACTTCAAAGACTACCGGATTCGGTCTCAACCGGGCATATCTGGGTTACAGTTTTCCACCCGCAAACAATTTTTCCGGGACAATAATTGTCAATATCGGTAAGCCGGAAGATCTGGCTCCCGGTTCAGAGCCAAGAAGGTATGCTTACTTCAGGGAGGCATCCCTCAGCTATACTACGGGAAAGCTCAAGATAGCCATGGGTATAACAGGAACACGCCTTTTTGATTTCCAGCAGAAGTTCTGGGGCAAGAGATATATTGCCAACACTTATCAGTCGATTAACGGATACGGGTTTGTAGCTGATCTGGGTCTCGCCATCGATTATAAGATCAGCGATGTTGTCAAAGCTGACGTTACAATCATGAACGGGGAAGGGTACATCAATATCCAGGTGGACAACAGCATTAAATCGTCGCTTGGATTCACAATTACTCCGGATAATCGTTTTGCAATCAGACTTTACGGAGATGTTCTCAGAACCAAAGGACTATGGCAGCCGATGTTTCTCGGCTTTATCGGCTTTAAAAATGAGAAATTCACAATCGGAGGAGAAGCCACATACAAGTCAAACCTGGATGTAGTCAGTGGCCATCATGCCTGGGGTGTTTCAGGAACGGGGGCAATAAATGTCGCTAACCAGACTGAATTATTTGCCAGGTTTGATTATTCCACTTCAGTGATTGTACCAGGAGATGCAAATCCGTGGAATTACTTAAAAGACGGTAATTTCATGGTTCTTGGAATTCAGAGAATACTCAGTGAAAATGTTAAGATAGCCCTTGACTTTCAGGGTAATTATCCATATGCTGCTGAGCTTCAAAAATCTGAAGCGCTTTTTATTAATGCAGTATTTAAATTCTGATTTACTCTTAAGCAGAGCGGCCTGCCCTGAGGGCTGACAGATTGGTTTCAACCACCTCCTCCCCTTTCCCGGCAAAAAGCTTGCGGACCGATTTCTCAAGGCTTTCAAACGGGAGTCCTATATGGGGCGAAGCAGCTCCAAGTATAACCATATTGCCCGACCGGGATGAGCCGGCTTGTTTAGCGATAGCATCAGCATCGATTATTTTATGGTTTTTAACCTTTCTGATCTCATTCAGGATCTCTTCAAGCGGAGGGTAATCGGTGATATTAATGAATGGAACCGAATTGGTGACGAGCCATCCGGAAAGGGAAAGCCATGGAAGATATCTGAGCGATTCCATTGGTTCAACTGAAATTATGAGATCGCCCTTGCCATAAGGTATCAGGTCCGAGAAAATCGGCTTCTGTGAGAGTCTCAGATGCGACTGAACATCGCCTCCCCGCTGGCTCATTCCGTGCACTTCAGCCTGCTTAAGAAACAGGTTATTTTCAACAGCTGCAAGTCCGATTGCTCCGGCGATTGAGAGTATCCCCTGCCCACCCACTCCTGATAATATTATATCGCTTTTCATATCTCTTGTTCCTTACTGTCGCTTTCAAAAACTTCAGCTTTCTTTTTCCTGGAAGCCGTCTGGATACATTCACGCCTGGAAATAATAACTGATACTCCTTTATAGCTGAACTCTTCCTTCATAATGTTCACGTTTTCCTCATGATTTTTACGCAGAGGTACTATAACTTTAATATGTTCGTTAGCAACCCCAATCCCCTCGCAGATCTTTTCTATACGGCCGGTTGCCTGTGATTTCTGGCCTCCCGTCATTCCCGTTGTCTGGTTATCTGATATTATTATTGTGACAGGTGAGTTTTTAGACACCGCATCGAGAAGTCCCGTCATCCCCGAATGAGCGAATGTGGAATCGCCAATAACGGCAACTGACGGGTTGAGGCCGGCGTCGGCTGCACCTATTGCCATTGTAATTGAGGCCCCCATATCCACACATGAATTAATTATGTTGTAAGGAGGTAATGCCCCGAGAGTATAGCAACCAATGTCGGAAAAGACACCTTCACCATTAAATGGCTTAAGAGCCTCAATGACAGCATTAAAGGTGTCGGCATGGCCGCATCCCTTGCAGAAGGAAGGGGGCCTCATCCTGACAATTTCCGGAACCTGGAGAGCAGGGCTGATGTTTATCCCAATAGCTTTTGCAGCGAGGGCAGGGTTTAGTTCACCATCGCGCGGGATTGCACCATCAAGACGACCATGGATTTTCAGGCTGTTGTCGAGGATACCTCTGAGGGCTTCTTCCACCAGGGGGTATCCCTCTTCGAGCACAAGTATTTCCTCGCACCTGCTTGTAAGATCATTTATGATGTCTCTGGTAAAAGGATATGTAGTGATCCTGAGCACTGGAAAATCAGGTTTCCCGTCTGAGAAATTCTCCATGAGATAATTGTATGCTATGCCGCATGTGAGAACTCCTATTTTTCTGTTCCTTCCATCCCTGAAGATATTATATTTCGTAATTCTGTTATCATATTTCAAGGTTTCATAAGTAGACAGCAAAACCTTGTATTTTCTCCTTGCAATTGCAGGGAGGAGAACAAACTGTCGGGGATCGGCAGGAAGATGAAAAGCCTTTTCAGGTTCAGCTGGTCTGCGTTTGATGGGTGAGCGGGAATGAGCGAGACGGGTTGTTATGCGAAATAGAACCGGAATCTTATATTTCTCCGAAAGGTCGAAGGCATCGAAGACCATGTTATAAGCTTCCTGCTGGTTTGAGGGTTCAAAGACGGGCACAAATGCGAATTTGCCATAAAATCGTGAATCCTGTTCATTCTGGGAGGAGTGCATTGAAGGGTCATCTGCTGAAACTACTATAAGCCCGCCGTTTATACCTGTCACTGCTGAATTTATAAAAGGATCAGCAGCAACATTCAGTCCGACATGTTTCATTGCTACCATAGCTCTCTTTCCTGCATACGACATTCCCAGGGCGGCTTCAAGTGCGGTCTTTTCATTCGATGACCATTCCCTGTGTATGCCGCGTGCTGCAGCCTCAACTGAAGCCTGAATGTATTCCATTATTTCAGTCGAAGGGGTTCCGGGATAGGCGTACATGCCGCTCAGACCTGCATCCATAGCACCCTGTGCAATTGCTTCATCCCCCAGTAAAAGTAGTTTTTGCATACCAATTGGTGAAATAAAAGATTGTAAAGCAAAAATGAATCAGTATGAAAATACCGGATTAACTTTGCATCGGAAAATTATTAAAAATAAGTTAAAAGTTTTATGGTTCCGCGCAATAATGTTTAATTTGCACCGCTTGCCATTTTTACTTGGTGTTGAATATTATCGTAAATTGATTTGACCAGACTTAAATATACTATACTCCTTTTATTAATTCCTTTCTTTTTCGCGGGTGGTCAGATCCAGGAAAAAGAAAGGTTTTTCCAGGTCAGTGGGTTGATTACTGACGAGTTTAATAAACCTTTGACGAATGTTGGTGTTATATCCCTGATGCTTAAGAGGGGTACTCTCAGTGAAAGAACCGGTATTTATTCCATAACAAGCACCCCGGGAGACACAATATTTTTCCGGGCTCTGGGTTTTAAGAAGAAGTTTGTTATTATGCCGGTTGACTTCGAAGGGAGGCACTTCAATTTAGATATTGTATTGAGTACCGATACAATACCGATAGAAAATGTGGTTATAATACCCTGGAAAAGCTATAGCGAGTTTATTAAGGATATGACGACCCCTACACCCGTATCGCCTGAAATTGAAAATATGAACAAGAACATAGCTTCAGTCCAGTCGGCGGTTTCAAATAATGCCGGAGTCAGAATATCCCCTGAGGCAGGATACAGATATGCTATGCAGCAAAACTTCAATAATCTTGCTACAAGAGGCCAGTATCCTGTCAATAATCTCCTGAACCCTTTTGCGTGGGCTAAATTTATTAATGGCATGAAGAACGGATTATTAAGAAACCAGCATATTGACAAACCTGCCAGGTTAAAAGGGAAACATAAGAAGAATAAGAAAAGGGGATGAAATACAATGGCAAAATAGTTGGTATTCTTGGAACAGTTATAATACATCTGCTTGCAGGAATAATTTTTATGTCCTTTAAGCTTTATTCACTTAAAACCCAGGAAAAACATCCAGAAAAGTTCGAAATTGAATTTTCAGCCATCGAGGAACAGAAAGCAAAACCCAAGCCGGTGGAGCTCCCTCCTACTTCGGTTGAAAATGTGCTGCATGATGATGCGGAAATGCTGAACATTGCTAGGAACCTTGCCAATAAAAGTGATGTCAAGATCGATGCCAGGCAATATATTAATGAAGTCAAGGATGAATTGATAAAAGGCGGGAAACTTAGTACCGATAATTACATTGACAATCCGAGGAAGGACGACCAGAACACGGAGGATGAGCAGTTTATCATTGCGAAACAGAAAGAAAAGGAGGATGAGAAACCAAAGCAATCCCAGGATATGGCTGCGAACTATAAGGGTCCCACAAGGATTTACTATGACCTTCAGGGTCGAAATCATACCTACCTCCCGATTCCAATATATAAATGCCAGGGATCGGGTAAGATCGTGCTTATCATTGAGGTTAACCAGAGAGGACAGGTTGAAAATGCAAGTGTCGTAAATAGTGAAAGTACCAGCAGCGATGAATGCCTTTTTGATACTGCCGTAGGCACTGCCCTTATTTCAAGATTTCAGCCTGATCTGAATGCCCCGAAAATTCAGAAGGGGACACTCACCTATATATTTGTAGCACAGTAGATTAGTCTTGCGGTCATGCAGTCTTTAAAGTCTGTAAAGTCTTAAAGTCGAAAGTTTACGATTATTGGAGATGGGGGGAATTATCGTCCCAGGAATATGGACGAATGACTTCAGGAGTGTTTCTGTTTGCAGATTTATTATTAACCAGAATACTGATGGTGTGGGCTTTCAGGGCTTCAGAGGGACAGGGGTTAAGAAGCTTTAGTGCATCCTCGGGGGATGTTGAAAGGCTTATCCATTTTATTTCATCGGACCTGTCAAGGATAACCGGCATTCTTTTTTTTGAGTTATGAATAACAGCCATAAGATCGTTGGCTTCTGTTGTAATTAATGAGAATGTGTTGAAGATCTCTCCGGTGGTTGTCTCAACCCAATGATCAAATATTCCAGCAATTGAAAAGATCTCTTCATTGGCATGATAAATATACCATGGAATTTTCCTGTCAGTTGTATGCTGCCATTCAAAGAATCCTTTCACAGGAACAAGGCATCTCTTCGATTTGAAAGGTTTTGAAAATGAGGGTTTGGAGTTGACGCTCTCTGCTCTGGCATTAAAGGTTTTATACCTTATTACATTGGCATCTTCTGCGCTTCTGGTCCAGGAAGGGATCAATCCCCATTTTAGAAGCTCCACCCTGTCGGGAGTACCTGAACAGATTGCCGGTAATTCAGGAAGTCCGAATGCATGATAATAATAGCTTGGCAGATATCTGTCGCGATCAGGAAATGTTGCGCCATACCTGTTTTCTAAGCTCATCTTTAACAAGATTCACATTAACGGAAAAGCACATGGCTGTTTCAATTAATTCCTGATATTCCTATTTTGATGGGTAAAGGAAGAGAGTTGTCAAATAAATCGTTCTGAGGCCATTCTCCTATCTGGGCTAACGCTTTTGCCATTGTCCTGCTGATATAGGAATGAAGCTCTGGTCCGTTCCAGGCACTTGAATTCAGAAGGACCACCCATGATATTCCGTCAGGCTGCCTTTTCATCATCCCGGCAGTTCCGGAAAATGAACCTGTTCGGATCCAGGTGCCGTCCATCAAAGTTGTTTTCCAGCCAACCGGAGCATATTTGTTATTCACATCAGTCATGAACTGGATACTCTGGTCATCCAGGATATCTGTGCGTGTATCGAACCCGTCTACTGCCAGAAGAACGCGCAGCAGATCAGGGGCTGTTGCAAGCCACGATCCTGCTCCTCCAAGTGTTTCAATATCATTGCCTCCGTATGGAGCCGGAACCATTTCGCCCGTACCATAAATTGAAGGTTTCCTGGGCATAGAAGCCGGCTCATAATATGTGACTTCAAAAGGCGCTTTTTGATCAGGCATATTCCTTGCAAGGATCATATCATAAACACCTAACGGTTCAAGCAATGTTCTGCGGCAATATTCATCATAAGGTCATTCCCGAGACTTTTTCGATAACCAATCCTAAAATGCTGTAACCAAGGTTTGAATATGACCTCCCTGAACCAGGTGTGAAATGGAGCCTTTTGCTCAGGGCAAATCTGACAATTGTCCTGGTATCGACCGGAAGGTTTACCTTCATCTGATCAGCTATCACCCAGGGCATAAACATCTGATCTCCCCATCTTTGAGACCATCCTCCCTCATGACTAAGCAGGTGGCTTACCGTTATATCAAATACTCTTTTGTCCTTTGGATGACAGTAGATAGTATCATTGAGTATTCCTTCAGGACCAAAAACCTTATCATCAAGAGATAGTTTTCCTTCTTCCCGGAGTTTCATGATAGCCACAGCTGTAACAAGTTTGGATATACTTGCAATTCTGAATTTACTGTATGGCTGGGTTTCGGTTCCGGCAGCTGTATCGGCAAAACCGAATCCTTTTGCATAAACCAGCTTGCCGTCCTTTGCGATTGCAACAGATGCTCCTTCGATCGTCCACTTCTTCATGAACGATTGAATTACCTTTGCACATCCATCGAATTCAGTCCCTGAGGAATTGGAATTTGTGAGTCTTATATTAGAAGGGGCCATCTTTTCAGTCAAGCCTCCCGGTTTTTCAATAGCACCCGGGTGATAACTTACTATAATAGCCAGAAGTGCTGTTAAAAATATCTTTCGTAATGCGATCAATAATTCCATTTTTCTTATTGCAAAAATATAATTTTTATTTTCAGGAGTGCAATACATTGAGAATTATAACACGTTTTTAACTTTTAATTTTTATAAATATTGCTTTTTTATATTGATTTTTTAATCCTGAAAAAGTCAAAACGTTAACTTTGTGAACATGTTATCGACAAGATTTTTATTTTTCCCAGGTCCTGATCCTGGTTTCAGCTTTCATTTTACAGGGAGAAATTTTTGCTCAGGAAGAGATTGTAGATGACACTTCCGATTACCTCCCCTATTATTACAACGAGCTCTTGAAATCAATCTTATGATCGCCGCATCAAAGGGAAATGATTCAGAGGTCGAGAGACTTCTGAGAAAGGGAGCCGACATAGATGAAGAATCAACTGAAGGCGCAACCCCACTTGTTTTCGCGGTTGCAAATAATCATCTGACCACTGTTAAAATACTTCTTTTCCATTACCAGATGTAAATAAGAGGACATCAACCAGCGAAACACCGCTCATTATTTCGGTAAAGAACCAGAATGCGGAGATCGCCGAAACACTGATCAGGGCTGGTGCAGATGTCGATCAGACTGATAAAAATGGTGTTACTCCCGTTCACTTCAGCTCTATCAACGGCAGCTTTGAATTAGCTGACCTTCTTTTGTACTACGAAGCTGACGTGCAACAAAAAAGCGAACGACGGTACTACTCCCTTAATGGCGGCAATATGGGCAGGATTTGCCGATGTTGCTGACCTACTTATCCAGAACGGAGCTAATCTGGAAGCAAGGGATAATGATGGCTTCACTCCCCTTCTCATTGCCGCCCAGAATGGTGATACTCTTATAATAAGCAGGCTTCTTAAGGAGGGAGTTAACATCTATGAAAAGAATATATTTAATTACAATGCGCTCTCTCTTGCTATTGAGGCGAATCAGACGACCTGCATTTGAATTCCTGTTATCGAAGGGAGACAAATGGACTGCAACCGATAACGAGGCGGTGAATCCGTACAGGGTTGCATCGGCTTTCGGGAGAAGTGATATAATCAGGATTCTTGAAAAGAACAACATAAGCGGTCGGCAGGGGTTCAGGATCGACGAAGTGTCCTTTGCCGTTTCGACCAGGTTTAATGTAAGGGACTTTTTTACGGGAGCAGCCATTGTTTTCAAGGAGCCCATGATCAATGCAGGATTCGTAATTGGTTGTGATATCAAACCTGTCTATACAAGAATCCTCATGAAAACAGGGGAAAATAATTATTACCAGTACTTTGACAGAAGCTCCATGGCTTTTGCCGGAATATTCAAGGACTTTCACTATCAGGGAGTACAGACCCGGATCGAAGCTTTGCAGTTTCTCCCTCAATTTCTGCAGGTTATATTCTGGGAGCAAATTCAAGGGCACCAATATCACACCGGGCAATAAGCTCAGAATTATACCGGCTGTTTCTCTAAAGCTTCAGGCTGAATCATCTTATTTTTACGTCAGGCATTGAATACACAAATACTGATTTTTACAAAATAGGTCCCCTGTGGCTAAGATTCGGATTTGCATATAATCTTTTTCTGAGCAACACACGGTCACCCGTTAAGAGCATCAAATGGTATTGAGATTTATGAAGAAGTTTGTGAGGGCAATATTGTTCCTGATTCTGACTTTCTGTTTCTCGTGCGAGGAACAGGGATGGTTTGTTAATTGTTCTGACTGCGTTTCACAGGAACCGAAAAGGACAGAATCAAGGTAAAACTAACTGATTTGGATGTACCTGTGTATGTGTTTGTATATGAAGGTGAACTTGAGGACAATGTTGTTTATGATTCTGCGCTAGCGAGTCTTTCGGAGATCAGTTTTTTAGTCAGTCTGAATAAACTATATACGTTTACAGCAACCTATTCTATCAGTGGAAATATTTACACTGCAGTTGATTCTGCCAGTCCCAAGGTAAAGTACACAAAAGATGATTGCGAAGATCCCTGTTACTTCATCTATGACAAAACAGTGGATCTTCGTCTCAAGTACAAGGCAATGGGGGAATAATCGCCTATGTTTTATCAGGCAACACCTTCATATTTAAAGAGCGGAACTCCGGATCCAGCTTTTTCCTTTACACTATTGATCTCTGATTCGGAAAGGGGTTTCAGATCGTCCTTCAGGCTAAGGGCAATTTTGAATAGTTCAGCCTCTCCCGGTGGAACTGCAGCAGTAACCGGATGAGACAGAGTAAACCTCAATCCCATTCTAATATCTTCAGCAGTAGCGAGTGGTTCGTACCAGCATTTCGGATATTTTGAACGGTCAGCTCCCTGCGGCCACGGACCTTTTGCCATCGCCTTGAGAGCAAGTATCCCCATTTTCTTTTCATGCGCCCTGGCAAGCACCTGCGGTCCAAAATTGCCGGAATACCAGGTGGTGTAATTAAACGGGAACAGGATTGTATCAAAATCGAAATGGTCCATCATTGCCATAGCCGCTTCGACCGAATGCGCGGAGAATCCCAGGAACCTGACCTTGCCTTCCTTCTTTGCTTCAAGAAAGGTCTCCATTGCGCCGCCAGGCCCATGGATCGTCTCAACATCCTTTAGTGAAGTAACTGCATGATGCTGATAAAGATCAAAATGATCGGTGCGCAGGTTTTTCAGAGATTGCTCAAGCTCTTTCCGTGATCCTTCCTTTGTCCTTTCTCCTGTCTTGCAGGCAAGAAAAACATTGTTTCTGTAAGGCTGGAGCGCAGGGCCCAGTTTTAATTTCAGCATCACCATATGATGGAGCTACATCAAAATAATTGATACCGTTGTCGATAGCCAGCCTGACCAATGCTGAAGCCGTTTCCGGAGATAGCGTCTTTTACAATGATACCTCCAAATCCGATCATCGACAGCATTTCACCTGTCTTTCCAAGAGATCTTTTTTCAATCATTCCCGGGATTGTTTTCCGGGTTATTGCACTGAGATCGGCAGGAAAAAGACTGATCACAGGAGCAGCAATTGCTGTTGCTTTGATAAAATCCCGACGTTTCATAGTACTAAGCTTAAGGTTTTACTGATACAAACTTACAAGATACACATTTGTTCATAAAAATCAAAATGATATTTCCCGCAGATAGGGCGGATTAACCAGAATGCCGCAGATAAAAAAGATTAGTGCAGATTTCTCCAAAGGAAGATCAGATCTTGAAAATCAGCATGATCTGCGGACATTTTTAATCTTTGGAAATCTAAATATTTAAAACCGGCCTTGTTTTAAGGATTATATCCGATTTATTGTAATAAACCCGTTCCAGGAACAAACCACTTGGAGGAGCAGTGAGTTTTGCCGGTATATCAGACTTGTTCCTGAAAAAAGAGCCGACCTCATCAGGTCTTGATCTTTCCCCTGCCAACCTCAACAAGGACACCTGTCATGCGTCTGACCTGTTTCCACAGAAAATGGGATCCTATGATATGAATAACAAGCAGGTCACCGAATTCTTCAACCCTCGTGTGTATAATTTCAACTTTGGTGGAACCCTGCTCCTGGCTATCATCTGTGAAGGATTTATAGTCCTTGAGCCCGATAAAGTATTTCGCCGCTTCATTCATGCTGTCTCACTATCGAGCTGGTCTTTGATCCACCAAACATATTTCTTTCCGAAAGCTGTCCTGCGCCTGCATATCTGATAAATATAGCTTCTGGCAACCGCATCATGCCTTGCATGAAATTTAGGATCGACATTTTCAACATTCAAAATGCATATATCAGGTGGAAGCCTGTCGTTGATTCCGTATTTTATTTTCAGCAATGGCAATTCCGTACTGACATCAATGTGGGCAATCTGGGCAATTGCATGTACTCCACTGTCAGTTCTTCCCGCACCATAGATTTCCACTGTTTCGCTGCCGAACAATTCCCTGCAGGCATCCAGTATTTCACCAAGTATCGATTTTCCTCCTTTTTGCATCTGCCATCCGGAATACCGTGTGCCTTCGTATTCAATTGTGATCTTGTAACGGGACATAATTTAGGTTATAAGATTTTAAAGTTATTATATATTATTATAAGGTACAAGATACGGGATACAAGATAAAAGACAAATCCTATCTTTGGCTTAATAAATATTATTGCCATGGATACATTCTTTCTTTAATTCTGACTTCTTCAGTTATGCCATTATGCCTCTTTTGATCTTTCTGGCCAGGATCTGTGATGTCTCGATTGGAACACTCCGTATAATTTTTGTATCAAAGGGTAAGAAAAACATTGCTCCCATCCTTGGATTTTTTGAAGTACTTATCTGGATTACAGCGATAAGCAAAATAATGCAGAATCTCGATCATTATATTAATTATGTGGCATATGCCGCCGGGTTTGCAACCGGCAATCTGGTGGGAATGATCATAGAAGAAAAACTGGCAATGGGTATCCAGATGATAAGAGTATTCACGAATGAGAAAGGAACGGAACTTGTCAGGAGTCTTAATGACAGCGGATTCGGTGCCACTACCGTCGAAGCTCACGGGTCAAAGGAAGAAATCAGCATTATCTACTCAATAGTTCATCGTAATGAGCTCGAGAATGTCCTGGATTTAATTAATAAATTCAATCCGAAAGCCTTTTTTACGATTGAGGATGTCAAAGCGGTCAATGAGGGAATCTTTAATCCCCGAAAAAATGAAATCATCTTCCCCTTTGCGAATATTCTAAGGGAATGGAGGAGAGGCAAATAGGGAGGACGGTTGACGGCATACGACAGACGACAGACAAAAGAAGAAAGTAAAAAGATAAAAGCAAAAAGTATTTGACTTACTTTTGAGTATTAACATAACATCCTCACAAAAATGGATCATATTTCAAGCCATCCGCTTTATAAAGTTCACACGATCGACAGCGCAATGAGTTCGCTATGGGATTTTTACAGGAAGCACTTTCTTCCCTTATTTGCTACTTCATTTGTGATGGGGCTGATACTGCAGTACCTGTCAACGCTGGTAAATATTACTGAACTTCAATCGCTTACAGACGTTAACGAGATAATGGCAAAGCTGAAAGATTACATCTGGCCGATGCTGATAGTCTCTTTGTGCGGCTTGCTTGTTTACCACAATGCTTCATTACTATGTAATATATAATCCATTGGATAAGGAGAGTACTGTTTTCAGGTGCCTGCTGAAATCACTAAGGTATTTTATTCCTTACCTTATTATAGTTATTCTTCTGGCATTTGCCGGTTCTGTTGCACTTTTCCTCGGCCTTCTTTTACTGGTAGTCGGGATCTTGTTTGCCGCAATTTACATTATGACAATATTTCTTTTTATCCTTCCAGCTATGATGGTGGAAGGGCCCAATATAGCAAATACGATCAGCAGGTCAGTTACGCTGGCACACAGGAAATTCTGGTCAAATATCGGATGGACTGCAGTTTTTGTTATTATACTGCTTGTGGCAACAACAATTCTCTCGGGTTTTATTCTTCTGCCTTTTACCGGTACCTTTCTTGAAAGTCGTTCACCAATCCGGAAGAAGCCACTGCATTAATTGAAATTACGACCAAACCGCTTTATATCATTTTATCGGCGATGCTCAACGCGGTCACATTTCCACTGCTCCCTATTTTTGCATGTATTCTTTATTTTAACGGAAGAGCCCGTGAAGAAATACAAACAGAACCTCCTGTGCCAACTGATTATACTGACGGGAAGGTCAGGGTTGAGGATCTGTACGCCAAGCCTTTCAGCGATGAGAATGAAAAAAAACCTGAAGAAAATTAACATTAAAAACCAAGCTTTAATCTTATGAAAGTTTTAGGTATCAATTGCAGCCCGCGTAAAGGCGGTAATACCGAATTACTGTTAAAAGAGGTCTTCAAGCCGCTTGAGAAAAATGGAATTAAGACTGAATTTTTCCAGATTGGGGGTAAGAAAGTCAGGGGATGTATTGCCTGTATGAAATGCCGGAAAGAGGCTGACGGAAGATGTCATCAGAAAAATGAAGTCATAAACGAATGCATTGGCAAAATGGAAAAAGCCGATGCGATAATAATAGGATCTCCTGTTTATTTTGCTGATCTTACAGCTGATGCAAAGGCGCTTATAGAAGTTTCAGGTTTCGCCATGCGCGGGGCAGGAAATCCTCTCAGGCACAAACTGGGTGCAGGTGTAGTTGCAGTCCGCCGGGCAGGCGCCATACATGCTTTCGACAGTATTAACCATTTCTTTCTGATAAATGAAATGATAGTTCCGGGTTCAGGTTACTGGAATCTTGCGTTAGGTCGTAATAAAGGCGATGTGCTTAAGGATGAGGAAGGTATAAAGACTATGAAGATGCTCGGCGAAAACATGGCATGGCTGCTTTTAAAGATAAAAGACATAAGGAAAAAGGGTAAGTCTTAAAAGTCTTAAAGTCTGTAAAGTCGTAACCGTAAAACCTGCAGCCCTTGCAGTGCTTATAGATCATTCTCTCCTTTTACGTACCCGAAGTTGGCCAGGATGCCTCCATCCACATAGAGTATATGGCCGTTAACAAAATCACTTGCTTTTGAAGCCAGGAAAAGTGCTGCATTTGCAACATCTTCAGGTTGTCCCCATCTGCCAGCAGGGGTCCGTGTCATAACAAGGTCGTTGAACGGGTGCCCGTTTTCACGTATTGGTCCGGTTTGAGCAGTAACTATATACCCGGGGCCTATTCCGTTGATCTGGATGTTGTATTTTGCCCACTCACATGTCATGTTCTGTGTGAGCAGCTTCAGTCCTCCCTTGGCAGAAGCATAGGCTGATACTGTATTGCGGCCGTAAACGCTCATCATGGAACACATGTTTATAATCTTTCCGCTCCTCTTTTGGATCATCCCGGGAACCACCCTCTTTGAAACGATCAGAGGTGCAACAAGATCCACATCTATAACCTGCTTAAAGTCTGATACCGCCATATCAAGTATTGGTATCCTTTTTATGATACCGGCATTGTTTACAAGGATGTCTATTTTGCCAACATTTTTTTCAATTTCCGAAATTCCTTTATCTACATCTTTTTCATCTGTGACGTTGAAGATAAGAGTGTAAACATCAAGCTGCTCCTTCTTAAAAGCATCCGTGCATAGAATGAGCTTTTCTTCCTGAATATCGTTAACACATACTTTTGCTCCAGCTTTACCTAGTATCAGACCAATTGCAAGTCCGATACCATGTGTACCACCAGTTACAAGGGCAACTTTACCTGTTAGATCGAACAGTTCTTTCATTTATTTATGTTTTAATTCTTCTCTGTTTAATTCTCCTGCCATCCCCCTTAAGGGTGCCTACCTAAGGGTATCGGGATAGCGAACGTCCATATCCCCGTAATCGAGATTCTCGCCGGCCATACCCCATATAAATGTATATTTTGAAGTGCCTGCCGCACTATGGATACTCCACGACGGAGAAAGTACTGCCTGTTCATTCTTCATCCAGATATGCCTTGTCTCATCAGGGTCGCCCATGAAATGGCACACTGCCTGTTTTTCAGGCACCTCGAAATAGAAATAAGCCTCCATTCTCCTGTTGTGGGTGTGCACCGGCATTGTATTCCAGACACTGCCTGTTTTAAGTTCAGTCATGCCCATCTGAAGCTGACAGGTCGGGAGGATGCTGTTTACAATTAACTTATTGATTGTCCTGAGGTTTGAATCTTCTGCAGAACCAACTGTAGCCACCACCGCTTCCTTAATGGTCACTTTTCGCGACGGATACTTATGATGGGCAGGCGCCGAATTGACATAAAGCTTTGCAGGCTCCGACTTTTTAACCGATTTAAATATGACATTGTTAGTCTCCTTCCCAAGATACAAAGCCTCCTTGAACCCGATCCTGTATATTATTCCTTCAGCTTCAATTTCAGCCTCACCTCCCACATTGATCATTCCTATTTCCCTTCTTTCAAGGAAATATGGAGCTTTAAGATCGTTCATGGTTTCAAGTTTCAGGCTTTTGTTTACCGGCATTGCTCCGCCCACAATGTACCTGTCGTACAAAGAGTAAACGAGCCTAATATCGTCCTGAACAAAAATGTTCTCAATAAGGAACTCCTTTCTTAACTTTCCTGTATCATAGCCTTTTACATCCGCCGGATGACCGGCATACCTCAATTCTGTTTGCATGAAATATTGATTATAATTTTATTTCAAAAACAGTGCATTAAGCACCTCCTGATTGATTTTGCAGTTCTCAATCTTCACATTTTCTGCAAGCTGCACAAAAACTTTCTTAGCTTCTTCTACGGAAGGCCTGGGTCCTTTCCCGGACCAGTAGTCGATTATCTTCTGATATCCGTCGGGTTTAATTATATTCATAATTCCGCTTTCAGATCCGAGCTTTTTAATGGTCCACCAAGCCCAGCCGATATTATTGGTCTCCAGCAAATTCACCACCGACCTATACCAATCACTATTATTTTCGCCTGACTCCCCCATCCAGAAAGGAACATTGAATTCTTCCCTCATATCAAGGTACTTTTTAATAGTTTCCGTTGTTGGTGGATTCCAATATTTGTGAAAGCTGTAGGCCATGTTTTTATCCCACGGCGGTATCAGACCGGTATAATCATTCGCGAACTGGTTGCCCTCAATAAATATTATATGATTCTGATCAACAGATCGGATTGCTTTTGTTATCTCAAGAAATAATTTTTTCAGTGGTTCATTTTCCTCCATTTTATAGTTCGTTTCGTTGATAAGGTCATATCCTCCTATCCATTCTTCATTTGCATACCTGATAGCCAGCTTATTCCATAAATTGACACACAATATCGGAGTAAGTTGCTCCGGTTCCTATCAGATACCCTTAAATACACGTAAACTTTCTTTTCTATCTTTCGGAGCATCTGTTAAAGGAGAGTATCAATACTACTTGATAATGATTCTGTTGGCTGGAGAATTCTTTTAAAAAGACATTTTATCCTGATTTCGACCTCGGAATTTATTATTATGGTACCAATTTTTTCACCGGAATTTCGTCAATTAATTTACTTGGAAGTCCTGGGGAAATGATACTCTTGGACTTTATAAGGTACCTGGTTATCAAGACAGTATTTTTTCACTGCCGGATATAAGATTCTCCTCAGCAAATCAATGAATATTGTTCTGGAACCTTCTGTCTCTGATTTTCGCAACTGACTCCACCTTAAGAAAATATCAGGATAATATCAATCCGATCATTAAACTCTATCTGGAGGATTTTTGTTTTGGATACATCTTTCCGCACTGGTGGGAAAATCTCATTTTTTTCCCAATTCAGATATCCGAGATTTTATGTTGGAGCTTTTTATGAAATAGCGAAGAAAACTCCCTACTTCAAAAATTCGCCTATTGTCGAATTCACTATTAGGTATAAATATTCAACCAGACAAATCGAGGCTTTCAAATCATAGCCATTGGTAATACTTACATATATAATTCTGCAATGAAAAGATTTCTTAAAATACTGCTATTCTCCGTCCTGACCATAGGAATACTATCCTCAGGTACAACTGAAAAGAATATCAGGAGTATACTTAGCAGCGATTCTTTATTGGCATTGAAAGATGATACAACCAATTTAATCAATCATGTGGAAGTGGACTCCTTTAAGCTCGATATTATCCCACCCTCTTCGGTGTTCAATTTTATAAGGATGGAATAATATTCCTCTCTATGACGAAAAATGAAGGAAAAATGTCTCCAAGTCAGATCTCCTTCGGAGCTGTTGAAGCATATTATGCGAGCTGTTAAGGATTCTGTACTGGGCAGACATACAATTTTTTCTCCATTTTCTTCTTTTTCATATCCTTGTGAAGCCATGACATTCAGTCACGATTATAATACTGTATATTTTACCAAGATTATCCAAAAAAGATACAAAGGAAAAGATCTATATGGCAAAATCAACTCCAAATAGTAAAAACCAGACTGGTTGGGTCATACAGGCAAGTCCCCTTGATTTTTGCACAGATAATTCAACTTATTCACATCCCACATTATCAGCTGATGAGAAAATGATGATTTTTGCATCAGACAAAGAAGGATCGGTAGGTGGAATGGATCTGTTTATTTCAAAGAGAGTTGGTGATAAATGGTCACCCGCTGTAAATCTTGGAAAATATGATAAATACAACCGGAAATGAATTTTTCCCCTTTCTTGATTCGGAAAACAATTTATTCTTCTCATCTGACGGACTTCCGGGATTTGGTGGTTATGATATCTTTACCTGTAAGTTTAATGGAGAAACCTGGGATAAACCAAGTAACCTGACCAGCTTATAAACTCAGATAAAGATGATATTGCATTTACCATAAACAAAACGGATGGAATGACAGCTTTCTTTACCAGAAGACAAAAATCAGGAAAAGGCGAGATGCAACTGTTCAGGGTTAAATTAAAGGAAGATACTGGTTATCATAATCTAATGACCCTTTCCTATATTTTTAATGGTAAACCTGTTGTGAAAACAAGTCTGACAGCCAGTTCTAAATCAGAGGTTAAACCTGTTATTGCAGAACCGATAAAGACAAAACCCGCAGTGGAAGTTATTAAAGAAAGAAGATATCAAAAGTCATGATACAATAGATACTCTTAAGAAATTGCCTGAGAAAAAGACCATTACCAGGTCCGAACCCGCAGTGCATATCCGACTGATAACAAGTCTGTTACAGTTAAAACAGCTACACCGGCAGCTATCGAACAAAAAAATGAGGTGATTTACAGGATCCAGCTTCTTGTAAGTACCAGTCAAAAAAATAGTAAAGAGGTTATAATAAATGGAAAGAGTTACAAAATTATACGAATATTTTTATCTTGGTGCCACTCGTTATACTATAGGTGAATTCAGCACACTCAAGCCTGCAGTAGAATTGCAAAGGATTTGCAGAGAATCGGGATATCCGCAATCTTTTGTTGTAGTATTTGTTAATAATACCAGGTCTTTAGATCCAAAGTTATTTAAATAAATTATAGGACCAGTTAATAGATACTATTTATCTTTACCACATCTTCATCATTTGTTCCGTAAAGTTTTATGCCAATACTGGGTATTGCAAATTGAAAAACATCGGCTATAGGGAAAAAAGCATCTTTGATATCTTCAAACTCTTTCATTTCATCAAATTCATCCACAGGCAGATACAAGATGAAAAATTATAACATAATCAGGATCATTAATCCGCACCAGCACTTTAAATATTTTTGACAGCCACAATGATGATGAAGTATTGAAATATTCCAGATTAAGTCTTAGATTTGTTGTAGGTCTTGCATGTAGGATATATTCTGTTACCCAATTTAAGAATAGGTTCATATACTTTGGCAGCATTTTCAGGAATTGATCTGCCGGAAAAAATAAAGTCACCTGTGAATGGATTCAGTTCAATCTGTGGAGTTTTTGCTGTCTCTTCAATTATCAAACTCTGAAAATCTTTCATTATATTATTTTGATGACTTTAAAAACGATGTGAATTTTATCTTGCAATTCATGAAAGGTCAAATTTAAAATTTAGTTTTACATATTATACAGATCTTAATCAAATTCTGAATGCCAGTCATCAATAAATATTGACCTCTTTATAAATATATTCATATAATGTTCAATTTAATTGGTCAAACTTACTTAAAATAATGGCAATTGTTATATTATTTAAGCTGTCCGGCATTAACTAAGGAATCGATTATCAAAATCGAATTTAATAATGATCGATCCGATGATTCGATTAGTGAAATAAATCTGTTATTTTTCCATTAATAATTGAAGAGACGGCAGAAATAATCCTGTAATCTCATGAATAATGGGAATTTTCATCTAAATTTTGCAATCATTGGTCAAAAAGTATTAAATGAATTTCTGATTAATTCTGGAAATTATAAACTCATCTATCAGACTGAATTTCTGTATTTTAAAATTAATATAGGGTATTAAATGAATAGGATGTACTAAAATCGCTTATAAATTTCACGATTTTTGACGAAATAAGCTTTTCAGTTATCAACACAGCTTTTATTGATGATCTGTTAAATCATTTTCATTGATTAACTAAATATCAGAAATACCATCTTTTTTAAGCGTCAGGCTTCAGCCTATTGACTGTAGATTATCTTATTGTCTAATTTTATTTTCTGAAGATAAAGACAATTTTAATGAGAAACAGTGTTACGATAGACAAGCTGGATGAATATTAATAATCAAAGGATTAATGCTCTGCTCAATCTGATGGGCAGCTTCAATGGATTTAGTTAAAAGTAATCCTGGTTTTGAAATCCTTACACTGAAGAATTGTGAAAACTTTGCTTAGTTACATTGAACTGTTAGACCTTGCTAAAGATCCAAATCTGGTTGTTCTTTCTTCTCTACACCATTATTATTATGATGCTGAAGAAATGATTAATGTTAAAACTGTTATTAACTTGAAGGAACTTAACCAGATAAAGCAAATAAAGGATTTTCTTCATTCGATCTTTCATATTCTTCCTCCGAACTGCAATTTTATCGGTTGTTTTGTTAACAATAAAAAGCAAAACGGTTTTATGTTAAACAACAAGTCCATCAGACTTTTATTATAAAAGGAATTCAGATGCTATTGAAAACGGTATTGTATCAAGCAGCCCATTTTTGAATATGATATACAGTATGATTGATTCAAAAACCAATAAATATATGTCTGAAAGGAGTGTTTCATTGCTTCTCGAGGATCATGGTTTTAAAGTTCTGGATATGACAGAACTTAATGGACTTACTTATTTCTGTGCACAAAAGCTCGTGTAATTGACGAGTGATTATTGAAGTCTAATTCCAGTCTTACTATTAAAATTTATCTGTTTAATCAGAACAAATTTAGGAATACTAATAAGTTTTCCTGATTATGGATTTTATTAATTACCTCTATCGTCTCAAAATAATTCCATTTTAAAAAAGTGGAATCTTCTAAATATTATACTGGGGGCAATTGACATTTTCGCAATTGCACTGGCATTCCAGTGCTCCTTTTATTTAACTATCATTAGTGATGGAGCGTTTCTTTTTCTTCCAAAGCGAATTCTTAAAACTTTTTATTCTTGATATTGCCTTCTGGCTTGTGATTCTTTACCTGATTCAGGTATCTGAAATCCCAAGAACGAAACGTTACAGGGTTCTGTTTATTCAATATTTTCAATCTACAATACTTATTATTAGTTCTTTTACTGGTTTTTTATTTTGTTTTTAAACTTTATCTGATTTCACGTCTGTTTCTTATTGAGTTTGCACTTTTTGGCTTTCTATTCCTGTTTCTTGCCAGATCATTGGAATACAAAGTATTCAAAATTTACAGGGCAAAAGGATATAATTATATAAATATTGTATTGATTGCAGATGATTCATCAATGCCATTTATTGAAAGTCTTATGTCAAATAAAGAATGGGGATACAGGATAATTGCAATATTTACCGAGTCTGATAATCTTAAGGAAAAATATGAAAAAGCTATAATCCTGCTTCCAGAAGAATACCTCGGCGTACTTAATGACCTGATGGAAGTTGATATAATTGATGAAGTACTTTATTTAAAAACCAAAGTGATTCCATCTGAAGTAAGAAATATGGTCAGGTCATGTGAAGAATTGGGTGTTATATTCAGGCTTAAGTATAAGGACAATAAAATTAATCTTACAAATGCTATAAAAACAAATATTGGAAATGTAAAGTTTCTGACATTTCATTAATATACCTCATAATTCATTTGCTCTGGCAATTAAAAAAATAATGGATATCAGTGTATCTCTTTTCATGATAATAGTGTTTATCTCCTGTTCTTATTGCTATTGCTATCCTGATAAAACTGACATCACCCGGACCAATAATATTCAAACAGGCACAGGGTAGGATTAAGAGGTCGTCAGTTCAATCTCTTATAAATTCAGGACTATGATTGTCAATGCTGAAACACTTAAAAAAGATCTTGAAGCTGAAAATGAGGTGGATGGACCTGTATTCAAAATAAAAGATGATCCTCGTGTAACCAAGATCGGAGAATTTCTTCGGAAAACAGGATTGGATGAATTACCTCAGCTTTTTAATATTCTAAAAGGAGAGATGTCGTTAATTGGCCCACGTCCTCCACTTCCGAGCGAAACCCAGCAATATAAACGCTGGCAATTAAGACGTCTTTCAGTTAAACCCGGACTTATCATGTTTCTGGCAGATAAAACCTGACAGGAACAATATTAAATTCGAAAAATGGATGGAACTGGATTTAGCTTATATAGATAATTGGTCGCTTCGATTAGATTTTATAATTTTACTGAAAACTATTAAGACAGTTTTTCAGAGAACGGGTTTGTAATTTTTTTTTAAAACATGACTTATGCCAAAGAATTTTAAACTTAGTTTTATTAAAACAGTAATTGTTGTATCAATCATTTTTACTGCTTCATGTGTACCTATAAAACAGTTGAGTTATTTCAACGATATTAATGAACTTGAAGAACCCGGAGTTAATCCCAGGACTCAGAAGCTAATTATGCCATTTGACAGACTTTATATTAAAGTGATTAGTATCGATCCTCAGACCAGCCAGATATTTAATGCTACTGAAGAAATGAGAAGTGGTGTTAGTAATGGCATTCTCGGTTACCTTGTTGATGAAGCAGGAAATGTAAATTTCCCTTTTGTCGGAAATATAAATGTTGTCTCGCTTACAACCGCGAAGGCTTCTGAGAAAATTCAGAAAGCCCTGAGTGATTATGTTCCCAATACTTCAGTAATTGTCAAATATATTGATAACCAGGTTACAATTATGGGTGAAGTTAAGCAGCAGGGAGTCTTTACTTTTACTCAGGATAAACTCAATATTTATGAAGCTTTGGGACTTGGAGGAGGACTTACACAATACGGTGACCGGAAAAAAATTATTCTTATCAGGAATGAAGGTGACAAGATAATGCATTACAGGTTAGAATCTTTCAGATTCAAAGATTGCAGGCAAGGACTATTATTATATTCTTCCAAATGATGTGATTGTTGTTGAACCATTAAAAGCAATTTCAACAAGTTATTCAAATATTACTTATACAACAATACTTAGTTCAATTACAACTCTTATTGCAGTACTGCTTTTTACAGATGTTAAATTTTAAATAAATTATTATTATAAATGTCAAATCAAAAAGAATCCACATCCGAAGCTTTTAATATTAAGGAATTTCATTTTAACTGCTTTATCTTATAAATATTTTTATATAGCCAGTTTTGTAGTATGTCATGGCTGTGGCTTTTTTGATAAATAAATTTTCCCCTACAGTATATGAGGTAAATTCTATAATCGGACCTATTGAGGATAAACGATCTTCATTGCTTGGATCAAACAATCTTTTCAGCGGAATGGAGGCATTTATCACAGATCAGGAATCTTGAAAATGATATAAACAGTCTGAATTCATTCAGCCTTGTTTCCACAACAATAAAAAAACTGAATCTTGAGATCGGATATTTCGCGGAGAAAAAAAGCATTTTCAAACAGATCGCATCAGATTTATCCATGGATGCTCCTTATACTGTAACTATTGACAAATCTCATATTCAGCCAATAAATGCCAAAATTTATATTGAAATTCTTGATGATAAGTCTTACAGACTCAAATCTTCAGCAGGATGAAGTTTCATTTTACAATTATGTTGATAACATGATTGTAAGCGAACATAATATTCTGAAAATAGACACAATCTGCAGGTTTAATGAAACTATCAGCAATAAGAATTTTAAATTTTCAGTTTCGCTTAATAAAGATGTTATATACTAGCTGATCCAAAAGATGAACAGTCTGTATTATTTTGAGTTTTATCATCTTGATCATACTTGCAAATAATTATCTTAGAAGACTTAAAGTTGAACCTGTAAGTCTCAAATCTTCATTAATAAAAGTCTCTTTTCAGGGAGAAAATATTGGACTGACAATTGATTTTCTGAACAAATATCTTCAGACATATCTTGATGATAATCTTTCAAAAAAGAATAAAATTGCTGTAGAATACAATAAATTTTATTGATTCACAGATTTCTGAAATATCTGATTCACTTCTTAAATCTGAATCCAAACTTAAAGGATTACCGATCAGCCAACCAGGTTACGGATCTTAGTTACCAGGGACAGCAGGCATTGCAGCAGATGACAAAAATAGAAACAGAACGTTCAACCCTGCAGGTACAGGAACGTTATTATAATTATATACTTGGATTATTTCAATAAGAATCAGGATATGGCAGGACTTGCTCCTCCTTCTTCAGCAAATGTAGTTGATCCAATAATGAACACACTTGTTCTTGATCTTCTGTCACTTAATACTCAGAGATCAACCATTTTAAGCAATAATGCTGAAAAGAATCTTTTCCTTGGTCAGATTGAAAATAAGATCAAATTACAGAAGACAGGCAATTATTGAGAATGTAACAAATAATCTGAACACTCTTAATCTTACTCAGAATGAACTGAATTACAGGGCTGATAAACTTTCAAAAGAGATTTCAAAACTGCCAAGAACTGAACTTAATATGGTAAGTATGCAGCGAAAATTCAATCTCACTGATGCCATCTATACTTTTCTTCTTCAGAAACGATCAGAAGCAGCAATCACAATGGCTTCAAATATCCCTGATTATGAGATTCTGGAACCTGCACGTGAAATCATCAAGTACATTCTTTCACCGAAAACAATATTAAACTGGATGCATTGCAATTTTTCTGGCATTAATGATTCCTACTATTTTTATCATTTTAAAAAATTTCTTTAATGAAAAAATTACCGGAGTTTATGATGTTGAACATTTATTAGGAAGACCCATTCTAAGTGTAATTTACAGTAATTCATATAAAACGAAGCTGTTGTATATGAATCTCCCGGATCATCAATTGCTGAATCTTTCAGAAATCTGCGAAGCAGTTTATTCCTGCAGATTCAAATCAGAACCGTGAAAGTAATCCTGATCACATCATCACAGCCACAGGATGGAAAAAGCTTTATCTCCTTTAACCTGGCAGCTTCAATTGCTTCTGTTGGATATAAAACAATTATTCTTGATTGTGATCTGCGCAGACCACTCTGCATGAAAAATTCAAAGAAGAAAATTCTTTCGGACTTTCTAATTATATGATTGATCATACTCCTAAACGAAGATATTATTACGAAATTCATTTATTAAGAATCTTTCTTTTATTCCTGCAGGACCTGTTTTGCCTAATTCTTCAGAATTGATTGAAGCAGGAGCACTTGATGAACTTATTAATTATCTGAAAAAAAAATATGATTATATAATTATTGATACAACACCTTCAGGTATTGTTGCAGATGCATCACTGATGATGAAATATTCAAACATAAATCTTTTGGTCTGCAGAAATAATTTTACCCGAAAAGATGTTTTTAATGATGTTCTTAATCTGTTAAGACAAACAAAATTGAAAATTTTGATGTTGTTTTTAATGACCTGAATATTAAGAAAAGCAGGTATGGTCGATATAATAGTTATTACAAAAAAGCCTGATTAGTTAATATTATCAATCTCTGCAACAATTTTAATATAAAATATATGTCATATGAAACATGATCCAATAATCATAAAGGAAAAAGTAAAAACTTATATTCTTCAGGCAGTTTATGCTGATAAAGAAAAAATTAAGGATGATTCTCTTATTTTCAAAGAAGGATACTTTGATTCGATGGGATTTATGGTGTTAATCTCATTCCTTGAAGAAGAGTTTGGAATTAAAACAAATGATGCGGACCTTTTGGAGGAAAACTTTGAATCAATCAATGCAATCAGTGATTTTGTAATTCGGAAAAAGCAATAATCGATTATGTGTGGAATAGGCGGAATAATTGATTACAACCGCAAAGAAAACAGCCGTGGCAATATTGAATCAATGCTTCGTTCTATCAGTTATCGCGGACCGGATGAAAGCGGAATTTACCATTCCCCGATTGCAACCTTTGGAAATGTACGGTTAAGTATAATTGATATTGCAGGAGGACAACAACCATTATCTGATCTCTCCGGAAGATTCTGGATAGTTTTCAATGGTGAAATATTTAATTATAAGGAACTTAGGAATAGATCTTGAAAAAAAAGGATATTACTTTCCAGACAAAATCAGATACTGAGGTTCTGGTTCAGCTTATATGCAGTTTATGGAAAGAAATGTCTGAACTTTCTAAACGGACAATTTGCTTTTGCTATCTGGGACAAACAAAAAGAAGAACTGTTTATTGCACGAGACAGAGTTGGTATCCGTCCATTTTTTTACAATATTAATAATGGAGTATTTTCTTTTGCATCTGAAATAAAAGCTTTGTTTCAGCAAAAGAGAATATCCACGCGAACTTATGCCCGGAAAGCTATATCACAGGTTTATACTTTCTGGACAACAATTACTCCAAATACTGTCTTTAAGGGATATTTATGAATTGTCTCCCGGACATTTTGCTACTTTTAACCGGAATGGATTAACAATAGAAAAATTCTGGGAACTAAGTTTCAATAATCCTGAATCAACTCTTTCATTTCAGGATGCAATGGACCATTTTCATGAATTATTCTCTGATGCTGTAAGAATCCGTTTGAGAGCAGATGTTGAGGTTGCAGCATATTTAAGCGGAGGAATTGACTCAAGTGCTACTGTTGCATATATTAAAGATATTGAACCCGGAATTCTTAATACATTTTCAATCGGATTTGATGAAAAAGATTTTGATGAGAGTCAATACCAGAATGAAGCAGCGAAATATTTTGATACAACTCATAAATCAATGATCTGTACTTCAAAAGATATTGCAGATTCATTTCCAAAGGTTATCTGGCATTCGGAAACACCTATTCTCCGAACAGCACCTGCACCTATGCTTCTGCTTTCCAAACTTGTAAGGGAAAATAATATTAAAGTTGTTGTAACCGGTGAAGGATCAGATGAAATTCTTGCAGGTTATGATATTTTCAAGGAAGCAAAAATAAAAAGATTCTGGGCTTCACAACCCGATTCAAAAATCAGACCTCTTCTTCTTAAAAAATTATATCCCTATCTGAGCCAGATGAAAGATGTAAATCCTAAAATGCTCAAAATGTTTTATGGATATAAGCTGGAGGATACCAACAATCCATTTTATTCTCATCTCTTGAGATGGAATAATTCAAATCATATCAAAAAACACTTTTCAGAGAATATTAAAGAAGATTCTTAAAGATTATTCTGTCTTAGATGAACTTGAAAAAAGACTGCCTGAAAACTTTGACTCCTGGGATTCAGCTTGGCAAAATCAGAATGGCTCGAGACAACCATTTTTATGTCAGGCTACCTTCTCTCCTCCCAGGGCGACAGGATGGCAATGGCAAACTCGGTTGAAGGAAGATACCCGTTTTTGGATTACCGGGTAATTGAATTTTGTTCCTCATTACCGGCAGATTATAAACTTAAAAGGACTTAATGAAAAATACCTGTTGAAAAAGCTCCTGAAAAACAGAATTCCTGAAAAAATACTTAAAAGACCAAAACAAGCCTACCGGGCTCCTATTAAAAGTGTTTTTCTGTCAAAAGATTCATCCGGAATATGTAAAATATATGCTATCTGATGCTTATTTCAGGAAGGTTGAAGTTTTTAATTATGATTCTGTTGCAGGATTAATTTCAAAAATAGAAAAAACAGGTATCTCATCTGAGATTGATAATATGGTTCTGAGCTCAGTAATTTCAACTCATTTGCTTTATTATCAATTCATTGAAAATCATAATGAAGAATTTAATCACATGGAATGATTTAAGAAATCTTGAAAATCTGTATAGGACGATTGTCCAGACCAATAACATTAAACATAGTTTACCGACAGATAAGAATTAAAGCTAATCTTCAAAGATGTTGTAAAACACTGGATAACATAGTTGCATGATTTAAATATTTGATTTATTAATAAAGAATTAAAATACTATGAGCTCAAAAAAACCATTTTCAAAAGATATTATTCTTCTTGACAGATGTTGAAGCCGTTGTAAATGAAATAATCCAAAAACTTCAGACAGGATGTTTTGCATAATTTAAAACGACTGGGAGCAGTAGTCGGTATCAGCGGAGGTATTGACTCTTCTGTTTGCCTGGCACTTACAGCAAAGGCTTTTGGTCCTGAAAAGGTTCTGGGAATTATGATGCCTGAAAAAGATTCCAGTCCTGAAAGTGAACAGCTTGCCAAGGAACTGGCAGCCAAATTTGGAGTAAAAGCTATAAAAGAAGATATTACTTCTGCCCTGTCCGGATTCAAATGCTATGAAAGACGGGATGAAGCAGTAAGACGTGTTTTCCCGGAGTATGATCCGAAAACACATAAAATGAAAATAGGTATTAAACAGAGTGGACTTGTCCAATAATCTCCCTCCTGTTTTCTCCCTTACAATTATTGACAGTAATGGTAATCAGAAAGATAAGATACTTCCGGTTAAAGAGTATCTTCAGATTGTGGCTGCTTCAAATTTTAAGCAGAGGTCAAGAATGTCAATGCTTATATTATCATGCAGAAGCACTTCACTATGCAGTTATCGGTACACCGAATAAACATGAACAGGAACAGGGATTCTTTGTAAAATATGGAGATGGCGGAGCAGATGTTATGCCAATTGGAAATCTTTATAAAACGCAGGTTTACCAGCTGGCCAAATATCTTGGGTGTTCCAAAAGCTATAATTGAAAGAACTCCAACAACTGATACCTATTCTGCAGAACAGACCCAGGAAGAATTCTTCTTTCAGCTGCCTTTCGGATTGATGGACAGGTACTGGTATGGATTTGAGAATGGCTATTCTCCGAAAGAAGTTGCCGAAGTAATGGGTGAATCTGAAGAGAAGGTAAAAGCTTTGTTCCGTAATTTTGAACGAAAAAGAAAAACTACTGAATATCTGAGAATGTCGCCGATCAGGGATTATTATGGCATGTAAATAATAAAGATCCGGCGATATTTCTTTTTTAGGACCGGCAGCTAAATTTAATATTTCACACTTAACTGTTTTCAAACTTTGAGCCTGATTTTTGGCTCATAATAGGTGTTTTAAGCCAGCCAGGAAAAGATTATTAACCAGAATTTATCCCTTACTTTCTAAAAAAAAAATTTAGACCATCGATTTTAAACGCTGATGTAAACAATTTTCATGTTTGTCAAAATGTGTCATAATATCCTGGTTTAGACGACTAAACTGTGATAAGCATCAACATTTCTTGTTTAAATTTGATTAAAAATCACATCTAATTATTTGATAAATGAGGAATCTCTTGATAGGAGTAGTGTTATTGACCTGCAGTTTATTAGGCTATACCCAAACGGTACCTTTTGCTGCAGGTACAATACAGGAAAACAGCCAGACTATATGCTACAATACTGCTCCGGCTGCACTAATCCAGCTGACAGCACCCACTGGCGGATCAGGGTCATATAGTTACAGGTGGCAACGTTCCACAAATAACAGCACCTGGACCAATATCACAGGTGCTACACTGACAGGTTATGCACCTCCGGTCCTCACGGCAAATACCTGGTACAGATGCAGAGTTACAAGCGGGACATATGGGACATTAAGTACAAATACAATTTCTGTCACTGTTTATCGTAACCTTGCCGCGCCTAAAATCGGAATAGCGCAAACGATATGCTATAATAGCGCTCCAGCAGCACTGACACAACTAACTGCACCAACGGGAGGTACCGGAACTTATACTTACCAGTGGCAGAGTTCTGCCAATAATTCAACCTGGACAGCTATCAGCGGAGCTACAACTGCGGGTTATGCACCCGGACCATTAACAGCAAATACTTATTTCAGATGTACAGCAACAAGCGGATCTTGCGGAACAGTAAATTCTGCTTCAATATTAATTTCCATAAACACCCAGATCACACTTGCTCGGAACTTCACGACAATCTTACAATAGATAATAATACCTCAACGAATATTAATGTTATTATTTCCGGCGGAACCTCTCCTTATATAATAAACTATACGCGAAACGGAATAGCACAGACGGCACTCACCAATTATACAAGCGGAGGAAGTATCCCGACCGGAGTGCTGAACGAAGGGACTTATACTTATGCACTTACCTCAGTTACTGATTCGCGAGGCTGTACTGCTCAGAGCACAGGTACAAATATTGTTATAACAGTAACTGCAAATACTACTCTCACTCCGGGTACAATAGGGACTGCACAAACGGTTTGTTACAACATCGCTCCCGCCCCAGCTCACCCAGCTAACCGGACCCGGAGGAGAAATTAGGAACTTACACTTACCAGTGGCAGAGCTCTGCTAACAACACAACCTGGAATAATATTACCGGAGCCACTCTTTCGGTTTATTCTCCTCCAGCCTTAACTGCAACTACTTATTTCAGACGTACCGTAATGAGTGGCAGCCTTACTCCTGTTTACACAAATTCCGTACGAATAACAGTTTCTCCACAGATAACCCTTGCTCAACTTCACGATGATATCTCTATAAACAACAACACCTCAACAAATATCAACGTTACGGTAACCGGAGGTACTGCTCCATATGCTATCAGTTATACACGTAATGGTACAGCTCAGACACCAATTAATAATTATTCCAGTGGATAAAATATCTCAACCGGAATACTTACGACCGGGATATATACCTATGCCCTGACATCTGTTACCGATGCAAACGGCTGTTCTGCCCAGAGTCTTGGAACAAATATATCAGTTACAGTCACTTCCGGCTCAGGTTCATTATATACTGCAGTTGATTCACTTTTCAGGGCTGAAACTCCGGCAGATTCTTATAATGATACCCGCTATGAATTAGGTTCTGAATTTCAAATTCTCTCAGCAGGGTTCATCACAAAGGCACGCCTCTTCACTAATGTCAATGAAGGCGGAGACCATATTATCCGTCTGTGGATACTCAATGGATCAACATATTCACTGGCAGCAGGACCTTTTACATGGAATTTCTCATCAGGCTTTCATGGCTGGCGTCAATATTCATTTGCATCTCCTGTTGCTGTACAGACAGGAAAAACTTATATCATAAGCATAACCAACGGTACCGACTACAATTATGAGAGAAGTTACAACTTCAACAGTTCTGCACCCGGTACATATATCAAATATACAAGAGGGGTCTATTCTACAACTTTAGGACAAGCTCCGACTTCCACCTGGTCAGCCAGTTGTTATTTCCGCGATGTTGTTTTTGCAGTTCAGAATGCAAATGGCAATCTTACAGCCGGCACAATCGGAACAGCTCAATCAATATGTTACAACACAGCTCCCGTCCAGCTTACCCAGCTAACTGCTCCCGCAGGAGGAACACGAACTTACACTTATCAGTGGCAGAGTCTCTGCTAACAACACAACCTGGAATAATATTACCGGAGCCACTCTTTCGGTTTATGCTCCTCCGGCCTTAACGGCCACTACTTATTTCAGGCGCACAGTAACAAGCGGAACCTGACACTCCGGTTAACGGCAATTCGATCCGAATAACAGTTTTCACTCAGATCACCCTTGCGCAGCTTCATGATAATATTACAATAAACAACAACAGCTCTGCAAATATCAATGTTGTCATCTCCGGAGGTACTTCTCCATATGCTATCAGTTATACACGTAATGGTACAGCTCAGACACCAATTAATAATTATTCCAGTGGAACAAATATCTCAACGGGAGTACTGACCACAGGGACATATACTTATGTCCTGACCTCGGTGACGGATGCAAACGGATGTTTGGCCCAGAGTCTTGGGACCAGCATTGTTGTTACTGTAACCGAAAATTCAGATCTCACTCCGGGTACGATAGGGACTGCACAAACGGTTTGTTACAATATTGCTCCCGCCCAGCTCACCCAGCTAACCGCTCCCGGCGGAGGAACCGGTACATACACATACCAGTGGCAGAACTCTGCTAACAACACAACCTGGAATAATATTACCGGAGCAACTCTTTCGGTTTATTCTCCTCCGGCCTTAACTGCAACTACTTATTTCAGACGTACCGTAATGAGTGGCAGCCTTACTCCTGTTTACACAAATTCCCTACGAATAACAGTTTCTCCACAGATAACCCTTGCTCAACTTCACGATGATATCTCTATAAACAACAACACCTCAACAAATATCAACGTTACGGTAACCGGAGGTACTGCTCCATATGCTATCAGTTATACACGTAATGGTACAGCTCAGACACCAATTAATAATTATTCCAGTGGAACAAATATCTCAACCGGAATACTTACGACCGGGATATATACCTATGCCCTGACATCTGTTACCGATGCAAACGGCTGTTCTGCCCAGAGTCTTGGAACAAATATATCAGTTACAGTCACTTCCGGCTCAGGTTCATTATATACTGCAGTTGATTCACTTTTCAGGGCTGAAACTCCGGCAGATTCTTATAATGATACCCGCTATGAATTAGGTTCTGAATTTCAAACTCTCTCAGCAGGGTTCATCACAAAGGCACGCCTCTTCACTAATGTCAATGAAGGCGGAGACCATATTATCCGTCTGTGGATACTCAATGGATCAACATATTCACTGGCAGCAGGACCTTTTACATGGAATTTCTCATCAGGCTTTCATGGCTGGCGTCAATATTCATTTGCATCTCCTGTTGCTGTACAGACAGGAAAAACTTATATCATAAGCATAACCAACGGTACCGACTACAATTATGAGAGAAGTTACAACTTCAACAGTTCTGCACCCGGTACATATATCAAATATACAAGAGGGGTCTTTTCTACAACTTTAGGACAAGCTCCGACTTCCACCTGGTCAGCCAGTTGTTATTTCCGCGATGTTGTTTTTGCAGTTCAGAATGCAAATGGCAATCTTACAGCCGGCACAATCGGAACAGCTCAATCAATATGTTACAACACAGCTCCCGTCCAGCTTACCCAGCTAACTGCTCCCGCAGGAGGAACAGGAACTTACACTTATCAGTGGCAGAGCTCTGCTAACAACACAACCTGGAATAATATTACCGGAGCAACTCTTTCGGTTTATTCTCCTCCGGCCTTAACTGCAACTACTTATTTCAGACGTACCGTAATGAGTGGCAGCCTTACTCCTGTTTACACAAATTCCGTACGAATAACAGTTTCTCCACAGATAACCCTTGCTCAACTTCACGATGATATCTCTATAAACAACAACACCTCAACAAATATCAACGTTACGGTAACCGGAGGTACTGCTCCATATGCTATCAGTTATACACGTAATGGTAGTAGCTCAGACACCAATTAATAATTATTCCAGTGGAACAAATATCTCAACCGGAATACTTACGACCGGGATATATACCTATGCCCTGACATCTGTTACCGATGCAAACGGCTGTTCTGCCCAGAGTCTTGGAACAAATATATCAGTTACAGTCACTTCCGGCTCAGGTTCATTATATACTGCAGTTGATTCACTTTTCAGGGCTGAAACTCCGGCAGATTCTTATAATGATACCCGCTATGAATTAGGTTCTGAATTTCAAACTCTCTCAGCAGGGTTCATCACAAAGGCACGCCTCTTCACTAATGTCAATGAAGGCGGAGACCATATTATCCGTCTGTGGATACTCAATGGATCAACATATTCACTGGCAGCAGGACCTTTTACATGGAATTTCTCATCAGGCTTTCATGGCTGGCGTCAATATTCATTTGCATCTCCTGTTGCTGTACAGAC
Source organism: uncultured Bacteroidales bacterium (assembly GCA_963732115.1). Lineage (GTDB taxonomy): Bacteria > Bacteroidota > Bacteroidia > Bacteroidales > VadinHA17 > LD21. Next base: position 267,648 of record CAVSYN010000002.1, read on the forward strand.
AGGAAAAACTTATATCATAAGCATAACCAACGGTACCGACTACAATTATGAGAGAAGTTACAACTTCAACAGTTCTGCACCCGGTACATATATCAAATATACAAGAGGGGTCTTTTCTACAACTTTAGGACAAGCTCCGACTTCCACCTGGTCAGCCAGTTGTTATTTCCGCGATGTTGTTTTTGCAGTTCAGAATGCAAATGGCAATCTTACAGCCGGCACAATCGGAACAGCTCAATCAATATGTTACAACACAGCTCCCGTCCAGCTTCCCCAGCTAACTGCTCCCGCAGGAGGAACAGGAACTTACACTTATCAGTGGCAGAGCTCTTCTGATAACACAAACTGGAATAATATTACCGGAGCCACTCTTTCGGTTTATGCTCCTCCGGCCTTAACGGCCACTACTTATTTCAGGCGCACAGTAACAAGCGGAACCTACACTCCGGTCAACAGCAATTCGGTCCGGATAACAGTTTCTCCTCAGATCACCCTTGCGCAGCTTCATGATAATATTACAATAAACAACAACAGCTCTGCAAATAT
>CAVSYN010000003.1:0-135361 GCA_963732115.1 uncultured Bacteroidales bacterium
CAGGCATCTCCGAAGCCACTCTCGCCATCGGTCCAGACCAGGACGTAATCAGTATTCAGTGCGAGCTTCCAGTCGAGGCCAGCCGTCCAAGCGTAATCGGCCAGCTCCTCACCATCATACTCGAATCCGGGCGCCTCATCTGGCGCGAAATTATCGAAGCGATGAGCCAACTGGAGGATAGCCTGCTCCTGGTCCTCGGGGTGCGACTGCCAATGGCCGGTCTCGGGAAGACCCCACTCGGCGCCCAATTTAGGCAATGACCAGGCCGACTCACCACTCCCGCCGAAGCCGGTACCCTCTCCTCGCTGTAGCAGTATACCGGGACGCTCTCGCTCAATCGCTTGCTCGACCGCTTTCTGGTCAACGTCCAGCCAATCGCGACCGTAGCCATCTCCACTGGGGTAGGTTCCCCAGACGCACCCTCTCGGCGAGAGGAAGCCGTACACCAAGCCTGACGGGTAGGTGTAGTCCCCATAGGGGTTGGCGTCCAAATCCATCTCCTCCAGGGCGTTGTAGTGGTAGTCGCTGAAGACGATCGAGCCGTCTGCGGGGTCGAAGACGAACGCTTCAGAGCCCGGCGGCTCGTCGTCGATGTCGGCCGTCTTTAGCGCCGAGCCGGTGATCTGCCGCAGCCACTCCCCGGCGACCTCGCGGGCCTTGGCGTTCTCCTCGGGCGTCCCGGGGTTGCCCGCGTACAGCACGACCTCCCCGGACTCCGACACGCGGCCGTACAGGTGGGAGCGGACGCCGTCGGCGGAGGAAGTCCATGTAGTCGATGTCGGCGTGCAGTTCCCCAGTCCCCGAAGTACGCCTTGCCGCCCTCGACCATGAAGGGCGCCCACTCGTCGCCGCCGCCCTCGACCCAGCCCTGGGGGTTGTGGCGCTTGGTCCGCTCCTCGTCCTGGAAGGTCCAGTCGCGGCCGAGCCCGCCGTCGTCGTCGATGTCGGCCGTCTTGCGCTGACCCTTGAACCACTGAGACGCCTGAGCCATGGCGGTGGCCGCCTGGTCGCCGTGCTGCTGAAGGCGCACCACGCCGCCGGGGTAGATCCTCCCGGTAGGTGAACGACGAGTCGGGATGCTTCAGACCGTGGCGCGCCGCCAGGGTCGGATGGTACTCCTCCTCCTCGCCGACGTACAGGTTCTGGTTGTCGTGGATGAACGGGATCGCGCCGTATGCCTCGTCCCAGCGGTATGGCTTGGGGGGCACCTGGAAAGCCCACTGGCCCTTCTTCTCGAAACCCTCGCCTTGGAACTCGAACTCAGTCCGCTCCTCCTTCACACTCAGAGTAAGCGTAGGAATCTCGAACTGCACGGGTTCGCTCAGCTCGGGCGCCTCGTTCCAGTCCACCTCATCAGAATGCAAGAAGAAAGGTATTAAGGTAATACCTGAGATCATGATTCCTCTGGCCATGGACCGAAAAGAACTTAAGATGTTAGTGGATGCCACAAATCGAGTGGTGCAAGAGGTTTTTGCTGAAACTAAAGTAAAGGTTGATTATTTAGTGGGTACGATGATCGAGATACCGCGAGCGGCTTTGCTGGCGGACGAGATCGCGGAAGTGGCCGAATTCTTTTCCTTCGGGACCAATGACCTGACGCAGATGACCATGGGACTTTCGAGAGACGACGCCGGGAGATTCCTGCCGGACTACGTGGACGAACGGAAAGCGGGAATTTTCACGGACGATCCGTTTCAGACCATCGACGAAAAAGGCGTGGGCATGCTGATTCGCATGGGAATTGAAAAAGGGCGGTCGGTGCGGCCGAAGCTGAAGGTCGGAATCTGCGGGGAGCATGGAGGAGACGCGGCGAGCGTGAAGTTCTGCCACCGCGTGGGCATGGATTACGTGAGCGCGTCGCCGTTCCGCGTGCCGGTGGCGCGACTGGCCGCGGCGCAGGCCGTGATTGAAGAGCATCGCGCGGCGAAGGGGCGGGCGAAGAAGGGCAAGAAACGATAGAGGGGTGTGGGCTCCGCCTGGAGCCTGAGAAATTGTCTAGGATGGACGTCGGCGAGCCGAAAAAAGTCGGCCCGCCGACGAAATTTTCCGGGACGAATTTCATGACAAACCGTTTGGTGGTGGATGTGGCGCAAGGGCTTGCCATCGGAATTCGTGAGCGCATGGGATCCGCTGAAGATTCGGCGTAACAATTTCCCGCATTCCCTGCAGTGCTCTCGTTAGGGAATGCTGCCAGAGTTGGATGAACGGGCGGGAGGTGACACACCTTGCCAGGAATTGCGAAATTTTCTGTCTGCCAAATTGGGGCAGTGAAGTTCACGGAAAGCTTTAAATGTAATCTTTTCCAGATGAGATGGATTTTAATGAAACGGTCGTTACAAAACTCTAGTATGGCATGAGATGTTGAAAACCTTGGCCGCGCGGAATCGCAGCTTCCATAAGAACTTTAGAATTATGTGAAATGCGAACCGATTATTTTATACAGGTTGTGAATAGAGCCATCTCGGGTCTTAACTTTCGATTCTCAACTCTTATCTGTTTTCCACCAGTAACTAGTCACCAGTCACTGATCACGGCTTTTTACGTCGGCATCTTCAGGAAGAAGTACAGAGCCCAAGAAAGGAAAATCGCGTCGGGCGCCCAGGCGGCCATCACGGGCGGCAATTGGCCGACGGCGCCCAGGGCTTCGGGCAGCGCGGCGGCGGCCCAGTAGACAACGGCGATGCCCACGCCCAGAGCCAGGCCACCGACCGCCCCGCGGCTTCCCACCGAGCAGGGAAAACGGAATCGCCAGCAGCATCACGATCGGCGCAATCAGCGGGAAGGCCAGCTTGCGGTGCAGTTCCACCGAAAGGCGCGCGACGTCAAACCCGGCCTGGCCAGGTCGTTGATGTAGCGCCGCAACTCCTGCCAGCTCATCTGGTATCCCTGGCGGACCTCGCGGTTGAAGTAGCTGGGCGGTTCGTGCAGTTCGGGGAAGGCCTGTTCGGGGAAGGGGACGTAACGAGTACGCCGGTGCCGGGGAAATCGCGGACCCAGCCGGATCGAGAGATCCAGATCCGCTTGCTGCGCAGTCCCAGCGCGCGCGCTCGGCGTAGATACGCCGGCGCAGGGCAAACGTGGCGGGGTCCAGCTCGAAGATGTTGAGGCCGCCGAAGAGGCTGCGGTCGGGATCGAAGAGCTGGTAATTGTAGACGCGGGAGTCGTCGCCCAGAATCCAGGAGCGCTGCGGCTGGTAAATAGGTCTGAGCGGGGCGGCCCTTGATCTCGATTGCGCAGGGCGTCCTGGCGCTGATTGGCATAGGGCAGATAGGCATCGTCGAGCATCACCAGGCCGGCGGCCAGGCACAGGCCGGCAGCCACCAGCGGCAGCGCGACGCGGTACAGGCTGACGCCGGCGGCCTTGAGCGCGACCAGTTCGTTGTTCTTGGCCATGATGCCCAGCGTGACCAGCACGGCTACCACGCAGGCCAGCGGGGCCAGCTGATAGAACAGGTAGACGGCGAGATACGAAAAAATAGATGACGACGTCGATCAGGCCGGCGCGGTGCTGCGCGATGTCGTCGAGCAGTTCAAAGAAGTTGAAGGCTTCGAAGAGCACCAGGAAACCCACCAGCAGCAAGCCGAAATAGAAGAAAAAATTGCGCAGCAGATAGAAATCGATGAGCTGGGGAACGGCCCGCGCGTTCCTGGCCGGAAGCCCGCCAGGCCAGCGGATCCGTGCGCGGGGGGCCAGCGCCGCGGTGCTCGCCGGCGCGAGATAATTTCCGGCTGCGCCAGCGCCGCGATCCAGGCGAAAGCGGCAGGTTCAGACCGGCTGCTCCCCGGCATGCGCTGATGCCGGGGAAGCAGGACCAGGCCCAGACCGGCGGCAGATGTTGGCAGCCCAGATTCCGAGCCAGGCGGGGAGCACCCCGTCGCGGGCCAGTCCGGCGCCCATCGTGAAGATCACGTAGTAGCCGCAGATGAGCAGCAGCGCGAGCAGGAATCCGCCGGCGCGGCTGCCGCGCCGGGGGCGCGCGGCCAGCGGCAGGGCCATCAGCGCGAAGGCCAGGCAAGCGAACGGGAAAGAGAGGCGGCGATGAATCTCGATGCTGGCGTCGGGGGGTCGGCGTTCGCGCAGGAGACGCGCTGGTGCGGCCGGAATGCCGGCTCGGAGACGCGAGCGACCGCGGAGCCTTCATGGCGACGGGCAAATCGCGCTGCGCCGAAGGCGGAAAGCGTGTAATTGCCCGGATCGTCGGTGGAGGATTCGTGCATGCTGCCGTTCGCAGGTGCAACTCCAGCTTGCCCTGCTCGCGGTCGGCAATTACAATGGCGTCCTTTGCCACGGTCAGACGCGAAACGTCCTTGCGGATCGGTTCCACCAGGAAGATTCCACTCCAGTGGGTGGCCGCGGCCGAGTCATTGCACGTACAGGACCATGTGAGGGAAGCGCTCATCGAAGACGCGGGGTTGAATGGAAGGAAGCCTGACCGGTGCGCAAGGTTCTCGAGGCGGCGCGGAAAGCGGCGCACGGAAATCGGCGCGAGCCACAGCGTCATGCACAGAGTGATACCAGCAGTGCGCCAACGGCCACGGATGCCGACAGGGACGAGCAGGCGGCGCAGCCCCATGCCGGTGGCGTTCATGGCGATGAGTTCGCTGTCGGAGGAAAGCCCGCCCAGGCCAATCAGGATGCCGATCGAGCAGGCCCATGGGAATAGTGAAGGTGAGCACGCTCGGAAATGCGGAGAGGAACAGCTTCAGGATGTCGACCGGCAGGCGCCGAGTGGCGCGCGACCAGTTCCATGATGCGAGCGAGTCTGCGGAACGAAAAAAATGAACGTAAAGATGCCCAGTCCCAGCAGGGCGTGGGAAACAATATGCGCGGCAGATGTGGCGATCGATGATGCGCATGGCCGAAGCGGCTCATTCTAGCATGTCTCGCGGCAGGCGCCTGGGAGCGGCGCGCGCATGAACCGCATTCATCTGATGCTGCTGTGGCACATGCACCAGCCGCAGTATCGGGATCCGTCCACGGGCCGCTACATGCTGCCGTGGACGCGCCTGCACGCGCTGAAGGATTACTGGGGAATGGTGCGCGTGCTGGAAGAATTTCCGCAGATGCACGCCACCATCAACGTGGTGCCGTCGCTGGGCGCGCAACTGGAGGAATACGCCAGCGGCAAGTTCGACGAGCCGTGGTTCAGCATCGCGTTCACGCCGGCGGACAAGCTGTACTGCCGGAAGATAAAGCGGAAATTCTGGTGCGCGCCTTCCAGGTGAATCGCGATCACCTGCTGGCGCGCTGGCCGCGCTACGCGGAGCTGTTCGAGTGGTCGCAGCGGGCCGCGCCGCGAGCGTCGTCGCGCGCACGTTTGGCCAGCGCGACTGGCGCGATCTGCAGGTTCTTTCGCAGCTGTGCTGGATGGACGAGGAGTATCTGGCGACCGATCCGGAGGTTTCGCGGCTCTCGCGCAAGGGTTCCGACTTCACGGAAGCGGACAAGCAGGCGCTGCGAGCCAAACAGATCGAGCTGCTGGCGACGCGTCCTGCCGGAGTACCGCAAGGCGCAGGAGTCGGGCCAGATCGAAATTTCCACGACGCCGTTCTACCATCCGATTCTGCCGCTGCTGTGCGATACCGACATCGCGCGCGTCTCCAATCCCGTGGTCGCCGCTACCGTTGCAGCCGGCGTTCCGCCATCCCGACGACGCCCGGGAGCAGCTGGAGCGTGCGCGCCGCTATCACGAACGAGTGTTCGGCCAGCCGCCCGTCGGACTGTGGCCCTCGGAGGGTTCGGTCTCCGACCAGGCGCTGAGCATCGCGGCGCGAACTCGGCTTCAAGTGGTTTGCCACCGACGAAGGCGTGCTGGGCCGCACGCTTGGCGTGGGATTCGGCCGCGACGCCGCGGGCGTGCCGTCCAACGCGGACCGGCTGTACTCGCCGTTGCGGGTGCGCGCTGGGCGGCCGGGAAATCATCGGATTTTTCCGCGATCACTATCTTGTCCGACCTGGTCGGGCTTCGTGTACAGCCGCATGGATTCGGTCGCCGCCGCCGACGATCTGTACCGGCGAATCCGCGCCATCGGCGAGCGCGTGCAGATCGGGCGACCGCTGACCGTGTCGCTGATTCTGGACGGCGAAAATGCCTGGGAATATTATCCGGGCAACGGCCGCGAATTTTTGCGCCAGTTCTACCGCCGCATTGACAATCGATCCGGACATCCGGCCGCTGACGGCGCTCGGAGGCGCTGGCGGCGGCCGGCGACATTCCGGCGGAACAAGGATTTTTCCGGCGTCGTGGATCAACGCCAATTTCGACGTGTGGATCGGGCACAGGGAAGACGTCACGGCCTGGGAGCTACTTGCGCAATGCGCGCGATTTCTATCAGCGCACTGCGGAAAAGCGCGCACAAGGCGATCCGAACGCGCCGACGGCAGAGCAACTAGCCGGCGCCTTACGAGGCGCTGCTGGCGGCCGAGGGCAGCGACTGGTGCTGGTGGTACGGTCCGGAGCACAGCTCGGCCAATGACGCGGAGCTTACGATGTTGATCTTAACCAGGGAATAATACAGGTTGCCAACCATAATGAGCATAGCGGTAAGAAGGCCTGGACATGGGGGCAGGGGGAATACGGAAGGGTCTGCCAGAAAAATCTGACAGATTCGGATGGAAATTATATCGAGGTTCAGAGCGGTCCGTTACCAACCCAGTCTGACTACGGAACCCTTGCCCCAAAAGCTATGATTTCCTGGAATGAATACTGGTACCCGGTTCATGGATTGGGTGATGGATTTGAATTTGCGAACAAAAATGTTGCGTTCAGAACGGAGAGGAAGAACGAACAGATGGAGATCAGAATGATTTCAACTGAAAAGTTTAAAGATGCCACCCTGTCTATTTACGATGGAGATAAAGAGATCCTGGCAAAGCGGATGGACCTCTCTCCCGAAAAAGCAGCTGCAGTATCTCTTGTGCAACCTGCCGGGAAAAAGGTGACAATTGTCCTTAAATCCGCTTCCGGTGAGGAAGTGGCAAAATATATAAGTCCATTGCAATTGAATGAAGTTAATCCGCCCGAGCCGCCTTCATACGTGAACAAAGCTGATGATCAGCTTTCTGTTGAGCAGATGTATCTGCTGGCTCAAAAATACGACCGCTCTCTTAATCGTATTAAGGCACGGGAATATTACAATAAAATCCTTAAAACAGACTCGCTCCAGTTGCCTGCACTGCGCGATCTCGCAATTCTGGAGTTCGAAGCGGCAAATTACGATAAAGCTTCAGGGATGCTGGCAAAAGCACTTGAGCAAATACCAAATGATGACGGGATCGCCTGGTATTTCCTTGGATTGTGCAGGCTCAGACAAAACAATCATGAGGATGCCATAAAATGCGGATTTAAGGCATCCCGGTGCCTTGGCACAGAGTCAATCGGCTTTGACCTTGCCGGCAGAAGTTATATGCTTCAGAGAAAATATCCGGAAGCTCTTTCAGCTTTCGAAAAAGCAACACTGGCAAACAGGAATAACGCATCATCATTCCATCATTATCTGATCGCGCTTTATTGCAATGACCAGAAAGAAAAAGCGCTGGAACTGACGAAAGCCCGCATAACCGCAAACCCAACCGAACTGACAACCAGGGCTCTGGAAGCAATTATCATGGCTGACTCAACAAGGTTTGCATCTGATGCCAGAAAATTTGTGGGAGAATATGATTTTGAAATTCTGGGGACAAGCATTGCCTTTTCTGAGTCAGGCCTTCCAAAAGAAGCCGCCTGGATCCTTGAAACCTCCTGCATAAACGGGCGGGATGAGAAAAAGCAGAACTTTATTATCCAGTATCATCTGGCCTTCCTTTATTCTCAGACAGGAAACCTAAAAAAATCATTGGACTATCTTTCGAAGGCTTCAGTTAACAATCAGGATTTTATTTTTGCATCACGGCCTGAAACTGTGGAAGTCCTTGATTTTGCGATTAAGCAAAATCCCGGTGATGCTCTTGCCTTCTATCAGCTGGGGAATCTTTATGGAAACTTTGGAAGGCTGGATGAGGCTGCCAATAACTGGAATAAAGCGGTGAAACTAAATCCGGCTATGAGCATTCCCTGGCGGAACCTTGGCTGGTACTATTGGGCAGTCGGGAAAGATCGTGCCAGGTCTGAAATGTGTTTTCAAAATGCCATCAAGTCAAGACCAGATGATCAGACCCTTTACAGGGATCTTGCAGGAGTGCTGATCGATGATGGTAAAAGACCTGAAGCTATTTCCTTGCTTGAAAAAATGCCATTTAAAGGCGCCCGCCGGTCAGATATTACAATAGATTTAGCCCAGGCTTACCTTGAGGAAGCGCTTTATGATGAATCTGTAAAACTACTGATGTCAACTCCATATTTTGTGAACTGGGAAGGATCAAGCATAACCTGGGATATATTTAATCAGTCGCAAATCAGGAAAGGGATAGAGCTATTTGATCAGAAGAAATATAAAGATGCTTTAACTCATTTCGAAGCTGCCCTAACCTACCCGGAGAATCTTGGAGTTGGTAAATCATCGGGCACCGCAGAAGCTGAAGCATGGTTCTGGAAAGGCAAGACACTCATAGCTCTTGGAAAACCTTCTGAGGCAGTTCAGGCCTGGCAGAGATATTTCAAAATAAAGTAGCTGATAAATTTCAGTAGTTCGTTTACATCAAAGGGGTATTTTAAACAACTCCAGAAAAAGATCTTAAAGGCCTGGTTGAAAAAGTCGAACCTTAGGACAATGCGGGGAGTTGGAAGCCGTGCCTTCGCCAAGGCTTCGGCAGGTAAAGCAGAGAGCGGAAGAAAATTCTATGTTATTAATCCTTTGCAATTCTGACGGCGGCAAAATAACCACCAGTGCAATCCTGATTTAGCATAGCAGCTTTTTAAGTCAAACGCCCTGGTTTCAACTTTTCCAAAAGTCAACAGTTCTGATAATCTCTTGATATTCTTAAGCTGCCTCTTCATCATTACCTTATCAACCAGGGAAAAAATATAAAAGAATCCTTTTGAGGAAATATCAGTATTTAAATAACCTTTTATCTTACACCATAAAATATTTTTAGTTCCCTGTTCTATAATCCTGTATTCAAAGTACAGGTCCTTCATGTATAAGTTGACCGGTTCATTAATTGGTTCACAAAAACGACAAGCTATAAAAGAATTTTCCTCAAATTCAGATATGTGAAACGCTAACAGGTAGTGTGTATTAATTTTCAGGGGAGGCAGGTTTTCAATGACAAAATAAGGTGATTTTCTGCATCTGTTGTCAATAAAATCGTAACTGTAGGGTGCAACGCGCAACTGTTTTAACCATACAAAAATTTCTGGCGGATTAGCACTTATTTCAATGTACCGCAGCAGTTCCCTGCACTCAGTATTTAGAATATCGGGTAATGAATCAATAAAAAAAACAGGTACAGAAAAAGATTTAATCTTCATTTAAAATTTCGATGGTATTCTTACTTAAATAAAGGTATTTATCTTTTATGAAGTTATCAATTCCCTAAATCGCATTCAAAATATCGCATAACTTAAACGCAGAAAGTGACTTGACCTTATTTTGAAAATGATGTAATTTTGAATCAGCCCGGTTTTTTATATATTGAATTGACATAAATCAAAACTTTCTTTGAAACTATTAAGGAGATAAAAATGAAAACATCTATGACACTTTTCGGCTGCGGCCCCAAACTGGCTCTATTATGTCTGCCATATGTAATCCTTTCATTAATTGTTATGTACAAATATCCTGAATTCCTTGATTTGGGATTTTTGGATTTCTTTTATATTAAGGTTCTAGGATTTGTCTGGTTAGGGCTGGGAATTATTTACTGGATGTACTCAGCAATATTCTTTTTGAAATACTTTAAACCCGGTAACCTGATTACACAGGGGCCCTTTGCTCTTTGCCGGAATCCTATTTATTCCTCCATAATAGTTTTTATAATACCTTCTCTGGCACTTGTTTTTCATTCAGGCTTAGTTTTATCTATTGCTTTGGTATTGTATATCGGATTCAGGATATCAATTCATGGAGAAACTAATGTGCTTAGAAGGATTTTTGGAGAAAAATATGAGATCTATGAAAAAACTGTCAATGAGATCTTCCCGTTTCCAAGGTATTTGTTCAGGGGGAATAATAATTTAGAATTTTGATGCTAATTATTATTTACATATTTTTATGTCACGAATTTTATAAAAGATAACACTATGTCTTTAGCCCGTTTCGGAGTCAGTCTGGATGAAGATCTTCTTAAAGCCCTTGATAGCTTTGTTATTGAAAATAGTTTACCTAATCGTTCTCAGGCAATCCGTCATTTGGTTGAAAAAAATCTTGTAGAAAAAAAATGGCATTGTAATCAGATTGTTGCCGGAGCAGTTGTAATGCTTTACGACCATCATAAGGGAGATGTAACGACCAAATCGAACGATATTCAACATGAGTATTTTGATGTAATCCTGTCTTCTCAGCATTTTCATTTAAATCATGATAATTGTCTTGAAATTATTGCAGTAAAAGGTACTGCAAACAGGTTAACCGAATTATCTGATAAATTAATCGGAATTAAAGGTATTATTCATGGTAAACTGGTGATGAGCCGGGCTGAATAATTTTTTTTGAACATGAAGTAACACGAAATTAGTATAAGTAACACTTTGCATCAGATCTTATAAAGTACTATAAAGGGAACAAAAATGCATATTCCCGATGGTTATCTCAGCCCACAAACATATATTCCATTATTTGGAGTATTTGTATCAGTTGCGGCTGTTGCAGTAAAGAAAGTTAAAAATGAAGTTTCTGCGCGCAATATTCCATATCTTGGAATGGCAGCAGCATTCTCGTTTATTATCATGATGTTTAATCTGCCTATACCTGGAGGTACAACCGGTCATGCAGTCGGTTCTGCTGTTATTGCAATTCTCTTTGGTCCATGGGCTGCTACTGTTGCTGTGTCGGTGGCACTGATTATACAGGCGCTTATTTTTGGCGATGGCGGAATTACAGCAATTGGAGCAAACTGCTTCAATATGGCAGTATTTATGCCTTTTATAGCATATTACATTTTCAAACTTTTTTGCAAAATTCCCCTGGAAAACACAGAGTCTCTTTTGCTGCATTTATTTCAGGATATTTTAGTCTGGTTTTGGCTGCAATACTTACAGCAGTTGAATTTGGAATACAACCAATAATAGCATCTTCTGCCTGATGGGAAAGCCTTGTATTGTCCTTACGATCTTAGTATTGCAATTCCTGCAATGGCAATTGAACATCTGTTACTTTTTGGAATTGTTGAAGGAATTATTACTGCAATAATCGTTAGTTATTTTTTGAGAAATGAACCCGGATTAATTTATGCTTTCAGGAAAGGAGGTAAAAATGAAATTAGATAAACTTCAGAAGAAAATTCTTATTATTCTTCTTTTATTATGTCTCATAACCCCGGCAGGAATTTTGCTTCCTATGTTTTTTAATGCCGGTGATGCCTGGGGTGAATGGTCGGCTCAGACAGTGAAGGATCTTATTGGTTATGTACCTCAGGGACTGGCAAAATATTCAGATGTTATGGAAAGCACCCCTGCCTGATTATACAATCAATAGCGAAGATACATCTGTTGTTCATCAATCGGGATATTATATTGTATCAGGTATATTCGGAGCCACACTAACATACGTTGTCATGTTGTTAATTTCCAGATTAATTGTCAGAAATGGAAAATAAGATTCCTTCATATTTACTTCAGACCGTACATGATCAACATGATCTGGTAAATGTAAAAAGGACAAAACTTTCCTTTCTTGACAAGACTATACTTAAATTCAGCAAGTGCTGTAAAATCTATTTATCTGCAGGCAGAAAATGCAGCAAAAGAGAATTTCATTCAGAAGATCAATCCTTATGTCAAACTTATTTCACTGATTTATCTTGCAGTAGTGATAAGTATTGTCAGTAATCTTCATGCACAAGTACTTATTACAGTTTTTATTTTTTTGCTATATCTTTTAGCAAGATTTAAGGTCTTCCAGGTTTACAGGAAAATATTTATTACTTGCATTTATATTCGGCTTTCTTGTAGTATTACCGGCTTCTCTCAATGTTATAACCCCTGGTAAAATCATTTTTAACCTTATTACATTTGATAAACCTTCACATTTCTGGATTTATAATATTCCTCAGAATATAGGTTTTACTGAAAATGGATTTCAGGTAGTATTCCTGGTTTTTCTCAGAGTACTTAATTCTGTTTCATTTGCTCTGCTTATTGTTTTTACCACACCTTTTCCGTCTTTTATCAAGTCTTTTAAAATAATTGGAGTTCCGGATACATTCCTGATGATCATTTCACTTGCTTACAAATATATTTTTATTCTTTCCCGCACTATTGAAGAAACTTATTTTGCATTAAAATCAAGGCTTGTCAGGCAATATTAAAAGCAAGAATATCAGGAAACTGATCAGCGGACGGATATTTTTTATTTTCAAAAAATCAATGATAATTTATGAGAATACTTATTTTGCTATGGTTTCCAGAGGTTACAATGGGAAAGTAAAACTGCATTCACAAAATCATTTTACTTTTATGGATTTTGTTGCTCTTGATAATTATTGTTGCATCAGGTATAGTCATTATCATATTATGAAAATGATCATGGAAGATATTATTTCATTAAAGAATATTGATTATTCATATTACGGCAAAATTCCTGCACTAAAGAATATTAACCTTTCTGTGAAAAAAGGTGAAATGTTTTCTATCATCGGACTGAACGGAAGCGGTAAATCAACCTTGCTGCATATTATCAATGCACTTATTTTTCCTGATTCAGGAGAAGTTTTGTTTGAAGGAAATCCCGTAACTGAAAAATCGTTGAAGGAAAAAAGTTTTGGAATACAATTCCGGCAAAGTATGGGCTATATTTTCCAGAATCCCGATATACAATTATTTTGTCCAACAGTTTTTGATGAACTTTTATTTGGCCCGTTGCAACTCAACCTTCCTCTTGAAACTGCACAGGAAAGAGCAGAACAGACTTTATCATATCTCGGTATCGGATACCTGAAAGAGCGTCCTGTATATATGCTTTCAGGTGGTGAAAAAAAGAAAGTCGCAATTGCATCTGTTCTTACAATGAATCCTGATGTTCTGCTTGTTGATGAACCACTTTCAAGTCTTGATCCCAAAACACAAACATTTTTCATCGAACTTCTCCTTGAACTTAACCAGTGCAGGAAAGACTATTATTTTCACCACACATCATCTTGATCTTATTGATCACCTGCAGCCCAGAGTTGCAGTACTTTCAGATGAACATACCATCCGAAAAACCGGAACTGCTTCAGAAATACTGAGCGATGAAGAACTTCTCATAAGTGTGAATCTGATCCATGAACATATTCATAAACATGGGAATGAAGAGCATAAACATTATCATTCACATTATGTTTTTCACAAACATTGAAGTTATGATAATGGTTTTAAAATATAGCTAAAAATCAATGAAGAAAGTTATTATTTCCCTTCTGGCTGTTTTTTTCACAGCAAGCATATGGGCACAACCATTGCCTGTCAAATTAAACCACACTGTCATTATTGATACAGACTGTGCAATTGACGATATGCGTGCCATAAGTTTATTGCTGGCCCGCCCTGAGATAACCATAAAAGCAATATTAACATCAGATGGTTCATTATCTCCCGAGGAAGGTGCTGAAAAAATTAGTTCTCTGCTACATGAATTTAACAGGGATGAATATTCCTGTTGCCTGTGGTGATGTTCTTAAAGGAATTAATCCGCCATGGCGTGAGTTTAACAGACAATATAAGCTGGGGTAGCGAAACTGGCGATCAGAGTAACAGATTTAAATGCAGTTGATTGCCTTTCAGAAAAATTAAACAATGCAAATGAAAAAATCATACTGGTTTGTCTGGGTCCGCTGACAAATATTGCACAAGCTGATAAAGAAAGATGCAGCCCTTTTATCAAAAATTGAACGGATAATCTGGTATAACGAATCTGTAAAACCCTTACAGGGATTTAATTATGAATGTGATAAGGAAAGTGCAGACGTAGTTTTTAAATCCAATGTAAGAATTGATGTTATTTCAAATCTGAATAAGGATAATGCATTGTTTGATTCATCCATGTATGCTGTTTGCAAGCAATCAAAGACCCAGCTTGCCACTGTCTTATACAATGTTTTCAGTCAACCATCAGTTCTTGAAAAATTGAAACAAAATCATTTCAGGTTATGTGACGACCTTGTAGCGCTTTATTTAACAAATCCCGAATTGTTTGGCATCAATATAATATAGGATAAGTTAAATGTCAGATATAACCAGGATTATGATGTTCAGGGAGTGAAAGAAGCCATTTGCGATATGATAAATGGTATTTATGTTTCGGAGCGTAATGTTGTATTCAACAGGTTTCCTGTTCAGCGTGAAATGTTCAACTACGATGTCCGACCAGATTATGGATTCTGCAATTGCCCGTTATGGATATGAGGAATGGAAAGCCAATGTGATGACTGATGAGTTTCATCGGACACTTGGGTGTATTCTCAATTGTTGGGGCTAAAATGGGTATTAAAGCACGTGAATTATTTGGTGTTGGTGCCTGACATGCTTGAAGTAACCACCTATGCAGGAACTAAACCACCATACAGTTGTCTGAATGATGGTATACAGGTAAGTACAGGTGCAACTTTAGGAA
The DNA here is from genome assembly GCA_963732115.1 of uncultured Bacteroidales bacterium. Taxonomy (GTDB): domain Bacteria; phylum Bacteroidota; class Bacteroidia; order Bacteroidales; family VadinHA17; genus LD21. The sequence continues at coordinate 14,689 of CAVSYN010000003.1, forward strand.
TGGGAACAATTCATCTGGCTACCCATAGTAAAACCAAACCATCGGCTGTTTTTACATATAAAAATCGTTCTATCAGAATTAGTCTCAAAAAGGAATACCTCGAACAAGTAGATGCGGATATTAATGAAGGGATTATGAAATTTGGATTAATGGACGATGGCTATTGGAAACTTATTCGCCATAATGCTTTAAAATACTGGGTTGAATGGGATAGAAATAAAATTTTTGATATTGAAGAAATTAGTCAAAAAAATTATGTCAATTACAAATAATCGACTATTCTGAACTGAAATCAAGAACAATGTTAAAAATCTTAATTCTCCCGATCTCTATTGATTTTCCACCCTGTTCATGTAACACTGACAAGCATTGACCAGGTTCAGGGTACCGATTCCATGAAAGTTTTTTTCAGAATGTATTATGATGATTTTTTACGGGATTACAAATTGTATGACCCGGACTGTAATCTTGAGAAAATATCTGTAAACCAGTCTTTTCCTGCTGATCTGATTAATCAAATATTTCAATGATAAAGTTCATATTTATGTAAATAATAAACTACTGACCGGGAAGGTATTGACTGTGAACATTCATGGACAATGAAATCTTCCTGAACCTGCTTTACCGGTCAGATAAGGATCCAAAGAAGATCAAAATCAGGAATCAGGTTTTGACTGGATTATACAGCGATCAGACAAATATGATCTTTATCAGTATAAACAAATATGAGGAAGCAATGAGACTTACTCCTGAACACGATAAGGAAACCTGGTCATTTCTAAGTGAGGACGTTTCCGTAAGGTTAATATGTAAAAGGCCTGTGAATAAAAACATAACAAATACCTGTATTTATTTTATAGTGAAAGTCTCCTCATTATGCTCGGGAGTTAGTTTGATCCCTTTCTCAAAATTGTTTATCCTTATTATAAGTTAAATTTGACTGATCACTGAACCACCCTGTAAGAATCATATTCCTGACAGTTATACTCTTTGGCTTTTTATCTGACTTATAGATCAGATTCAGGCTGATTTCATTATCAGTGAGATTCACAGTAATTAACTTCCCGATCAGCAGTTTTTTGTTTACATAAATAAAGACTTTTGAATTAAAGTATTGGTTAATCAGGTCAGTTGGAAAGGGCTGCTTACTAAATAGTCTGATCAAATTTCTGTCGTCGTCGATTGTCTGTAAATCTTTCAGAAAATCATGGAAATCCATCCTGCAAAAAACTTTTAAAGAATCGGTACCCTGAACATAGTCAATGCTGGTCATCGTTACATGGCCCGGCTGCATGATCAGCCATAATGAGATAGCTAAGGCTTTTAACATTTTTCTTCAGTTCTGGCAATAAATTTTAAGTACCTGCATTTATTTCTTTATGCAAGTTACATAAGTAACAAGCCAAAGTTAATTTTACTACAAAACTGAGGCAATCTTATCCTTTATTTCTTTTGGGATGGCACTTTTGTGTACCATAACTGATATGGTCTTTAACAGAAGGTATTCCTTTGACATATATAAATATCCTCCGCAATTCTTTTGATCGCTTGAGTTTTTAACAATGTAGAATCTGTTACCTTTATTGTTCTCAGCAATGCCAATAATATGCATATTATGCTGATCTATTGTGTTATAATTATCAAAATCGGTCTGCCTCATTTTTTGAGTAATGGTATTGACAGAATCGTCCAGGACTGCAAACCCATCATTGAAACCTTCACATCTGTAGGCATCCCCATCCCAGCATACTGAATAGTTATGCAACAAAGCATAATCTATTACTTTACTGAATTCATCTATGGGCAGGTTTAAATAGTGGTTATTATTCCAGTTTGATTCAATTTCCAGAATAAACTTCGAATAAAAAGGATGATGACTGAATGAGGTTATTTCAACGTAATCATCCGGGTTAATTCCTATCATCTCTTTTGCGAACGATTCAGGGGTATATTGCTTTTGTTGATATGTAAAAGTTTCAGGGACTTTTCCCAGGGTTCCGGATAAGATATCATTGATATCTTTTCTGTATCCTTCCGCCGTCATGCTGCCACGACCGGATTTCACATAGTATTTAACCTTTTCGAGCAGGGTTCTGTCCATTTCCCAATGAAAATATTTCGATGCTGGATCCTTTTTTCCTGACCAGGCTTCCTGGGGAATTGCCCCGTATTTCCTATAAGCACTCAAAGCACTGAATGTTAAATCGCCCGGGCTAAAAGAACTATTGCCATTCATCCTTATATATTTTTCAGCCTTGTCGATATATGTCGGTATGATAAAAAAAATGGGCGAAAGAACCACAGGGCTTTTACCAATTCGTAATGCTTCCGTTTCAATAAAAGATGTGGTAGCAAAGCTCCAGCACAGACCGGTTAATTGCTGATCCTTGACAGGGGAGGTTTTAATTAATTTTATGATCTTATAACCCTCAAATTCAGGATTCAGATTTGTTTTAAGTGTAAACACATAGTTTGTCCGGCTTACTCTTAAACTAACACTCCCACCCCATATTCCATCGATGACCGAATCGCCCGGGAGTATCCTGCCCTTGAAAATAATTCCTGCATTCAGTGATTTAGACGCATCGACAAATACGCTATCCTGAATGGTCCATACTTTATCAAAGGGCAAATCCTTAAGACCCTGGTCGGGACTGTCAAAGTACCCTTTTACATTTTCCCCTGATCCTTCAAACCTGAATAATGCCCGCAGGGAATATTGATTAGTCGTAACTCTACCCATCCACGAACCGGGTAAAATCTGCGTTTTGTTTTCCTGACAGTAAATTTCAGATGGTATAAGGAAGAAAAGAGAAAGGATAATCAATTTGGTTTTCATAAATTCATAGTTTAAGGATTTAAGAACATGCTAATTTAACAGATAGACTGGCATAATAATTATTTGATGCACTATGTCAGTTTGATTATTTAAAATGTTCATGACTTAACCAATACTTCCCATACCAACTGGCAGATGGGCAATTATCTTATTCTCATTAAAGAATGTAACATCTCAAAATAATCGGTGTCTTTATAAAAAGACTGATCACCGGATGTGATAATTATTTTGCATCACTTTTTAATGGTCTATTAAAATTAATCACTATGAAAAAATATCTCCTGCTTTTATTCATTATTGCTGTTCTGAACACACTTTTCCTTGATGCACAGAGAAAAAAATATCCGGCTGATGTTGAGGAAAAAATCAGACTGGTTGAGAATAGTCTTGCCGGCTGGATACAGATTGGAGCCAGCGATACCTGGACCCTGGCTGATAGAATGAAAAAATACAATATAAATGGCCTCAGCATTGCTGTAGTTCATAATTATCAGATTGAATGGGCAAGAGGGTATGGCTTCGCTGATGTTTCAGAAAAGCGTCCTGTGACGGAAAAAACCCTTTTCCAGGCAGCTTCCATCAGCAAATCCCTTAATAGTCTGGGAGTCTTAAAACTGGCGCAGGAAAAGAGACTCGATCTGAACAGTGATATCAACAAATACCTTGTGTCCTGGAAGTTCCCATATGACGAAAAATCGAATAACAAAGTTATTACCCCGATCAATCTGTTAAGTCATACTGCAGGATTGACTGTTTCCGGTTTCTCCGGTTATGCAAAAGGAGAGGTTCTTCCTTCTATTCCGCAGATCCTTGACGGGCAGAAGCCAGCCAATACAGGGCCGGTCAGGTCGACGATCGAACCGGGGAAGAGTTTTGTTTATTCCGGCGGAGGCGTTACCATTTCACAGATGATAGTAATGGATATTACAAATCAGCCTTATGATGTATATATGAAAAAGAATGTCCTCGATCCGCTTGGCATGACAAGTAGCTCATTTACCCAGCCACCATCGGCATCGGGAGAGGAGCTTCTGGCAACAGGTTACAAAGCCGACGGCGGAGAAGTTCCAGGGAAGTACCATATCTACCCCGAGCAGGCTGCCGCAGGATTATGGACAAATCCAGCTGATCTTTGCAGGTATATAATTGAGACCCAGCTTGCATACAATGGGAAATCGGCAAAGGTGCTTAACAGGGAAATGACAAGGTTAAGACTGACCCCGGTTATTGAAGATGCCGGGCTTGGTGTGTTTATTAATTCAAGAGTCACCGGCTCATTTAAGTACTTTAATCATAACGGAGGAAATTATGGGTTTTGCTGCACCGCAATCGGTTGTCTTAACAATGGTGAAGGAGTTGTGATTATGACCAACACTGATCACGAAAATACCTCGATCCTGGAGGAAATAGCCAATAGCGTGGCAACTATATATAATTGGAAGGATTATTATCTGCCTGAAAAAAGACAAGTTGTTGATGTAAAGGCATCAGTCATTGAAAAATACGTTGGCAAATATGATATGGCCGGGACCACCGTTACTTTTAAAACAAGCGATAACGGCTTGTTAGTAAACGAATCCGGGGATGTCTACTGGAAAGTTTATTTCACCTCCGACAGCGATTTCTTTATAAGAGAGCTCAGGGGATTTCTCAAGTTTCGGGCTGACAGTGTTAACAAAGTAACAGGATTCATTTTTAATGGAATGACCGCAAAAAAGATCGAATAGCTCCATGGTTGGGAAAGTCAGTAAAAGTGTACATCCTGAGGATGTTGTGGCCGCCTGATTACTTTATAAAATGCCAACCGATGTAAATATTAACTACATTATTTTTAACATTCACATCGGGTATAAACGATGGAACTGAACCAGGAGTAGCGGTTGCCAGTTTCTTGTACATATTTCCAAGGCTCAGGTTATACCTTCCCCCTAAAAGCAATCCCTTGAAAGGATGGATCTCAAGCCCTCCTGCTACTCCATAGTCAAACCTGTTATAATAATCCATCAGTTTGCCATAATCAGTTGTGCTGGTACTGCTTTCGGAAGATTTCGAATTGATCAGGAAAGCAACCTGGCCACCCAGCTCAATCTGAAAGAACTTTGTAATGTTGATGGTAGTAAGTTGCGGCAACATAATATAGTCAAGGTTTACATTCCCGGTATTAGTATTTGTTTCAAAATTGTAACCCTGCCTTGAAAAAACCAACTCTGAGCGATAACCCATAAGGCCTTTTGATTTTGGAGCCAGGAATAAACCGACTGCAAAGCCGGTATTATTACTGTTGTTGATTGATGAAACTTTGGTAACATTGGCAAAGTTTATTCCTCCTTTCAACCCGATCTGTGCCCAAAGGCTTATCGGTAATAATGCCAGCACCATTATCAGTAACTTTTTCATAATAATTACAGGTTAATTCATTCTGATAAATTCAAAAAGCTGTAAATAATGAACTTAATATCAGATACCTTCAGTAATAAATTTTGTTCAATTAGGTACTGACTAGACTTTAACATTTAAGAATTGGAATATGTTCAGGGATTTTAGATATAAATTAAGATTATCCGAATTAATCCTTATAGCCAAATTTGTCTAACTTTCGTCAGGGTAAAAGAGTTAGCTGCTATTATTAAATGAAAATGATTGTATGAACAAAACACAAACAACCGGAAGTTATTCAGTTCAGATTGGTGAAGAACCTGCTCCCGGGAGCAGAGAGGTTAAGGAACCATTTGCTGAGCTTGAGCAGGGAGTGTATGCAGCATTGGAGACTTATTCCAATGTACACCGTGGCAGCGGGCACTTTTCGATGGTTTCCACACATTTATACGAGCAGGCCAGGGACGTTGTCCTCGAATACCTGGGGCTGAACAAAGACAAATACGTGGTCATCTTCTGTACACCTGCAAGAGTAGCAGCCATTAAGGTACAACTTGAACCGGAATGTTATCAGGTTCTGTCAAGTCAGGATATAAGCCTGCCATTGGGTGTCAGGGCACTGATAGTGAAAAAGAAAGCCCTGCCCGGAGGCGTTCCTTTCCAGTCAGGTGGTGGGACGACCAGGCTGGTTTCGCCTGAATGGGTCGTTTGGGCAAATGAGCCAGACAGATTCGAAGCCGGCACACCCGCCATCGTAAATATCATTTCATTTGCCAGGGCACTAAGGCTGATAAGGCATTCCGGAATTAACATATTCCGGGATTCGCCCGCCAAAAAGCTGAGCGCAGCTGAAATCCTGTACCACGATAAACTCGATGAATTCTCAGGGCATAAACTGCTTGATGAACTCAGGCAGACACTGATAGGGCGGGAAGTTCTTGTGCCGACAACCGAAGGAACCAGGCACTATACAAATCTGGACTATGCCGCCAGCACTCCCACGTTCACTCCTGTTTGGAACGCCGTATGTCAGACATGGCGCCAGCCTTTACAGGTACAGCAGGAAATCATAAATGAGGTCAGGTCAGTATGCGCTGAAATGCTGGGCGCACCACTGGCTTCCTATGATGTGATCTTTACTTCCAATACCACTGAAGCCATAAACCTGGTGGCCGGAAGTATGAGCCGTGAACCCGGACAAGGAATCGAACCCGTTATAATCAGCACGCTTCTTGAGCACACTTCAAACGACCTGCCATGGAGGGCAATTCCTGGCTCTTCGCTGATCAGGTTAAAAGTGGATCATGAAGGTTTCGTAGACTCTAAGGAGCTGGACAATCTCCTCGACGAATATAATGAGAAGGGTCACCATGGCAATAAGCGGATCAGGCTTATGGCCATAAGCGGCGCTTCCAATGTACTCGGTGTATTCAATAATCTTGAAGAGATCGGCCGTATAGTTCACCGGTATGGGGCACAATTACTTGTGGACGCTGCGCAACTGGTTGCACACCGCAGAGTGTGGATGGAACAATGTGGCATCGACTATCTCGCCTTCTCTGCCCATAAGGCATATGCACCTTTTGGCACCGGAGTACTGGTGGCCCGAAAGGGATTACTAAACTTTGGCCCGAATGAGCTGGAAATCATCCAATCGTCTGGAGAGGAAAACGCCGGAGGTATTGCTGCACTGGGAAAGGCTCTTGTGCTTTTACAGAGGATAGGCCTGGACCTGATCAGGGAGGAGGAACGGGCTCTGACCAGCCGTGCACTGGTGGGTCTTGCACAAATACCGGGCATAAGGATTTTCGGGATAAAGGACCCGGACTCACCCAGATTCCATCAAAAAGGAGGTGTAATTACCTTTGAAATAAAAGGGATTTTTGCAAATAAAGTGTCCAGGGAATTGGCTGAGCGTGGCGGAATAGGAGTACGGTCGGGTTGTCATTGTGCCCATCTACTGGTAAAGCACTTGCTTAATGTTCCTCCTTTACTTGAAAAGTTCCAGAGATTGATAGCGACCCTTTATCGTGGGATAGTGTTTCCCGGTATTGCCAGGGTAAGCCTGGGCATCGGGAACAGTGAAGAGGATATCGACAGGTTTGTTAAAGTACTGAGCAAAATTGCCAGGGAACCGCGGTCTCGCAGACAAAAAGACGTGCAAAAGCAGATGAACGATTTTGTCATTGCTGCCGCTCAGAGGGTCTATTCCCAGGCTTAGCAGATTTTCATCAATCCGGACCAGGTCAATTTATTTGTGGGTTATAAATACTTCTTCATTATGTCAAAATTGTTTTCGACTTTAACCATAAAGAATATCACATTAAAAAACAGGATAGTTATGTCGCCAATGTGCCAGTATTCGTCAATTGACGGATTTGCCAATGACTGGCACATGGTACACCTTGGAACCAGAGCTGCTGGCGGTACGGGACTTATTTTTACTGAGGCAACCGCTATTTCACCGGAGGGAAGAATAACTCCCAGTGATCTTGGCCTATGGCATGATGAACATATCCGGGGATTGACCAGAATTATCAGCTTCATACATAAGCAGGGCGCCATTGCCGGAATCCAGCTTGCCCATGCCGGAAGAAAAGCTTCCTGTGCAGTGCCCTGGGAAAACGGGAAACAGCTCGATGAAAAAAATGGCGGATGGCAAACAGTTGGTCCGGGCGATGTACCATTGATTGCCGGAGACAGGGCACCTGAATCATTAGACAAAGATGGTATCCGGAAGGTGATTTCCGATTTTAAACAAGCCGCAAAGCGTGCAAGGATTGCCGGTTTTAACATAGTTGAAATTCACAGCGCCCATGGGTACCTGTTGCATGAATTTCTTTCTCCTCTTAGCAATTTGCGTACGGATGAATACGGAGGGTCTTTTGAGAACCGAACCCGCTTATTAAGGGAGGTGGTCGATGGTGTTAAATCAGAGTGGCCTGCTGACAATCCGCTTTTTCTCCGCATCTCTGCAACCGACTGGGCTGAAGGAGGGTGGACTCTGGAAGAAAGTGTAAAACTGGCATACATACTTAAAGAAATGAGTGTTGATCTTATAGATTGCTCCTCAGGCGGTAATGTATACAATGCAAAATTACCCCTCACTCCGGGATACCAGGTACCATTCTCGGAAGCTGTGCGTAAAACAGGAATACTGACGGGTGCTGTAGGTTTTATAACCACTGCCTCACAGGCTGAGGCAATTATCGCGGAGGGCAGGGCTGATGTTGTGCTTTTAGCCAGGGAGTTACTCAGAAATCCTTATTTCCCTTTATCCGCGGCACGGGAACTGGGGGCAGATGTAACCTGGCCTGACCAGTACCTGAGAGCCAGGTTAATCTGAAGCTATTAGGTTCCTGGTAATTACCTTGAGCGGATCTCCCTTCTCATAAAAGAGATATACGACAGAACAAAACAGAGGATCGTTGCGGCTGTAAGCTCGGTAATCTGGGGCCATACCAGCAAAAGACTTTGTCCAAGGGGTAAAGGTCCGGGTATGGCGCCGACAATCTGTTCCATTGTCAGCGGTCCAAGGCTCCTTACAGTCGGTGCCAGCAAGGTAGTTGTGGCGTCACTGTAAAGCTGACTCGGCAGTACACGAAGCAGGTTCATGATCATCTCCTGGTAACCAACAATTTGCTGGGCTGTTGCTGTTTCCGAGGGTGAGGCAGCCTTAGCTATCAGGCTTACAATTATGCCATAAAAAACTGTAAACAGGAGCCACACAGCTATTCCTGCAAGCGCTGAAGTTGCCGGCTGCCGAAAACGGACAGAGAAAAGAATTGACAGATTCAGCCAGAATGAAACATATAATATGCTTACCAGGATAAAGAAAACCACACGCAAAAACTCCTCAGGTGTCGGAGGAATACCTGTCATAATAAGTCCGGCTCCCATCACCAGGAAACCTAGTGAAAAGAGCATTACACTTATTACATATAAGGCAGCAACAAATTTCGCGTTAAGTATATAATCGCGATGCACGGGCTGGGCAAGGACTCTGCTTAACGTCCCACGTGACTGTTCAGAATTAATCGCGTCAAAGCCCATGCTTATCCCCAGCAATGGCCCGAGGAAGCTGATAAATACAAAGAACGGAGGCAGCGTTCCGTCGGAAGCTGTGAACAGAAGGAGGAAAAGAAACGGATTTTCAGGATCGCCCGATTTTGCGGCTTCTCCGATATTTGCAAGACCGGTGTATACTGAGCCAAGGCATGTCAGCGCAATCAGACCAAGCAGTATAATAAAACGCCAGCTCCTGATGTGATCAGATATTTCCTTATTTACAATAACCCTGAAAGGATGAATTATCCTGTCGTCTGATCCGAAAAGCCTGAACATGCCTCTATTCCTGGATGACCGTTTTACCGCCGGTTGTGATCTTCCATTATTTTGAACGTCAGCTTTTATGTTATTCATGTTTTTCAACTCCTTCAAAATACCGGTTATAAATATCATTAAGTCCGTACTCCTTTTTGCTGAGATGCGTAAGTCCTGCGCCGGATCCAATGATTGCCCTGACAATCTCCTCGGTCGCATCATGTGAACATCCTACATGCAAAACATTATCAGTCAGTTCGGCGTTCAAAACACCCTCTATTGATCTTACAGAATCCTTCAGCCTGACGGCCATTGAATTGTCTGATGATCCTGAACCTTCCCGGAAAGGAAGCCTGATACCTGCCTCGACTGTAACAGGTTCACCTGAAAATAATTGTTTTGAAAGTGACTCAATATTCCCTTCCGCGATCAGCCTGCCACCTACAAATATTCCAATCCTGTCGCATATTTCCTGTACCTGGTGAAGATGATGCGAAGAGAGGAGTACCGTCCGGCCTTCTTCCTTGCTCAGCCTTACAATTAGCGCAAGAAATTCCTGAACCCCTTTCGGGTCAATACCGAGTGTAGGCTCATCAAGAATGATCACTTCAGGCTTCTTGATCAGTACATCAGCAAGTCCAAGTCTCTGCCTCATACCGCGTGAGTATTTCCCTGTCTTTTTCCCTTTTTCATCTGTCAACCCCACCTTTTCCAGCAACTGTTCCGCTTCCTGCCTGGCCTTCCGGAACGGAACCGAATTAAGTCTTGCGGTATAGATCAGGTTCTCAAGACCTGTGTAATCATCGTAGAATCCGACATCCTCAGGTAAGTAACCCACTTTTCTTTTTACCTCTATAGGGTTTGTCGTTGAATTTATGCCGCATACCCTGACCGATCCGGAAGTGGGCTCAGTGAGACCCAGCATCATCAGTATAGTAGTTGACTTACCGGCTCCATTAGGGCCAAGAAGACCAAAAATTTCTCCGCTGGCAATGGTTAGAGTGAGGTTGTCGACTGCTGTAAACGAACCGTAGTTTTTGGTCAGACCCGTCAGTTCAATGATGTTTTGATTCACGGATTACCTCCTTCCATACTTCCGGAACAGATAATAGACACCACCTAAAGCACCGCATATTATCAAAATACCAACCCATCCCCAGAGCATCGAAGTTCTTACCGATATCCTGAACTGGGCTTTTGCTGTGGTCTCAGGGGTTCTGGCGTCGATATTTGTTACGTAGTCTCCGGCAATAGCTTTTTTTGCAGCTTTGATCAGCGCGACTACCTGTGCGGTTTTGCCTGGTTCGATCCTTTCGATTTTTTTAGGATCAAACGTGACTTCCCAGTTAAGAGGCGCACTGGCAGTGAGCTGAATGTCAGTAAGCGCAGCAGATCCGGTATTCCTGACCACAAGCTCGATTCGTTTCTGATCGCCTGCCGTAATACCGGTGCTAAGCAATCCCGCAGGGGTTGTAAGCTCCATTGTATAAGAGCCAGTTATAACGACTTCCAGCACAAGATCGGCTGATGAAGTATTTGTTGAAGCGTGAATCGGTATTTTATAGGTTCCTGCCTCAATCATGTCGGGCGGATCAATATCTATTGTAATAGTGGCGATTGTGCTCGGATTGATCTCGACGGAAGTAACCTGCCGGGAATTGTATTTAAATGACACGTTCCACCCGCGGGGAACCCCGGCCATCAGGGAATACACCTGTTGCTCAGCAGTGCTGTTCTTTAAATTTGCCTGGTAAGTGAATGTGGAGGTGGTGTTACCCTGCATATTGGCCTGGTCGGTAGTAAATTCAGTTTTAAAGGTTCCCTGTTCCGATACCACAATCGTAAGAGGAAGTACAGCAAGATTGCCGGCGCTTATAGTGAACCGGTAACTGCCCTTGTTGACATTAATGGGAACTGCAATTGAGAGACTCATATTTCTCTTGTCCCGTGGGAGGACTGACAGCTGGCGGATAGTATATATTCCTGCTTTTAAGGTATATTTCCAGGAAGAGGGCAAACCGCTCATGGAAATATCAGCATCCGCAACTACCTTCCCGTTGTTTATCATATCGATTGAATAATCAATCGACTGTCCGGGAGGTACGCTAATTTTTGTATAGGGAGTATAAAGGATTACGCTGTCAGCATTTTGAGCTGCAAAACCTGTAAGTGAAAACAGCCATGAAAAAACTGTTATCAGTACTGTTAAATGTTTTGATAGAGATGACATAAATGATCCTCCGTAATTTTATTTTAAAAAAATATCGACCGGCTAAATTAATAAGGGAGAATGGTTTAAGTGGAAAAATTATTTTTAAACTTTTTTTAAAAAGTCTTAAATTTTTGTTAAAATTCCAGGATATAATACTCCCGGAACAGGAATTTCTCGCGGACAACGACAGTTTAAGCCTTATTCAAACCTTTTTTCACTACGTCTTTCCGGTAAAATTGGTTGTTCTGTTTATAATGCCGATTATAAAATGAGGGATGAACGGTAATAGTACAATAATTATTTTATTCAGAAATCCGGGTATACATTCTGCGCGATTTTTAAAAAGCGCCCTGATCCCTGCATTTGCAATATTCTCCGGCTTTTTCATTATTCCCAGTTTCATTAACAGCGGAACGTTGAAATTAGCTGCATCATATAACGATGTATTCGTCGCTCCGGGAATAAGACAGGTCACATTTATTCCGTAGAGCTTCATCTCAGTTCTGAGGGCACGTGTGAAATTGCGAAGGAAAGCCTTAGTCGGTCCATATAGGGAGATACCCGGATAAGACATCACGGAAGCTATTGAGGAAACATTCAGGATATAACCTTTTTGCCGGCTAATCATCTGTTCTCCAAAGTGACGGCATAGCAGGGCAGGGGTTAAAATATGAAGTGTGAGGATTGATTTAATGCTGGAATAATTAATTCTTGCGGCTTCTCCGAAAACAAATATTCCTGCATTGTTGATTAAAACATCGACTTGCAGCTTTTTATCATTACAATAGTCGAACACCCCCTGCGCGGAATTCTCCTGTGACAGATCAATGCTTATTGTTTCGACTATGATTGGGTATGACCTTTCCAGTTTCTTTTTCAGATCATCAAGCTGTGCAGGCTGGTTGCTTGCCGCGACTACAGAATAACCATTTTTTGCCAGTACTTCCGCAAAATACCAGCCTATGCCGGAAGAAGCTCCGGTGATCAATGCATATTTCCGGTTGTCTTCCATTTTTCGTGGCACGGATAAATCAGAAACAGGGGGAAAATAAAAATCCATGCCAGTTTCAGAGTCCTGCAAGGGTATCTCATCGGAGACATTTGCAATCAACTTATCCTTATAATACCAAAAATAAACAAATAATACCAGAAATCATTTTGAAAAAAGGCTTAAACTTGCGGTTATTTTAATTATCAGTGTCAGGTAGATCCGGAAAATTAATAAGATGTCTGTTGTTCTTGTACTTCATAAGTACTTCAGTTCTAGATGGACAGATACTTAATGATACTGCTTCAGTCAGCCTGCTTAAAAAGGGTGTTGACGATATCTACAATCTGAGGTTTGACAAAGCGCGTGAGGTTGAACAACAATTAAATCATTCCTTGCCGGGACATCCTGTGATTTACCTGCTTAACGGAATGATAACCTACTGGGAAAATTATCCTCTGATCCCTTCTTCTCCGCCATCCGTTTTGTATGAAAGTGATATGCGCAATTGCATCAGGATATGTGAAGAAACACATAATGACCTTGATTATGCGGAATATTTAATGTCCAATCTGGGCGCAAGGGGAATGCTTCTGATGTATTATGCTGATAATAACCTAAGTGAAAATGTTATCCCTCTCGCAAAAAGCACGTACCATTACCTGAGGCAATCATTTGATTATACTTCAGTTTTCTCTGATTTTTATTTTTTTACCGGGCTGTACAATTACTATCGGGAGGCTTACCCCAATGCCCACCCGATCTATAAAATGGTTGCATTTCTTTTTCCAAAAGGGGACGTAACAAGAGGCCTGAATGAGCTGCAGACGGCGGCTCAAAATTCCATAATGCTGAGAGCAGAATCATTGTTCTTCCTTTCGCTTATTTATACAAATTTTGAAAATAACTATGAAGAGGCTTATATTTCCAGTAAGTCCCTTTATGAGCTTTATCCCGCCAATCTCCAATATCTTACAGGTTATGTAAAAAGCTTATTGCTGGTAAAGAAATATAATGAAGCTGAGGCCCTTATCAGATCTTCAAAAACAGTAATGGGCAATTCCTACTTCCAGGCACAACTCTCAATTCTCAATGGCATTCTGCAGGAAAAGGAATATCACAACAATACTGAGGCTAAAAAACTCTATAATAAGGGAATCGCAGACATCTCTGGTTTCGGTTATTACGGGAATGAATTTGCTGCATATGCTTATTTTGGACTGAGTCGTATATTTGATTCTGAAGGAGATAAGCGAAACAGGAAAATGTACCGTAAAAGAGCGCTGGACCTTACGGATTATAAGAAGATTAATTTTGATGAATAATCATTATAGATTGGACAAACCCGTTATCCTGATCATAAATGGCCGGATTAAGTTGACTTTTCTTCGATTTTCATTATCCTCGGTGAATCCTTTCATAAACAGGTTGATTAATAGTAATAGGAACCTTTTCCTCAATCAGTATTTGTTGGATCAAGCTGTAAAGCTTTTATATCGGAAATGCATAGTAATCTGGAAATACTATGAAGTATAAGAGTAAAATTTTCATTTTTTGAAAGTTTATAGTCACGAGTCATCACCCTGTCAATCAGAATATATTGAAAATCGGCTGGAAGAGAGTATTTCCTTAAAGAATCATAACTACTTTCAAGGTTAATTTCACCTGAATTTTTCAAGTCTTCGAGCACCTCTTTGAAATAGAGGTTGATATTAGGTTCTACTTTAAAACCTAAATAGAAATCTACCCTGATTAAGATTCCTGGAATTATATGTGTTACCCTGTATTCAAAACTATCGGATCATCTTTTATATCAACATGCAGAAACCAGTATGTATTTGCCCGTTTAGGTTGTTTCTGGAAATATTGAATATATCACTTTTGATTCAACCTGATCGAGCCTGTTTGCTTTAATAATATAAACAAGATTGGTTGCGGTCCTTGGCACTGAATTATCTTTTGAAAGTTCTTTAAACATTTCTAAATACTTGTCGAGTTTAGCAAATGTTACGTATCTGTTTTTCAACTTCCTGCCGAAATACCAACCATACATAATCAGAAAAAACAGAGTAGCCAAAAGTAGTGTAAACCATCCCCCATATTTGAATTTGTGAAGATTTGCTATCAGGAAACTTCCTTCTATGGTAAGAAAAACTACCAACAATAGTAATATTAATCTATAGGATACCCTTTTTTGATAAAAATAATATGACAGGAGTAGTGTGGTCATAATCATTGTTAATGTTATAGACAGACCATAAGCAGCTTCCATGTTTGAGGATTCCCTGAAAAAGATAACAACGAAGCTACATGCAATCCAGAGAAACCAGTTTACATATGGGACATAAACCTGTCCTTTCAAAAAAGTGGGATTCAGTACTTTGACTTTTGGCCAGAAGTTAAGTGATATTGCCTCGCTAATAAGGGTATAAGATCCGCTTATAAGTGCCTGACTGGCAATTATAGCCGCTGCAGTTGCAATAAAAATTCCCGGGAATAAGGAACCATTCCGGCATAATTCCAAAAAATGGATTGATGTCATTTGGAAGTCCCCCTTTGCTTATCATCCAGGCACACTGTCCAAAATAATTAAGTAACAATGCGGTTTTTACAAAAATCCATGATATCCTTATATTTTTCAGGCCACAGTGCCCCAGATCTGAATAGAGAGCTTCTGCGCCGGTAGTGGCAAGAAAAACAGCTCCCAGCAAAATAAATCCTCCTGGATATTCAGTCAAAAAAAGTATAGCATAATAAGGATTTAAAGCCTTCAGCACTCCAGGGTGCTGGACAAGGTGCGTGAATCCGAGAATACCAAGCATTGAAAACCAGATCACCATAATGGGTCCGAATGAAACTCCAACTACATTGGTCCCATATCGCTGCATAAAGAAGAGGACAGCAAATATTAAAAGAACTATTGCAATTACAGGTATTCCGGGATTATACAATCTCAATCCTTCAATAGAAGATGTAACTGTTATTGCCGGAGTTATTACGCCATCAGCTAAAAGGGCACTGGCACCAATCATTGTAAGTATTGCTGCCCAAGAAGATTTCCTTTTCAAAAGAGCAAATAGTGCATAAATGCCACCTTCCCCCTTGTTGTCTGCTCTCAGGGTTATTATCACGTATTTTATTGTCGTCTGAAGAGTCAATGTCCAGAAAATGCATGACATTGAGCCATAAATAAGCAGTTCATTAAGCTTACTTCCTCCAGCTATAATAGCCTTCATTACATAAAGTGGGCTGGTTCCCAGATCGCCAAATACTATTCCAAGAGTAACAATGACTCCTGCAAAAGAGAGCTTATTAATATCCAGATGCTTACCTGACCTGTCCATGATTCTCTCTTAAAAGTTACAAGAACAAAAAACGGCCAAAGTTAATAATATTCTCTTCCAGGAATCAATTCTGTTGAGTTATTCGTCGCGGGTAGAATAAGCTTATATCCGAATTTCAGATGGCAATCCTGAAAGAAGTTCTCAATCAAAAGATTTGGACAGTTTTTTTAATGAAATTAAGTAACCTATGGGAATAACTAAATCTGAATTTCTTCCAGGTTTTGTGATTATATTCATTTCACTGGTATAGGTCGTTTTTATATCATTAGAAGTTAAGGTAAATGTATTTGTCTGAAAGCTGGTATCCTGAATCAGACTCCTTAACATGAATCTTAACAAATCATTCTTTTTTGCAACCTCAGAAGCACTTTTGTTAATGATATTAATATGCTCCAAATTAAGAAGCTTTTCCGCAAAAATACTTACCATAATAATGTTCTGATTAACATCCAGGATGAGCACAGGTTCATCCATCCTTCTTATAACAGATTCTGAAAGCTCTTTCCTTTCAAGAAGAATTTCTGTATCAAATTTGTTATATTCTTCCAGACTGTCTGCTATATCATTAAATGCTTTTGAAATTTGCCCGAATTCATCATTAGTGTTGAATGCCATTCTTACCTTGAAATTCTTGTTTGCAATTTCATTAACATTTTTTGCAAGAATTTCAATTGGGTCTGCAATGTATTTCGGGAAGCCGAAAATAAAAACAAAGAACACAAGGAAGAAGATTGTGGCAATAATTGAAAGAACAATGTATGAATGTCCGGCCGTGTCATTAGCTGTAATATTTTTTCTTACGATGGCGTTCATATTTACATCAGAAATTGCAAACAATGCAAATTTGATTTCGTTGACAGTGGGTAAAAGAATTGTATAATAATATCCTGATTTGTCCTCTACGGAACTGCTGACAGAATCAGACATTAATGATTTGAATTTTTCAAAATTTTCACGAACAGACTGAGCCAATTCCTTTTCTCCCGTTTCTGTAATATTGTTTTCCTCATTTACAAGGTTCTTTTCAAAATTGGTTAAGAAAAGCGATAATTCCTTTCTATCAGGTACAAAATGGGGATTAAATATTGAAGATGAATTGAAATCATTAATCTTGTCTATAGATTGAAGCATATTCTCAGAATAGCTAATAGAAAGATTATTATCCTTGGTTATCAGATTGTTTTGCTGGGAGATTTTAAGGATAAAATAGAGACTGAATAAGCTAACAAACAAAAACTCAACCAACAAGAACGCGAATGCCAGAATCAGCTTTGTCTTAATTTTCATAATGTCTTAGTTTTAACTATAATAAACTAACCTTTAAAGAACGTCGTAGTACCAGCCTTAGAAATTTATTAATTGTGTTTGTTCAATTTGTCCATTTCAGAACTTCTAACCGGTATTTTAATTGTAAAGATGGCTCCGCCGTTCTTCCTGTTTTCGGCAATTACCGTACCTCCATGTGCTTCAACATAACCTTTTACGATTGATAATCCTAATCCGGTACCTCCTGCTGTTGCCTCTTTTCCCCTGTAAAACTTATCAAAAACCGAAAGCAATTCAGATGCCGGAAATCCTTTTCCCCTGTCCATCACCTGGATAGTAAGTGCGCCCTGATCGAAAAAAAACTTGAGTCTTATATTAGTTCCTGCCTCAGTGTTTTGTGTTGCATTAAGAACAAGATTGTTCAGAACCTGCTCAATGAGTCCAAAATCAACAAACACCAACGGCATGTCGGATGGAATGACCGTTGACAATTTAAAAGGCAGTAATTCCTGTTTCAGGTTATCTGCTACTTTATTTGCCAGGTCATGAACATCGCACCAGTCTAAACGTGGGAGTAATTCGTCCTGATTCAAGACGAGACATGTTCAATAAATTGTCGATAAGCCGATTCAACCTTATTGAGGCTGTATTGATTTCTGCATAAAGCTTTCTCCGGGTTTCTTCGGGGTAAGTGTGCATTAGCAAGGTATCTGTTGCTCCCATAATTGTTGCAACCGGAATGCGCAATTCGTGAGAAATGGAATTGAAAAGGGTTTTGTAGAGTTTATCTGATTCATTCAATATATATGCTTTCTTAGCAGCATCTCGCAAAAACTCACGCTCATATTTGCCGGATATTTGCGAAAGAAATGCTTCCCAGAATTGTTCTTCACCCTGAGTAAACGGGTTGAGATGTTTAACGGCAATAACTCCCGTACTGTCGTTATTTCCGGTTAACGGATAAAATGTATATTCGGTTGAAGGCAATGTATCGGTGTGTTTTCCTGCTTTAGCCGAATGCTTATAAACCCAGGCTGCAATGCTTAATTCGTTTTCTGAAAGTTTTATTTTAGTGTCATGCTGAACCTGATTATCAAGTTGATTAAAATCGTTTTTAAGAATAATGGCACAATCTAAATTGAAATATTTCTGAATATACCTGACTGCAATTTTCGATACCTCATCAATTCCCGATCCCATTGTCAATTCTCTTGTAAGCTGATAAAGAGCATGTGTTCGTTCTTCCCGGATCCTGGTTTTTTTCTCCTGGCGGCGAACCCTTGAAGTTAAAATTCCATTAAGAAGGGCAATGATAAAAAACATTATAAGCATTAGCACATCCTCGCTTTCTCCAATATGCAATGTAAATGGTGGAGGAATGAAAAAGAAATCCCAAATCAGTGCACTCAGGGTTGCTGCGAGTAAAATAGGACCAGTACCATAAAAAAGAGCAAGAATTGAAACCAAAAACAGCAGTGCAAATGAAACTACCTGATAACCAATAAAATCTTTCACAAGATAAAAGATTGATGACGATAAAATAACAAGTAATGAAGTTATCAGATATTGCTGGATGTTTGATGTAAATGGAGGAATTGAAACCTTATCACTGAAAACGGTCTTTTGCCTTACTGTCAGCACCAAGAATGTAAACATCAATGTTTCCGCTATACCGTATCAACCTGTTTACAAATTTGCCAAGCCGGAGCAAAGAAAGCAGATTGCGTACCCGTGGTTTCCCAACAATTATATGGGTAACGTTTTCTTTTTGGGCAAAATCGACAATTGCTTTTACAATATCATTATTGGTAATAATCCGGAATTTAATCCCCAGTTGCTTTGCTATGTTAATATTTTTATCAAGTTGTTCCCGCTCTTTTGGAGAGAGTTTACGCGGGGTTTCAATGTAAACAGCCTGAATGTTTGCACCCATGGAATAAGAAAGAGTTTTAGCCCAGCGCAATAATTTGCCTGAATATGGGCTTGGTCCTACTGCAACCAAAAGATGCAAACCTGATTTCCAGGGACCACGAATATGTTTGTGTTGCATGTAATCGTGCAGTTGCTTGTCCACCCTGTCGGCAACAATACGCAATGCCATTTCACGCAAGGCGTTTATATTACCCTCCCGGAAAAAATTTCTTACAGCTTCTCTCGACCTTTCGGGGGTATATACTTTACCTTCTGAAAGCCGTTGAAGCAATTCTTCAGGAGTCAGATCAACCAGTTCAACTTCATCAGCATTCTCAAAAACCTCATCGGGCACAGTTTCATGAACTATGATACCGGTAATTTGTGCTACGGTTTCTGAACGGCTTTCGAGGTGCTGTACGTTTAATGTGGTATAAACACTGATTCCGCTTTCGAGAATTTCCTGAACATCCTGAAATCTTTTTGTATGGCGGCTACCGGGAGCATTGGTGTGTGCAAGTTCGTCAACAAGAACAATTTGTGGTTTTCGGTTAATAATAGCATCTAAATCCATTTCCTGAACAGATGTAGATTTGTATTCGTAGACTTTGCGGGGAATCAGTTCAATACCTTCTGCCAGTTTGGCGGTTTCTTCTCTGTTGTGGGTTTCAACATACCCGATGACAATATTGCAGCCTTTCAATTTTTCCGTATGGGCGCTTTGTAACATGGTGTACGTCTTACCAACTCCGGCGCACATGCCAAAGAATATTTTCAGTTTGCCTCGTTTGCTTTTTTCTTCCTCTGACTTTAAAGAGGCTAAAAGTTCATCGGGATCTGGCCTGTTGTCATCGAAATTCATTACCTGATACTATCCAAAGCCAAATTTAGTTTAAACACATTGATTCTCGGTTCTCCAAACAAAAAAAACTGAGGTTCTTCTGTTTTGTTTTTAATGAGTTGTTCTACTTTTTGTTTTTGTGTTTCATTAAGATTTCTTGCTTTTGCGACTCTATTTAATTGGAGAAGAGCAGCTTCGGGTGAAATATGCGGGTCAAGGCCGCTTCCTGAAGCAAACAGCATTTCTTTGGGTATAGCTGATGTATCGGCTATTGAATTATTTATCGCAAATAACTTGCGTCTTTCCGCAACCTGTTTTTTTAACTTATCACTGGTCGGGCCGAGGTTTGACGCTCCTGATGGTATGGGATTATAATCAATGGCTGAGGGCCTTGACCAGAAATATATACTGCTGTCAAATTTCTGGCCAATTAACTCAGAGCCAATAATTTTACCACCTTCCTTAACCAGACTCCCATTCGCTCTGGCCGGAAATGCCAGTTGTGCCACTCCGGTCATGAAAAACGGATAAATAACTCCGGTCAGAACTGTCATAACCAGTAAAAATTTTATTGCTATGATTGTTTGCGTTTTCATAATAATCTCTTTTTAAAATTAATTTTTTGTCCTGATCCCTAGATCATGTGCATAAACACCAACAGCATATCTATCAGCTTTATTCCTATAAAATGGTATTATTAATCCACCAATACCGTAAATTACAATATTCAATGCGAGCACACGGTTAGCCGAAATAGGACGGTATTTCACCCCCTTCAGGGCAAGAGGTATCAGGGCGATAATTATAAGTGCATTGAATATTACTGCACTTAAAATTGCACTTTCAGGAGTTGCCAGTTTCATAATATTTAGTACGCTTAAAGGAGCAATTCCGGAAGATGTAATATATAATGATGTAGCTATTGCAGGAATAATAGCGAAGTATTTGGCCACATCGTTGGCAATGCTGAAGGTTGTGAGTGCTCCCCGGGTCATAAGCAACTGTTTTCCGGTTTCAACCACTTCAATGAGCTTTGTCGGATTGCTATCGAGATCAACCATATTTCCGGCTTCGCGGGCAGCCTGGGTGCCAGTATTCATTGCCAGCCCCACATCGGCCTGAGCCAGGGCAGGTGCGTCATTGGTACCATCGCCAATCATCCCTACCAGATGACCATTTGCCTGTTCTTCGCGTATGCGATAGAGCTTTTCTTCGGGCTTTGCTTCAGCGAGAAAATCATCCACACCAGCTTCGGCGGCTATGGCAGCTGCTGTTTGAGGGTTGTCTCCAGTGATCATAACTGTTTTAATTCCCATTTTACGTAATTCAGCAAAACGCTGTTTGATACCGCCTTTAACAATGTCTTTCAGGTGAACAACCCCTAAAGCTTTTTTATCTTCAGCCACAACCAGAGGTGTTGCTCCCTTTCTTGCCAGTTCCAGAACAATATTCTGGATTTCCTGAGGATAAAAACCATTATTATTTTGTATAAAAGTTCTGATGGCTTCTGATGAGCCTTTTCTTATTTTTTGAACGGTACCTCCCTCGGCTTTTAAATCAACCCCACTCATTCTCGATTGTGCCGTAAAAGGAATAAATGTTGCATTAAGCTGTTTGACTTCACGGCCGCGAATATTGAATTTCTCTTTAGCAAGAACAACAATTGAACGCCCCTCGGGAGTTTCATCTGCAAGGGAGGCCAATTGTGCTGCATTTGCAAGCTGTTCTATCGTAAAGCCTTCAGCCGGAATAAATTCAGTAGCCATCCGGTTACCCAATGTGATGGTTCCTGTTTTATCCAGCAGCAAAACATCGGTGTCGCCTGCTGCCTCGATGGCTCTACCGCTGGTAGCAATAACATTCTTGCGCAACAATCTGTCCATTCCGCTTATACCTATTGCGCTCAGCAATCCTCCGATAGTTGTTGGAATAAGACACACAAGCAGTGATATCAGAACAGGTAAAGTGAGATTATGATTTGCGGATACACCTGAAGCTTTTAAACTATAACCAAAATAAGCCGGCAAGGCTACGACCACTAACAGGAAAATAATGGTAAGGCCTGATAAGAGTATGATCAAGGCAATTTCGTTAGGTGTTTTCTGACGTTTTGCGCCTTCAACCAGAGCAATCATACGATCTAAAAATGTATTGCCCGGCTCCGACGTTACCTTAATGATGATCCGGTCACTGAGTACTTTAGTTCCCCCGGTTACAGCACAGCGGTCGCCACCGCTTTCGCGGATGACCGGCGCTGATTCCCCGGTAATAGCCGATTCATCTACGCTGGCAATCCCTTCGATCACATCACCATCAGCTGGTATATTATCTCCTGCCACACAAGCGACAACATCTCCCTTTTTAAGATCTGTTGCCCAAACAATTTCTTCTTTGTTAAGAACCAGTTTGCGGGCTTTTGTTTTTGTACGGCTTTTGCGTAAACTATCTGCCTGCGCTTTTCCCCTGCCTTCAGCAACCGCTTCGGCAAAGTTGGCAAACAAGACGGTAAACCAAAGCCATAATGTTATCTGAAAATTAAAGGATGAAAAATTTCCTGCTTGAATATCCAGAATTACCACTACTGTAGTCATCAGTGCACCTATTGCCACAATGAAGATTACAGGATTCCTGACCAGTGCAACCGGATTCAGTTTAATAAAGGAATCTTTTATGGCCTGTACCGCAATTTCTCTGGTAAACAGGCGACTCTTACTTCGTTTTTCCATACTTGTAATCTTAGAAAATAATTAAAACGTAACACCCAGATTCATTAATAAATGTTCAACAATTGGACCTAATGCCAGCGGTGGGAAAAATGTCAAACCTCCAACAATAAGAATTATAGTGATCAACAATAGTACGAATAACCAGTTGTCTGTTTTAAAAGTACCTGATGAAACCGGGGTGATCTTTTTCTTTGCCATACTCCCTGCAATAGCCATTACCGGAACGATAACTCCAAAACGGCCTATGAGCATGCCAAATCCGATCATCAGGTTATAAAAAACGGTGTTTGCGTTGAGCCCTGCAAAAGCGCTGCCATTATTCCCTGCCGCAGAGCTGAAGGCGTACAGAATTTCAGAAAGACCATGTGGCCCGGCATTATTGAGACTCGATAAGCCCTGCAGGTACTGAGCAGGCTATTGCTGAAAATAATTTGATGACGATACTGGGAGCTAAAACTGCAAGAATGGCCATTTTCATCTCAAAGGCTTCCACTTTCTTACCCAGGTACTCAGGTGTTCGGCCAACCATGAGACCTGCGATAAAAACGGTAAGAATGATAAAGATGATTATCCCATATAATCCGGAGCCTACCCCTCCAAAAATGATTTCACCAAGCATCATGTTGAACATTGAAACCATCCCGGATAATGGAGATAAGCTGTCATGCATGGCATTCACAGAACCATTCGATGTAACAGTTGTAGTAACAGACCATAGGACGCTGTTCATCACCCCGAAGCGGGTTTCCTTTCCTTCCATGGTGCCCGAAACATTCAATACATTGTTATGACTGTACTCTGACCATAGAGATATGGCAATGCCCGCCGCAAACAGGATAAACATGGTAATAAATATCGCCCGTGCATGGCGTTTGGACTTCGCATAATGACCATAAGTAAATACTAAGCCTCCCGAAATGATGATGATGGAAAACATTTCCAAAAAGTTGCTGAAGGGAGTCGGATTTTCGAACGGATGAGAGCTATTGCTATTAAAAAATCCTCCTCCGTTTGTGCCAAGTTGCTTAATGGCAATTTGCGACGCTGCCGGGCCTAGTGGAATAACCTGTTCAGTTCCCTGTAAAGTGGTTGCTTTGACATAATGCGAAAATGTCTGCACTGCTCCCTGTCCTACCAAAGCTATAGTGAGAATAATAGCGAGTGGCAATAACACATAAAGTACACTTCTGGTCATATCAGCCCAAAAATTACCTAAAGCATCAGTTGTTTTTCTGGTCAACCCGCGTATCAATGCCAATACTACTGCGATACCCGTTGCCGCGCTGACAAAATTCTGCACAGTCAGCCCCAGCATCTGAACCAGGTAACTCAGAGTATTTTCGCCGCTATAAGACTGCCAGTTGGTGTTGGTAGTGAAACTCATAGCAGTATTAAATGCAAGATGCCATGAAACGTTGGGCAATTTTTCTGTGTTCAGCGGCAAATAAGCCTGCAGCATCTGTAAAAGAAACAAAAGTACAAAGCCAAACAAGTTGAAAAGGAGAACACCATACAAATAGGTCTTCCAGTTCATCTCTTCCTCGCTTTTAATTCCGGATACCCAATAAACTGATTTTTCGAGCCAGCCAAAAACAGGCTTCATAATATGCTTTTCACCCATGAATACCTTTGCCATAAACTTGCCTAACAAAGGTGCGAGTGCAACCAGCGCCAGCATGAAAAAGATCAATTGAATTGCTTCATTCATATCTGTAAATTTTAAGTTTTATATGAAATGATTTTTGTAATATCAGAATGTTATACCAAATACCAGATGAACATAATCATTCCTCGAATAAGTAGCCGAAGGATTAATAACTAATGTAGCTTTGAGTGGCAAAGAAAAAGTTTCATTAATTTTCAGTGCCTTTGTGAAGCTTGCGCCAATATTGACTATTGAAAAAGTCTTTTTACCGGCTCCGGGATCAAATGTTGTTACTCCATAGTTATTATAATAACCTGCCCATGGGGTAAATCCCAAAAAGATACTGGCAGGACCGCTGGAATAACCCAGTTCAATATATGTTGAATATGCCTGTTTGGTCGAATCATCGGATTTCTTATCTAAACCGTAAAACATTGTATTCCATGTAACGCTTATTGGAATAGCCTCTGTACCGGTAAAACCAATAGTGCCTTCAAATCTGTGACCGGTTTCGCTATTTTTATAGTTGAAGTAATTAGCCTGACCAAAATTCCAGTTGTAATCTGTAAATGCAAGCTTAAAATGCCCGGCAATTAAGGAAATATATGGGTCAATTTCTTTATAACTCCCAACAAAATCTGTAGATCCCCATACACCAATTTCAAAATTTCCTTTTGTAAAAGCCAAAGTCGGCTGGAAGTTGGGGGTTGGACTACCGGTTGCCATTGAACCTCTCCATACATAGTGACTTACCAGATCTGCTGTTACTTTAAACGGAGAAGCTTGTTCACTTGTTTGTGCATTTACAGGAAGATTTGTAAAGCAGGCTAAAGTGATAAACGCCACGAGCAAAATGTATTTGTTTTTCATAGACGTTAAACCTGGATTGTTGTAATTTTGATTACCTTTTAGATATTTGTCCAATTTGAGAAGATGACCAATCAAATATCCAAGTCCAAAAAGAAGGATTAAACCACCAACAAGCATTAATATGAGCAAAATAATAGCCATGGTCTCTCATGATTAAAATTTTTCGGGTTTAATAAGTGTATATAAAAGGTATCCAAGAATAAGGAGAGCGATTATAGCTCCGATTACATACCCTGTGGAAGTATTCACCTCAACGGATTTTGATATCGCCAATATAATTGTTGCATTCATATCAATTGTTTTAAACCGGTACAAAAATGCAACGGAATTGATAAAGATTTTATAAGGATTATTTACACATGTATAAAGATTTTATAAAGCTGGAATAAACTAATTCTAAATCAGTTTTCATTAACTGGCGAACCAGGGATCAATGTATTTATCTTAAATTTGAGGATTGGCAACCGACAACAATATATTGATTATTGATGATGAAGTGCAGATCAGGAGGCTTCTTGAGATTACCCTGAGCCTTAATGGTTATAAAGTTTCGGAAGCTTCAACAGCCAAAGAAGGAATAGTTTCTGCCGCTACTCATAACCCTGCAATAACATTACTCGACCTGGGTCTTCCAGATGAAGATGGTCTGTCAGTTCTTAAAAAACTCAGGGAATGGTATCAAAATCCAATAATTATCCTTTCGGTCAGAAACTCGGAAGAGGACATTATTAAAGCGCTTGACATTGGAGCGAATGATTATCTTACAAAACCATTCAGAACTGGGGAGTTATTAGCTCGCATAAGAACAGCTTTAAGAATATCACAAGATAAAACAGGTGCCGTGTCCCAATTATCATTCGGCTCTTTGTATATTGATATGGCGGGACATGTTGTTAAGAAAAATAATAATATACTAAAATTAACCTCGACTGAATTTTCTTTATTGGCCTTAATGGCAAGGAATTCAGGAAAAGTATTAACTCATCAGTATTTGTTAAAAGAAGTATGGGGACATAATTACTCAGATCAGACACAATATCTGCGAGTGTTTGTAGCCCAGTTAAGGAAGAAAATTGAAGATGATCCCGCTCATCCTTCTTTGATAATAACCGAACCAGGAATTGGATATAGGTTTGGGGAATAATCGGGAAAACAACCTTTCCACTAAGTTCGCACCAGGGTTCACAAAGGACTTTTCCAAAAGCCACTATCCCGACAGAAACAGGGGGAGATGCCGGATCATATCACCTGTCCATTAATTCTTCACTGCTTGGGGTTGATGAAACAGTAAGCTTTATCTTTCAGTTTGCAGAAAAAAGTTTTGGACTTTAGTCAGGAGATCTTAATTATTAATGTAAATCCCGTCTCCGGTTCCGATCCAGATTTTATTATCGGGCGATTGTTCAATGGCAAATACACTAACCTCCCTGAAAGTTGAATCATCAACAATCCATTTTTCGCCATTGTAAACCGCGTAGCCATTAAATGTGTCGCACCAGATATTATCATCTTTGTCAATAGTCAAAGATTTAATCCTTGTTGTATTATCAAAATGTAACTGCTCAGAGGTGTTTCCGTTAAAGATGAATACCTGCGGGCCGGAATTTATCATAGTACTTGATAAAGAGTAATCTATTGCACCACAAATCTGATTTCTGCTATTTGCCTGGATGTTGCCAAAATAATATGGCGAGAAGCCCAGATCTTCGTCGGAATATATTGTCCAGTTCCTGTCAGAGATTCGAACTATGGATGCATTATTTACGATTTCTCCCAGGGCTAACCATGTATTATCATTTTTATCAATTGCTATACTTTGAACGAAATTTACAGGCAACTTCGAATTTTCAGGCGTAAAAACTTTCCAGTCATTGCCATCATATCTTACTAT
This sequence comes from uncultured Bacteroidales bacterium, assembly GCA_963732115.1. Classification (GTDB taxonomy): domain Bacteria; phylum Bacteroidota; class Bacteroidia; order Bacteroidales; family VadinHA17; genus LD21. The sequence continues at coordinate 41,921 of CAVSYN010000003.1, forward strand.
GCCACCCTGCCGAAATCTGCAGGAGGTAAACCAGATATTGTCCCTGGAATCAATTGCGATTGAATAAACAAAATCTTCAGGAATTACAGTGTTTTCAGAATTATAAAGGGTAAAATTCTCTCCATCAAATTTCAATAATCCTCCACAACCTATCCAGACATTGTCTTTACTGTCAACGGCTATATCCCAGACCACAAGGTTTTCGGGCAATATCGAATTTGAGGAGTTATAAACAACAGTTTCCCTTGAATTATATTTTATTAATCCCTGTTTGAAAGTGCCGATCCAGGTGTTTCCCTGAGAATCGAAAGCCATGGATGTTATAAAATAACCATCCAGCATCCTGTGATTGAAATCAGTATTAATTTCACCCCTGATTGTATTGTTCTGATTTGATTTCTCACATGAATAAAGAGAAACCACAACGGAGAATATGCAAATCAATTTTCTCATACCCATTATATTAGAGATGATTTTTTCATCCCGGAGGTTGCGTTTTAATTATTCAAATTGATTCTTGGAATAACATCGAGAAGTAACCTGAGCACCTGGCTGACGTTGTTTTTAAATACAGCTATCACCTCTTCCCATGAGACCGGGACCTCATCCTGTTTCCAGCAGTCATAATCGGTGCTCATCGCTATTGTGGCGTATGGAATTTCCAGCTCATTTGCCAGTATCGCTTCAGGTGCAACAGACATATTGATTATGTCTGCCCCCCACATCCGGAACATTTTTGATTCAGCACGGGTTGAGAATCTTGGTCCCTCAATGGTGATTATCGTACCTTTTTCATGAAACCTGAGACCAATATCTTTTGCTGAAGTAATAATTAGTTTACGAAGATCAGGGTTAAACGGATCTGACATTGGTGAATGCTTCATTTGTCCGGGTTCGAACTCCTCGAAAAATGTTATCTTCCTGTGCCTTGTAAAATCAATGAACTGATCAGGTACGACAATATCTCCGCGGCCGATCTCTTCCCTCAGGCTGCCGCATGCGGTAGTCGACAGAACGTGAGTACAACCGGCATTTTTAAGTGCAAAGATATTTGCCCTGTTGTTTACCTGTGTCGGGGGTATTTTGTGATCATAGCCATGCCTTGAAAGAATGACAACTTCAGTGTTATTGATTTTACCATGAAGAAGCGGAGAGGAGGGCTTTCCAAAGGGAGTGTCCGGGTATGTTTCTACGGCAGAACTGAGGATATCAGGATTCTCCAGACCCGAGCCGCCTATAACAGCAATTCTGGTCATTCTTCCTTCCTGAGATACTGCATCAGCACATTTGCCGCTTCATCCATGTCGTGGCCAAATGTTAATATTCCCGCCCTGTCACCCGCCATTACAATTATCCTTTTTTCAATCACATCGGAATCGGTGAACAACCTGAAAATATCTTTTGCAAGCCCGGTCGTGCCGTATTCCATCGAAGGGTTTGTAGTTGGTACCTTGTAGATCAGCTCGTTCCAGAGATCTATACTGTGAACATGGATTACTGCATTAGCTCCGGGATCGGCCAGGTATATAGCAGCATGGGTAAGCGATTCTGATGACGCTTTCAGCGGTCCGATGCACTGGACGGCATTATCATCAATATTGAAAGAATTGACCTTTACATAGTGCCCCGGTTCGAGTTCCGGTATCTCCCCGGTAGCAGAACCTGTGATTACGAACTGGTTTCCTCCCCTGATTCTTATGCTGATATTTCCGAAGCCGACGCCGTTCTCATAGGCCCCTATCAAGTCCATGTTATAGAGGATCTCCCTCCAGTAATTTATTATTTCGTACTGCTCGTCAGAAATCACCGGCCCCGACTGGCTCCAGTGACAGTTGAATTTTACTACCCCTTCCATTTTATTAATTGAATTTATCCGAAAACAATTTCTTTATATCTTCTTCATTTGCCCCACAGACACCTTTTTCAGTTATAAAGCCGGTAATAAGCCTTGCAGGTGTGATATCAAAACCCCAGTTTCCTGCTTTTGCATTTTCAGGGCAGATCCTGACTGATCTGATCATCCCCTCTGCATAGCCTGATACTGAGGTTACTTCATCCTGATTTCGTTCCTCGACGACTACTTCCTTCAACCCGTCGCTTATACTGAAATCAATTGAAGTAGATGGCATAACAGAATAGAAAGGGATATTGTTATCAAAGGCTGATAGCGCTTTAAGATACGTGCCAATCTTGTTGGCGACGTCCCCTTTCCGGGTTGCCCTGTCACATCCTGTAAGAACAAGATCGACCATACCTTTTTGCATCAGCAGGCCTCCCGCATTATCTGTGATGAGCGTATAGGGGACACCCTGTTTGCCCAGTTCCCAGGCAGTAAGCCTGGCACCCTGATTCCTTGGTCGGGTTTCATCGACCCACACGTGAACAGGAATACCTTTTTCTTGCGCAGCATATACAGGCGAAGTGACTGTGCCGTAATCGATGCATGCCAGCCATCCGGCGTTGCAATGCGTCAGGATGTTTACAGGTTTCCCTTTCATTTCCGTGCTTAACCCTTCGATGATCTTTAAGCCATGCTCCCCTATCATCCGGCAGTTTTCCTTTTCAGTTTCGCAGATCTCAAGAGCAGCTTTTAACGCAGTAGCTGAAAGAAGTTCCGGATCGTTAATCTTCTTAAGCTTTTCACGTACATAATTTACAGCCCATGACAGGTTAACAGCTGTCGGACGGCAGGATATAAGATATCTGGCCGCATTGGAGAGGTGATCGGGAATATTAGAAACGGAATTGATCTCAAGAGTTGCAAGATACATGCCGAAAGCCCCTGCTGCTCCAATAAGCGGAGCCCCGCGGACTGTCATGTCATTTATTGCAGAATAGACGTCCTCAACCGAACGAAGCTCCCTCGTTTCGAAGAAAAAAGGCAGCTTTTGCTGGTCAATTACCCGGATGACGCTATTATCTTCTTCGTCTGGCCATATACTCTGGTAATTTTTCCCGTCTATGAGCATTTCTCTGATTTTCCCCCTCTGAATTAAATGAATTTCAAATTTACAAAATTAAAGTCTATATCATATTGTCGTTATGATTCTATGTTGGCTTGATTTCAAGAACTAAGCCGACGAACATTCGATCGGGTAATTTCGGATTGAGGATTGACGATTTCGCCTGCCTGCCGCCTGCCTGCCGGTAGTAGGCAGGATAGGCAGAGATTTGAAAATCCGCAATATCATTTTCGAATAATCGACCAGTTCCTTCGAAGATTTTGATAAGATTTTTTAAAGTTTTAACTTTGAAGGATTTAAAATTCATATTGTAAGCGATTACTATATGGTTAATAAAGAGGAATTTAGAAAGATAATTGTTGTCTCTGCAGGGCAGATATTCAGTCGTTATGGTTTTAAAAAAACAACGATGGATGAAATTGCCAGAGAGCTGAAAATGGGTAAAAGTTCCATTTATTACTACTTTAAGAGCAAGGAGGAAATATTTGAAGCGGTGGTGCTTTACGAGGCTAATATCCTTAGAAATGAGCTTACTACAGCGATAAAATCGGTTGAATCGCCGGTTGATAAAATGAAAAAGTATGTTTATGTCAGGATGAAATCGTTCGAAAAACTTGCAAATTACTACAATGCCATCTTTGACAAAAACCTTGATCATTTTGATTTTATCGAGAAGATCCGCGCAAAATACGACCTGGAGGAGCTGGCCATTCTCCGTCTGATACTTTTTCACGGGGCAAGGAAGAAAGTATTTAATGTTGCCGACAGCGAATATACTGCGCTTGCAGTTCAGACAACAATGAAAGGGCTTGAAGTTCCACTCTTCTGGAAGAAGCGGGAACTCAATATTGAAGAAAGGCTTGAAGCAATCCTGGAGGTCCTGTTTAACGGGATCCTAAAGAAGTAAATTAGGTATACCCTGCTCTCAGGTTTTCCTCTTAATTACTGCTCTTTTGTTTTGTTTGAGACTGATATATAGCCAGATAAATCCAGCAATTACGAAAGGAATGCTGAGCAGCTGGCCCATATTAAGCTTCATTGAAGTTTCAAATGCCACCTGGGGCTCTTTCAGGAATTCAATAAAGAACCTGGCAGTAAATACAAGGATAAGCAGAAGGCTTATAAGAAGTCCCTGGATATGTTCCCCCTTCTTCTTCCAGTAGATTGTGTAAAGCAGGATGAAGATCATCAGGTATGTCAGGGCTTCGTAGATCTGTGTCGGATGCTTGGGTGCTGTTTCACCGTTCCTGAGAAATACAAATCCCCAGGGCACAGTGGTTTCGACTCCGTAAATTTCAGAATTCATAAGATTCCCCATCCTGATAAAGAAACCTGAAAGTGCGACAACAATAGCGATGCGGTCGATGATCCAGGTATAATCCTTTTTTTCTTTTCTTACAAATAACCACAGGGCGATCAGGATCCCGATCGCAGCTCCATGGCTTGCCAGGCCGCCATGCCAGATTTTGATTATTTCCAGCGGATGGCTTAGATAATACCCCGGCTCGTAAAACAGGCAGTGACCTAGTCTTGCCCCCACAATCACCCCGATAGCCATATAAACGGTAACCCGGTCAAGCACGGCCTCTCCAAGGTTTTCGTTCGTAAATATCTTTTTCATTATTATGTATCCGAACAGAAAGGATGAGGCGAACAATAAGCCATACCATCTGACTGCAAAGGAGCCGATCCGGAATATCTCAGGATTAACATCCCATGGAACAACAAGTAAATGCATAACCTGGGGTTTAATGAATGCCAAAGGTAGGAAATCTTAATTATCTTTAAAAGATGTAAGTTTGTAACTTAAAACCTGAAGGGTTGATGAGAAACAGTATTATCCGTGCCCTGATCAATGCAACGGCGGTTTATTTTATTGTATCCGGCTGTGCCAAGATCAACGCTCCCACGGGCGGGCCGAAGGATAAAGAGATTCCGGTCATTCTGAAAAGTATTCCGGAGAGTGGTACTGTCAATTTCAACAAAAAGGAGATCGTCATTTATTTTGACGAATTCGTTGTGCTCGATCAGATAAGTGAAAAATTTATGGTATCTCCGCCTATGAAGAAGAGGCCTGATGTCTTTACGAGAGGGAAAAGCATTCACATAAAATTTGAGGAGGAACTCAGGGAAAATGCAACTTATACATTTTACTTTCAGGATGCTATTAGAGACCTTAACGAGGGTAACAAAATCAACAATTATCAATTTGTTTTTTCAACAGGTCCGGTTATTGATTCCCTTTCGGTTAACGGCAATGTTTATTCCGGATTGAGTCTTGATATTCCTGAAAATGCCATGGTCTTGCTTTACAGCCAGATGGATGATACATCAGTGGTAAAACAGCTGCCCGATTATATAACCCGCTCAGAGAAAAACGGAGAATTCAGGATCAATAATATTCATCCCGGCCCGTACCGGCTTTATGCACTTATTGATGCCGACAACAGCAAGAACTATAATAACAGGGACGAAGAATTTGCATTTAATCCTGATCCTGTTGAAATCACGCCTGAAAAGAATCTCCTGCCTGTGGTGAAAGACACTGCCGTAGTCAAACCGGCAGACGGAAAGATCCCGTTCAAACCCCCGATTATCGGTGAGTATCCTCTTATCACTTTTAAGGCAGAGAAGAAAGCAAGGTATCTTACTTCATCGGCAAGGAAACATCCTTACCAGCTTACTTATACTTTATCCCTTCCTCCCGATACATTAAAATTTGATTTTACAATTCCCGGCACTAAAAATGATGGCTATTTTATTGAGAAGAACAAGAACAGGGATACGATTACGGTATGGCTGACCGACAGTTCGCTTTACCACCGGCCGCAGATTGAAACAATAGTGGATTTCCCGTTCACTGATTCACTGGGAATCCTGAGTCAGAAAACCGATACGATAACAATGAGGTACCTTGCCCCGAGAGCAGCACCAAGATCAAAAGTGATAAAACGTACGCCTTACAAGATAAACACCGGAATTTCGGGACAGGTGAGGCCTGATAAAAAGATAATAATCACTGCCCCGACACCCTTTATGCCGCCTGACACCTCAAAGATCTCATTTTACGAACTTTTGAAGACAGAAAGAACAAAGCACCCATTCCGGTTGACCAAAGATACGGCAAGCTCGTGGCGGTATCTCATGGAAACTCAACTTAAAGCGGGGGACAACTACCTCTTTATTGCCGATTCAGGGGCTTTCACAAGTATTTACGGTGATTGTTCAGATTCAACCGGAATCAGGTTCTCAGTTCTTAAACCGGAAACATTCGGCAAACTGATATTAGATATCAGTGGATATGAAGGAAGCATGATTGTCCAGTTGCTCAGCAATACGGAAGCCCTTGTAAGGGAAGCTCATATGAAGGGAGAAGGAAAACTGGAGTTTCCTCTTCTTGAAAAGGGTAAGTACAGGCTGCGAGTTATCTTTGACTTAAATGGTGATGGAAAATGGACCACAGGCGATTTTGATTCACACAGGCAGCCGGAACCGGTTTTATATTATCCGGAGGAGCTTAATATCCCGGAAAACTGGGAAGTTAAACAGCCATGGGCGCTTGAGTTGAAGAATTACAAAAATCCTAAAATGCAGGGAGTAAAGAAAGCAGAAAAACAATGAAAACGTGCCCTTTAAGAATCCGGGCGATTAATTATAATAATATATTAATAACTAAAAACTTACAAAGATGAAAAAAGTAGTAGCAGGTGTTGATATCGGAGGAACAAACACAGTATTCGGACTTGTTGACGAAGCAGGCAAAGTATTGGCTGAAGGTCATCTGAAAACAACCGATTATCCTGAAATCAACGGTTTTGTAAAAGCTTTGGGTGCAGGCATTAAAAAGCTGGTTTCGGGCAAGAAAGATATTGAGCTGATGGGCGTCGGAATAGGAGCACCTGATGCAAACTACCACAGGGGAACAATTGAACATGCGCCCAATCTTGCATGGAAAGGTATTGTCCCACTGGGGGATCTGGTAAAAAAGGAAGTAAAGGTTTCGGTTGTTGTTACAAATGATGCAAATGCGGCAGCAATGGGAGAAATGGTTTTTGGTGGTGCAAAAAAAATGAAGAATTTTATTGTACTGACGCTTGGCACCGGGCTTGGAAGCGGGATCGTGATTGACGGGAAAATGGTTTACGGACATACAGGTTTTGCAGGAGAAGTCGGCCATATGATAGTTGTTCCGGACGGAAGAGTCTGCGGTTGCGGACGGCACGGCTGCCTTGAAGCTTATGCTTCTGCTACCGGACTGGTTCGCACGGTTTCAGAAATAATCAGCGAAACAACAGATAAGAGCATTCTGAGAGATGTTCCGCCTTCAAAGCTTACCTCAAAACAGATTGCTGAAGCCGCAGCAAAGAAAGATCCTGTTGCACTTAAGGCTATGCAATACACAGCAGAAAAGCTCGGCTTCGGAATAGTCAATTCAATAGTATTTTCAAGTCCTGAAGCTATATTTTTGTTTGGCGGGCTGGCACAGGCAGGCGAAATGCTATTCAAACCAGTAAGGGAGTACCTTAAGAAGCACAATTACGTGCTCTTCGCAAATACAGTTAAAATACTTCCGTCGGGTATACCTGAGAGCAATGGCGCTGTTATGGGAGCTGCTGCCCTGATTCTTAACGAACTTGCCTGAAGGCTTCCGATTAATAGCTGATGAAAACACTCGAGGTATCCAGGCTTGAGTTCAGTTTGGATTTCCCTGACCTGGATGAGATATCAGAAAAGCTTGACAGTCTGAATATCAGAAACCGGGTCGGAGAAGTGAACTGGAAAGAATTCAGCTACAGGCCGGAAGTGTCGTTCTCAATCGGGTACACCAACCACGAAGTGCTTGTGAAATATTACGTAACCGAGGAGTATTTCAAGGCTGAAAAAACGGAATCAAATCAAATGGTGTTTGAGGATTCGTGCGTGGAGTTTTTTGTATTGCCGGCTGACAACGGAGTCTATTACAATTTTGAATTTAACGGAATCGGTACTTGCCTTCTGGGATCGGGAACAGGAAGAGAGGGTAGAAACAGGGCTGCTCCTGAAGTCATCTCAAAGATCAGGCGAAAAGGTTCAGCAGGGAAAAAAGCTGTGAAAGAAAGAAAAGGTGAATTCTCCTGGACGATTACCATGGCAATCCCGTTAAATGTTTTTTTCCGGCATAAAATAACGGACCTGAAAGGAAAAACATTCAGGGCCAACTTTTATAAGTGCGGCGATAAGTTATCAGTTCCCCACTACCTGACCTGGAATCCTGTTGGGACTGAGAAGCCGGATTTTCATCAACCCGGGTATTTCGGATCAGTGAAATTTGTTTGATCTAATCCTATATTAATACGTTCTGAATATAAAGAATTAAGATTATGGTAAAGAAACAGGTAGCTGTCGGAATCGATATCGGAGGAACCAATACTGCTTTTGGTTATGTCGATCGGAAAGGAAATATTCTTGCTCAGGACAAGCTTAAAACCGGTTTTTATGATGAGGCTGAGGTCTATGTGGCTGCATTATATGAAAAAATTATGATGGCCAGGCAAAAAATAAAGGATAATATTGAAATAATGGGCTTTGGGATAGGAGCCCCGATGGGAAATATTAATAAGGGGACCATTGAATACCCGGCTAACCTGCCCTGGAAAGGAATAACCCCTCTGGCGGATATTTTCAGGAAGCACACTAACCTGCCAATCGTGGTAACAAATGATGCAAATGCAGCGGCTGTTGGAGAAATGGTTTACGGAGGTGCGAAAAATATGAAGAATTTTGTTGTTATAACGCTGGGAACAGGACTGGGCAGCGGCTTTGTGGTTAATGGCAAATTACTATACGGGCATGACGGCTTTGCCGGGGAACTCGGCCATACTTCCATCCGTCCGGGACCTAATACCCGTGAATGTGATTGCGGAAAGAAAGGATGCCTAGAAACATATGTATCCGCAACCGGCCTTAAGAGAACCTTTTTTAAGATAATGGCCGACAGTATTCTGCCAAGTGAGCTTCGCAAATTCAGCTTTGAAGAGATGGATGCTGAAATGATCCATGAAGCAGCCAAGAGAGGAGATATCCTTGCCAGAAGAGCTTTTGAGCATACAGGTCAGATGCTTGGATTTAAGCTCGCAGATGTTGTGGCACATACCAGTCCTGAAGCTATTTTTCTTTTTGGTGGCCTTGCTCTTGCAAAAGAGCTTATATTTGAGCCTGCAAAGGAGTTTATGGAAGCGAACCTTCTTCATATTTACAGGGGTAAGGTAAAGCTGCTTCCGTCAGAGCTTAGCACCCGGAACGCAGCAGTACTGGGAGCCAGCTCATTAATCTGGTCGTTGAAGGAATCATGATCCGCCTGATAACCACAGAGATGGCAAATTTTAACCAAATATTGAATCATATTCTTGGAATTGTATTCATTATTATAATCCTCTCTGTTGCATATGCTTACCTGAAACCTCACCAGCTTCATAAACGCAGGCTTTTTTCAACTCTTGTCCTTAAACTGAGCTACCTCCTGTATCTGATGGTACTCTGCATAATTGTTTACCTATCCGCACTCGTAAAAGGAGGACTCGACAAGGTTTTTATGGGGATAGAATTCTTTGCATTCCTGCTTGTACTTTTTGCCCCGACAATAGGGATCTTCGCGAGGAAACTGGGGTATTTCAGCAAAAAACGGGAAGGGTATAATTATTTTTTTACTGTTGTAAACATGTTGTCAATAATCGCAATTCTGGTAATGTACTTTGTTTAAGAATTAATCTGATTTTCAGATATTAAATTCATAATATAACTTTGTTTTAAACTTAAACCCGGAACTATGATCAAAGAGCGTCTAATAGGTTATATTGAACAGAGTATCAGACAAAACTGGGACATTGAAGCTTTGTCGAACTACAAGGAAAAGGGTTATTCCTACAAGGAGATTGCTGAAAAGATCCTGAAATTCCATATATTCTTCAAGGATGCGGGAATCAGGGAAGGTGACAAAATCGCACTTGTCGGACGAAACTCGGCATACTGGTGTGTTGTTTACCTTGCCACTGTTACTTACGGTGCCGTGGCTGTGCCAATACTTCCTGATTTCAAGCCTGACGACCTGGTAAACCTGATAAACCATTCCGACGCTACTCTTTTAATCGTTGATGACAAGCTCTGGGAAACTCTCAACGCCTCAAAGATTCCACTGATAAAATGTGTGATATCCCTTGATGATTTCACCATGATCTGGTCGGGGAATGCCAGGCTGAAGGAGGAGTATCTTGCACTCGAGGAAAGATACCTAAAGGCATATCCCAATCTTAAACCTGAAGACATTAAATTCTCGGATATTTCAAATGACAAACTGGCTGTGATCAGTTACACTGGGGGGACTACAGGCTTTTCAAAAGGGGTGATGATATCGCATAACAGTCTCGCCGCCAACGTAAGGTTTGCACAGACTCACATGCCGCTTAAGCCTGGAGATCCGCTTGTATCATTTCTCCCGCTGGCACACACTTACGGATGTGCCTTCGAATTCCTGTTCCCGTTTACATTCGGCTGTCACATTACAATTCTGTCAAAAACCCCTTCTCCTCAGATAATTGTACAGGCGTTCAAGGAAATAAAGCCGCGCCTTATACTTTCTGTTCCACTGGTAATTGAAAAGATCTTTAAAAAGCAACTCCTGCCTGTCATAAGCAAGCCTCACATGAAAATCCTTATGGCAATACCCGGTGTCAATAAAATAATTTACAACAAGATCAGGGACACACTTGTTGAAACATTCGGTGGCCGGTTCCATGAGATTGTCATTGGCGGAGCCGCTTTCAATCCCGAGGCAGAAAAGTTCTTCAGGAAGATAGGATTCAGGTTTTCAGTGGGTTATGGTATGACTGAATGTGGCCCCCTTATCAGTTACACTTCGTGGGATACGACCAAACTCGGTGCATCAGGGAAGCCTGTTGATACTCTTGAAGTTACAATCGATTCATCCGATCCCCATAAGGTTGTCGGGGAAATAATTCTGAAAGGAGAAAATGTAATGCTGGGGTATTACAAGAATGAAAAAGCCACCAGGGAGATAATTGATGACCAGGGATGGATGCACACAGGCGACCTGGGTATTATGGACAAGGACCGCAATATTTTCATAAAGGGAAGAAGTAAAAGCATGCTCCTTGGTCCCTCAGGGAAAAATATCTTCCCGGATGAAATTGAAGCAATGATCAATAATAAGGATTACATAGCTGAATCAATTGTCATTTCTGAGGATAATAAGCTTATTGCTTTGATCTATCCCGATTATGAAATGATGAAAAAGGACAACATTTCGGAGGAAAAGTTACTGACAATACTTGATGAGACAAGGAGAGCAGTTAATGAGAGGCTTCCTGATTTTATGGCTGTACACAAATTCAGGATCCATCCCGAGGAATTTGCAAAGACACCAAAGAGAAGCATTAAGAGGTTTTTATATTCATGAACCTTTATGCACTTATTGTAGCCGGTGGTGTGGGGAAGAGGATGGGAACCGAAGTCCCCAAACAGTTCCTTGAGGTTGAAGGCAAACCGCTCCTTATGCACACAATTTCGAGATTCAGGGCATTTGATGAATCAATTGAAATAATCACTGTACTTCCTGCAAACCAGCTTAATTATTGGAAGGGCCTTTGTAAACAAAAATCGTTTTCAATTCCGCACAGGCTTGTTGAAGGAGGTTCTTCAAGATTCCTTTCAGTTAAAAACGGACTCAGGCATGTTGAAGAGAACAGCATAGTTGCCATTCACGATGGCGTCAGGCCGCTAGTGAGCATTCCGACAATTAAAAGGTGTTTTAAAGCTGCAAAAAAGTTCGGAAATGCAGTGCCCGTGATCATCCCTGCCGATTCGCTGAGAATGATTAATGAACAGGGAAGCGTACCGTTAGACAGGAAACTTGTTAAGATCATACAGACACCCCAGGTTTTTAAATCAGATCTCATTAAAAAAGCCTACCGGCAGAAGTACTCCGCGGAATTTACCGACGATGCCACCGTGCTTGAGAAAACAGGTGAAAAAATACATCTGGTCGAAGGCAACAGGGAAAATATTAAAATCACAAATCCTGTAGATCTTATAATAGCCGCAGCACTCTTGCACTCTATTTCCTGACTTACTTTGTAATTTGTATCTTGCGATAATTTTAATTAGTGTCCAATGAAAGTCAGATATCTTTTATTAGTAGCAGTCATTTTGATTTTTTCAGGGTGTTCCGAGCTGCTTAAGGTCATGCAAACGTCAGCAAATATTCCTCTTACAGAAGAAGATGTAATAAACGGGCTTAAAGAAGCCCTTTCAACCGGGGCAAGGAATTCAGCTGAGAAGCTTTCGATTGAAAACGGATATTACGGCGATCCTGCAATAAAGATTCTTCTTCCCGATGAAGCAAAAACAATTATTGACAATATCTCGAAAATTCCGGGTGGTGATAAGCTGGTTGAAGATGTCATTATCAGGATCAACAGGGCTGCCGAAGATGCTGCAAAGGAGGTTGCTCCAATCTTCGTGAACAGTGTAACTCAGATGACCATAAAGGATGCATTCAATATACTAAGGGGAGCTGACAATGCAGCTACAGCTTACCTCAGAACCACAACCTGGGATCAGCTTTACTCATTGTATAAACCCAGGATTCAGAATTCTACCGAAAAGAAGATAATCGGCAATGTTTCAACAAAAGACTCATGGGTTTCCCTGACTGGTAAATGGAACACTTTTGCCAATTCTGTTGCCGGGAGACTTGCAGGATTTAAGCCTGTCAGCACTGATCTTGATGATTTCCTCACGACCAAAGCCCTTAACGGGATGTTTTCAAAGGTTGAGATTGAAGAGCTGAAAATAAGAAAAGAAGTCTCTGCAAGGGTTACTCCCCTTTTGAAACGGGTTTTTGGGAGCCTGGATTCAAAGTAAAATCAGATTAATCCTGAAAGGTATGATTGATCGCAGTGTTTTTATTCATAAGGGGCTTGAGGTCAGGATTTCTGATCATGTGAACGATGGGATGCTGGAAATCCTTAATCATGCGGTTCAGGGTTCAGAGGGGGGATTGAGATTCCAGCTCCAGAATATTGCTTCAAGGATAGCAGCATATAACAACCAGATAAGATTCGTTTCACTCTACAAGAAAAATCAGATAACGGGAACTGTAGGATCATGTTTCAGGATTACCGGCCAGGGGAACCTGAGATATCCTTCATCCTACCTCCGATACCTTGCATTTCATTCGGTCTACCAATCGGATATCACCTGGAAAAAGAAAATCAAAGAGTTAATCAAACCTGAAAAGGACGATTCATTCAAGCAGAAGACCCTTGAGATTTTCAGCAAGCCTCACTTGCTGGATTTCAAGGAGATAAATGAAAATGATAAGCATATTATGTATGCTTTTATTGAAAGCATGAATGAAAGGTCGAAAAACCTGGTAAACCAGGCGGGATACGAATACATAAGGTCCTTCCTTACAGTGGCTTTCAGCCGGTTCTCTCCGAAACCCGATGAAAGAGTGTCGGTAATAATCACTAAGGAGGAGAAAGCAGAGATGGAATCCCTTCTCCTGGATTACTATAAAAACTATTCCTTCTTCAGCCTTGACTATGCTTTTTATGGGAACAGATATTACGTGCTCAGGGAAAATGGTGAGATTGTTGCCGGGGTGAACTCTATTCCTTCCTCTTACAGGATCTATGATGTTCCGGGAGTCTGGGGCTGGATAATGATGAAAATACTTCCAAAAGCTCCGTACTTTAAAAGGTTGTTTCATCCGGAGGAATTCAGGCACATTGTTTTTGATGCTGTTTTCTGCAAAAAAGGAAAGGAACATCTGCTAGCCGATCTTTTTGAATCGGTATGTGCCACCGAAGGCTATTACACGGGACTTACATGGCTCGACGACCGGAGCGAATTGTATGACAGGCTGCGGTCAGGAGTGAAGATGGGCGCTATAAACCGGATACTGAATGCCAAGCCCGGGCTTGTTTATGTAAGGTTCATTAACCTGACTGACAAGGAGAAGGATTATTTTTATGATGCTCCGGCATATATTTCCGGGTTTGATTTTTCGTAAAATCATATTACTACTCTGTGTAACACTGTGCCTTCTCTGTGCTTTGCGACCTCACCCTAACCCCTCTCCCGAGGGAGAGGGGCTGATTATTTTACCTGGTTTTACTCCACTTCTCTCCTGGGAGAAGGGGTCGGGGGATGAGGTCAACAGTTCCACAGAGGAGAAAAAGGTAATCTTTATACTAAAATACTCATATGAAACGCATTTCAATTGCCCTGTTCTTTTTGATATTTACCTTATTACCAGTAGCTTATGCCCAGGACGACGAACGGTATGTTCCCGAAACAGACCCCCTGGTACTCGAAAATCTTGAAAAATGGCAGGACCTGAAATTTGGTCTTTTAATGCACTGGGGGACATACAGCCAATGGGGTATTGTTGAATCATGGTCGATCTGCGCCGAGGATGAAGGGTGGTGCCGCAGAAAAAATCCCGATTATGTTGAGTACAAAAAGAACTATGTGAACCTTCAGACAACTTTCAATCCTGTTAATTTTGATCCAGCAAAATGGGCAAAAGCAGCCAGGAACGCCGGTATGCGTTATGTTGTGTTTACAACAAAGCACCATGACGGTTTCTGCATGTTTGACACAAAGCTTACTGATTATAGAATAACCGGCGAAAAGACACCTTTCCACACGAATCCCAGAGCTAATGTGGCGAAAGAGATTTTTGATGCTTTCAGGGCTGAAGGTTTCTGGGCAGGCGCATATTTCTCGAAACCAGACTGGCACAGTGAAAACTATTGGTGGCCTAACTTTGCAACTCCTGACAGGAATGTGAATTACGATGTTACTAAGTACCCTGAGAGGTGGGAGAACTTTGTGCAGTTTACACAGGGTCAGATTATGGAACTGCTGAGCGGAGATTATGGTAAAATTGACATTTTATGGCTTGATGGTGGCTGGGTCCAGAAGATGAAAAGAGAAGATATTTTAAAAGAGATCACTGCGCCAGATTACAAATTTATAAGAGTCCAGAACCAGGATATCCGTATGGATGAGCTTGTTGCAAAGGCAAGGAAGAAGCAGCCGGGACTTATCGTTGTCGATCGTGCCGTGCATGGAAAGAACCAGAATTACCTCACTCCTGAAAACCGCGTCCCTGAGAAAGCGCTTTCCTACCCATGGGAATCGTGCATAATTGCAGGTGGAAGCTGGTCATGGCTGCCGGATGCAAAATACATGAGCGGAAAAGCTGCAGTTCAGCTGCTTGTGGATATTGTTGTCAAAGGGGGAAACCTGTTGCTGAATATTGCCCCGGGACCTGAGGGACAATGGCATGATGATGCCTATAAGCTGCTTGAGGACATTGGAGGATGGATGCATGTGAACGGCGAGGCAATTTACGGTACAAGGGCATTGGCACCATACAAAGAAGGAAATGTGTGTATCTCGAAAAAGGAGGATAATACTTATTACATTTATATTATGGCTGATGACAGCGAAAAGATGCCTGACCGGGTCGGGATGTCATCATTTGCACTTCCGGCGGGGGCAAAACTGAAGATGCTGGGTTCGGACGTGCACCTTAAATGGCAGAAGACCGGGGATGGCTTTTCGGTCAGTATTCCTGAAAAGGTCAGAACCTCACCTTCTTCAAAATATGTCTGGGTGCTGAAGGCAACCTGGTAAAAAATATACATGATTCAGTGGCATTAAGCCATCCACGGACGTGAACGTTCTTTTGCACCCGCAAATGCCTCAAGCGCAATATTCACATCCTCAACCATCTGGAAATCATACATTCCAAGGCACACAAAATCGGCCCCGTTATTGAATGCATATTTTAGTCCCTCCTCAGCTGGAATGGCCCCGGCTGCAAGAACCTTAAAGGCGATCCATGGTTCCTTCAGGGTAGCCATGAACCTGATTGTTTCTTCAGGGTCGTAATCGAACATATTGTCCTGCCATGGAGAGTCGGGATGGGCTGACCAATATTTATGATGGTGACAGGTTTTAACCCAGAAATCAGGCTTTAACCCATAGCTAACGCATGCTTTAATAGCTTCTATCCTGTGTGCGCCTATACCGGCAGGTTTACCGTGGCTCCGGATTTCTTCCAGACCCTTCCTGATCAGCTCCATACGCTGGGGTACCGTCCTTCCGGCCGGATCTTCATACTGTTCACTCGTCCACCTGTCGGTTATTTCTCCCTGGCAATACAGGGCATCAGAATCAACTGCCAGTGACATTTCAATACCCTTCTGAAAATCGAGCCCGATGCCGCAATCGGAAATGAACTTCATTTTGCTGCGTAATTCATGCTTGTATTTCTGAAAGATCCTGCCCAGCTGCGGATTGGTTATAATGGCATTCATTCCGCACTTTTCAGCAAGTCCGAATGTCTGGATCACCTTTTCATCAGTATGGTAAGTCTTTACCAGCTTTGACACATATATCAGATCGCGGGCATGTGCCCATCCACCGATAAGGTTGCCCCCCATGATCAGCCTGCTGAGTTCCCATTGTGCCGGCTGACCGTTTTTGTCAGTGTATTTAATGATCGCTTTTGGTACCTGCCCTTTCAGGTCCTTTAATGTAGAATAGTTGAATTTCAGAAGGGTAGCTCCTGAATTGGCGTCTATACCTTTAACAGATAACAGCTTTTCCTCAAAACTGTCCCATTTCCTTTTCCTGTAAAGGGCATATGCAAAAGCGCCAATGGCAGGGAGGGAAATCAGGTTCCTGATCACTTCGCGTCGCTCGAGTCCTGCTTTTGATTCTGCAGTAAGATCCGGAACCGGCTTGCGGGCTTTCTCTTCCTTCCATCTGAAATAAAGACGGTCGAGCCCGAACAGGTAGGAGGGCGGGAAAAAAGCAAATGCTCCAAGAACCAGAAGTTCAATAAGGTTCCTGTTTACCCACAGGTAGCTGCCTTCAGCGGGAACTCCGTACATAAAGCCCGGAATCGGGGGGTAGGCAAAAAAATAGAACAGCAGCATTACTGCGCCACCTGCGCTTGCCCATCGTGAAAAGAAACCGAACATCAGTCCGAGGCCTACAAGTATCATACACCAAATATTAATAAAATCGACGGCCGCAACAACTGCGGAATTTCCTGCCATCCAGTGAAAAACAGGTGCGAAGATCCATTTTGAACCTGCCAGGTAAGCTGCAGAGCTCCAGTTTCCGGCAACGATTTTCGATATGCCTTCGTATAGAAAATGCCATCCGATTGCCATCCGGATAATTGTGAGCAAATTGATGTGCAGCGACTTTAAACCGTTCCCTGATTTCATGAGTTTAGTTATTTCCTGATTTATATTATGCCGGGAATTTGAATCTTATTTTTCGTGAAATGAGCCCGGGATTGAACCTGCTTCTTTTCCCCAGTCCTTTCCAAAGGGCGCCAATGCCCTCTTCCATGTAAACCATGGCCCCTGCCTCAGCAATCACCGTTTCACCGGGATCGAGTTCGATTTCCACGAATTGAATATCGATACCTATGATATTGTAATCAATATCATGCGATCTCATTAATGTTATTATTATGGTTCATGACTAATAGTGGATTCCGAAGTTAAGAATATAAAATGAGATGGCAATTGGTACCAATAAAATGTTATTTTTGCAGCTGTAAGGGACGTTAGTTCAGTTGGTTCAGAACGCTTGCTTGACAGGCAAGAGGTCACTGGTTCGACTCCAGTACGCCCCACCGCGAATACCAAAAAGTTAGTTACGGCTGACTCTCTGATATTTTGTTCCGGGTGAAAAATAGGTGAAACACCCTTACAAGTAATTCAACTACGCAGTCATTTTAGTTATGCAAAAAACTATTCTCTCAGCAGTTTAAATATTAAATAGGTATGTAAGATTATGCCTGTTATATAGGTTTTATGTATATCTATCTGATCCCGACACACCCTCGCTATCTGCTTTATGACTTTAGTTCAAATCAAACAGGACGGGAAACCTTTATTTCGATTTGTCTGCAGAAAGGGATGCCCATTCAGGATGTAATGAAAATGAGCGGACATTCCGATTTCAAGAGCATGAAACCGAATATTAGGATCACCCGGAAAGACATTCGGGCTGTTGCAGATCGGTGGAGTATATGATCAATAAATAGATTTTAGAGCTTCTATTAGCTTATAAACATTTGTGGAAGGGTTTTCGTACAGTGGCAATTTCTTTGCTCTCGTACAAGCAGAATCTTCACCTGTTAGTAATTTGTTTTTTAGTCTATAACTTATTGATCCCTTTTTATAGTCTCTGCATATTCTTTCAAGCTGTCCTATGCATTGGACTGATGCCACGGTTGCTTTATGATTACACGTATGCAAAATGAACCAAAGCTCTATACAAAGATTCGAAACGAGCAAAATGGTGTTTTTTATAGATTGAAGTTTTGAAAGCATTTCTGGAACATCGAGATCATAGAGTAAAAAATAGAGGAAGCAAATATATGCTTCCTCGGTTTCACCCTCACAGAAAACGAAAAAGGTCGGTCTTATTAATTTGCCTCTTGATTGGCGATGGCTCCTATACATTGATCAGAGACTTTAAATTTGCAAGGGAGTCATCCATGAACGGCACAGCATCAAACCTTCCTTGGAGATAAGCTTTTTCAATGTCCATTGTATCTCTGAAATCCTTATAATCAAATAGGGAATATAGATCAGAGGATCCATCCGACTTTTTATTCACAAAGTATATTTGATCCTTTCTGATTTTTTCAAGGTCCAGTAGTTTGGTGTTATGGGTTGTGAAAATCAGTTGAGCTGATTTACTAATGTAGAAAAACTTGATAATAAATTCCACTATTCGTATATGCAGACTGAGCTCAATCTCGTCAATAAGCAGGATTTTATTGTTCTTGATGATATCAAACAAAGAGAGTAGGATAAGGAAAAGATTCCTGGTTCCTGCCGATTCCTCAGTAGCAAGATCAAACGCAATTCCAGGTGCTGCCTTGTGATTAGTGATAACCTGAATCACCTCTTCCTGCACGTCATTTACTGTAGCTGTTGAAGTGGGCAGTGAAACATTTACGCTTTTAAGTGGAACCGTTATCTTTCTTGTTTTAATATCAACTATATCACTGTCAGCTATCTGCAATGCAGTTATAAGAGACGCCTTGTTATCAGCAATTAGCGATTCAATATTCGGGGCATTTAGTCCAGTATATCCAAGGAGAAGTTGGTCATAGAAAAAACGGAAAATCTCTTTACAAAGTTCGCGGTCCATCTGGCTTGCTCGTGAAATGTATAGGGTCTTGTTTGAAGTGTTTGCAGCTACATCAAGAGGTCTCTTTATTCCAGAACCAAAAGAGTACTTGTCCTTCTTCTCTCCCGATATCCTCTCATCACGCGTGAATACTTTTGCCCTTCTGTCATTTGGGTAATAATATAAGCTTTCCGTGGTAATGCCTTTCCTTGTGAGGGAATAAGAATACTCGTATTCTACTCCGCTAATGACAAATCTTATTGCGAATGTACTCGGTCTATCACGATAGCTTTCGAACTTAAATGGAGTGAACAAGAACACTACATTCTCATTGTTAAGGTGAGACTGGAGGATAAGACTACAACAGAACCTGATGGCTTTTATGATGTTACTCTTTCCTGAGGCATTAGCCCCATATATGGCGATAGCTTTTAGGACCTTATCATCCTTATAGGTAAATACATTATTCTCCAATTCTCGGACTCGTTGGGATTTAGTTTTACCTGCACGCATGTCAAGAACTACTTCATCCCTAATAGAGAAAAAATTGCTTAAACGAATTTCGAGTATCATTTAACTAGTGTTTTTGTAAATATTTTACAAATATAAAACCTAAAATATACTTATGTTGCTTTTAGAACAAAATTTTTAGCATTCTTGGATGTTGCACTACATTATGGCTTAACTTTCAATACACATAAAACGCATTGAGAATACATACTAATTCGGACCTTAGTACTTGACTACTCCCCCATTCCTTAGCTATCCGGTCTTCGATCTTCTACTTAAAGATATCAATCAATTGTTTGTTCCAATTGACAACTGATTGCTCAATGATTGATTGAAAATATTTCTATTAGACTAATCTTTTACTTATTAAGTATAATTTTTTATTTTAGTGTTTATTATTGTTTATTAATAGTTGTTAATATATATTTGTAGATAAAAAACACTATGAAAACCAATCTGCCTTCGATCTTCAAAGCCTTTCAGCGTAGTGATGAATATTTTGAAATCCTGAGTGATCCAGAAAATTCACGCAAATACATTTTTAGACAACTGCTATACATTGTCATATTCTCCTTCCTTTACGGTATTATCATGGGTAGTTACAATGGAGTTTTACAAAGTCTGGTAACAGGGATTAAAATACCATGCCTTATTGTACTTTCATTACTTATATGCTTCCCGGCTCTTTATGTCGTTCAATCTATGATTGGTTCCACTATGACCATTCATCAGATGGCGAACATTATCTTTGCAGGCTTTTTTGTTTTCTCTACAATTGCTCTATCATTTGCCCCAATTGTGATATTCTTTATGATCACAAGCGATAGTTATTCATTCCTTAAACTATTGCATGTATCAATTTTTACTTTTTCCGGAGTTTTTTGTGTTAAGACAATTATTAATGGACTCAAATTTTCATGTGAAAAGAAAAATATTTATCCAAAACTTGGCATGTCAATATTCAAAATCTGGGTTGTAATTCTTGCATTCGTAAGTTCGCAATTAGCCTGGAACCTACGACCATTCGTTGGAAGTCGTGACCTGCCCTTTGAGTTGACCAGGGTACATGAAGGTAACTTTTATGTCGCTGTTATTCAATCGGCAGGGAATTTGTTTAAGTCAGCAGATAAACCAAATCAAGACAACCAGGATCAATCACTAAAAAGCCAACCTGATAGTACTTTAAAAAAGAATTATGTTGAACGACGATAAAATAATGACTCTTGAAGAGGTGGCAGAATACCTGAGAGTAAAGCCACAAACGATATATACCTGGGCTCAGGAAAAGAAGATACCTGCGGCTAAACTGGGCAAGGAATGGCGGTTTAAAAAATCAATGATCGATCAATGGTTTAATGAGTTTATTGACGAAAAGTTCAAGGATTTATATACAGATAATTCCTAAAGCTATAGTTTCTATTGAACATAAATGGTTAGGTGCGAAAGAGAAGAACTGGTTTGGTTCGTGGTCAGGACTCAATAAATAAAACTTGGAATATGAAAGATAAGGAACGAATTTCAGTTGCTTTTGGGGTTACCCTTACAGTCATATTTTGTTTTATTATTCTTATGATGCCTTTTTTTAGGATTAGTACTGACATAAAGGGACATATCAGCATAGCGCAACACAGATATCCAAATGCAGCAACAGCAGAGGATGCCTTAATTTCATATATGGTAGATACAACTAATTCTCCGCATGATAGGGGAGCTATAGCAATATGGACATTAGGTCAAATTCATTCACAAAAGGCATTGCCTATTCTTAAAGGATTTTATAAGAATGATCCTAAAGGCAAGACCTGTCATGGTAAGCACAATTCAGTGCTTTGTCAAAAAGGGATTCATACAGCAATTGAGACTATTGAGCTTGACTCCATGATTGGAAGTCAAATACAAGGTGCAAAAATAAATCTTTGAATATTAATGGGAATATAAAATAACTAGCCCTCGGAATCAACCTCAATAGTTATCTATTAATCTGACCTCACTTGACTTTGGTATCAGGATAGCGTAATTTTATATTTTGAGCCCCAATAAACCTGACATGTCAGAAAGTTCAAACAAGTTGATCAAGTTATGGCAGGAGTTGAAGAGACGAAAAACAGGTAAAGTAATTGTTGCCTACGCTGCAACTGCTTTTATCCTTCTGCAACTTGCAGATCTTCTTATTCCTGCTTTACTGCTTCCAGCCTGGACTACAAGGCTTGTTACTCTAATCCTCATAACAGGATTTCCTATTGCAATCATCTTTTCGTGGGTCTTTGATTTGACTCCGGAGGGCATAAGGAAAACCGGGTCACCTGAAGAATCTGAGGACAAGGAAACTATAAGGAAACCTGTTAAGAGGATATTAAGTACAAGCAATATTGTAATAGCTGCTTTAATTATCGTGGTAGGAATATTTGCTTATCCGAAAATTTTCAAGCGGGACAAATTTGAAGAGTTAAGGGATCCGGATGGGAAAATATCAGTTGTAGTAATACCTTTTGAAAATCAGACTGGTGATACTACACTGAACTGGTTCAAAAAAGGAATCTCATCACTGATTATTAATGGACTGGGCAATTCTTCAGAACTGGCAGTATGCGATGATCATACCATGTTTGAAGTTATGGAAGGCATGGACCATGTTTATACTGCCGGAATTTCTCCCTCTCTTGCCAGGGATATTGCCAGGAAAGCGAAGGCTGAAACTTATATCTCCGGCAGTTTCCAGGGGAGGGAAGATACCTATTGGATACTGGCAAATTTAGTAAGTAGTGAAACCGGGAATATTCTGTGGACTAATAAAGTGGAAGGTAACCTGAAATCCTCGGGATATCTCGATCTGGCAGATTCGTTGTGTAATGAAATAAGAAATTACCTTGAAATAAAAGCCTTGCAGGATGTTGCTGATTTTGATTTCAGGGAAGCATACCCGAAATCGGCTGAAGCCTACAGGTATTTCATTGAAGGAATGAATCTGGTTTTAAATCAGAACCCTGAATCGGGTATCAAGTCATTGAAAAAAGCCCTGGAGATTGATTCAACCTTTACGTTAGCTTCGTTTTACATAGCATACGCAAATTGTTATTCGTATCAAGGGGAACAAGCCATATTATGGACAAATAAAACATATCAGCATAAAGACAGGGTTCCACCGAAATATCAACTCTGGATAGAAATGTGGTACGCATGTTTTAACAGTAAAGACATAAAGGTTATCGCCAGGTATTGTGATCAGCTTGCAGAATCGGGCATAAATACCCGTTTTTTCTGGTTAGATTTAGGTGTGACATATTTTGATTTCTTACATCAGTATGAAAATGCTGTCGCAGCATTTGAAAAGGTAATAGAAATCAATCCGGAACGAATAGATGACTGGAAACTTCTTTTATTTTGGGACGACTTTATTATTGCCCTGCATAAAACCGGAAAGCATGAAAGAGAGAGGGAAATATCTGAGATTGGAATAAAAGTACTTCCGGACAACAGCAACTGGTTTTTCTATCGTATGGCTGTATGTACTCTGTCTCAAGGCAATACTAAGGAAGTAAATGAAATTCTTGTTAAATACAGGGCAAAGCATAAAGAACTGAACACTTCGCCAGATATATTAGAACTGAATTTCGGACAGATGTATGAGGAGGCAGGTATAATGGATCAGGCTGAAATTCATAACCGGAAAGCTTGCGAACTTAATCCGCAAAGTGTTAATCATATTTTAGTTTTAGCACGATTCCTGATTAATAATGAAATAAAAGTTAATGAAGGGATGGAGCTGATTCAAAAAGTCATTGAGAAAAATCCCGATGACGAATTCGTTATTCAGCTCAAGGGGTGGGGTCTCTACAAGCAGGGTAAATATAAGGAGGCTTTACAGCTTCTTGAACAAATGTGGGAAAGGAGTAAAGGATTCAATTTTGATCTTTATACTCATCTTGAAGCAGCAAAAAAAGCTGTTGCCGGTCTGAAATAGTAACAACAACATTTTTCCGCATTCCCACTTGTACGCCTCAGGTTTGGGAAATAATTGCCACTCTATTATAATATTAATCGGATGGCAGAAAAACCCTAATTTTAATATAAAAGGTAAGGATCAAGCTGGTAATGTGGAATGCAAGGAAGATTTTAACCCACTACCAGCTAAGATTTATTTGACTTGTATTCTTTCATGTCGTAACTTGTCATCATATAATTGACTTACAGTTATTTTAGTTTTATACATTAACCAATTCCCAATCAAATGAAAACAAGACTTATTTTTCTGGTTTTGCTTATTGCTCTGTTTCTCCTGCGGGACAAACAATAAGCCTGTCATCTGATGCTCAGAAAGAGAAAATAAAAGGAGAAGTAAAAGAAGTTGTAAATACCTTTTTTAAAGGATGTGAAGAAGTAAATTTTGATATGGCTATGAAACCATTCCTTGATTCGCCTGATTTTGCTTACATTAACAATGGCTATGCTTTCAGTTATAAGGAGTGTGTGGATGTTTTTAGACCTGTTTTCAATACATTTTTAAATCAAAAGATTACAATACTGGATGAAAAATATTCATTTCCTGATAATTCAACAGTTCTTTATTCAAACCATTGCAAGTCTTTAACAAATTACAAGGATGGTCATGCAATTCTTCAAGACCCAACTGTAATGTTATTCATATTTAAGAAAATCAATGACGTGTGGAAAGTTATTTATGGAGTTGAATCCCATATTGATAAGAATGTTCCGGGCGAAAGTTCAAAAGAACTTAATCAGGTTGAATTGCATAAACAATTTGTAGGCAGCTGGAAAAGTGAGGCGGGCAAAGACACTGCTGTCGTCTGGGATGTAAAATCTTATGGAACCGGAATTGACGGATATTTTAAAATTGTCACAAAGGGGAAAATTGTTATGGAAGGTAAACAACTATGGGGTTATGATAAAAACCTTGATAAATGCACTATGTCTGAAATAATTAAAGGTATGGATAATGCACTTTATGCTTCCTGGTTCACATCAAAAAATAAGTGCACAATGGTTTTTTATAGTGATATTCTTAATCCCGATAATGCATCAATGAAATATGAAGTGGAATTTAAATCACCTGATACATTGGTGCAAACTACAATTGTAAACAATAAACCTACAAAAATTGACACTATGACCAGAATAAAATAGTGACCAGAAGGCAGCATATTTTTTTAATATTACAAGAATTTAATGCTCTGAGATTAATATTTCAGGGCATTTTAATTGGTGATTGGGCGAAAATTTTTCCCAAAAAAAATCCACATGCCTGGCTGTGTGTGTTTTCCCCACCTCCTTTCTACACCCCCTTAACGCTCGGCCCCTTTACGATTGATGGGATAGTTTAGGCCACTTTATATTATCAGAATTAGCCTGATTCCCCATGAACCTTTAATACCATCATTTGTTAGTTAGTTGAGGATTTTGGTATTGAACTTAAATTAAAACTCATGCCACGTTACATGATAGAAGTTACTCACGAGAACACCAGGCTGGAATGTGCACGTGCTATTGAAATTTTCCTAAGCACCGGATCACATTTTCTGACAAACGCTGATTGGGGTTGCCCCGACGGCGAACATAAAGCGTGGTTTTTTATGGATGCAAACAATAAAAGTGAAGCGATCATGGTCGTGCCACCCGCGCTGAGGAAGAACACGAAAATAACTGAGCTTGCCAGGTTCAGTATGAAAGATGCTGCTGAAATGATGAATAAGCATTGACCGTACGCTATGAACGGCTTACTTTTCCTTTACTACTTCCTTTGACCCTGAAATCTTGTTATCTGTTGACGTAACCCTGGATGATTTATTGCCAACAAGAATGGCAATTGACTGATTCCCCTTTCCCGCTGAGCGGATGGTATTGCCTGTGATATTAATATCGTGAGTTTCTCCCCCAATGTAAAATCCGCATGATTCCCTGCCCACACCATTGTTCTCGATGACATTACCTGTAAATGTATTGCGGTGACCGCTGTTCTGTTCATCTTCATTTCTGAAAAGTACGCCATGGTTCACATTTTCGTAAACATGATTATTCTCAAAGTGATTATCGGTATCCTTATGACCGATTGAGATCCCATTATCACCGTTCGCATATAAAGTGTTATTGCGGAAAATACCATTCTGCACCCTCCAGCATAAGAATAAGCCGTCTCCCTTGTTATTGTGGCTTATGCAGTTTTCGACAATGGAATGGTCCGATCCTGTACCTGGATGAAACCCCAGTCCGTTCCCATTCGATGCTTCACACCCTCTCAATGTTATGTTTTCAGTGATCTGCCAGCTGAAGGTGTCACCATTAAACTCATTGATAATGACATTCTCAACCAGGCAATTCCTCGATTTATGAATATATATCCCGCCTCCCCTGCATCCATTGATGTAATCGTTTGTTGCCTTGTTCCCCTCTATGACCAGATCGGCAATTTTTGCATTTTCCACCCCAACAGCTTCTATAATTGAACATCCGTTTGTCACTGTTCCATCCAGTGACGCCAGGTAATCGTTAACGGTATTGTTATCGAAATAGATAACTTTATCCTGTATATCAGTTATTCTTGCAGTAGTAACATCCCATCCTTGATCATGCTTATTATCAAACAGCTGAATTCCCATTCCTTTTTTAAACCCGCTTACATCTTTTACTACTGCTTTTAGCATTCCCCAGTCGGCATCAATGATGAAGCTGGTTCTGAATCCGTCACATTTCTTCAAAACCGTCGATTTTCCCGATCCTATCAACGACGTATTGTCTGAGAGACGGACGGGACCTATGATTTTAAATTCACCCGGATTCAGTTTTACAGTTCCGCCACCCCTGGTTTTGATGGCATCGAGGGCAATCTGGATCGCATCGGATGTAAAGCCCTGGATATCCGCATCAGGTCCACCGACGGTTATTACCTGTCCTGCATTCTTTACATCGACAAGCCCGATATTCTGACTATAATTTGTTTGTACCTCAAACAAACAGATTGTAGTCAGACATAGTACTTTAAGTAATTTAGTTCTCATTCCTGAATCCTCCATTTTTCCTTAAATATACAAATTGTTACTGGAACACCCGGAGGGGTGGACAAAAGCATTGCTGAAAAATTATTGGAAAGCCTTTGTTCAGATATTCACAACCAGTTTCTGGGTAAACAGGGTGACATCGCCTGTTCCTATCTGGACTATATAGATTCCCCGGGTGAGATTTATTGGGATAGTGAATTCGTTATCATCGGGATTCATCCTGTCCTGAAAAACAATTTTGCCTGCCATATTGATGATCTTTATAAAATCAGGCTTAAGCGATGTCTCATCTATCCTTATATTTACGAATTCATAGGCCGGATTGGGATAAATTTTTACGGCCTGCTTATCATATTCTGAAGTGTTCCGGTGCTTATATCCGAATATTTTGAATTCTGAGATATAATTCCAGCTGTCAACTGAATTTGAATGACCAATAACCTTTATGAATCGGTATTCCTCACCTGCTTTGGCCTGGGGGAACTCAAAAACCTGAAGATCGCCGGAAAAACCGCATGATACTGATTTCGTTAGTATTGGGTCCCATGTCAGGGTGTCTTTTGATCCCAGGATATCAAAATATGATTCCTTTTTTTGCACCGACTGGAAAGCTACTTTTATGTGATGGATATTAAATGGTTCTTTCAGCTCCATTTTAATCCATTGATTATCGCCACTGACCGACCACATTGTCCCGATATTACCATCAAGTATATTGTAGGGATAATATGGAGACTGGAAACCACTGGCATTGATTTTCAATACTTCAGCAATCTCAAGTTCAGGTTTATATGGAATGATTTCGATTGGAACAGATTTTACCTGAGTCGTCTTTCCGTCGCTTAATTTCAAAATGAATTCAACTGTCTTTGCAGAACTTACAACTGGTGTCAGGAACTGAATTTTTGAACCGTTAACCGAAGAAATAGCTATGTTCTCCGGAGCTGTCCAGGTAAAAGTAAGGTTGTCATTATTAGGATCGTAACTTCCTGTTGCGTCAATCACACCTACAAATCCCGACAGGTTTGCCGGCGTGACATTTACTACAGCAACAGGAGGTAAATTTACAGGAGTAACAGGAACTACCGGAGTCACCGGGGTAACAGGAGTCACCTGAGCGACCTTATTGGCAACTGGTTGATTTACGATGGATGCTGCCTGTTTTCCTGCTGAAGTCTGGATCGGATTTGCTGATGGTTTTGTATATGAGACCGTCACTATATCACCATACACAACCGGACTTGCAAGCGCAAGGAGGACCATTGTTCCGGAAATGCTGACTGAGTTGACATTCCTGGTGACCGAATTAACGGTGACATTAAATGCTGAAGTTGCCGGAACAATCTCTGCAAGAGACAGATCATAAACCATTCCCAGGACGGAAGAGGCAGTATTTTCAATGGAAGAACTGACATATACCGGATCGGGCGCAACCGGTGTAACAGGTGGTGCAGCAGGTTCAGGATATATTATTGCTCCCACCTGCCATTTACCGTTCTGGTTGGCAGTTGAAGGAGCTGTTCCTGCAACCCATGTAGCTGAGGTTGACATTCCGGTTTGCCAGGCGGTTCCAAGATTGGTGCCATAATCGAGCCTGGTTGAAGGAACAAAATTTGAAGTATTATTAAAGCCCGGATTTAGTACAATTGAATGCTGGTCGTAACCCATTGCCTGCCACTCAGAGAAAGTTTTGGATGAACCGCCGACCGAAAACATCGGTGTACCCGATTCACAATAGAATACATTGTAATCGCTTTCAAAATTTGACAGGCAGCCGCTTTCAACTGATATATTATACATCTGATTGACAGTGTAGAAGATGTTATTCTTGATTTTTGCCCCTGTCGAAGGTGCAGGCTGGGTCCTGTCGTGGTTTGCATCGATCAGAACAATGGCACCTGAGCTTTGATTACAATAGAATGTGTTATTATATACCTGAACGCCGTTTATCCCTTTCATTCTCAGCGATAATTTGGCATTCCTGACTATATTGTATGAAGCGCCATAGCCTGAGGAATAGATCATATTTGACCCGGCATCAGAGCCTGATTTAAATAGTATACCATATGGAGTTTTGTCAAGGTAGTTGTACCTGACGGTGTAGTTTATATTATACCCCAGAAACATCCCGTGTGTTATAGATGTCTGGTCGGTTCCATTCCAGGTAAACTTGTTACCCGTAATTACAGCTCCGTCAAGATTATTGTTGGTCCCCAACGGACCTTCGTCCCCGGCCTGCAGCAGGTAGCCTGTTGCATTTACTGATGTTATGGAATTGTTTAGAAATGAAACTGTAGTCCGGACTGATCTTGGGATGTTAATTCCCTCCCAGTTTCCGGTTACTGTGTTGTTTATCGCGGCCCCCTCGTTTCTGTATACTTCCTGTGCTGATAAAAAGCACAGATTCAGCCCCAGAAATACTACTGCCAGTATTTTTCTCATAAAAACAACTAAAATTGATTATCGGTTGGACACAAATTAAACGGTAAAAAATCAGGTTTGTTACGCAGAATCTTTCTAAATTATTTTCTTCTTTACCGGTCTGGCAAAAATAGAGGATTTGAAATTCCCGATATCAAGAATATGATATATGTGATGGTTTTCAGTTCCCGAACAGGGTCCAGACCTGGGCTGGCATATCCTTCAGAAAATCTTGCTGATAACTGAATTCAGGGTGGGCAAAAAGGAACTTCTTTGCATAAAAAGGTTGTCCGCAGGGATGGCCGATAATAGCCCAGAGTTTCATTTGGGCGGCAAGGGTTCCGTCGGTGGCTTTCCCCTGCACAGCACCTGCCGGGGTAAATGCAGGCCATCCCATGTCGGGAGAACCTGTTTCATCCTCGTCAATATGACCACACAGAGTTAATCCGCTTGCTTTTTCGGTTTTCCTCCATGTATCGAAATGATCGCCCATGAACTTCATGGCGGCATTAACGTCTATCTTTCCCCGGTATTCTTTCATTAATTCATCCCATCTGAGCTTACGGGCATTGGGAGAAGTGCTCAGAATTGATGAATCGTAGGTTGTTTCTTCCTTTATTAATTTATCGTGAACCGGGAAATTCGCACCAATAAAATAACCGTCCCTTGTAATTTCAAGGAACTGGTTTTTCAGTCCAAATTCAAATCTTGCAATTTCTCCGGTCTTATTATCACCTATCAGCCAGTCATTTGAATAACCTCCGTTATTGTTTTCCTTCATTATTTTGACCCATTCTCCGATAGTTGAGGCATACTGTATTGCTTTACGGGCGCGAACGAACTCTGCAACACCTTCAGGATCAAATCCCTTGTATTGTGTAATTGTTGTTTCGGTAACTATGATCCCCTTGCTGTTAATATTGAAATCGTCCCCGCTGTGAATAAAACCCGGCAGGGCATCCATTATTATCCTGTTCCCTTTTTCAGGAACGATTTCAAGTATAATATTCCATCGCTGGCCGATAAGATATTCGACCCAGTTGTTGTGCGCCATAACTATCCTGCCGTCGGTTGTCCAGGAGCCTGTTGCGGCAATTGCGCTACAATGACCGGGGGGTGAAGGATCGGGAGCGTAAGGATTATTCTTCGATTTGAGCCAGGGGACATAATACCATGACATTTCAAGAATTGAATTCATGGCAAGAATATCTTTCCTGTCAATCTTACCCGCTCCCAGCTTTGCATTGGCACCGGCAACAATTCCATCAAGTTCTTTTTTATATTCCAGGGGGATATTATCCCAAAACATCCTGTTTGATTCCTCGCGGTAGAATTCCCATTTCTTTCCGGTTGTCTTTTCGTTAAGGAGCGACATTGCTCCTCTCAGGTCAAGAATCTCGTTTGCAAGGAGGTATCCGTGCTGGTAACCTATGACTTCAGGCCGCCCTTCAAGGTGTACAAAGATCCATCCGTTCTTTTCAGTCCGTGAACAGTTTTGCATCATCTTTTCATGAGAACGGATAGCCTTCCCTGAAGTGGGATTTTTGCAGCCTGTCATTAAACAGGCTGTAACAACGACCAGAAGGAACAATGTTCTTCTCATGAATCAAATGCAATAAATGAAGATATTACAGTCCTGGGGAGCAGTTGGCTTAAAAAGACGATTATAGTTCCCGTATCTTGATGTTCCTGAACCAGATTGCATATCCGTGGTCCTGGAGGCCGATATAGCCTTCCCTGGATATTCCTTCAGTGAATCCCGGGAATGTTTTGAATTTGCTTTTCGCAACAAGGGCATCCCATTCCGGTGTCCAGAGTGTGTATTCTACAACTTTCACTCCATTCTGGGTATGCGTGACTTTCCCGTCCTTGACAGTGATCACAATTGTATTCCATTCCCCTGTGGGCTTGACAGTTTTAGGGTCGGCAGGCAGCATATCGTATAACGATCCGGCAAGATGACTGTCTATTTTATTGTCTGTGGCGTCCACATTATCGAGTACCTGGACTTCAGGGGATGCATAGTAAATCTCTTTCCCCGGGACCTCCCTGACATTGTAAAATATGCCGGAATTACCCATTTTGCTTGTTTTCCAATCGATGGAGAGTTCGAAATTCTTGAATTTTTTCGCAGCATAAATAATATCACCGTTGGAACCCTGTCCGGGATTTTTACCGGGGGCTGTAAACACCTTCATAGCGTTTTCCTCTAAAGTCCAGTTTTTGGGCATCCCGGTTCCGTTGCACTGACGCCAGCCTGTAAAGTCTTTCCCGTTAAATAAGAGCGTCCAGCCTTCTTTTTTCTCTTTTCCGGTGAGCTTGTTTAATTTCTGAGCAGTGGCAGGTATCGTGATAAGGGTGATGGCAATCAATGCCAGGGATAAGATGATATTCTTTTTCATAGCAGTTAGTATTAGTATTTCATTGCAAATTAGTAAAAAAATCCATTGCATGGCTTTTGTGATCTTGTTTTAAGAATTTATACCGTGACCAACCCCCTGACCCCCCACTTGGGGCTTACCTGCCTGAAGGCAGGGATTCAGGGGTTGACTTTAAAAAAGTGTTGAAAGTTGATATTTTCTATTGTGTTGATATTCATATATATATTCCTTGGGCCTAAAAAAGTAGTCATTTTTATTGAAAAAAGCTTGCACGACTAGAACAATAGTCATATATTTGTAAATACAATTAATGTAAAAGAATAAAAAGAAAAAAAAATGAAAAAAAAGAAAGAGCTGCAGCTTACAAAAGCCGAAGAAGAGATCATGCAGATAATATGGGATATGAAACAGGGTATCGTGAAAGATATCCGCAACCGGTTCGAAGATCCAAAGCCTGCCAGGAACACAGTATCGACTGTAGTCAGAGTCCTTGAGAAGAAACAGTATGTCGACCATAAAGCCTACGGGAATGTGCATGTTTATTTCCCCCTTGTTTCGAAAAAGGAATACTCAAAGAGCCAGCTTTTCAGGCTTCTAGATGGTTATTTCGACAATTCCTTTCCGGCACTTGCCACATTTTTTGCCAGGGAAAAAGATCTCTCAGTCAGGGAACTTGAAGAACTCCTTGAGTATACAAGAAAAGAACTTAAAAAGAACAAAAAAAGAAAATAATGGAAGCTTTTGCCCTTTACCTGCTTAAATCAGTGATCTGGCTTACTGGTTTTGCTCTTGTTTATTTCCTTTTTCTACGGAACGAAAGATTCTTCCGGCTGAAACGATATTACCTTATTACCGGTATCCTGATATCATTTATTTTCCCGCTTTTTGGTTTTCACTACCAGATGGAAATTACAGCACCTGAAATGATCAACCATGGAATTATTCCTACTGTTACAGTTAATGTACCTTCAGTTCAGCCGGTTTTGAATGATAAGCTTTTTGATTTCAGATATATTCTTTTACTTGTTTACTTCTTAGGGATACTAGTGCTGGCTTTCAGGACAGTCAGGAATACAGGTACATTATTAAAAATTCTATACAGAGCTAAGATCAATTATCATAACCGGGCAAAACTGGTGAGGGCTCCTGAATTTTCAGAATCCTTTTCTTTTCTTAATTATGTTTTTATCAATCCCTCAGTAGATGAAAGGGAGAAGGACATAATAATGGACCATGAGCTTGTACATGTAAATCAAAAACACTGGATCGATCTTTTCCTGGTTGAATTGCTCCGATGGGTTCAGTGGATAAATCCGTTTGTGTGGATTTACACCCGTTTCATTAAGCAAAACCATGAATATATTGCCGATGAACTGGTATTGCAGAAAACAGCTGACCCTGCAGTTTACAGAGCTGTTCTTGTAAACCAGCTTTTTGATTCCCGGGTCATAAGTCTCTCCAACTCTTTCAATTATTCACTTAACAAAAAACGGTTCGACATGATGAAAACAATAATTACATCACCCTACAGGAAGATGAAGATCCTTCTTATACTGCCTCTTTTTGCAATAGTTTTTTATGCCTTTGCAACGCCGGAATATCACTTTATATCAGATTCTGAGAAAATGACAGAGAATTCCCAGGCTCCGGGGATCGCACAGAAAGAAGCAAAGGGTGTTGTGGTAAACGAAGCCGGGAAACCGCTCTCAGGTGTCAATGTAATTGTGACAAATTCTGCAATCTCAGTGCATACCGATATGAATGGTAAATTCGCTGTTCTCAGGGTACCTGAAGGTTCATCCCTTATTTTTTCATACCAGGGATACAAAACATATATACTCGCACCGCTGATAACTTCAAATTCATCCCTCTATGTAAAGCTTGTTAAAGATCCGGATTATAAGGAAGAGATCAAGATACAGACTTCCGACGGATCACCTGTGAAGGCGCTGGTGGTTATTGACGGAGTAGTGAGTGGCATTGGGATCGGGAAGGTAGATCCGAATTCAATATTGTCGATGAATATATTGAAGGAGGAGGCTGCAACCAACAAATATGGGGAAAAAGGGAAGGATGGTGTTATTGAAATAACAACTAAAAGGACAAATGCACAGGCGATTAGTCAAAAAACAGTTAAGGGAATTGTCCTGAAAGAAGACGGTCAGCCATTGGAAGGAGTTAATATAACCAGCACAGGAACTACTGGGAACGCCTTCGGGGCTACAACCGGTAAGGATGGGCATTTTGAAATAATTAATGTACAGGCAAATGCTTCGCTCCTTTTCTTTTGCAGAGGCTATATAAGGCTGAGTCTCAAACCAGACTTTAATAACGAATTGAGTGTAACAATGAAAAGGGATCCTGAATATAGACCTCCTGCCGATCAGAGAGATAATCCGCTTGTAGTTATTGATGGTGTGACAACGGATAAAAACTATAGGGACGTCTATAAAGAGCTGGGATATAATATGGGAGTTTCAAAGTTTCTTATAGGGAAGGAAGCAACTGACAAATATGGTGAGAAAGGGGCAAGCGGTGTTATGGAAATAACAACCAGGAAGAAAGCTCTTGAAATGGGTCTCAAACCTCCTTTCCCAAGGCTGACGCCTGAGGATTACCCTACTTTTCAGAGTCAGAGATGGACTAATTTTCGCGAATGGGTAATCGATAATGTCAGGTATCCTTCGGAAGCCCAGGCTCGAAATCTTGAAGGATGGGTCACGGTGAATTTCACTGTTGAACTGGATGGGACTATTATTAATCCCGTTTCTACCGGTTCATCTGATCCAATCTTAAGTAACGAAGTCATCCGGGTGATCAAAGCCTCGCCTAAATGGGAAGCTCCGAAGAATCCGGCTGTTGACATGCCGTTTACATCAAGTGTAAACATAGGCTTTAAATTGCCGGATCAGATTGAAGAAGAGGAACCTTTTGTTGTAGTCGAACAGATGCCACATTATCCGGGTGGTGATGTTGCAATAATTAAGTTTATTGTAGAAAATACAAAATATCCTGAAGCTGCTAAGGCTCAGGGGATTCAAGGTAAAGTTATTGTCAGATTTATTGTCAATAAAGAAGGTAATACGGAAGGAATATCAGTGATTAAGGGCGTTGATCCGATGCTTGATGCTGAGGCAATAAGAGTAGTCAGCATGTTGTCAGGATTCCAGCCAGGAATGCAGGGAGGCAAAGCTGTTCCTGTCTGGTATATGGTACCGGTAAATTTCCCTCCGCAACAAACTGAACAGCCTTAGCTTTTTTCCCCCTTGGGGGGAAATTAAAAAGGTGGTGTTTAATCGTCATCAATCTCAGTCGTCAGAAATGCCGCCCTCACCGCAGGAGGACATGGAGAATCAAGCCCCTTCACTGCCCGCCAGATAACCTCATTGAACTGGAAGTCATTAACCTTGTCCTCAGCGGTGAAATCAAACGTCTCACTCATCTGCTGCCAGATGTTCTCAGCAAGATTTTTATCATCAAGGTTGACATTATTAGGCCTTGCCTTATATGCAGGATGGATGGGAGAATTATCAAAGCATCTCCACAACGGAACAGCGGCAGCATCATACTGACTAAGGGGAGGTAAACCAAGTATCAGTTCTATAGTCCTTAAAAGCGATGTAGTTGAATATGCTGTGTGATCAACGAAGCCCTGTTTCACATAACCTCCGGCAATAAGTGCAACACTGCGGTGGGCATCAACATGATCGGGGCCGTTCTGGGCATCATCCTCAACAACAATTACAAGGCTCTCTTTCCAGATCGGGCTATGGCTCAGATGATCCATGAACATGCCAAGTGCCAGGTCGTTATCGGCAACATGAGCAAATGGCGTTGGTTTTCTCAGGCCTAAACCTTCAGTATGATCGTTGATGAACCTGATTGTATTTAGCTGAGGAACGGCATTAATGGCCAGCAAAGAATCGAAATCCTGTCTCCACTGGCGGAACCTGATCGTATCACGGACTGACTGAACCCATGGAGTGTAATAAGTGCAATAGTGACCTTTTAACACGGGTATGGTCGGCTGGTAATCATTACCCACAAATTCACCATAGGTACGATATGAAACGCCCATCTTTTTACAATGATCCCAGAGGAACACTTTATTATTTGCGGTTTCTATTCCCCCTTCGCCCGGATAATTACCTCCTCTGTCTCCATAGCTTGTCGGCCAGTTCTTCTCGAGATAATCCGTTGCATATGCACCCATTGTCCAGTTATGCCCATCGGCGCTTACTTCTCCATTGACATAGAAATTGTCAAGCAGGACAAACTCCCGTGCAATGGCATGGTGGTTTGGTGAGACTTTTTCCCCAAACAGAACCAGGCTGGGATCTCCGTTCCCTTCGGGCATATCGCCGAGAACCTGATCGTATGTCCGGTTCTCTTTGATTATATAGAAGACGTGTTTTATTGGTGAAGGATCACCAACCTTCTCCGGTACCGGATTTCCCGCTGGTACCTTTTCAGCCATAATTTCTTTTTCTTTTGTATAGGGAGTGTTTTTGTAAACAGCCTGTGAATAAATTCCCATCTGCTTTTCATCAGGAGTATTTAAAATGCTTAACGTGCCTTTGAAAAGCCCGCCTATGTACTGAACTTCAATCTTTTGTTCCTTACCTCCCTGCTGGTATACAACCTGCGATCCTTTCCTGTAAGGATTGGGTCCATAGGGATTTGCTTTGGACGTAAGTCCCTTTCCATTAGTTACCAGGATTGTATTTTTTATAATCCTGACACATGTTGGATACCAGGCTGTCGGTATAAATCCCTTGCCTTTACTTTTTCCGGGAGCCGACACATCGAATACAGCAAGGCAGTTGTTGTCAGCATTGGCCACATACAGCGTTTTTTCATTTGTGCTGAGTGCCACGCCGTTTGTTGTTGATCCGCTGGGAGCATCGGGATATAGCGCGGAATTGAGGGTTTCAATGACTTTCTTCTGCCTGGTGTCGATTACCGAAACATTATTGTCGTTTGCATTTGCCACAAACAGGAACTGGCCGTTCCGGGAAATACACATGTCATTAGGGTTATCCCCCACAGGTATAGAACCGGTTATTTTTTCCTGGGAAGTATTAAAAATCACTACCTTATCACAGCCCCAGCAGGTAATGTAAAGAACGCTGTGATCAGGTGAAAGGAGACAGGTATATCCTTCTCCCCCAAGAGCATGCTGGGAAACTATTTTTTTTGCCTTTAAATCGATCACATAAAGGGAATTATCTTCCTTGGTAACCGTGTAGAGCCGGTTTCTGGCTTCATCAAGTGTAATCCCGGCCGGTGAAATCTTTTCAGGCCATGGCTTTCCAAGTCTGATGGTATCAGCATTTGCCAGTTTACCTTTAGCTACTGCATACCTTATTATAATGTTGTCATTTCCCCCGGAGGCATACAATGATTTGCCGTCATTGGAAAAGGCCAGACCAAGCCACGATTTTCCTATGATCACCGAGTCGGTTGTGGTACCCCTTTTTATATCGATCAGCTGAATCGACTGGGTGCTCTGTCCGTTGTTGGTTACAGCTGCCAGTTTTTGATCGGGCGAAACAGCAATATTCAGCGGAAGATCACCGAGCGGAAGAAGCTTGCCTGCCGGGGTAAGCTGCCATCCGTTAGGAAGGACTACCCGCCTCGATTCCATTTGGCCAGGCGTCTGCGCCTGCAGACCAACCGATAAAATGATCAAAAGTGCAAACAGATA
This sequence comes from uncultured Bacteroidales bacterium, assembly GCA_963732115.1. Lineage (GTDB taxonomy): Bacteria > Bacteroidota > Bacteroidia > Bacteroidales > VadinHA17 > LD21. The sequence continues at coordinate 79,152 of CAVSYN010000003.1, forward strand.
TTTCATTTTCGGATAATTTCAGAATTACAAGTTATAAAAATTTTATAGTTTAGGTGATTACGTGTTTCTTCAGATACTTTGTCCTGAGAACATTCAGGGCATTCTTTTTTATTCTTATCACGACGTCACCTGATATTGTGACAGGTTCACCGTCAATGTGATACCTTGTCTCATCCGAACGGATTGTGATTTCATTCTCGGATTTGAGATACGTGACATATCTGGATTTGTGAATCTTTTTTGTGAACAGCCTGTAAATGAAAACAGGAAACATGATCTTTGGGAACGGCCTGATCATTACAATATCCATTTTCCCGTCGTTCGGGCACGCTTCGGGAGCGATAAATGCATTGTTTCCAAATTGCCGGGTATTTGCAACTGTAAGAACAAAAAGATCTTCAGAAATTAGCTTCTCTCCGGGGATGGAAATAGTTACATGAAAAGGATGAAGCTTAAAAAAATTAATGAAGGTGACTCCGACATAGGACCAGAAACCACGTGTTTTCAGCTTGTCGAAAGAATGGGCAACAAAGCTGTCAAGTCCGATTCCAGAGACGTTAAGGCAAAGGATATTGTTAATTTCAAGAGTGTCAATTTTAAGGCTCTCCTTCTTTTCGATATCGTTAAGAAGAGACCTTATAATGGGCTTGAATCCAAGCTCTTTAGCAAACCCGTTGCCTGAGCCGATAGGAAGAACACCCAGTATTTTGTCACTGCCAATAAGTTCAGATGCAACAGTATGGACTGTCCCATCGCCACCTGCTGCAACAAAAACGTCATAATAATCGAAGTTTTGCTTTATGAGTGTTCCGGACTCGTCAATACTCAGCGATTTGAAAAGCGACAGCTCCTGCCGGCGCCGGGCAAGCTCCTTTGAAATTATGAATTTAACAGGCGGAATACCTGCAAACGGATTAAGTATGAAGAGAGCTTTGTTGTTCCCGGGTTCTCGCATCATTGAAATCTATACAGGGTAAATTTAATAAAATTTGGTTACCCTGCCGGCGGATACTGTGAAATAAGGCTGTTCTGATGCCTGATTGCCTTTATGAAGGCTCTAAAAGTCATAGGTTTAAAACCTCTTGCCCTGTTAAGATTTCCTATTTTGAAAAGGAGCCTGTAAGATTTGAAAAACTCACGGTAAAGACTAAAAAGGTTAACATTGGGATCCCATGCCTGTATTGCTTCTGCCCCGGCACCGTTGATCTCTATAATATTCAGGTCTTCACCTTTCATAAGCTTGTCTGTTGATTCAAACCTTACATCAAAGCGGCCAAAATAGAATTCGGGCATGCTTTGTGCAATTTTGTCGAACCGGTCCGTAAGTTCAGGGGTTATCAGATGACATGCATTGCGGTACAGTCCGCCAACCCTGAGGCTTCCGATAAATGATAGACGTATAAGTTCACCTTCCTGTGGAACCTGGTCAAGGTCATCATCTCCAAATCCCACGTGCTCCGATTTTCCTCCGAGGTAATAACCGCTTCTCAGCCTGGTGCGCTGATCGTTCCGGATAAGCTCTCTCAGGGTTGACTTGCCGTCACCTGTCACAAATGGGAAATACCTTAAGGTGATTGAGCAAATTTTTCCCCTGAGTTCTCCGGGTATCCTGACATAGAAGATTCCTGCTTCTCCGTCATAAGGAACAGGGCGCTGAAGAACGATTTTTTCATTATGCGGGAAATCGGAAATGTATTGCAAGAGGTGATTATTGTCCTCAACAAGTCTTACCCCATATCCGTTCCATCCTATATCAGGCTTTGCCACGATCGGAAATTCAAGCTTTTTTTCTTTCATCAGGGCGATGGCGTTTTCAAGATCTTTTTCACCTGCAACGCCGTTCCTTTTCATGGAGACAAATTCTGCTATCCAGGTTTGTTGATCTTTCCCGACCATTTCCATGACACCGGCCTTGGATTCTCCCATAAAACCACCTGTTTCAATTTTGGGATTTGCAGCTGAAGGAAGGGTCAGACTCCTGTAACGTATTCCAAGGTAGATATAATAAAGACCTACAGGAATATACAGAATAGCATTTGGTATATGCTCAGCTGAGGATACAGTGTTTTTAAGATCTTCAAGCGAGGGCATTCCATGAAATTTATGTTTCATGTCGGGCATGTATTTTTTAAAGACTGAAAGAAATGAAGGAGGCAGATCGCCCATTGCTTTTTCGGTTGTTTTACTCCATTTCGATTTAAATGAATTTCTTACGGCAAATGCAACTATCACCAGTGCCAGTACACCCCATGCCCAGTAACCAAGGTGATTAAGCACCAGGTCACCAAAAAGGACTACTAATGTCAGAACAACTGAAGAATAAACTGCTCCGGCTATGATTGACACTGAGGCAAAACGGATAAAAGGTATCCTGAACCAGCCGCAGGCAACAAATGTGGGAAACAATAACCCCGGAGTGACCCGACAAAGAATAAGCACCCTGACGAGATGGGTTTCGAGCCAGAGCCTTATGCGTTCAACTTTCGGGCCGATGATTTTTGAGCGTAGCCACCTGTTTTTCTGGGCAAAATGCCCGAGGCCGTAAATAAGTATATCTCCTGTTACAATTCCCAGATATACACTGACGTACGCCATCCAGACAGGAAGCTTATGTTCGACTGTTGAAAAGGCGGCTGCAAGAATTGCTGCATCCTCATGCAAAAATGTCATAAAGAATATTACGACGCAATGTTCCAGCCAAAGAAGGTGTTCCGGAGTAAACATTTATACAACCTGATAATTTACAATATCTTCCGTCCCCTTTCAAAACGTGCGTAAAAATAACTTCATTTATGATATATTATTCATTTAATTGTTAAAAAAACTGAAAAAAGCTAAAATGAATTATTTTAACGGGACAAATGAAAAGATACTTTGTGCACCCTGATGCAACACTTAGTGCACCTTACAAGGGACAACTCAAAGTCAAATACTTCTTAATAACTTAAATGCTGTTTAGATGGAAGTTGCTAATGGAATTGGTAGACTAATCCATAAAGGGGTATCTGTAGTCAGTTGCAGGAATGAATGTTTCCTTAATGGTCCTGGGGCTGACCCACCGGATCAGGTTAAGATAACTTCCGGCTTTATCGTTCGTCCCTGACGCCCGGGCGCCGCCAAATGGCTGCTGTCCGACCATTGCTCCCGTTGGTTTATCATTAATATAGAAGTTACCGGCAGCATAGCGCAATATCCTGTAAGCCTTGATCGTGGCATATTTTTCTTTGCTGAATATTGACCCTGTAAGGCCATACGGAGAGGTTTTATCACACAGTTCCAGTGTCTCTTCAAAACGGTCATCATCATAAACATAGATTGTCATTACGGGACCGAATATTTCCTGTTCCATTGTTATAAAATGGGGATCTTTGGTAACAATAAGGGTCGGTTCGACAAAATATCCGGTTGATTTGTCTCCGTTACCACCTGCAATTATTTCAGCATCGTCTGAACCTTTGACTTTATTTAAATAGCTCATTATGTTGTTGAATGCAGTTTCATCAATTACGGCATTTATCAGGCTCTTAAAGTCAGTCACATCCCCAACTTTCATTTCGGAGGTTATTTTAAGAAGGGATTTCCTGGTTTCAGGCCACAGCGATGCAGGGATGTAAGCACGTGAAGCAGCCGAACATTTTTGTCCCTGGTACTCAAATGCACCCCGGGCAATTCCGGTAGCCAGTTCCTGAGGATCGGCAGAATGATGCGCAAAAATAAAGCCCTTGCCTCCTGTTTCCCCTACAAGTCTGGGATATGACCTGTAACCGGACAGGTTATCAGTAACCTGTTTCCAGAGGGAATTAAAAGTACCATTGGAACCTGTAAAATGAATTCCGCCAAGATCTTTATGCTTCATCACAATTCTGCTTATTAGCGATCCTGAGCCGGGGAGGAAGTTTACCACACCATCAGGCAATCCGGCTTCCTTTAAAACCATCATGAAATAATAGCTTGAAAGGAGGGATGCTGAGGCCGGCTTCCAGATGGTTGTGTTTCCCATCAGCGCAACGCTTGTGTTGAGGTTTGAAGCGATTGCCGTAAAATTGAATGGCGAAACGGCATAAACAAATCCTTCAAGAGGCCGGTATTCTATACGATTTATGCTCTCGTTACCAGAGGCAGGCTGTTCCCTGTATACCAGGGAAGCAAAGTATGAATTGAACCTGAGATAATCGATCACTTCGCATGCTGAGTCAATTTCTGCCTGGTAAACATTCTTCCCCTGCCCAAGCATTGTAGCAGCATTCATTATATACCTGAACTTGCCTGAGATCAGCTCGGCAGCTTTGATCATTATTACTGCCCTGTCCATCCATGAAAGGGACATCCATTCACATTTGGCATGCATGGCAGCTTCGATTGCAAGTGAAACCTCTTTTTCAGTCGCCATGTGATATGTTGCAAGGACATGCCTGTGGTCGGTCGGTTTGACAATTTTCCCGGTTACCCCGGTCCTGACCTCTTTCCCGCCGATTATTAAAGGAATATCGATTATCTTATTGCTCTGTGCCTTAAGCTCTTCTTCAATCTGTTTCCGTTCAGGACTCCCGGAAGCATAGGATAATACCGGTTCGTTTTTCGGTTCACTGAAATTATAAATTGCGTTGTTCATATTTTACTGGGGTAAAGTTACGAAGAGTTGTTTTTTACCCCCTGCCCCCTAAAGGGGGTTCCAAATACATTTTTTACAAGCCCACTTCAGGGGGTTGGGGGTAACCTTTAAACATATCCTTTTTGCAAATGTTCGCAAGTTTGAGTCATTTGTCTCTTTCTGATGTCCTTTTTTGTTGTAATTTCACTGCAAACCTTATATTCACTTTTCGGAAATAAAGGTAAAAATCATGGCATCATCCAAATTCTATCATTTTTCTGCAACAGGCCTGTATTACAGCGTTGAAACTGCGGAGGATGCTGTCACAGCGCAAAGGGAAGGCGGGTTTATCTGGCTAAACTACTATAAGCCTGAAAAGCAGGACCTGAGTGTACTGATCGACCTTATCGGCATTCATCCCTTGTCGGTTGAAGACTGTTTTGACGAGAAGCAGGTTCCTAAAATGGAACATTTCCAGAATAACACTTTTATACTTTTCAATTCATTTTGTTACAGCGAAAAGATACTATTCACTGATGAGATAAACCTGTTCATCGGCGGTAATTTTCTGATTACAGTCAGCGGGCACAATTCCAATGACAGGGAGCCTTTACGTAACATTGAAGAGACAGTGACAAGTGATCCAGCCAGTGCCAAGAATGGCCCAGCTTACGTAATGCACAAAGTTCTTGATTTTCTGGTTGATCAGAAATATTACGCATTTGATACAATGGAAGATGAACTTGAAGCGGCAGAAGATTTCCTGATCGATAATGTTTCAGGGTTTGATCCTATGCAGCTGATACATTTAAGAAGGAATCTGGCACTAACGAGAAAAAGTTTGTACCACGAAAGAGAGATCCTTGTTAAAATCAACAGGCTGGATTGTCCTTTTATACCTGCAAAAGCGATTGCATCTTTCAGGGATGTTTATGACCACCTTGCCAAGTTTTTCGAACTGACCGAGACATACCGTGAAGTTGAAACCAGCTTGATGGAATTGTATACTTCACTCTTGAATAATAAGATGACACAGACGTCGAATGAGACCAACGCTTCTGTGAAAAGATTAACAATGATCACCACAGTTTTCATGCCGCTGACATTGATAGCCAGTGTAGGGGGCATGTCGGAATGGACAATGATGACCGGAGGCGAGTCGAAGTGGAGGACCTCCTATATTATTCTGATAATCGGGATGGCAGTAATAGGAGGAATTAATTATTTCCTGATCTGGGGACTCGAGAAAGGGATCTTCTCCAGGAAGAAAGCCAAACTTCCGGAAAAAGAAGTGTCAGTCGATTAGCTTTTGTTTTTCCTGGCAGCCAGCTTATAGGCATCGCCCATTATTTTATCGGCCGGTTCAGGCTTTTCCTGAGCAGCCAGTCCGCTGAATAAAAATAAGCAGTAAATATTAAACTATTGGTTCTTGTTCCCATGTCATTTCATTGTAAATTTTTAAAATAATTTCCCTGAATTCCTCCGGGGCATCAAGATGACCCCAGCCCGATTGCATCTGCCATAATCCATCGTACGCCGAATCGTGATGCGACCGGATAATATGAGGAATGCCCTTCTCATTTAAAAGCCCATCGAGGAGATTCGCTTCCACCGGATTATTCAAAACAAGTATGCATACTGTCCTGTCCATATCTGCATATCAATAATTGCTAAAAATAGGAATTTCTTTTCGGATCAGTGCGTCGCATTACCTCCTTTAACCTTTAAAAATGATGATACTTTTTTTGTTAGGTCATCCACCGGCTGAACTGTTAGGGTCACTATTGCTTTACGTGAGGCTCCCTTTTCCCTCGATAAAAAAACAGGTACAGCTTCAGAACCTCCTGGTTCAAGGGAAACAAATTCATCTAATAACTGGCCCGACCAGCCTTTCCCTTCTACTGCAACCGTGAGCCTGTAAATGCCATTATTTAGCCAGCGGACAGTATTCTGGTAATGGAGCGTTGGATCGGCTGTTGAGGGTTCTCCGGTGTTTTTAATAGTAAAGAATTTGTAATGCAGCCTTATCCCTGATTTTCTTATCAACAGTTGGAATAACAGTAAAATTCCTGCCTTGCGAGCCTGGTTCGGCAAGCGACCGTATCCCTATCTTGTATGAAAGAATGCCTTCTGCATTCTTTTGGATATCAATTATATAGAAATGCAGTTTATTTGCGTTGTCCGCCCATTCGGAGAGACTTCCCGAGTCAACACCTGCATGGAACAGGGCGTCATTCAGCTGACGGTAATCGGCCACAGTGCGCATCACGGGCTGACCATTAGGTCGGAAATAGTCAACCAGGTTTATATCATCCGGATGGGCATCAATAACCCAATTGAAGCAATTAAAGCCATTCGGTCCACCGTTACGGCTCTCCTTGTCTTTGTTCTTTGCTATAAGAACGCCATTATCGGGACAAAAAGAGTCGTAACCAATTCTCTGGACAACTTCCACGGAATAGAAATTATAGTCAGGTATTCCCTGAGACAGAGGATTTTTTGCAGGATCGTCGGGCGGGGTTCTGTCATGAGGCTCTTCACCATCGAGCCTTACAATGATTCCTGCAAATGTGCCCGGAAGAGGCTCGGATGCCCTTGCGGTGATCCAGGCTACCACAGGACCCGATTTTGCAAGATCCTCGCGGCTTAACGTAAGGACCTGCTCTTTTGAAACAAATCCGTTGACCATACGGTTCCTGAGCATCAGGCCCGCAGGCATTGAAGCGCCCATTGCTGCAGGTACGACCCAGCGCATATGTGGTCCCCCCGGACCATTGAAGGAGCCACGGTCCATCATGTCCCACGCACCCGACCCAACACGCCTGTAGGGCTGAACATACGGATTGTTGTTATTATCGCCGGTTTCAAATGCATAATGGCCAAGTTCGTGGGTTATTGTTCCTGAGTTCTCTCCCTGTCTTATCGATGACAAACCCCATTGCATTTGCCCCGCTTTCCATGAGGTCCAGGGAACGTACCGGGTTGGTATCCACCGTGGTTTGGTTGTATCGGGATTCCCCCATATTGCGGGAATTGACTCCTTTGACAGGAATTTCATTTCACCGAACTCCTGCCAGACCCCGGTCTCGTCGTATCCTGCATAAATGCGAAGCACAGCATCATAATTTGATTTGACATCACCTGCAGCTGCTTTCCAGAGGGCATCAACATCAGGTTCCATGCGTCCTGATGCCCGGCTGCCATCAGGCGTGGAATTATTCTGGCCATATTCATTCAATCCATATACCCATAGGTTTTCAGACATCATGTAAGGACCAAATGCATCCAGAGCGGTTATACCGAACTTCCCGCGTGACTGCTCCATCCAGTAACCGTTTATCGTCTGGCCATGATTCACAGGTGACGGTTTGAGCCAGAAATCAGAATAGAATTGCGGTACATATTCCCTCTTAACAGGGTCAACCTGGGGATTCCCGAAAGGATCGGACTTTTTAGGAAGCGTAATTACAAACGGCTGATCGGGAAAATCAACCGCAACAAGCGCCATTTTAAATTTCCGTTCGGGTATTAATCGGGGATCGGCCCAGTTTTTTCCCGGAATGGGGTGATAATCCTCCCAGGTCATGCTGTCCTGATCCTGAACCAATTGAGGATCTATGGGCTTAGGGGGAACTGACAGTTCATACCTGGAAATTAAAGGAACAGATTGGGCATTCTGATTTTGGTCAGGCCTGGCATTTGTGAAGGATAAAAGAAGACAACAAACGGCAAAAACTCTTCTCATAGGAATATTCTTGAATTAATCTGGCAATTAATGAAATTAATGCTGAAATTCCTATGAATAGCAGGAGATCTGTTTATTTCTTTTTGATTACCGAGCAGTTGTTCAGAAGAACATCTGTAAGGTAACCTGAACATTCACCTCTTATCACGATGCTGTCACCTTCCCTGAGGTTTGAGGCTTCCGGATCTGATTCGAAAGTACAAATGACAGAACCAATATCGCTTCCGGTTTTTAATGTGGCATTCATTGATTTGTCTTCTCCATGCTTTAACGATTCAATTGTTCCGCTCACATCCAGGATTTTTTTCACATACCGTGAATTTGCAGAGGTTTCATCGCTTTCAAACGCTTTCTGCAGATCAGCAGCTGTAATTACAAAATCAGGTTTGACATTTTTCAGGTCCTTGTGTTCCATCCTGAATAAATATATTCCCACCAGAATGCCTGCAAGACCCATGAAAAAAACAACAAATAATGCAATTTTATAAATAGGTTTCATTTTATCAGTTTTTAAATAATCTGGTCTCCTGGTAAGTACACTCTATTTCCCCTCCACCGGTGTGTATTTCATCTCGACTGTCACCTCCACAGTTTTCGCTATATTGTTACGGACCACGCTTGGAATGCTAATGTTATAATCCTCCGGAGCGATGATAAATTTTGAAGTTGCATTGATCCCTCCTTCAGCAACCTCGATTGTTCCCTTTGCGGTCACTTTCCCTGTAACATTGTGGATGGTAATATCGCCTTCAACTGTGGCATCATAGACTCCTGGTTTTGAGAAGTTAATAGCGCCAAGATTAGTTATTTTCCCTTTGAAAGTGGATTTTGGAAATTTGTCCGACTCAAGGTAGTTTTCATTGAAATGTTCTTCCATAACGGTTTTTACAAAATGAAATGACCTTATGAGCACCTGGAATACCATATCGCCCGTCGAAGTGTCAAGTACGCTGGCGACCTGGTTATTGTCAGCTTTTATATCTTCTATGGGGGTATGGGAATAAAAGCCGATATAACCGTTTTTGGTAATGTATTTCTGGGCATTTGCGGTTATAAGAAGGCCCATAAAAAGAAACACCATTAAAATGTATTTCATGATTTTCTTAATTTAAATTTTCTTTAGAAAAGAACCAACAAGTAACATACCAAACACGAATAAGTTAAAAAGTATTTTTATGTTAGGGGTGGTGGACTTTCATTTTTTTCAATGTAAATACTCTTGATATGTTAAACCCGAAATGAATATCACCTTTACTCCACCTGCCGGTTGTTTCACCTATAAAATCCTTCTCTATAATTCCAAGGGAATTGGTAAAGATCAGCTGAAAAACGTGGCCTCCGGTTTCAATATCGAATCCTAACGACAATGGATCATAGATCTTTTGTCTCATATCTTTACGCGAATTGAGCAGATAATAATATTCCGCATTGAAGCTTATCCGCCTTGCCAGCTTAATCCGCCCCCCGGCTCCCAATGAGAAAAGATCATTTGGATCGCCTGCGAAAGAAACAAGATTACGGTGTACAAAAGTTGGTTCTATCTGAAGAGAAAGAGATTCACTGAATTTCCTTCCGATAAGGACCTGATTAACATATGAAAGCCGTGAATTAAACGAGTTGTTCCGTGTGGGATCGGACCATTTTACAGATGTTGCAGCGACCGAAGAAAAAAACAACACCGAAACCGGCATTACCCTGGTACCTGTTGATTGTCTGAGAATGGTGAACTTGGCAAATCCGTCATAGGTTTTAAGATAAGTGCCCCTGCCGACCCCCACCATCAGCCAGTTGAAAATTCCGTATTCAAGGCTGAAGCGTGTGATTGACTGGTCAAGCCCGAAGAATTCATAAAGGCCATAGTTGACGGGACCAAAACGGTGGGAAATCCGGAAATCAAGCTGACCGGGAGGCATACTTTTAATGGACTGTCCGTTCAGCACCCTGGTCGATTTGAAAGCCGCAATGGTATAAATTGTGCCCTTTGCAGAGTCCTGATTCAGCATGTTCATAAGGTCTTCCTGGGCATCGACACCAGGAAAAGATCAGGAATAATAGCAATAGGAAGCAGGAGGCGGTTCATAGTTATGGGATTAATTGTTAATTCAGTTTTCCGGGGTTCCATTCCTTATCCAGACCTCAAATTGTTTCAGGGAGCATGCATTCAGCTTTCCTGCATTCTTTGGCATCGGAGAGACTCCACCGGTATGATTTATGACATTGGATATTTTTGCAATCCTCGATTTCACATCAGCATAGGTCTCCAGGTGGATGCCATCGCCCCAGAGGTCTGCAACCGGGTGGCTGTGGCATGAAAAGCAATTGTTTGCCAGGATGAAAATGATTCTGTTGTTGAAGGTGACATTTGTCGTATCGCAGTTTGCTAACCGGTCAGGATAAAGATCCTCTTCATTATTGTATACGCATGTTGAAAGGAAAACAAATCCGGAGAGAAGACAAATTATGCTGATTTTCATATTACCAGGATAAGGTACGGCCATTCAATTAAATATGACAGTTGCAGAGACAAAATGTTGACAAAAGCTTAAAAATTGAAGACCAGAAACCTGAATTCATATTCAAAATTTGGTGTAAAAATGTCCTTACCGAGCTTACTTGTTATTTCCTCAGGGGTCCAGTATCGGCCTTCCTCAATCTCATCTTTATTTGGCAGGGGAATTTCAGATGTACTTCCCTGGAACGAATATACAAGTTCCCTTTCCCTCGTTGATTCCCAAATGTACTTCTTAAGCAACCTGAAATCAAGCTCCTTCAAACCAAGTTCTTCCAGTGTTTCTCTTTTAAGGCCATCCTCAACACTTTCCCCCGGACTTAAATGTCCTCCGACCGATGTGTCCCAGTAACCCGGAAGCAGGTCTTTTGTCATTGCCCGCTTCTGCAGATATATTTTCCCTTCCCTGTTTATAAGATGCAGATGAACAACAGGGTGAAGAAGCTTGCTTTTGCCATCGTGGCATACGCTCCGGAGAGCTACAGAGATCTGATTGCCACTTTCGTCAACAACAGGAAACCACTCATCGGAAGCAGGTTTATTCATACGATCAAGGTAAATTCAATCTAAAAGCGCAGGAATCTCAAAGGTATAACAAAGCTAAAAGAGGAATTGCACATTCAAAAAGTCTTTTCGCCACCAATAATGTTAAAGGAGCACTTTATCGTATTTCCATCCTCATCCACCACTGTAAGAACATGATTCCCTGGCTCTGCAAAAATTTCAACCTGATGAATGAATTTTGTTGTGGCAACATATTTTTCATCGAGGTGCCAGAAAAGCTTCTCTGAAGGAATGCGATGTACCACCTCAGGAACCACTCTCATGGATTCACCTGTATAACCCCGTGGTATAAAAATTTTAATGCCCGGAGTCGGATAGATGAATTCCATTACCGGAATGTTCTTATTGTCCCTGCACCCGGGAGCATAGGGCGGAAGTGGATTATAACCGGAGTGTTTCTGCCTGTAAAAATATTCCATAGCAGGGGGCAGTACGAACCATGGTTCATTGATTATTTCAGATTGTTGGATGCAATCGGATGAAACCTGAAATGTGCCTGATTTATTGAGATGCACCATTCTGTGGTAAGGACAGACTTCACTTCTAAGGCCATTGATACAGGCTGAAACTTCTTCTGTTTCGGGACAATCCGGTCCAGCTCTGTAACCGCTTTTGCTGCATACCCGGATAGTAGTCATCTCTTCGAAGGGAGGAGTGAACCACGGTACATGTTTCATAATTCCTGCAAGGTCGAAGAGTATCGGCGCTGCTGCAGTAATACCCGTTAATCCGGGTCTTCCTTCCCCGTCGGCATTACCTGCCCAGACACCAATCACATAATCAGGAGTGGTTCCGATTGCCCATGCATCCCTGAATCCGAAGCTGGTTCCTGTTTTCCATGCTATTTCAGGTGCAGAGGTAAAATATTGCCAGCCGGACTCTGTTTCAGGGCGATTGACTTTTTGCAATGCCTCATAAGTAAGCCAGATTGCCGCTGAGGAAAGGGGAGGATCAGTTTCTTCAAATGCCTCCTCCGGATGAACTTCACCAGGCAGCAAAACAGGTTGATGAGAATCACCACTATAATATCTTTTTTCATTATTGAACCTGTTCAGGGTCCTTGACAGGGATGCGTAAACACCTGTCAGCTCCCATAAGTGAAGTTTCGCCACCGCCCAGGATCAGTGAAAGACCATAGTGATCAGCAGGCTTACTGAACGTTGTAAAACCGGTTTTCTTCAGAAGTTCCAGGAATCTTTCAGGACTGTACTTCTGCAGCATTTTGACTGCCGGAATATTCAGTGACTGTGAAAGTGCTGTAGCTGCAGTGACAGCCCCGCTGAAACTTCTGTCAAAGTTCTCAGGTGTAAATCCCGGGAAACGGGTCGGAATATCAGCAACAAGAGTGTTGGGTAAGCAATTCTCCAGCCTGCTGCATCCCGGCGTAAAGGAAACGGCTTAAGTATGCTTCCTGTGCTGCGCGGCGATCTTATGATATCGACATCCCCGCCATGATCCTTTACATCCGGATTTGTGCTGTTTCCTATATACGCCAGCACTTCGCCGGTTGCAACTTTAACTATCAGTGCTGCGGAATTGAATATGAAATTTCCGGAAAGATCCTTCTGGTGTGAATTGATTATTTCGGCTGCTCTTTCCTGGATTACGGGATCGATTGTGGTCCTGATCCTTTCTCCCCTGTTCTTTAAATAAAAGTAATCCGTAAGATGCGGTGCTTTGAAGGCAGTGGTCTTTGGCATCTCCGGGCAATGGCTCATCAAGCGCCAGTAAAAGGGTTAGAGAATCAATGTATCCTCTTTTGTAAAGTTTTTCAAGAAGAGTGTTCCTCCTCTTTTGCAGTGTTTCAAGGTTTTTTCCGGGATAAACTATTGAAGGTGAATTTGGAAGCACTGCAAGTGCGGAAGCTTCGGCCCAGGTTATATCTTCAGGCGATTTGCCGGTGTATCTCCAGGCTGCTGCGTCAAGACCCGACATTGTTTCCTCCGAAAGGAGCATTTGCACAATACATGCTGAGGATTCTCCTCTTTGACCTGAAGATCTCGAGCTTAACAGCCTGAAGCATCTCTAATATTTTCTCGCCGTAAGTGCGTTCGCGGTTTCCCCTCGATAACCTTGCAACCTGCATTGTGATTGTACTTCCCCCGCTTACAATTTCATGTGCTTTCAGATTATCCGACAAAGCACGGATGATCGCTACAGGATTTATCCCGGGGTGATAATAGAAATACCTGTCCTCAAATGTCAGCAATGCTTTTTCGAATTTTTCGGGTACCTCGTCAGATGAGGAAACCTCCACTGACCGTCATCGGCAATTCTTGCCCCGAGAAGACTTCCGTCGGCAGCTTCCACAACAGTTGAAAGGGGAGCTTTGAACCGGGGCAATGGTGAAACCAAAACCGGGATAATAATTATCCCGGCTGCAACAAATGCTATAACAGCTTCTTATTCAATTTTCTGACCGGTGACATTTACCTTGTTTCCGGGTACTCTGGAATAACAGTTTTCAGTGTACATTGCTTCGCACCATACTGAAGGCTGATAGAATTCGCCCTTGTATGCTGCATTGAGAACAAGTACGAATGTTTTGGTTTCTCCCGGATTCAGACTGAAATAGGTATTGACCCTGTCGTCCCTGAAATCGCGGTAATCATAAGCGCTTTCCTTGATCCCGTAATTTGCCTCAAATAACCGTGTGTTCTGAATTTCCCAGCCTGATGGGACCATTTGTGTCAGGGCAATATTATCAACCTTTGGTGAAAGTATTGCTGGTAACCTTTGCCACCATCAGGAAATCTGTACCCTGCTCAAGATTTCTTCTGGTCTACAGGATTCAATCTGGTATCAAAATAATCAATCTTCATACTTAATCCTTTATCAATTCCCGACACATCCGAAACCAGCGGAACTCCCTTTCTTACAAGGTTTATGTACAAAGGTTTATCGGAATTGTTGGTAACTGCAACATTATTTGTCCCTGTCCTTACTTTCAGTTCAGTCAGCAATACTTTTCCGGGATCAATTGTGCGGTCAAAGGTTTCGTTGTTGTTTGTTATGCTGAACTTTGCCTGACCCGTTTTATCGCCGGGAACCATTTCAGCGAATTTCATATATGAAAGAAGTCCCCAGGCCAGAGATTGCGTACTGTACCAGCTTTCGCTGTTGAGTTCATCACAGATTGTTTTAAGGAGAGGGAGTGCCTCGTCCTGCTTTTTAAGCATAGAAAGAGTGTAAAGGATAATTGCCTTATCGCGTGTCTGGCTGCCATAATAGTAACCGGAATACTCATTTTCAGTTTCAAGATTCCTCATATCAAGAAGACTTTCTGCCACTTCGGGGCGTCCTGTAAGTACAAAGGCAGAAGCAAGGAACCATCGTGATACCCTGGGAATACCATCAGATTCGCGCAGCCTGTTCATCGCTCCTTTTTCGGGCTCTCCGGCAAGTGCAAGTGTAAAGAGCCTGTATGCCTGATCATTTGCCGACTGCTTGAATTTCGGATCGAAGCGCCAATCCTGCGCAGTCTTCTTCTGATAACTTACCCATTTCTGCCTGAATCCGGCCGGGATGCTGTATCCGATTTTTTCGGCTTCTGCCATAAAATGACCGGCATAGGATGTGACCCAGTTATCAGCCTGGTAACCTCCGGGCCAGAGTGCAATTCCTCCGTTGCTCATCTGCCGGGAAACAATCTTATTTATGGCTTCCCTTATATTGGACGAAGCTGTTTCAGAGGCTTTAGCATCGGTCACCGAAAGCTTATTAAGCCACAATTGAGGAAAAGCTGCTGAGACTATCTGTTCAGAACATCCATGCGGGTAATCAAGAAGATATTCCAATCGTTTTTCAAGATTTACCGACGGCAGTGTGGATGCTTCCACGATCGCAGCATCGGAGCCGGCTATCCCGAATGGAACGAATGATGTTTCCCACTTTTCTCCCGGCTTAAGAAGTTTCAGTTCAGCCCTGGTCTCAGGCGGATTAGGGCTGCGTACATTAAGCGCCATTTCATAAATAGCAGTTTCCCCGCCTCCCAGAGCTGTAATTTTAATTCTTGCTGTGCCTGTACTTTCACCGGCAGTGAAACTGAATTCACTGTTTTTTTCTCCTGTTCCTGATACAGATAAGACTCTTGCTTTTTTCATCAAATTTTATCAGATCATTACCCTCGGCAATCAGGTCGATGCTGGTTATGTTTTCTTTCTGAACGAACAGGGTTACCGGTAAAGCAACCTTTTCCCCCGGACTTACAACCCTTGGAGCTGTAACCAGGACCATAAGCGGATCTTTAACAAGTATGCTCTTTTCAGCAAAGCCGAATGCCCTGTCATTTCCTGCAATGACCATGGTCCTGACCGATCCGGTATACTGAGGCAGTGTTATGGTATGGGTCCTTGTTTTTCCCGGACCAAGAGTAAAAGGACCCAGGAATTTTACAACTGGAACAAACCTCTGGGCTTTATTTGCAGACCTGTCGATCACTGTTTCGTCACCGCCAACGGCAAGGATCCTGTCGAGGGTACCGCCAAATGCGCCAAGAACAAAATCATAAAGATCCCACGTCTGAACGCCAAGTGCTTCCCGGGCATAGAAATATTTCCATGGATCAGGGGTTTTGAAACCTGTGATATCAAGCAATCCTTCATCAACAACAGCAAGGGTGTAGGTCATTTGCTTCTTTTTTGCTTCGCTCACCCTGACTTCAAAGCTTTTTTGTGAACGGACCTCAGCGGGCATTGAGATCTCAGGATTCAGGCGTGTTTCAGGATCTTCAATCATTACCGGAACTACACCATATAATCGCATTGGCATGTCATTGATAGTCTGGGCATGCGGCTGAATTACAGTTACATAAGCATAGATATTCGGAGCCATATCGGGTCTTGCCCTGAAACTGACAACAGTATTCCCTTTTGTTGTGACTGCGCGGAGCTCGTCAAGGACCGAGGTGGCATTTTCAAGGGTTACTATTGCCCGGGCATTCTCAGGAGCCGGGAAGCTGAGCTTTATCTCATCGCCGGTATTATATTTCTCCTTGTCGGTGCTGATCGCGAGAAGAGTAGCTCCTTCGGTGTTCCCTTTCATCCCATACTCCCACGGCCAGTCTATAAGGAGTATCTTCCCTGTGGAATGGCCTCCGGGTAATGATGCCCTTATAAGGTACCTGCCCCAGTCATTCCGTCCAATGTTGAATGAAAACGAGCCTTCCCCGCCTGATGTCTTGATCTTCTTTGTAATGACGGGTTTGTAACTGTCATTTGAGACAAAGGATGCAAGATCTTCCTGGTCGGATTCCCACCACCACCTGTACGAGATCTTGTAAACAGTCATTTCGACCTCGCTGCTGACAGGATTACCTTCTGCATCAACTGTCACTAATTCTGATCTGATTGTCGGCATCGGTAAACAGCATTCTGTCCTTGCCCTTAAGCCCGGGCAGGTTGATGCCCGCAAAAACCGGGTAGGGGGCATATTTGTAAACAGCCTGTGTAATGCTTTCGTCGCCTCCCTTTTCAGCAACTTTTGCAGTAAAGACTGCATTCAGCATTCCGGGTGCATTTATCTCTTTTCCGGGATTGAAACTTACAGTCGCATTCCCGTTTCAGTCTACAGAGCCGTCAAAAATTTTGGATGTCTCGGAATAAAACTGAATTGCAGGATCATCAAAATTATACTGGCGGTATTTCTCAAATTCTGTTTTTAGAGGTTTCAGGATATATTCAACTGATGACTTCAGATTTCCTGCTATTGCTCCATTCAGCCATTTTACCTTAAGTGTTCCGTTTGTAACAGTGCTTGTGCCACCCAGTGTTTTTACCGGGAAGTTCAGGTCGATCTTCAGCCTGTTTGGCTTTATGGTTTCAATCCTGACCCTTTTTGTAAACAAGTGCTCCTCCGATCCTGAACTGGGCTTTGTAATCACCTGTCGCAGCATCGGGAGAAGTTATTGTTCTGAAAACAAGAAGATTTTTTCCGTCAGGTTTCTGCACCTGGTTATCTACTTTTTGTTCCATCGGATTTACGAGTTCAAACTGAACCGGATGATCGGGGGGAAGGATGTTGTTCAGATCTTTAATGAAAATTGAAAGGAAGATGGAATCACCTGGTCGCCATACATCTCTTTCCCCGATAAATGAAGGCTTTGATCCCGTTTTCAGGCTTATTGCCCGATACATCAAATGAACTCAACGAGAGGGAAGCTCCGTCGTTGATCTTCAGATAATTGCGGTCTTTGTCTTTTTGTGCAATTAACAGAAAAGGTTTTCTTTCACATTTAATGGTAACAGAACCATTCTGGTCGGTATTTCCTGAGACGATCTTCTGAAGCTGAAAATCGTAAGCATCAATTTCTACTTCACTCAGAGGCATTGCGGTCAGAAGATCGTTCACAATGACATGCAGGTTATTGTCTGAACCTTTCTTGGCTATGATGCCAAAATTTGATGCCAGAATGTTCCGTGTGATTTTCCTGTCAGGATTAAAATATGCAGCTTTACATGGATTGTCGCGGTCCCTCCAGCTAAAGCCATAATGAGTAATACAGATAGTCGTCACTGTCTTCATAATAGTTTTCCGGATCATCCCAGAATTCCCGGCTTGTTTCCTCAGACATCTCAAGCATTTCTTCATATTTTTTCACTTCTCCGGGGTCACTGCAGGGGTAAAGCGAATATGAAGGCCTCATCCTGAGCTCTATTTTATAAAGAATTCCGGGCTTCACATCAATGTATTCTGAAAGATCGACAGTATAAAGATTCCATCCGCCTGAATTCCTGTTTGGAGCAGTAACAAGATCGATCTTACCTGAATACGTCGGCCGTCCAAACCTTTTTACGGAATAACCGCCATTTATTTCATTTTCCTGGAGAAACCATGGCAGGTTGTTTTCAAAGATTTCTATGATCTTGATATCCACTGCTTTAAGATTAACAGCTTTAAAAGGAAATACAAGATTCTGGGATGCAGGAAGAATCACCCCATTGCCAATAAGTTCGATGGCAGGTGCCGACGGCGAGAAATCAATTTTTTTCTGGAATGAAGAGGAAAGAGTAATACCTTTTTTGTTCCTGATCGACTGCTCAACATTTAATGTAGCTGTGCCTTCAGGTTTTGATGGAGGATTCAAACTCACGATGTTGGAATTAATGCTGACCGTCATGTCTTTTGCAAGGGGTGAACCAGATAAGCCCTTCTTTTTCCTGTGCCGGATCGATGGGATCTGAGAAGACAAGATCAATAGTCTGGTTATCACCCTGGTTCATTATCAGATCGATTACTGAGAAATCTCCGATGGCAGGAATATTCACCTGCGCTGTCCCTTTCTGCCTTACCCTGGCCTGGGCACCATCCCAGCTAAGTTCGATGCTGCGGGCTTTTTCTTCCCGGTCAATATTTGTAACAGTGAATTTATGAACCAGAGTATTTGAGTGATCCCAGAGAATCTCCTTTTTCATCCTTCCAAGTCTTAGCCTGGAGGTAGGATTCTACCTCTGAAGAGGCAATGTAATCTGATGCAATTATCTCCCCATGAAGCGAATACCTTGTTCCATCTTCGTTGCATTCCAGTGCTCCTGTATTGACTATGAAATCCTTCTTTATACGTCCTGGATCCTGATAGGGAATACTTTCAGCTCTTCCCTGACATCTCCAAGCTCTGTCAAGTTGAAGCTTTCCTGAATAGAATGTTCCCGGGTCGAGTGTTTTTGCAGGTTTGAAGGTTAGAGTCAGGTCATCGGTCCATTCAGCCTTGCCCCTGATTGCAGGTTCAAAAATAAAAAGGCCTGCAGGTGTTTCCTTGCTTGCCTTTGCAGCAAATTCGGGAGTGAATCTTATTTCAATAACTGAATTAACAGAAACAATACCCGAGGTATATCCTGAGACATATTCACTGAATCCCTTATTAATCGGGATATTGAGCTCAGTTGCTTCACGCGGCCTTTTAAGGATGAATTTAGGTACCGGTTTCTCTTTGTTTCCGCATGCAGAAAGAAGCAAGACAATAAGTAACAGAAAAGGTACTTTTGAAGATTTCATAGCAGAGGGATCAAATAGTTTTAAGGTGTAGACATTTACTATCTCAGAGAAACGAAAATCCGAAATTAAAGTTACAAAAAAGAAATTACCCCCCACCCCCTGAAGGGGATTTAAGAATAACCATATCTGACCCCTTTAGGGGGCAGGGGGTGAACTACAGCAGAATCCTGTTCCCCAGCTGCTTTGATATTAATCCCAGCGCAGTACTTAGATTATTATATCTCTTCTGAAGTGCCAGGATCTTCTCCTGATCGCTGGTTTTTACCGCCTCCTCGAGCAGGGTCATTATTTCTTTTCTTCGTTCTATTATCTTGTCGCTTTTAAATTTAAGTATGGCGTCCGGAACAATTTCCCTGCAGCTTCATCTCTTCAGTTTCAACAAAAGTCTGCTTGTCTTTCCAGATCCTGCTAAGCTCATGGGAATCAGCAAGGAGATCAGCCGACAGGCTGGAAATTTCAGGATCCTCATGTTTTACGAAATGCTTATCTCCCGGGAAAAGACCCTGTTCAGTATAAAACCTGAACTCGGCAAAGATCTTTGAACAGATCCTGTCATCGAAAGAGAGATCATCCGATGTTATCTCACTGACAATATAATCTGTAACAGTAATTATCTCCTCCTTTCCGTCTTCACTCCTGATCTTCCGGTCCAGTTCCCCGCTTCCGTATTTAAGGAGGAGTCTTATAACTTCTTTTTCAGAATAATATGAAACCGTTTTATACTGGACTGGTTTGACAGTCTGCACAGGAGGAACCGGAAGATCCTCCGGACCAGGGTATTTGTTTCTCTCGGCAAATGACTTCTGCTGTCTGAGTTTATTCACTTCATGATAAAGAACAGGTTCTAGAAACCTCAAGGACTACACTGCATTCTTTTATATATACAGTACGGGTTATTGCCTCAGGAATTACAGCGATGGATTTTACTATGTCCTTTATCAGATTGGCTTTTTTGACAGGATCATTGTTCGTTTCGGAAAGCAGGAGCTGCGTTTTAAAACGGATGAAAGTCGGTCTCTTTTTCCCTGATGTATTTTAAGAACTCCTCATTGCTGACCTTTTTGGAATAGGAATCAGGATCCTCACCATCGGGGAGAAGGACGATCTTGACATTCATACCCTCTTCAAGGACGAGGTCAATTCCACGGATCGATGCTTTGATACCGGCAGCATCACCGTCATACAGGATTGTAATATTCTGTGTGAATCTCTTTATAAGCCTTACCTGCTCCTGGGTGAGAGAGGTCCCCGATGAGGCAACGACGTTTTCGATGTTCGCCTCATGAAGCGCCATTACATCGGTGTACCCTTCGACAAGGTAACATCTGTCTTCCTGTGTGATTGCCTTTCTAGCCTGGTAAATCCCGTAAACGATTTTGCTCTTATGATAGATCTCCGATTCAGGAGAGTTAAGGTATTTCGCGCTCTTTGGATCTGCTTTAAGTATCCTTCCTCCAAAACCCAGAACCTGACCTGATAATGAGTGGATCGGGAACATCACCCTGCCGCTGAACCTGTCGAAAATACGATCTTCGTGCTGGATACTAAGTCCGGTTTTTATCAGGAAATCCTGTTTATAGCCGTCATCAAGTGCTTTATTTGTAAATGAATCCCGTTGTTCGAAGCTGTAGCCAACCTCAAATTTTTTAAGAGTATTCTGCCGGAAGCCCCGTTCCTTGAAGTAAGTCAGTCCTACCGAAATACCTTCATCTGATTGAAAAAGGTTATCGGTGAACTGGCGTGCGGCATAGCCGGTAACAACCAGGAGACTTTCCCTTTCATTCTGCTTCTCGATCTCTTCGGGGCTCCGCTCTTTTTCGACTACTTCAATGTGATATTTCCGGGCAAGATATTTAAGAGCCTCCGGATACGTAAGATGCTCATGCTCCATGATAAAATTGACCGAATTGCCGACCTTGCCGCACCCGAAGCACTTGAAGATCTCTTTTGATCGGGGAGACTGTAAATGAAGGTGTCTTTTCATTATGGAAAGGACATAATCCCAGGTAGTTAACTCCTCTTTTCTTCAGAGGGACAAACTCCTGGATCACGTCCACTATCTGGGCAGCATCGAGTATCCGTTCTATTGTCGGGCGGTCAATCATGGGGCAAAGATATCAGGAAAACAACGAAACCTTAAAAGGACTACGAATTATATATTAACAGGTTGCTTCGTCGCAGCTCTCCCCGCAATGAACACTAAAGCTGAATTGGTACAAGGTGCTGACGGATTGCTTCGCCGATAGTATCAAATGTTTCGTAGTAAACAAGTTTATAAAGATTATATCTTGCAGAGAAACTGTCAGGATGTTTTCTCAGTTTATGCTGTTCAATTCGTCCCTTTATATCACTGGTTACTCCTGTGTAAAAGACCGAATTGTTCTTATTTGTCAGAATATAAACAACACCTTTCGCTCTATTGAAGTTGAAGTAATCTCGTCGTTAAAATTGCAACGCCCGCAGATGCAGGTTCTTTTATTACATTAATATTCCAGCCAGATGGTACACTTACATCGTTCGGATCAATGAGCCAGTGAGAAGCCACTTTTGGCGTATATTCGATTAATCCGGCGGCAGGATAAACATTAAGTGATGATCCAATTACTACAAAGATATCAGCTGTTGAAGTGATCCTTACTGCTTCATCCATCATTGGAACAGCCTCACCAAACCACACTATATGAGGACGTAGCTGACTCCCCTTTTCACAAACATCTCCCGGTTTGATCTCTTTATAACCTATTTCATAAATCAGCGAGGGATCTGCAGTACTTCTTGCTTTTGTAAGTTCTCCATGAAGATGAAGCACCTTTGTGCTGCCTGCCCTTTCATGCAGGTTATCAATATTCTGAGTAATGATATGGACATTAAAATACTTTTCAAGTCGCTGCAACACCGATATGACCGGCATTAGGCTCACAATTGGACAGCTGAGTTCTTCTCTCGTTATAGAACCTGAGAACAAGATTCCTGTTTTTCCACCATGCCATTGGTGTTGCAACCTCATTAACATCATACTCCTCCCAGAGGCCTCCGGAATCGCGGAAAGTCCGTGATACCGCTTTCTGCGCTCATCCCGGCTCCTGTCAGGATAACTGAGATTTTTCATTGGAATAAAATTGGAAGAATTAAAATTAGCAATTATTTATAAGATTAATTCGAACTGACCTACTTTCATTGAGGATCAAACATGACCAGAGTGGAAATTAATGAGGTCAGAAAATTTACTATTTTTACAATTCTGGTATTATTCATAAATGACTAATTCATGACAGAAAGTTAATAGTAGCCATTACCGGCGCAAGCGGATCGGTTTATGCCCGGAATCTGCTCGGGAGATTATCCGGATTGAAAATGCCTCCTTCAGAAATTGCTGTGATACTTTCCGATACTGCAAAAGAGATATGGGAATGCGAGACCGGAAAGAAGTTTGAAGCATCTCCACCTGTCAAGGGTTTATGAGAATAACAATTTCTTTTCGCCGCTGGCATCAGGGTCGTCCAGCTATGGTACAATGATTGTATGCCCTGCGTCAATGGGTACCATCGGACGAATTGCAAACGGTGTTTCAGATGATCTTATCAGCAGGGCGGCCGATGTTATGCTGAAGGAGAGAAGAAAGCTGATACTTGTTCCCAGGGAGACGCCATATAATCTTATTCACCTTAAGAACATGGAAAGTCTGACCCTTGCCGGGGCAATAATCTGTCCTGCCAGCCCTTCATTTTACAGTAAGCCTCAGACAATAAACGACCTTGTGATGACGGTCGTAGACAGAATAGTCGCCCTTGCGGGTTTTGAGGCAGACACTTACCGCTGGATGGAAAATGATTGACAAACGAATAGTTAAGTTCCTCCGTAAACATCATGTTCTGACGATTGCCACAACGGTGAATAACGAACCCTGGTGTGCCAACTGCTTCTATGTTTATCTTGAAGAAAAGAATGTTTTGGTCTTTACAACCGATAACGACACAAGGCACGGAAAGGAATTCAAAGAAAATCCCCTGGTTGCTGGATCGGTTGTCCTTGAAACAAAGATTATTGGAAAGATCCGGGGCATTCAGTTCCAGGGGATTGTATCAGAACCTGTGGGAGAAGATTTGGCTGAGGTTAAAAGTGCTTATCTGAAAAGATTTCCGGTTGCCATGTTGATGGATACCCATCTCTGGGCGGTAGAACTAACGCTTATCAAGATGACAGATAACAGGCTTGGATTCGGTAAGAAACTCATCTGGACTAACGATGCACGACAAACAGATGTAGGACGCACCGCAAACGGAAAACGACGCACGACACAGAGGACAGACAGATTCACAGAGATCCACAGTAAATCCAGCGACCCGACCTAAGCACGACCCGTGAACCTCAGATGGCCGTGAGTCGTGAGTCCTGAGTCCTGGACCGTATTTACCTCCCCAGTTGCTGCTTAACAATTTTCGCAATATACTTCCCCAGTATATCAAACTCAATATTCACCACCGTCCCTTTTTTGATCTGATGGAAATTCGTTACGTCGTAGGTGAACGGAATAATTGCAACCTGGAACGATTTCGGCTGGGAATTAACTACAGTCAGGCTAACCCCATTAACGCAGACAGATCCTTTTTCGACAGTAATATAATCATCCTGAAGAGGTTCATATTCAAACGTATAATACCAGCTTCCGCCTGCCTCTTTAAAATCTGTACAGACTGCAGTCTGGTCAACATGCCCCTGCACCATGTGCCCGTCAAGTCGGCCATCCAGTTTTGCACTTCTTTCGAGGTTTACCTTGTCGCCGGCTTTCAGCAATCCGAGGTTTGACTTTTCGAGTGTCTCCCTGATAGCCGTTACAGTATAAGTATCGCCTTTTTTCTTTACAACTGTCAGACAAACACCATTATGTGAAATGCTCTGGTCGATCTTGAGCTCGGGAGTAAATGAGCATTTCATTGTAATATGAAGGTTATCCTGTTCTTTCTCCAGCTTTACGACAGGAGCTGCTTCTTCGACGATTCCGGAAAACATGTGTCAAATGTTTAATTGGTTATTCGTAAAGGTAGAGAATTCCTGCAAATTTATATGAGGTTGTGCAGGTTCTCCAGGTTCTGCGGTTATGCGGTTCTGCAGTTATGCGGTTATTTTTAACTTGCACAACTTGCACAACTTGCACAACTTGCAGAACAAAATTACTGTCCTTTCTTTTTGATCTTTCGCCTGATGACTGGCATCCCTTCCTTCCTCCAGTCAACGATACCTCCTTTAAGTGAGACAAGTTTCCGGAATCCTTTATCGTACAATGAAACTGCCACCCTGGAACTCCTGTGGCCGCTTGTGCAGTAAAGAAAGAATGTGTAATGCTTATTCAGTGTGTCTGCTGCCCTTTCGAGGTTTCCAGAAGAAGGAATATTTATAGCACCCCTGATCCTGTTCCCATTGAACTCGAACGGTTCTCTTACATCTATCAAAAGTGCAGAATCAGCTTTTAAGTATTGATTATGAAATTCTTTTGGATCAAGTGAAAGAAATTTAATTGAATCAGGAATCTGGGCGGTTAAATGGTTGCTGGTTAGCAGGAATATGTTAACTAAATAAATAACTGTTTTCATAATATTAAATAATCATCAAAGGAAATAAAAAAACAGGATTTAACTTGCACAACTTGCCCAACTTGCCCAACTTGCCCAACTGCATAACCTAAAAACACATCGCCTATCGCCTGTAATACATAATACATTCTACTTATTTTCGCCATTGCACCTTTAAGCCGTTTTTCATATCTTTGTGCGATTTTTTTAGATTTTTTTTGAAAATATTAACTAATTGATTCAATGGGGAAACGGTTTCCTGAATATAAAGCTCTTGATCTCTCGAAGGTAAATAAGGATATTCTAAAATTTTGGGACGAGAATGATACTTTCCATAAAAGTGTGCGTGAAGTTAACGGAAAAGGTGAATTTGTTTTTTACGAAGGGCCTCCTTCTGCCAACGGTATACCGGGCATTCATCATGTAATGGCCAGGGCTATAAAGGATGCAATCTGCCGGTACAAAACCCAGTGCGGATATGAAGTAAAACGGAAGGCAGGCTGGGATACTCACGGATTACCTGTTGAGCTTGGAGTTGAGAAAGCTCTTGGGATCACAAAGGAAGATATAGGGGTTAAGATATCAATTGAGGATTATAACAAGGCCTGCAAGATCGATGTGATGAAATACACCGATATGTGGGAGGAGCTTACCCGCAAAATGGGATACTGGCTTAACATGGACCATCCTTATGTGACCTATGATAACCGCTACATCGAAACCCTCTGGTGGCTTCTTAAACAACTCTATTCCAAAGGATATCTTTACAAAGGATACACTATCCAGCCATATTCCCCGGCAGCAGGAACCGGACTTAGCTCGCATGAGCTTAATCTTCCTGGTTGTTACCGTGATGTGAAGGATACAACATGTATAGCTCAGTTTAAGCTCATAAGAGACTCAAAATCAGAGTTCCTGTACAAAAATATTGATTTGCATGAAGTTCATATGCTGGCCTGGACAACCACACCATGGACACTCCCTTCAAATACGGCACTGGCTGTCGGTAAAGGGATTAAGTATATCAAAGTCAGAAGCTTCAATCCATATACCGGCGATCCGATTATTGTCATCATTGCAAAGGATCTTCTGAATGAAATGTTTCCTGAGGCAAATGCCTCTCTTGAACTTGCTGATTATAAAAAAGCCGATAAAAAGATCCCTTTCAAGGTGCTTGATGAGTTTCCCGGAAGGAGTCTGGAAGGCATCAATTATGAACAATTGATTGACTGGGTAAAACCCGATCCGGGGGCTTTCAAAGTAGTAACAGGAGAATTTGTAACAACTGAGGATGGTACGGGGATAGTCCATATAGCTCCGACCTTCGGAGCCGATGACTATCGTGTCAGTCTGGAGACCGGGATTCCTCCAATGATCGTAAAAAGGAAAGATGGTACAATGGGGCCAATGGTTGATAAGAAAGGATACATGGTTCCCATTAAAGATCTCGATATTCAGTTCGTAAGAGAGAGAGTGAATACCGGTTCATATACTGGTTTTGAAGGTCGTCCGGTAAAGAATGAATATGATGAATCAATCCCTCCCGATGCCGATACCCTTGATGTTGACATCGCAGTGATGCTTAAACAGCAGGGAAAGGTGTTCAGGATTGAAAAGCAGGTCCACAGCTATCCTCATTGCTGGAGGACCGATAAACCAGTTCTTTATTATCCGATGGATGCATGGTTCATCCGTACCACTGCCTTCCGGGATAAGTTGATTGAGCTTAATAACACAATCAACTGGAAGCCCCAGTCAACCGGGACAGGAAGATTTGGGAAATGGCTCGAGAATCTTGTCGACTGGAACCTGTCACGTTCAAGATTCTGGGGCACTCCGCTTCCGATCTGGGTGACTGAAGACAGAAAGGAAGAAAAATGCATGGGATCCGCTGCAGAACTTAAAGCAGAGATAGAAAAATCAATAATAGCGGGTTTCATGAAAAAGAATCCGCTTGAAAAATTTGTTAGCGATGATAATTCAGCCGAAAACTATGAAAAGTTCGATCTTCACAGACCGTTTGTTGATGAGATAATACTTGTCAGCACTTCAGGCAAAAAGATGATACGTGAGGAGGATCTTATAGATGTTTGGTTCGATTCCGGGTCAATGCCTTACGCACAGGCTCATTATCCGTTTGAGAACAAGATTAATTTCAGCGATATGTTCCCGGCCGATTTTATCGCAGAGGGCGTCGATCAGACCCGCGGATGGTTTTTTACTCTGCATGCAATTGCCACAATGATCTCGGGGTCTGTTGCTTTCAGAAATATCATCTCAAACGGACTGGTTCTCGACAAGAACGGGAACAAGATGTCGAAACGGCTCGGCAATGCTGTTGATCCCTTTAACACAATAGAAGAATATGGTTCTGATCCTTTGCGCTGGTACATGTTAACAAACGCCCAGCCCTGGGATAATCTGAAATTTGACGACGCAGGAATTGATGAAGTAAAAAGGAAATTCTTCGGAACCTTATACAATACCTATTCCTTCTTTGCTCTTTACGCAAACATTGACAACTTCAGATATTCTGAAAAAGAAATCCCTGTTAAGGAACGTCCCGAAATAGACAGGTGGATAATTTCACTTCTTAACTCCCTTATCAGGGAAGTGGGTAAATGTTATGAAGATTATGATCTGACAAGAGCAGGCCGGTCAATTCAGGAATTTGTCACTGAAAACCTGAGCAACTGGTATGTGAGGCTTAACAGAAAACGCTACTGGGGAGGGGAATATGATAAGGATAAGCTTTCTGCCTATCAGACCCTATATGTATGTCTTGAAACGGTTTGCAAGCTTGCTGCCCCGATCGCTCCTTTCTATATGGACAGACTGTTTATCGACCTGAACGGAGCTACTGAAAGGCATAAGGAAAACTCAGTTCATCTTGTTCTTTTCCCCGGTTACGATAAATCACTTATCGACAAGGATCTTGAGGAGAGGATGGACATTGCGCAGAAAGTCTCTTCGATGATCCTCGGCTTGCGTCGGAAGGTGAGCATAAAAGTCCGTCAGCCACTTGCCAGGATAATGGTACCTGTTACGGAGAAGTCATTCAGGGATAAGTTTGAAGCTGTTAAGGATCTGATACTTGCTGAAGTCAATGTGAAGGAAGCTGAATATGTCGATGACAGTTCGGCTATTCTTGTAAAGAAGATAAAGCCAGACTTTAAAACTCTTGGTCCGCGTTATGGCAGGATGATGAAGGATATCAACAAGGCTATATCAGGATTGAATCAGCAGGAAATTGCAGCTTTTGAAAGCAATGGCAGTTTTAAGCTGGATATTGTTGGCACTCAGGTTGATCTTACAACGGCTGATGTTGAGATCATCTCAGAAGATATTCCGGGCTGGCAGGTTGCAAATGACGGTAAGCTCACTGTTGCCCTTGACATTACAATTACTGATGAACTTCGGTATGAAGGCATTGCGAGGGAATTTGTAAATCGCATCCAGAATATCCGCAAGGAGAATGGTTATGATGTCACCGACAAGATTACTGTACTGATTGAGGATCATGATCAGGTCCGTGAAGCAGTAAAGCGGCATTCTGCATATATCGGGTCGCAGACCCTTGCAACAAAAGTAGCGGTTGTTAATGACTTCACAGAAGAGAATTTCAGGGAAGTTGAAATCAATGAAATGTTGATTAAAGTTTCGGTTACACGGAATGGTTGAATGTTATGCGACAAACGACGCACGACGTAGGGCACGCGACAAAAGGCCCACGACGCACGACGACCGACTCAGGGGGAGCAAAAGCAAAATGTCCGGCGAGATTCTAAAATGCGGTAGTTTTTATTGAAAAGCTCTCGATTTTATAAGATTTGTAAGCATTCCAGAGATTCCCTTACATTCATTGAGCAGATTATTCTTTTCCTCCTCCGAGATATAGCCAATATTACTTGAAATACTGACAGAAGCTCTTCTCATCTGGTCTTTTAATCCAAAGTCTTTCTGAAATAATTTTTTTTCTTCAGTTAACTTATAAATAGAAAATGCAAGTTCAATGGCTCTATGCCATACCTTCAAATTCTCATAATTACTCATATTGCAGCAAGTTTAAGTGTTAAAACAATTTATTCCATTTCAAAATTAGTAATCCCCGGGTAAAAAGAAGAACCTTTTAGCCAAAAACCTTTAGTCGTCCCTTGTTAGTCCTATGTCGTCAGCTGTATTTCGTTCGTCGTGCGCCGTTTGTCGTGCATCCTTTTTGTTCCCTCTAGTGACGTTTCTGTTTGTACCTATTATTAAAAGAAATGAACATATAAGCCTAATTTTTTTATTAACTAAAAAACCCTACCTTTGCGCCATAAACAAAAAAGTAAATGCCATGGCTGAGAAGACTAGATATTCGGATGAGGAGCTGGAGGAATTCAGGCAGATCATCCTTTCGAAGCTGGATAAAGCCAAAAGAGACTACGAAATCCTTAAATCCAGTATAACACACGAGGAAAGCAATGATACCATGGACACTTCTCCCACCTTTAAGGTGCTGGAAGAAGGAGCAACAACCTTGTCAAAGGAAGAGGCAGGCAGACTGGCTCAGCGACAGCTGAAATTCATTCAGCATCTCCAGGCTGCACTTGTCAGGATTGAAAACAAGACTTACGGCATTTGCCGTGAAACAGGGAAACTTATTTCCAAAGAGAGACTGAGAGCTGTACCTCATGCTACGTTGAGCATTGATGCAAAGATGAAGCAAAAATAGGGAACGGCTAAGGGCTTACGACTCAAGGCACACGGAAGAAAATAAAATAAGACCGTCTCAGAAATGGGGCGGTTTCTTTTGTAGTTCATTTCTTTTGCTCCTCCAAAAGAAATGAACCAAAGAAAAGGAGGCCGGAAATGATAAGTTCCGCCTGTTTCTACGCCCGCTACGCAAAGCCTTGTTGACGCTACGAAACAGGCAAAACTTCGCGCCATTTCCGGTTTGCCTTCACTCTTTGGTTTTGGATCTAAGACGGCCTCAGAGAATTTTGGGAGAAAGCGACTGTTTTAAAGCTTGCTGTGGGGGCCTTAAGTAAGCAATACTGTATGAGGAGGACGAAGGACGACGAGTTGTATTGCGTGGGCAAGCTTTTAAACAGGAGCCCCAAAATTATCTGCAGCCTTGATTTTACTTTGGTTACTTTCTTTGTATCAAGACAAAGAAAGTAACATGGATTTGGGCAAGCAAAAGAAATGAACAGAAATATTAATTATTGGGAAAAAAATTATCTTTGATGCCGCTGAAAAACCTGCAAGTAGTATGGAGCCGAAAAAAAACGGAAATATCATTACCTCAATAAAGCTTAAAAAACAAATTGAACCAAAGTGGTATGCGATTTATACAAACCCGAGAGCTGAAAAACAAGTCAGGGACAGGCTTCTTGAAGCAGGGGTTGAAGTATACTTACCGTTACAGAAAACATACAGGATATGGAGCGACAGGAAAAAGCTTGTTGAGAGTCCGTTATTATCATCATATGTTTTTGTAAAAGTAATTCCGAAAGATTTTCCTAAAGTATATCAAACTTCAGGTGTTGTACGGTTTATAACCTTCGAAGGTCAGCCGGCTTCAATTCCGCAGAATCAGATCGATAACCTGCGTCTACTGATCAACAGCGATGCTGAAATTGAAATATCTTCCGAAAAATTCGCTCAGGGTGATTTTGTTGAGGTGATCCGAGGTTCTCTAGTCGGACTGACAGGTGAGCTGATTACCACAGGCTCACATAGCAGGGTAGTGGTGCGGATCGACAGGCTGGATCAAAATCTGATTGTTAACATACCGATGACCTTTCTGCGGAGATTGTAATCTGTCCTGCAGTCCCTTAGCGCTAAGGGACTGCACGACCGCACGACCGCACGACCGCATGACTGTAAGACATTCAGGAATATTTCAAGTACTGACTATAAGTTTTAACCAACCCTTCATCTAAGCTAATCTTATGCTTATACCCCAACCCTTTTAGCGCTGTTATATCAATCGTCTTTCGCATTGTACCGTCAGGTTTGGAGGTATCAAAGACGATTTCCCCGGAGAATCCTGTTAGTGCCTTAACCTTATATGCAAGATCTCTGATGGAGAGCTCTTCACCAGTACCAATGTTTAAAAAATGCGGGGACTGATAGTCGGGATCGGATTTACCTGATTTATGGATTGCTTTTATATCTTCTACATCAATGTTTTCCATAACATAGACACAGGCTTCTGCCATATCCTGGGAGTTCATGAATTCCCTGAGAGGTGTTCCCGTCCCCCATATAGTTACGGCAATCTGGCTTTTATCGTTTTTATCACTTCCGGTGACTTTAACCCCGAACTTATCAAGCACTGCAAGAATGCTCTTCTCATCTGCATCACCGTTTATTTTCTCCACAGGATACCGGTTCAGATCTTTCCGTATTGCGGTCAGGTCTTTATTCTCCAGACACTTTCCAATATGAAATTTTCTGATCATTGCTGGCAGAACGTGCGATGTCTCGAGATTATAATTATCGTTATGGCCATACAGATTTGTCGGCATAACAGCAATGAAATTGGTCCTGTACTGGATATTGAACGATTCGCACATTTTTAATCCGGCAATTTTTGCAATTGCATATGGCATATTTGTGTATTCCAGCTCCGAAGTGAGAAGATAATCTTCTTTTAAAGGTTGCGGAGCATTTTTAGGATAAATGCACGTAGAACCAAGGAACAGCAGCTTTTTTACTCCATGTTTCCATGCGGCATGTATTAAATTGTTCTGGATCATAAGATTGACATAAATGAAGTCAGCCCGCAATGTATTGTTTGCAACAATGCCGCCAACTTTTGCAGCAGCAATCAGAACATATTCAGGACGCTGCTCGGAAAAGAATCCTTCAACTGCCTTCTGATCAGTAAGGTCGAGTTCCTCCATTGTCCTTAATATCAAATTAGTGTAACCTTTGGCTATTAAGGTTCCGGTCAATGCCGAACCTACTAGTCCGGTATGACCGGCAACGTATATTTTGGAATTTGATTTCATTTCATTTCTTTTTAACCACAAAGTCGCTCGGAGTTGGCGCTGAGTTACACTGGTTTTAACTCCGTGAAGACTCGTGGTTAATTGATTTAGGCACTTATTCAAAATAATTAAACGTTCTGAAACCACCGTTTTTGATATGTGTCTCCTTCTTCATTAAATGAATATCAGAGCTTATCATATCATTGATTAGTCCTTCCAGATCGTATTTTGGTACCCAGCCAAGTTTCGTTCTGGCCTTTGTTGAGTCACCAATGAGCAGGTCAACCTCTGTTGGCCTGTAATAATTCCTGTCGACCTTAACCATCACAGGATTGCTTTTGATCCGGTTTTTAACGGCTCCTATGTAATCCGCTCCCACCTTTTCGTTGAAAAGTGTATCGTCAACACTTATAATGCTCCCAATCTCATTCTCCTTTTCTCCGGAGAATTGTATCTCCATTCCGGCAGCTGCAAATGTTTTCTGTATAAACTCCCGGATTGATGTTGTAACACCTGTAGCAATGACATAATCATCAGGTTTATCCTGCTGAAGTATAAGATACATTGCTTTGATATAATCCTTTGCATGTCCCCAGTCCCGTCTCGATGAAAGGTTTCCCATATAAAGGCAGTCCTGCATCCCCAGGGCGATCCTGGCCATTGCCCTTGATATCTTCCTTGTGACGAATGTCTCACCCCTGATAGGCGATTCATGATTGAAAAGGATCCCGTTACTGGCATGCAACCCATAAGCTTCACGGTAGTTGACGGTGATCCAGTAAGCATAAAGCTTTGCAACACCATAAGGACTTCTCGGATAGAATGGAGTTTTTTCAGTCTGGGGTACCTCCTGCACCAATCCGTATAATTCGCTGGTTGATGCCTGGTAAATGCGGGTTTTTGGGGTAAGCCCCAGTAACCTGACTGCCTCAAGGATCCTTAATGTACCTATACCATCAGCATTAGCTGTATACTCAGGTGTATCAAAGCTCACTTTCACATGGCTCATTGCAGCAAGGTTATATATCTCATCAGGCTGGCACTCCTGTATCACCTTGGTTACATTCATCGAATCGGTAAGGTCGCCGTAATGCAGAATAAAATCACGCTTCTCCACATGCGGATCCTGATAAAGATGATCAATTCTTTCAGTGTTAAAAAGAGAGCTGCGTCGTTTTATACCATGAACAATGTAGCCTTTTTTAAGCAGGTATTCGGCAAGATATGCTCCATCCTGACCTGTAACACCGGTTATTAATGCGGTTTTTGACATTTGGTTTTATTTATAGGTTTATTTTTAAACACAGAGTCGCACGAAGTCTGCACGGAGTAGCGCTGTTCTTAACTCCGTGAAACTCCGTATAAGACTCTGTGAAACTCTGTGGTAAAACACTGAACAATTTATTGAGAGTGAAGCTATAACCAAAGATCCTTCACTCTGATCTTTATCATAAATGCATTCGGTATCTCTCTCTCGCTGATCAGAATAAGATACCCTCCTCCACCTGCCCCTGAAAGTTTCCATGCGGAAGCCACATCATTATAACGGTTTATGATCCTTTCTATTTCAGGATTCATCATTTTCGGGAACATCCTTACCTGCGAATGGAAAGAATCGAGGAACCCTTTTGTGAATTTTTTAAAGTCCCTGGCTGTTAATCCTTCCCAGGCTTCTTCAGCCGCTTCAGCCAGCTTCTTTACGTTTTCGGGATTTATATGAGTATCGCTCAGAACATTATAGCCATCAGGACGAGGCCATAAGGTCAGCATATATAGCCTGTCCTCCAGCCACTTAATTGTTTTAAGATCGGATATTGTATCAAATTTTGAAGGCCAGTATTTTCCTTTATCGTAGTAGAATTTGTTGATCCCGGGCATTGTGATCCCGATTGAATCCTGCGATCCGCTTACCTCCTGAGTACCGGGATCATTATCATATCTGAAAAGAGTTTTTGCCAGCTTTTCTGGTTTTTCAAGCGGAAGATGATCATTCCATAGTTCGATGGCCTTTTTACGCGTTGAAGTAGCCATTCCCGAGCGTTCATTGAATTCGATAGTAGGTTCAATGGAAGCCGTGATAGCAGCTCCTGGGTAATATTTTGATACATAAGGCTGATCTATCCAGGTGCCTGCCAGGTCGATCCTGTAAGGCATGGGTTTGACAGCCCGGAGTGAAGTTGATGACCTTACCGGCAGGTTGGCATGCGGAATTCTCTTAAGTACCTTGTATTCTATGCCCAGATCTTTGCAAAGCATTCTCTTTTTCAGGAGAATGGCCATCTTCATTTACTATAAAAATATCAGCCTTAAGATTTTTCATATCTTCAAGAAAATCAATCAGTCCGCTGCCCTTGTTTACTGAAGCTTTATGAACGCATGACAATGCATTGAGGATGTATACTCTTTCTTCTTCGGAATTTATTGTGTCGCGGCCTTTAAGCTCCCTGATTGTTTTGTCGGAACCAAGTCCAATATAGAGGTCTCCGTATTCAGCAGCTTCCTGCAGGAATGCAATATGTCCGGAATGGAGCATATCGAAGCAGCCTGAAACGAAGACTTTCTTTTTTTTGATGCTCATCGCCAGTAAATGGATTGTTTGTTCAAAACAAATATAGTTGATTTGTTCATTTCTTTTGCCCCTCCAAAAGAACCGAGGGGGTGTTTTAAAAGTTGTTTTTAATGTTATTTCATCACCCCGAGCTCGACGAAGTCAAATGAACCAAAGAAAAGGAGGCCGGAAATGAAAAGTTCTGCTTGTTTCTACGCTCGCTACCCAAAGCCTTGTTGGCGCTTCGAAACAAGCACAACTTCGCGCCATTTCCGGGTTGCCTACGCGCAAGAATTATTGACAAGTGCTGGCGCGGATTTGCAATCCGTGCCATGTGCAACTATAAGGGCTAAAGCCTGGATATGTATGCTTCAAATAACCGCGGCCTTAAGGCCGTGGTCAAAGGGAACGCCCAAAGAAGGACTTTAGTCCTAAATCTCAACTGACTATACCTTAAAAACTGCTGCAAATAATGTACCTTTAGCTGACAATCAAACTAGGATTAATAATACCTATGGGGATGAAAGACTATTTGAAAAACACAAATTATACATCTTTCAAACGATTTTGTAAAGTCCTTAAACTGCAGGACAATAAAGATTTAATTGAAAAATACAAGGAAGTTCACAGCCCCGGGAAAGTGTGGCCTATAATAACCAGAGGAATCAGGGAGGTTGGTATTCTGGATATGGAGATTTACATCCATGGCAATTATGCCTTTATGATAATGGATACTGTTCCGGATTTTGATCATGACAAAGCCATGAAGGAACTTGCCCTGAAGCCAAAGCAAAAAGAATGGGAAGAATATGTTTCTCAGTTTCAGCAGGCCGGATCTAAATCCGCTACCCCGGAGAAGTGGGAGTTAGTAGAGAGAATATTTGAACTTGAAACGTAAAGGCGTTAAGTGTGAAGGCATGTCGGCTTTTAGGTTTGACGGCCTTAAAGTATTAAGGCATGAAGGCTTTAAGATAAGAACAGTTAAAGTTATACAGAGAATGTCGATTTTGGCCTTTAAACATTAAAGCCTTTACGCCTTTATACCTTTATGCCATTACACCGTTAATTGCTTCTCGCCCTCCTGAAAAGTATATTGAACATCGATTTCCAGAAATATCTTATATCAGTCAGAACAGGATGTTTGTCGTATGAATTCAGATATCTGATTTCAGATTCCTGAATTGATTCGAGATCAGAAGGCATGTCAGCATAAAACGGGGGGACAAGACCGGGCTTGTATCTGATCCTCCTTTCGCGGAGCTCTTCATTGTATAATTCATAATAGTGCTTACTTAGAGGCCTCACTCCCACAAACTTCATATTGCCCTTGAAGTAGTTGATGAGCATAGGCAATTCATCAAGCCAAACTTTTCTGGCCACTGCGCCCCATGATGTTATTCTGAAATCATCATTGAATTTTCCGCCATGCTGCAGGTCATGCTGCTTATAGATATAATCCTGGATAAATTCCGAATATGGATGCATGGTCCGCAGCTTATACACCTTTATGCAGTCCCCATTCTTACCGATCCTTTGAAGGGCGATCAAAGGGCCATAGTTGGTGCCGTTCATAGGAATGGGATCTGCGATCTTGATACCTTCAATGCACAGGTAATTACCGATAAAGGCTTCCTGGTTTATCATAAACCCTGCTCTGGAAAGCCTGCCCAGAGCTTCTGCCCGTGAAAGAACCTTGTTTGAATCATGCGTAAGCAGCTTGTAAATTCCGTTCGTGATTTTAAGCTTGGGGAAGATTCTTTTTAATACAAAATCAAACGAATAAAGGATATAATTCAGAACAGGCGGATACTTCTTCAGAAGCCTTGCCTTTCTCTGGTCTTTGGTTTCCACGCAACAAAAGAAACAGCCTTTATAGTCAAGCTTTGAATTTACCTGATCAAGAAAATCATTAAGGCTGATAATGTCGTTGATCCTTCTCAGGTTGATTATATAATTATAGTCTTCGCCGGGAAGGTTTGAAATATTAAAGGTTGTTGTAGTTGACACTACGGCAGTACGTTCATTAAGCTTTGTGCCCGATATTTTTAATATAGCCCGGGCGATTTCCTTTCCTGCTTCTTTTTCTATTGCCGTAAGAATCCTGGGATTAATTTCGGAAGCTGCCGCAGGTCTTTCACCATTACCATTTACTGCTACCTTCCCGACCAGCTCATGTTCGCTCTTCTTTTTAGAGGCCTTATAATCTGCATAATTTTCATAATCCTGAACATTGGCTTTCTTATATGATATATACAGAGCACCTAAAATCAACTCAAGCACTGTGGCAACTCCGGCTGTACCAAGAACCACGGTTCTGGAATAATCATAGTTTCTGAAAGAGTACATTAACAGGGCTGTTATTGAAATAGCGATTATATTACTGGTTATTACCCGGGAAAACAGCGAAGAGAAATTAACGATCTTCCCCCTGTGCATCTTGCCGTTGATCAGGGATACTGTTAGCCAAATCAATGCCAATCCGGCGAAAAAGAAACCGTGTGAGGGTAGGTATCCCTTAAATCCAGCGGGCTTTGTAGACACAACAATAAGGAATGATATTGCAAGAATTACAATATCAGCGAATAAAGTTATTACTCTGAATCTGCGGACCTCCATCAACCTTCAGCAATGCTGATTTTAATCTAAACGTGAAATAACTAAAATTATGTCGGATAAAACATTCATAAGGGATAAATATTTTTAACAATGGGTTTGGAGGCTTGGAGGTATCAAGGTGTTATGGAGGCATCAAGGTATTATGGAGGTATAAAGGTATTATGGAGGTATCAAGGTTTGAAGGCGTTAGGCCATGTAGGCCAGAGGACTGTAAGGTATTAAGGTTTTAAGGTATGAAGGTTTTAAGGAAAAGAGGGAACACAAGTAAAAACCTGTAAATAAATTTTAATATTTTGTTGATTTTTATGAAATTTAAAATGTGGAATTATTATATTAAATTTTAAATCGCTGTAATATGGGAAATTTCAAAAAACTTATTGTCTGGATTAAGTCAAAAGAACTGGCTGTTAGAATTTACAACGTAGCAAAAACTCAATCATTGTCCAGAGACTTTGGACTAAAAGATCAGATTCAAAGAGCTTCTGTAAGTATTTCAGCTAATATTGCTGAAGGCGATGAACTTGGAACAAATAAGCAATCAATACGCCATTTCTATATTGCAAAAGGCTCATCAGCAGAATTACAAACTCTCCTGATCATTGCAAATGAAATCGGATACATTGAAAACAAACTAACCGCCGAACTTGTAAATGATGCGAATGTCATTTCAGTTATGTTGTCAAAGATAATCAAAGTCCGAAGTGGTGGTCAATGTTAACACTTATTGGCTTTAAGACCTCTACGCATTCTTGCCTTCACACCTTCGTGCCGTCACGCTGTTACGCCGACCTTCGCACCTTCTAGCCTTAATGCCTTGACGCCTTCATGCCTTCACGCCTTCATACCTTCATGCCTTAACACCTTTCCTTTCAGAATCCGAACGTCACCCCCATATTCAGTGTATTTTTCCGTCCAAAGAAATACTCCGGACTCCATCTTTCATCTCCCCTTATATTGCTTCCTGTAAACGCAAGCCAGGTATACAGGTCATTAATAATTTGGCACGAAGCTCTCAGCCCGAAAGTGGTGTTGTGCCATTCTACTGATGTCAATGGCGGATTACCGACCCGGTCAGTTCCCAATTCGGTATAGTCAGGCCCCCGGATTGCATCGATGAAATACAATCCGATATCCATTGTTCGTAATGGCCGGTAATCTAAAGCAAGGTACCATTCCCTTGAATTATCTCTTAAATAATAACCCAGGTTGTAATTCTGCGTCTCAAATGTCAGAGTCGGGACATAGTGCTGGTAGGCAAGAGGATAAGAGTATGTAAACTCAGTTGTAAAAGAAACATTTTGCAGTGGAACATTGCTTAATCTGAATCCAGTCTTCCAGCTCAGGAAATTCCATTCATCTTTTTTGGTGAATCTGGCTACTGAAAGTTCATCAATAAACAAAGTGAGATAAAGATGAAGGGTTTTTATATTTCTGGAACTCACGTCTATAAATGTCTGTGAGTTCATATTGTCTATGCCCGAAGTATAAGAGTGATCGACAGATTTGTAGAAGAATATGGGCATTATGTATACCGGATTAAAATGCCTGTCAGTATAAACTATACTATTCCCGAAAGAAATATCCAGATATTTTACCGGAGTGAACGTAAACATGTTTGCAGCAATATATTTTTTATGATAAACTTCTCTGTAGTCGGTCCCATAACTGTTGGTCACCCAGTAGGAGCGGGAGCTGTCGACCACCATTGAGTTCAGCCACCCGTGAAAATAATTGAATTTAAACCACTTAACCGGATTAAGATTCAGACGTAGCTGAACAAAAGTAGGATTATTGCCGCCGAATATATTTGCTCCGTTATAATTATTTCCCCATTGCTGACGATCCTTTACAAAACCGATATTTCCCCATTTCCAGGACCATGTGACGCCTCCCTGCATTTCACTCCAGTCGGTGGTCCCTTTAATATGGCCGCCTTCCCTTTTGGTGAGGTATTCAGGAAGTCCCAGCAAAGGTTTTTCATGGTTGTCGCGAAGCGATGCATAAAAGCCCCAATGCTGAACATAAGCCCTGGCTTCCCCGAAATTCCTCCCATAGTATGCTTTCCCTGACGAATTAAAAAATACCTCTCCTCCGAGTATTGGATTAACAGTAAGTGAAAACAGTGAATCCTTATAATAAAAAAGATCCATGCGTTTTTTCCCCTTGACGCCTTTGAGCCAAAAGAATGTCTTGCGGTCTTGTGGTCCACTGATCGTGCTGTCCTCTTTGTTGAGAATTATTTCTTTCCGGAAATCCATCAGATAAAAATCCAGTTCTTTCCGCTGCCGGGGATTTAACAGATCTTTTTTACCTTCGGCTTCTTTCAGACAATTGGCTATAAACAATCTGGAATATGGTTTTACAGCCGAATTAATCTCAACTATCTGCATTCCTGCAAGCTCATCGAGGAATTCGTATACGCCGGTATTATTTACAGGATGGGGAACCTCCTGGGAAGAGACCGGAATCTGATATAATATGCTCAGGAATGATATGATAAGGATAAAAACATTTTTCTTCAGAGTATCCATCTGTAAATTATAATAAGCAAATATATAGATAATAGTGAATTCATTTTTACCACGGAGTTACACGGGGTGTTCACAGAGTTGCACTGTTTAGGTGCAGCATCAAACAGTGAAACTCTGTTTTTTAACTCTGTGATCCCGCGTAAGCGGGACTGTGGTAAAAAAGATCAATACTCCGGAAAATAATTATAAATATTCTACCTTTAAGCTGAACAAATTTCTATCTTAAAAATACTTCTCTTGATATGGCCTTATACAAATTCATAGCCAAACTCTCTCATCTGTCATTTAAGTTTTTAAAGAAATTAACAGACTTTTTGGATGCAGCATTTTCAGGCTTCTTTCTGGGAGTAATGAGCCAAAAAAGTCTTGACTTTTCTGATGAATTATACTATAACAGGAACAAGTCATATTTAGAAGATAAATACAATCTTTCAGGTTTATTTGAATGGGAAAAACCCGTGATTCAAAAGTATTTTTCAAATGCAAAAAGCATTTTATTAATAGCAGCTGGAGGAGGCAGGGAAGCATTGGCGTTAAGCAAGATGGGATATGAAGTTGACAGCTACGAATGTAATAAAGCTCTTATTGAACATGGTAATAAATTACTTCAAAAAAACAAAATTGAAAATTTGATCAAATATTTACCGAGAAATACTGTTCCTGAGGAAATTAGAAAATATGACGGCATTATAATAGGCTGGGGCGCCTATTCACATATACCTGGAAGTAAAAAGAGGTTTTCATTTCTTACCGGATTATATCCTTTTTTAAATAAAGAAACGCCGCTGATGATTTCATTTCTGTTCACGCATGGAAGAAACAGAAGAGATAAAATTATTAAAAATGTTTCTAATTTTTTCAGAATTTTCGGCAACAAGGACAAAATAGAACCCGGAGACAGGCTTGAGCCCGGTTTTATACATTATTTTACCGAGGAAGAAATAAAAAACGAATTAATTCAATCGAAATTCAGCATCATAGAATATTCCAGTAAAGATTATGGTTGTGTAATAGCTGGTATTTAGGCATAATCGGAGGGGCACGCAGTATGCGCTTCATTGTATACGGAAAACTGAACTATTAAACATACATTATTTCAAAGCACATAATCTATCGCCTATAATACATAATGCATAAAAAAGAGCGCCTTCCGACACTCTCAATTCTATATAAATTTTACTTTTAACTTTTTACCGCAAACTGCAAACCGCACACCTCGCGCCACATGCCGCTTAGCTGAACGGTTTATCATCGAAGGGATTCGCGAAAGGAGTATCCGTACCCTTACTGCCACCGGCCATTGGCATCATCATAGGATTGCCAGGCGGGCTACCCTGCATCAAAGTAAAAGATGGGTCGAGTTCAATCCTTACTATTTCTGGTTTTGAATATGGTTTTCTTTTTGCCATTATTTTTACATCAATTGATAACTAAAGCAAAGAAAATCTGGCAATCGCTACAAAAGTATCAAACTATTTTAATTTTTATATGTCCAAACTTGTTATTTTTAGCTTAACCCGGTTATCTATGGTCTTTCAACCCTTCAGCCTTTCAACTTCCTCAGTCTTCTGCCCAGTGCCTTGAGCCCATCACGCGACTGGCGTACTGTGCCCTTAAGCCCTGAGCCCTGCGTCCTGTGCCTTGCGTCTACCTTATAACTACCTTCCCGACATGTTTCATTAATCCCGACTGCATTTTAACA
The DNA here is from genome assembly GCA_963732115.1 of uncultured Bacteroidales bacterium. GTDB lineage: Bacteria > Bacteroidota > Bacteroidia > Bacteroidales > VadinHA17 > LD21. Next base: position 120,500 of record CAVSYN010000003.1, read on the forward strand.
AAATAAATCCCCCTGAGACCAGCTGTCGAAATCTGTATCAAAGAATTTTTCCAGAATTCTGCATTATCTATCCTGGTAATTTCCCTGCCAAACATATCTACAAGGCCAATAGAACCTGCTTTTCCGTTCCAATCATCCGACAAAGTCTGGATATTGATCAGATTATGAGAAGAGTATATTTTGAAATTGGTTTCAGATATACCAGGCTTTTCAACCACTGTAGACATATTCGTAATTATAATCACAAAACGGTCCGAAAGCATGCCTTTTGATGCATTAAAACTCAATGAAGGTGTGGTTTTTAGATTCACAGTAAATCCGGTTAATTTATCTGTAAGATAAATATTGTAGTTGTCGATACCCTGTAATTGATTGGCTTTTAATTTGTAATTGCCCGGTTCAGAGATATTTACTCCGACCGGAACTTCAGTTTTAGTTTCAGGGAACGGAATGCTGTTAATGCTATAACTTACAGAACCGGTTCTGGTCCACAAACTTGTATAATTGCCTGTTTTGCCGAATTTGTAGGCATCAAGGTCAGAATCAAAGCCAATTCTGGCTTTTTCATCGAACCGGATTACTGTTTCATCTGATGCGTGCAGGTTTTCGATTTTTAACCGTATGAGGGGGATCGCTTCTGCTTCTCCCTTGTATCTGGAATGGAAATTATGGACCCTCGCTGATGCTGGCAGTGTAAGGGTCAATCCTGACTGGTTTGCTTTGACAAAGAAACCCTGCATAGGAGGGATTAACCCAGTCGCTCCATTATTACTAACTCCGTTTACATAGGAAGCAACGGTGTTGTTTACTGTAAAATAGATTGCATTGTCCACACCTGTTGGCTTTGTAATTGCATCCCAGTCGAGGCCTGAGCTAAAAGGATTCCCCAGGCAGTTCCATCCTTTTATTTCAAGGCCATTGGTCGTTCCTGTATATGAAAGATTCTTAGTTACATCCTCTGTGTTGATATTGCCCCCGAAGGTTCTTGTTGCATCAAAATAACTATAGTAATTATACCCTCTCCCGACTTCCAGAACACTAAAGGTATTGCCGGTGGGCAGTCCATCATCGCTTTGATAATTCCATCCATCATATCCAATCCAGGCCTGATCCTTATTATCTGTAACAAGGTCTTCATAATATGCGGCCAGGTCATTTGCAGCAGGGTCACCTCCACTGCTTAAAACATCAACCACCGACAATCCTGCTACAGGAGAAGATACATAATGCCAGGGGTAGTTAGTTACATCACCACCACCAGTAAGATAGAGTTGAATATTTGTAGTGCCCGCACCAGAATAAGAATCAGGAATTAACGAAGCTATTCCGGTTCCGGATGAAATGAGATTAAGAGTACCTGAATTGTTTATATTTCCAAGGGCCGTAAGTGCTTGTCCGGAATTAATTGTAAGTGATGCACCTGACTCTACAGTTATACTGTTGCATTCAGCAAGCGGTGTGCTTAAAACGACAGGTTGATACACTGGTCCTGAAGGGATGATTACATTAGTTACTGAGGTGGGAACTCCTCCAATCCAGTTTGAGGCTGTGTTCCAATCTGTGCTTGTTACACCAATCCATGTTCCGGCAGGAGGCTGATTATTTACAATACCTGTTGCTGCGTCAAAATAAGTGTCATTTTTGAAGGTGGCAGGTGAGGTGGAATGCCCATAGGTCCCACTTGGCTGACCAACACCACCGAGGGAAAACGAATTTGTCAGTTGTGTGAAAGTTCCCAGGTTGGCTTTGGAGCCGGAGGTGATCGAAAAACTGTTTATGGTGTGGGCTGCATCAAAAATAACTGAACCGCCGGAATTATCGAAAACAACGCCGCTGACTGTTGAAGGAAGCCCGTCGCGGGTATGTTGATTAGAAGTGCCATTGTATATATAAGTCGCGGAGGTGTTAAAAGTACGGGTGCCTGATACACGGATGTTGCCTCCCTGGGGGCCTGTAGTACTTGCTGTAATGCCATAAAAATCAGTTATACCCAGCGTCGCTCCGGATGACAGGGTAAATGTTCCGTTGCTGCCACTTATATAAGAAGGGGTTGCTCCTGTACCCATCTGCAGGTAAGCTCCGCTTTCCACTGTAAAATCGATAGTATTACTTAATGCGCCACCGGACGTATAAGTCTGCATCTGACCACCGCCATTGAAGATGACAGAACCCCTGCCGGATGATGATTCAGTCATTGTACCGCTTGTGAAATAGAAGTTACCGGCAACATTTAAGTTGGCTACAGCAGTGCTTGATGGACCACTGTTTAGATCAAACGTTCCACCTGTTTGAATATATTCACCTGATATAGTCAACGTTCTTGAATTGTTATCGGTAATGGAAAGCTTCCCCGAACCAGTGGCTGTAAGTCTGAAATTACCCTTAACGGCAGCATCGCTGTTGATTGTAGCAGCCACCGTTTGTGATACGCAGTTCCAGGTAAGATTGCCAAAGCTTTGTCCCAATCCAGTTGGGGCAGTGTTAGCAATCCCAGTTACCAGACATGTAGAATTTACATCCCATGTGGCAGTTGGGATAGTTCCGCCATCAAGGACATGATGGTAAGCTGAGCCGCTGTTAAAAGCCAGTACACCTAGGGTTGTTACAGAGCCTTCATTATTCAGCGTTCCATCTATATTGCAGTCAACTGCGTCAGTACCGTCGGCGATTGTCCATGTTATACCTGGGTTTACTGTAACCTGCCCTCCGGCTTCAACCGTAACCTGATCAACAGTAACTGCTTCGGCAACATCTAAAGTATGCCCGTTGCGGATAGTAATAATCCCGCTTAATGAATTGGGTGCTGTTCCTGCTGTGACCCACGATGAACCGTCAAATGTCTGCCAGATACCTGCATTGCTCCAGTTCCCTGAACCATTGGAGCGGTAATCATCGGTCAGGGCAGTTTCGGGATTGGTTAGCTGACTGCCTCTTGCAGGAGGTGTAAGGTAATATTCCAGTCCGGGAGGACCACTGAATTCATAAACTGCAACATGATAAGTTGTATTTGCATCAAGGTTGAAGACAGTTGCATTGTAACCAGTCCCGTTATATACAACATAATTACCGGTTCCGATTTGTGAACCGCTTCCGAAAAGATCACTTGCCGTATAGGTGGTGCCATTTACAGGATCACTGTCAACAGCGCTACCGGCTTTTACAAGGACTATACGGTTTGTTCCGTTGCCTGAGGTCCAGTTTATTGTAAAAGATGATGTTGTAACATCACTGAATGTAATATTCGAGGTCTGTACAGTTGGAGGTGGCGGAATTTCATAATTGAGGCTCAGTGCAGTCATTGAGGCAAGTGCCAAGGCACTCAAAGTAGTCGAAGATGGGTCTGAAATATTCGAATTTGGTATGCTCCGGTTGGCTACTCCGTTTCTTATGCTGGCTCCGGAAAGACCACTTTTATAAAGAGCAGTTGAATCAAGGATCATTGTCCAGTTTGTTGCATATGTAATTGTCCGGATTGCATTATAGTTTGGATTATAACTGTTCACTACTTCGACAGCCTGATTATACGCGTTTATTGTCAGTGCTGTTGAGAATGAAAAGTTTGTTTCCTGAGCTGTCCCGCTGCTGTATGTCTGGGTGTTTGTTAAGGGAGTTGTCTGGTTAATATAGTCGAACACAGCTGCCCAGATATCAGTATTAACCATGGTCGCTCCTCCTGCACTTACAGTAACGGATAATGTTGAACCAGTAGCGGCATCCAGCCCGGCTTCATTCAGATAATATAATGCAGTATGTTGTCTTACTGCAGCTGTACCCATATCTCCGTTTGCTAAAGTCAGTGTCTGTCCTCCATAAGTCATGGTCACAGTTATCTGACCTGCTGTCCATTTTGAAGCATGACACTGCCACAACAAGAACGCGGTTTGCATTGCTTCCGGTTGGAACCGGATAATTAATATTCAGCTGATTTTGAGAAGTACCATGGTAAACATTGGTCCAGTTTTGCAGTGTGGCAACCTGTCCAAAAACTGTATTCACCTGAAATGCTATCGCTATCATCACAATAACAAGCGATTTGACGGTCGTTAGTATCTTTCTCATAGAGGTTTGCTTTTTAGTTTCCTTGCAGGAAGGGCTTCTGGTTAAGAGGGTGGTCTCATGATTTTTATCAGAAGTAGATGAGCGCATTTGTCTCATTTTGTATAGTTTAACAGTTAAATAGCAATGTTTCTTTTGTTATAATATTCACCTGATTTTACAAATATAAAACTAAAGTTCAAGAAAAGCTTAAAATTCATCGGGGAAATTCAGGTTATTCCGGAAGTTAAAAAGATTAAGGTAAATAGAAGAAGGGCAAAATAAAAATGTCAGAAGTCGGAAGACCGAAGTCTGAACTTTGACCGCTGACATCTGAAGGCCAACCACATATAGCTGACCGCTGACAGCTGAAAGCCAACCACACATAGCTGACCGCTGACCGCTTTTAATACTTAAGCCCGAAATAATCCATTACTTCATAGTAGTTGTTAATATCTACGCCAGCTTCAGTTAACCTGGAGATAATATCTTTTCCAGTTGCAACTCCTTTTGAGCCGGTAACAGTATTGTCAGTGATCAGTAGAAACCTGTATTCTTCTATCACGCCGGTCGGATCCAGAACGCCTGTAGTCTGATAAGCGTAAAGAGTGATAGTATTGGGCGAATAACTATGTATTACGTATTGTCTGCTGGCACCATCATTGTCTTCCCATGTAAATGGCAGTGCATACCATGCTTCCAGTAAAAAGCAGAAACCCAGAACCGTACCATGGTTGATAATATTGTCATTTACGGCGTTGCTTGTCAGGGAATAAACGTTAGCGATACGTCCCAGATAATCTCCTTCAATCCAGTTAATATTGGAACTTAATAAACTAATGATTTTTACATTAGCATTTCCGTCTTTTCCGGCGGCACCCGTAGCGCCTGTAGCTCCGGTAGCACCAGTAGCACCAGTGGCACCTGTAGCACCGGTGGCACCTGTAGGACCGATAGAGCCTTGGGGACCTTTACAGGAGAAAAATCCGGCAATAGCAAGCAAGAGTGCAAGATTCCTTAGTTTAATAACAGTTTTTTTCACAGCTTGAAGTTTTTAGTTAATTAATAATTACGAAATAAGATGACAGTTTTCAAAATCAATATCCTTAATAATTTGCAACCAAATTCTTTATCAAAGTTAATACAAAAGCAATAGTTAATTTCTTTAAAACATATCAGTTAGTACATAAGATTATTAACTAATTATAAACGGTTCTTACCTATTTATATTTCATGGATTTACATGAAAATTAAGTGTATCGTTGCACCTTCACGCCCTTAACGCCTTCACACCTTTCAACAGCCAAACCAGTTTCCCTAACCTTTTGAGGATAATATAGAACAGCTTTAACAGAGCTGCAGTTATACCTTTTTTCATCCACTCTAAAGATGGGAAAATATCTCCTGCAAGAAATCTGAAACCGGATTCTTCGTGGCAATGAAAAAAAATGATTTCTGTAAGCATCTTTTCTTTGTTTAAGGCTGACCAGGGATCATGAAGCTGCAAAAAATCCGTCGGGAATCGGAGGTGCGCTGCCTGGCTTTATCAGTTCCAGATCAAGGTAGTTGCCTTAGCTGAGCTTCATCCGGAAGCTAAATGATCATTAAGGTGTTCTTTAAGATAATCAAGGTGGATGTCATCTTCGGGGATAAATGCTATGGTACCTTCAATATCAATTTGCACAGCATAATTTATAGCCTCAGTCAGTTTTTCGTTCTTTATCAGCTTCCCGGAAGAGCCGGTGATGGATTTCCACAGCATAGTCATCTTTTCTCAGTGTGGGCAAATGTTTTCCAATGTCGGCAATTATCTTCCTATGAAGAGGTGATTTTATAATATCGGGAATGAACCCATTTTCCTGCAGGAGGAGCCAGGCTTTCAATGCATCTGCTTTTTTAACCAGGATGTCACAATCAGTCATCTGCCGCAATCCTTTTGCACCATAAACCGTATTCTCCAGAGCCATTCCTTTCAAAAGGACATGCTTTATTCCCGCGGCTGTTAATATCTTATTTACTTTTCTCCACCGCTCTGCAAGCCATGTGTTTCTGATCATGCTTTTCATGCGGCCGTTATCAAGGACCTTCATGATTCTTCAGGAAATTGATCTGTTAACCCGGTTTCCCTGATATTGTAAGCCATAAGAGCTATTATCCCATGATTATTGGCCAGTCCGACAAAATGATCCCAATCCTTTATTTCTTTCATCAGTTCCCTGATCTCCGATTTCTGGTCTTCACTGAAATCGAGGCGGCAAAGAGAAATGAGGAGTTTTTCTTCAGTCGTCAGATGGGGTAAGGGATCGGTCATTAATTCGTAGTTTCTAATAAGGTAAAAATAGGAATATTTATGGAACGGGCATGCCGCTTCCGGTTCGCGGCTAGCGGATCCCCGCTGGCGGAGATTATTTTCAAATAACGGGAGCTCTCCCTCTGCTGACGGATCGGTTAGAGAAGAGCAATCTGTAACTATTCTAATAAATTCTTTATTTCTCGCAGATTAACGCAAATTAAAAACACGCAGATTTACGCAGATTGCTTTTGTGGTTGTTTATGACTCACCGCACACCGCACGCCGGGGTTCAGGCCTTTCTTCTAACCTGAATCCATCTTTTGAAAAAGGGATCATCAATGTTATATGCCGAACCTTCTTTAATGATCATCCCTTTTTTCACTAGCCGCTGAAGGACGCTGAATACAGTGCTGGCCGCTCCGGTACCATAAAGTTTCCTGAATTCATCCGTCAGTGGGGAGAGATCGCTTACCGACATACCGGTAAGCACCATCATATCGGTCCTGTTAAGGGTGTTCCATAACAGTTCAAAATTATTATCATGGCTTGTAACAATCACATCTGCTGCAGTTTCAACAATACCAGTCACGTTTTCCTGATGGCTCAGCAACTCCCATACAGTGAATGCAAGTTGTTGGGTGTAATAGGGGTGGGATCCGGTGATCTTAAGAATTGCTGCTGATAAAATTCCTGCCTCTTTTACAAATCCGGTGAATTTGTATTCAAGGAATAGACGGAATTTCTCTTCCGGAATCTTCCCAAGCGTGAACAGAGTGCCAAAACGATAAAAAGGAGAATTCTTCTTTTCAAAAATCTCCCTTATCATTGATTCACTGCTACCCATAAAGACATAATTGATATTTTTATGGTTTTGTATTACGGAACGAAGCATTCTGTCAAGCCCGGTGTTGATCCTGAAAATATCCTGGAACTCATCAAGCACAACAATAATTTTTTTATTTTCTTTCCCCAGCTTCTCGATTAGATTAAGCACATCTTCAAGCGGAGTAAGGTCTTTGGACCCGGGCATAAATGATATTTCCGCTTCACCAGTAACCGGATTCAGAATAACTGACGGTATCAGTCGGAATGATTTAATGTATCCCCTTAGCCTCTGCATCGGGAAAATACGGTACACCCTTTTAAGAAGCTGAGATGCAAAATCATCTTCAGAAATTATCACCTGCAGGTCAAGGTAAACATAATGACGATCTGATTCATTAAGGATCTTCTTTATTAGGCTTGTCTTGCCGAACCGTCGCGGGCTTATTATGATCAGGTGATTTTCACTTTTCAGATGGGATTCTATTACGGCCAGCTCATCTTCCCTGTCTGTAAAATGAACCCCGTCAACAACAGTTCCGAATTTGAATGGATTTTCTTTCATTGTCTTACGAGTATATTCGTAACGTAATTATTCGTAAACAAAATTACGAATATTTTCATAATAGATGTATTTTCTTCTTGTTTTTCTATAGATCATATTCTGTACGGGGCATTCCGGCTGGCGGTATGCGGCTTGTGCGGCTGGTGGTGTGCAGCCAGCCACATAATAAAATGTTGCAGGTTGTCAGGTGCTGGTTGCCAGGTAACTGACTTTTAACAAGCACCCAGCAACAAGCACCCAGCAACACTTAATCAGATAAAATCAGATAATTAATTTAATTGCTTATTCCAGTCTCTTCTTCCTCTTAGGATACTTTGGTTCTGATTTTTTAATCTCTTTTGGCGGTTTATGGTATCCTTTGGTCACTTTGCCGGGATATTCGGAATAGTATCTGTGATAGCAGGAACAAACAACAATTGACAATATTATAAGCATCACGGTTATTTTGAGTTTCTTCCTCATTGAATAGGCTGAACAAAAAGAAATTGAATGCATTGTCATTATAACGGAGGTATAAGGGCCATATTATTTATGTTCAAGTAAACAAGATTTTTAAGGTATGGGGCATGCGGCCAGCGGTTTGCGGCAAGACGGTTTATCACCCCCAATTCGCCTGACGCTTCGGTCAGGGCAGGCCTAAAGGGGACTAACCCCGCACACTCACACGACCGCACACCAGCTGCCGAATACCAGAGATTGTTAAAAATCAGAGAGGCGATTGTTATTGAAGACCAGCGGCTGAAGGATTTTTATCAGATAAATGCAGGAGCCGATTCACTGGCAGCTATCCTGGCTGCCCAGAAGGAGAAAAAGGAAGAGTTTGAGCAAGAGATGTCTTTAAGGAAAAGCGAGTTCGAAGAACAGTTAAAGACGGAAAAACTTAACCGTGATAAAGAAGCCAAAGTATATGAAGAGAAGCGGAAGGAAGCAGAGGAATCGGTTAAAAAACTTCGCTCACGTGAAGAAGAAGAGTATCAGTATAATTTACAAATGGCGCGGAAAAAAGACAAGGATCAGTATGAACAGAAAAAGTCAGTGCTCGATAAAGAACTTGCGGAAAAGAAAGCATCTTTTGAAAACGAAATTAGCGCAAGGGAGCAGTCTGTTGCTTCTGCTGAAAAGGAACTGGCTGAATTGCGCCTGAAAGCTGAAAAATTCCCTTCTGAACTTGAAAAAGCTGTACTGTCTTCAATTAAAGAAACCACATCGCAGCTCGACAAAGAACATAAATTTGAAAAACAGTTATTGCTGAAGGATCATGATGGCGATATGAAACTGAAAAACCAGCAGATCGAATCATTGCTGGCAAAGATCAAGGATCTGGAAACCCAGCTGAAGCAGGCCTATTCCAAAGCTGAAAATGCTGAGAACAACACTAAGGAAATAACTCTCAAAGCCATACAGAGCTCGGGTCAGATAAAAATCTTTGAAAAAGAAGACAACAGGAGAAAATCTGAAGAATGAAACAGTTCAATTTTCAGCGCATGTCACCCGGCACACGGCACCCGGCACACGAAACAAGATTACCACAGGATTTACAGAGGTATTTCTGGGATGTGGCATTTGAAGAATTAACAATAGAAAAGCATGCCAGATTTATTGCAGAAAGAATTCTGAATTACAGCGATCTGAATGGAATAAAATGGTTGTTATCCTGGACTGACAGGAATTTCATAAGAACGCTGATTGAAAACAGCCGGAACATTAATCCTAAAACAAGGAACTACTGGCAAATAATACTGACAAAAATTCCGGATTGACTTTTTAAAGATGAACAATAACCTCCATCTCGATATTTTACCAGAAGGGCAGCTGCAATTATTTGAAAAATTGTCATCCCAGATATTTATTTCTGAATTTTTATCTTGCAGGAGGAACTTGTTTTGCTTTACAGATTGGTCACCGCAGATCGCTTGATTTTGATTTTTTCATTCCTGATGACTTTAATACCTCAGATATCATCAGCAAACTAACAAAGATTGGAAATTACCAGCGTGAAAATGAAGAAAAAAATACTATTAATGGTAGTTTAGATGATGTAAGAATCTCATTTTTTGGTTACAAGTACAAAATAATTGATGATTTTAAGATTTTTAATAAAATACGACTGGCAGGACTAAAGGATATAGCTGCAATGAAACTGGAAGCAATAGCCGGAAGAGGCAGTAAAAAAGATTTCATTGATATGTATTTTTTATTAGGGATATTTTCACTCGACGAAATTTTCTCTTTTCATTCCAGGAAATATGGTATTGGTCTTAGCAATCAGTACCATCATCTTAAATCACTGGTTTATTTTTCTGATGCTGAAGAGGAAGCAATGCCGGTAATGGTTAAAAAGCTTGATTGGGATCATGTTAAAAAAGAAATTATTTCTTCTGTCAGACGGTTTCAATTTTGATGTCAGCTGTCCATTGCTGGTTACTTGCCCTGTGAAATAGCGACTGGCATGCGGCTCGCGGTCAAGAGATCGTGTTATCGCGCAATTGTGCAAATGTCTAATCATGCAATTCTGCAATTCTGCAATTGTGCAAATGTCAAATCATGCAATTCTGCAATTGTGCAATACTGTAGAATCTCATAATCTCATAATCGCATAATCTTAAATGGGCAATTATGCGATCTTACCATAATCCGAATAACCTGGTAATAAAAAACGGGAATGGTTTTTATTTGGATTGTCTAAGGTATTTGATAAAACTACCAGCGCTATTTATCAAATGTTGTGCACGATTCCTTCTTTCAACTGCCTTCTCCTGACTAATATAAGACTGGTCCTCAGCTATGTAATACATGTTTTTGACCTCTCCAGCTGAACCTTTTGAGACTTTCAAAAATTGTCTGAATTCTCCATTGCCTCCCCTACAAAATCCTTCACTGATGTTGTTCATGATCGATACACCGGCTCTCGATATCTGATCTCTAAATCCATAATCCTTCAGATCCCTGAAATCAGAGTAAATCAGGTTAACTAGTTCTCTCGCCTGCTTCCATAATTGAAGTTCCTCAAAATTTCTAAAGGTTGTCATTTTAGCATGTTTTAAAGAATGAGACATATAAATTCCAACAATAAAATTACAACTTATTGTAAAAGTTCCCATATTTAGCAATCGCATAATCGCATAATCGCATAATCGCATAATCGCATAATCGCATAATTATTCTTCCCCCTCGCAAAATATTTCGTAAAATTCTTGCGTTATTCGAGAGAGTCGAGTACTTTTGTTACTCATTAACCCGACCTGAATGCTTGACAGTCTTGTCACATCACAGACCCGTATCAAGCTGCTGAAGAAGTTCTTTCTCAACAGCAGCACCAAGGCTCACCTCCGTGGTTTGGAGTCGGAATTCGGTGAATCATCGAATGCAATACGGGTTGAACTGAACCGATTTGAGGATGCAGGTTTGCTTGCATTCTCTCCGTGACGGTAACAAGAAGATCTACCAGGCTAATTCAACGCATCCCCTTTATAAAGATATTCACAGTATTATAATGAAGGAGACCGGTATTGACCGTGTAATAGAAAAAGTTATCCATCGGCTGGGTAGTCTGCTATGTGTATATCTCACCGGTGATTTTGCCCGTGGGAAGGACAGTCCTGTGATTGAGTTAATCCTGGTAGGGGCTGATATTGACCGGGAATATCTTGCAAGGAAGGTAGTTCAGGCCGAAGAACTGGTCGGAAGAAAGGTAAGTTATATTGTACTTGAGCCTGATGAGGCAAAAGGTCATCTGTCTCATCTGAGGCCGGCGGATCTTTTGCCTCTTTGGGATTGTGAAGGGGGCCAAGCGTTAAAAAATCCCACAGTCGTGGGATTTTAGCGACGGAGCCAGTCTGCAGGGGAGGTTTGTGGTGGTGTGAAGGGTGCTGAACGGCATAACCGCACGACTGCACAACCGCACAACTGCACAACCGCATAACGGCATAACCGCACAACCACCTCAGGCAGTGTGCTGAATGCAAAAAAACAAACAAGTTAGTCCAGATAAACAATGGGACTGACCAGACGGAAGTATGTCCTACGGCAGGACAAAAGACAAAAGGAAAAAGACAAAAGTCAAATCCAATAGAAATACAGAGAAATGTATTAATACAATGAAAAATTATCTCTGTCAAGAACCCACATTAAAATTTTAATTTGCCTTTTACTTTTATCTTGTGACTTTTATCTTTTATCTTGAACTTACTTGTGACTTTCGCCTTTAAAATTTGTTACCGAAACACAAATCATTTTAATTATTGTAACGGTCATTACAGTAACCTTCATTACAATAAATTATATAAATTTGAATTTTTGAAATAAGATTGAGTAATGGAATTCATTGATCGCGGAGAAAGAGCTTGAGTTGCTTGGTGAGATAAGGAGGAGATCAGAAAAATCTGCCAGAATGACTGTCATTACCGGCCGCAGGAGAATAGGCAAAACAACTCTTGCCACCAGGGCTTATGAAAACGGACCTTTTCTCTATTTTTTTGTGGTAAGGAAGAATGAAATATTGTTATGTCAGGAATTTGTTGAAGAGATCACACGTGCTTTACGACTTAATGTACTTGGCGAATTCACAGGCTTTGCGCGGCTGTTTGAGTATCTTCTTGTCAATTCCCAGACAAATCCGTTCACTCTTGTTATTGATGAGTTTCAGGAGTTTTCGAATGTAAACAAAGCGGTTTACGGAGAAATCCAGAGGCTCTGGGACAAATATAAGCAGACGGCCAGAATGAACCTCGTTCTTTGCGGTTCGGTCTTTTCCATGATGCAAAAGATATTCGAAGATGAAAAAGAACCTCTTTTCGGTCGTGCTGACGAACGCATAAATCTTCGCCCGTTCGGAGTAAATGTCATTAAACAACTGATTTCCAGATTTTACCCTGAATTCAGGAAGGAAGATCTGCTTGCTTTTTATACAATTACAGGTGGAGTTGCAAAATACACTGAAATCTTCTGCGACAAAGAACGGTTTACTTTTCCACTGATGCTTGAAGAAATATTCAGGGATAACTCACTTTTGATTGATGAGGGCAGAAATGTTCTGGTAGAAGAATTCGGCAAGGATTATGGTATATATTTTTCTATACTCTCACTTATTGCGTCCTCAAAGACAGCGCGGCCGGAGATAGAATCAATTCTCCAGAGGGATACAGGCGGTTATCTCGACAGGCTCGAAAATGAGTACATGCTTATCAGAAGTATCAGGCCTGTCCTTTCCAGACCCGGTGGAAGGATACAGAAATATGCAATTGATGATAACTTCTTGTCCTTCTGGTTCCGGTTTATCTACAAATATCGCAGTGCTGTAGAGATAGGCAATTATAAATATATTCAACACATCGTTGAACGTGACTTTGATACATACAGCGGAGTATTTCTTGAGAAATATTTCAGGGAAAAGCTTGCATTAGATGGTATTTACAATATTGTGGGCAATTACTGGGAAAAAGGCAATCGCAATGAGATTGATGTAGTTGCAATAGACGATCTCCATAGAAAAGCTCTTATGGCGGAAGTAAAAATGAGGAAGGAGCGTTACAAGCCTGAAGTGTTAAAGAATAAAGCAAAAAACCTGTCGTATAAACTTAAAGGTTACAATATTGAGTTCCGGTCATTTTCACTTGAAGATATGTAAGTTGCAAGACACAGCCCGGAAAACTCCAAACCCTTGTTGAGTTCAATGTATTGCTTGCAACGTTATCAAATGAAAGACAAAAGACAACAGGAAAAAGACAAAAGTGAAATCCGAAATCAAGACAAAAGACAAAAGGAAAAAGATAAAAGTGAAATCCGAAATCAGGACAAAAGATAAAAGGAAAAAGACGAAAGTACTCTAAGGAATCCCCTCCTGGGAGGGGGCCGAGCGTTAAGAATCCCGCCAGTGGCGGGATTTAGCGAAGGAGCCAGCCTGCAGGAAAGATTTGTGGTGAGTTTAGGGTGGGTTTTTATAAGTCAGGAAAGATTTTAAAAAACAATGGTAAACATTGCATATGGTAGAAACGAAAAATGATCTTTGTGATCGACTCTTTGAATTTGCAGTCAGAGTGATAGAATTTTTGAAGACTCTTCCGTATTCTCCTGAAAATAAAACTATCAGATCACAATTATCAAAAAGTGCCTGCTCCTCAGGAGCCAACTATGAAGAATCCCAATCAGGTTCTTCAAGAGCGGATTTTTCAAATAAAGTGCGGATTTCGTTAAGAGAAATGAGAGAGTCTAATTACTGGCTCAGAATTATTAAACGAACAGTTCAGGATATAAATGTTGAGGAGCTGGATTTCTTAGTAAAGGAATCCGGTGAGCTTAAAAACATTCTCGGCTCTATAGCTCAAAAATCCCGATAATCCTTAGGCTAAAAATCCTTTTATCTTTTTACTTTTATCTTTTATCTTAAATTCAGAATAATGAAGCACCTCCCCCTCCCCCTTATATTAACCCTGTTCATGTTGACAGGTTGTACCAGCCAGCAAAAACTGGCCTACCTGAACAATCTGCCGGAAATCAACGGCGAAGAAACCTTCACAATGGAAATCCCGATTACCGGACTACAGCCCCGGGATGTCCTTTATATTTAACTGTTAAAGCAATGACACCGGATGGATCAATTAGAGATTTTCTTTCTTCGACCACCGGAGGTCTAGGGCTAGCTTATGCTCAGGGGGAATCAGGAGGATATCTTTCGGGATATGATGTAAATTCTGAAGGAAATATTGTTTTCCGGTGGTTGGCAAAATCAAGGTAAGTGGTCTAAACCTTAAAGAAGCAAGAGATATTACTACAGGAACGAGCTGATAATGTATTTAAAAATGCAACAGTTGAATGTAAACTGCTAAGCTTCAAATTTACAGTTATTGGAGAGGTCCGTTCACCTGGCGCATATATAAACTACAACAATTATCTTACTGTATTGGAAGCAATCGGCCGTGCAGGCGGTGTTGGTGATTACGGCGACCGCAGCAGGGTGCTGGTTGCTTCGTCCTTTGGGACAAAGGCACCAAAACTTTCAGGATTAATATTACAGGATAAAAAGTTACTTACTTCAGAGGCATATTTTCTTCTTCCTAACGATGTGGTGATCGTAGAACCTTTGAATCAGAAAGATCTTCAATTTGAACCTGCCGACTATCTCGTTCATTATTTCTACGTTTACCGGAGT
>CAVSYN010000004.1:0-95424 GCA_963732115.1 uncultured Bacteroidales bacterium
CACGAGAACGACGAAAGCACGAGCTAACGGCTGACAGCCGGAAGCGGAAGCGAAAGGCGGGCGGGGTTCTGCTGCCGGACCCTGCCCGGGCGATGACGGCGGGACCTTCTGTCAGGGGGCTCACCGCACTGATTATGGCTTGACTTTCTCCGGCTTGTGGGAACAATAGTAGAGCGATGGCAGAGGCACTGAGAGTTCAGAATCCAGAAACCAGAGTCCAGAGATCAGAATTGCGGGCAGCGAAGCGGAACCCGATTCGAGTCCTGAGCCGTCTGGCAGCGGTCGGCGCGGCGGTGTGCCTCTCTGGCCGGCTGCGTGGGAGCGGGTCGGGTCGAGCCCGCGAGTTCCTACGCGCGGCTTGAGCCGGAGGCGACCGTTGAACTCGGGTCTTCGGCTGCCGCCATCTGTCAGGATGGAGACGCCCTGCTGGTGTTGGAGAACTCGGGCACGCGGGTCGTTCGTACACCATGGCGCTCTCGGTGCTTGATACAATCCCGCTGACCGAGCGCGTGACCGCGCCGGCCGGCATCGCCGCTGACCGGTTCTACATCTACGTCTACGATGACCACACGCTGTACCGGATGTCCAAGGACAAGCTCAATCTGCAGCCGTGGCTGGGCGACGTGCGGGTCGCGGGCCTGGCAAGCTTCGAGCCCGGGATAATGCTCGTGAGCGATGTGGACCACGGCGCAGTCTGGTACAAGGGCCTGTTCGGCGAGAGCCGGCTGTTCATCGAGCGCGCGGAGATCGCCCGGCCCGGCGCGATGGTCGCTTTGGGGGACGGGAGCTTCGCGGTCCTGAGCCCGCATCGAGGCTGCTTTTCTTCTTCAATCGCAGCGGCGTCGTCACGCGTTCGGTTTCCCTTCCCGCGGCCTGCGACCTGCTCGCGGCCAACGAGCCGGGACTTTCTGCATGGGAGTGCGGGGGAAGCCGCAGGTGTGGGTCCTCCATCGATTCCTGGTTATTGACCTTAAGCTAGCAGGAATCGGAAACGTGGTTTCAATAATCGTATTTGATGAAACCGGACACTTTGTGAAAAAATTAACGGATAATCTGTTTGCAGGTTCTGAAGCGACGGTGGTTTGGAACGGAACAGGGGATGATGAAAAACTGGTCAGTACAGGTATTTATATTATTCTGATTTCGGTTTTCGATGATAAAGGTAAAGTCGAGAAATGGAAAAGAGTCTGCACAGTAATCCGACGCTGAGTCTGAACAAAGATTCAAAATAAAGACATCCCTTAAGAGTTTTAACCACAAAGGCTCACAAAGGCTCTCACAAAGGCTCACAAAGTAAAAAAAATGAATATTGAAGAGATTTTTAAAAAGGTGCTAGATTGTTCCTTTTTGGTGCATTCCGCGTTAGGTCCAGGATTGCTTGAAAATGCATACGTTGAATGCTTAAGCTATGAACTTGAACAATCTGGCTTTAAGGTTGAAAAACAAAAACCTCTACCCCTTATATATAAGGAGGTAAAACTAGAAGCCGGTTACAGAATTGATTTATTAGTCGAAAGTTGCATTGTCCTAGAAATAAAGTCAATAGATGCTTTAGCAGACATTCATCTGGCCCAAATAATAACGTATCTAAAACTTTCCGGATGCAAATTAGGATTATTAGTAAATTTTAATGTCGAGCATCTGAAGTATGGCATTCGACGAGTAATTCTTTGAGTTCCTTTGTGACGTACTTTGTGAACCTTAGTGGTAAAAAACTATAGTGATGAGATCAGTTCAGTCATAATGGTTGTCATCCTTGCTTCAGCTTTTTCGGCTTCGCGCTGAACGTTCTCGTGAGTGGTGTATTCAATTTTCCCTTTGACGCCAAGGTCTGTAATGATACTTACAGCAAAACATGCAAGACCCATATGCCTTGCAATTATAACCTCAGGAGCCGTCGACATACCTACCGAATCAGCTCCGATAGTCCGGAAATGATTGTATTCAGCCGGGGTTTCGAATGTAGGACCGGATGTCGCCAGGTAAACACCTTTCTGAATAATTATATGATTCTTTTCCGCAATTTTTGCAGCCTTTTCAATCAGCGATTTATCGTATGCCTCGCTCATATCCGGGAAGCGCGGTCCTATCCTGTCGTCATTCTGGCCAATCAACGGATTGGGGAGCAGGTTAATATGATCAGTGATGATCATAATATCACCTATCCTGAACGAGGGATTGACTCCTCCCGCTGCATTGGAAAGGAATAAATACTTTATTCCAAGGTATTTCAGTACACGGACCGGCAAAGCCACATGTGCGGATCCATATCCTTCATAAAAATGAAATCTCCCCTTCATCGCGACGATCTTCTTTCTGCCGAAATCACCGAAGATAAGCTTACCGGCATGCCCCTCAACTGTCGATACCGTGAAATTGGGAATATCCTTATAATCTATCTCGAGACTATTTTCAATTTTCGAAGTCAAACCTCCCAGGCCGGTACCAAGGACTATTCCTGCCTCAGGATTCACAATCCCCTTTTCCCTCAAAAACTTAACTGTCTCTTTGATTTTTTCTAACATATTCAATTATCAGATTATCAAACTCCTGTTTGCTATTTTGTAAAAAATCAACGCTTACCGGGATATAGTAAAAAGCCTTTTTCAAATAAACGGGAATATCAGCAAAATCCTTTAACCTGACAGAATCTTTTTCTGTGGTGATTATTGATTTTGAAGATGATTTAAGATTGTTCCAGGCGGAAATTATCTTTTTTATATCATTCTCAACAAAACGATGATGATCGTGAAATTTCAAATGGATAATTTCGTTAATATGCTTTTCCATGAATTGTTTTAATATACCCGGCTCAGCAATTCCCGTGATTAAAACAGTTCCCTGCTCATCAGCATTTTTCCCCGATAAGCTGAATCTGGCAGTAGCTGAGTCTTCAAAAAGGGTTAAAGGTTCCCCATACTTAAAAGAGGTAAAAAACAGTTTTTGCCTTGAAGAGGGCTTTATCTCATATTTTATGCTCTCAAAACTTGTTTCCGGAAGATCTACAGGTGTTTTAGAGATCAGGATCAGGTCAGCCCTTTTTCTGTTTCTTCTGCTTTCCCTCAACCTGCCATAAGGCATTAAATAATCCCTGGTAATCAGTCTGTTAAAATCTGAAAGAAGAATCGAAAGTCCGGGTTTTATACTTCGGTGCTGAAATGCATCATCAAGAATTATCACATCTGTCCCGGGAAATTCTTTTAAAATGGCGCGGACCCCATTGACCCGGTCCCTGTCAACAGCCACAATAATATCAGGGAACTTGCGGGAGATCTGTAGTGGTTCATCGCCGATTTCCTCTACACGGGACGATTTGGTTGCAACTTTGAATCCGTTTGATTTTCTTTTGTAACCCCTGCTTAAGACTGCCACTTTGAACTCCTTGCTGCAGTAATCCCGCAAGGTATTCCGTATGCGGAGTTTTCCCGGTCCCTCCAACAGTAATATTTCCGACACTTATAACCGGTAAATCGAATTCCCTTGAAGGTAAAATGCCTGTATCAAAAAGATAGTTTCTGATATCAGTGATCAACCGGTACAGGATTGAAAAGGGATATAAAATGAAATATTGCCTGCTTCCCATAAATTAATGAACCTCAATAAAATATGGTAATCTTGCCTGTATTCCTGAGAGATTCTTTAAATCCTGAAGTTCATCATAAAACTTTTTATATTCACCCAGTTCATGTTTCAAAACACGCATTTTGATTTCCCCTGTCAGTTGTGAAAGGATCCTTGTATATGGATCTTCAAGCGTTGGTAACTCCCTGACCGACCAGCTATCTATTCCTGCGAGTTTGGCTGCCTCTTCTACTGATGCATTCAACCCTCCCATAGCATCCACCAGTCCGATTCCAAGTGCATCTGTTCCGCTCCAGACCCTTCCCTGCCCGATACTGTCGACAGAGGAAACACTCATTTTCCTTCCCGAGGATACTTTGCTCACAAAATCGGAATACACATTTTCGATATCCGCCTGCATCACATCTCTTTCATAAGCGCTCATCGGTCTGTAAACTGAAGGGAAATCGGAGTTTTTGTTTGTATTGACTGTTTCGGTTGAAATGCCAAGTTTCTGACTCAGTAATTTGCCAGCATTCGGGACAAGACCAAAAACCCCTATTGACCCGGTGATAGTAACCGGGCTGGCAAAGATTTTTGTTCCCGGAGCTGAAATATAATAACCGCCTGAAGCAGCATAATTGCCCATCGAAATAACTACGGGTTTTTCCTTTGCCGCAAGTTCCAGCTCTTTCCAGATAATATCGGATGCAATGGCATTTCCTCCGGGTGAGTTGACCCGCAGTACAATAGCTTTAACCGTTGAATCTTTTCTCTCTTTTCTTATAAGGTCTCCGTATGAATTGCCTCCAATATTGTTTTCATTACCCTTGCCCATGACAATGGTTCCGGATGCATAAATAACACTAATCTTGTTTTTCGCCGATACCATTTTATGCGGATTTGGAACTCTTGAATATTTCGACATGGGGACCATGTTTATTTTATCGTCTTTGGTAAGTCCCGATAAGCTTTTTAATGTGTCAATCAGTGCGTCACGGTATAAAAGCCCGTCGACTAGTTTGCTTTCAAGAGCTCCTGGTGCTGCATAAGCAACGAGGTTATCGGCCATCTGATTCAGGTTCTCCGGAGATAAGCCCTCTTGCTTTCGAAATATTCTCAATAACATGCGACCAGATTGATCCAACATAGGTTTTTATCTGTTCCCTGTTCTCCTTGCTGAGTTCATCAAGAATGAAAGGTTCAACTGCTCCTTTGAACTTCCCGTGACGGATAACCTGAACTTCAACACCCAGCTTCTCAAGTGCTTTCTTATAAAACATCACCTCACCGCTGAGTCCTTTGAAATCAATTGAGGAAGAGGGATTGATAAAAATTTTATCGGCAGCTGTCGAGAGGTAATATCCTTCCTGTAAAAGAACGTAATCTGAGTATGCAATAACAAATTTCCCTTCAGCCCTGAAACTGGCAAGAGCCTCCCTGATCTCTTCCATGGTAGCCCATCCCGATGGCATAAGTCCATTCTCTATCAGAATGCCTTTTATTTTATCATCCGACGTAGCTTTTTTAATATTCTGGAGGATCTCGTTCAGCCCGGGTGCTTGCGTCACTGTCAGGTTGATAAGGTCAAAGCCGGCAAACGGATTACTGCTTCCCCTGTCAGGGATCGTCACACCTGCCTTGAGGACCAGAACTGAATTCTCAGGTATGCTAACCGGCTTCTCCCCGGTTGCAACAAGAGTGCTCAGGCTTGCGAGCATTATTATGAAAAAAAGGATCGTGGTAATGATTATACCGGTTATCGTCGCCAGTGTATATTTAAGGAAGCTCTTCATATGAAAAAATGATTTAATAAAATGAGTTTCAAATATATAAAAAACAACGTTATGAGACAGCTGGAATAAAAGGAATTAATAAATTTAGCAAAAGATCAGGTGATGACCAATTATACATTTCTAAGCTTAGGAACAAATCTTGGTGACAGGGAAGCATATCTTAATAAGGCAATTGAAGCGATCAGAAAATCAGTCGGTAAAATAGATTCATATTCAGATATTTATGAAACCGATCCATGGGGTTTCCAAAGTGAGAGCAAGTTTCTGAATATGGTCATCCGTGTCCGGACAGAATTAAAGCCGTCCGTCCTGCTGAAAAGATTGTTAAATATCGAAGGGCAGCTCGGAAGGATCAGGGAGAGCAATCAGTATGAATCAAGAACCATTGATATCGACATTTTACTTTACAGCAACCTGATTATTAATAATCCTGACCTCATAGTTCCACATCCTCTGATACAGGACAGGAGATTTGTACTGGTGCCATTATGCAACCTGGCATCTGAAATGATTCATCCTGTCCTCGGCAAAACCTTTGCAATGTTGCTGAAGGAATGTTCTGATAAGTCTAAAGTAACCCGTTATCCGCAAAGCTATAGTAGTCCTTATCTGAAATGATCAGGTGGTCGAGCAGCTGAATTTCAAGCAAGTTGCCGGCATCCTTTATTTTCTGGGTTATCCTGGTATCTGACTCACTTGGGTTAAGGTTTCCTGAAGGGTGATTATGGCATACAATTATGCCGGACGCCAGATACTCAACAGCTTTTTTCATGATTATCCTGACATCTGTAACTGTTCCGCTTATGCCGCCCTGGCTAAGCTTCGTCCTGTCGATAACCCTGTTTGACCTGTTGAGAAACAGGACCCAGAATTCCTCGTGATCAAGGTCGGATAGGAGAGGCTGAAAAATGTCAGCCACATCCTTTGAGCATCTGATCTGGTAAACATCAGGTATTTCGGCAAGTTTCCGCCTTCGTCCAAGCTCCAGGGCAGCTGATATTGTTACAGCTCGTGCAGGGCCTATGCCATTGATTTTCAGCAAGTCGGACACTGTTAATTTGCCGAGGGAATTCAGGTTATTGTTTACAATACCAAGCAGCTCCCTGCCGAGGTCGACAGCAGATTTTTTGCGGGTGCCCGAGCTGATCAGAATAGCAAGTAATTCAGCGTCGCTCAGGCTGGAAATTCCTTTCCTGATAAGTTTTTCCCTGGGCCTGTCCTCGACTGCCCAGTCGGTAATTTTAAGAGACATGCAGCAAGAGAGATATTTACTATTTAAAGATAGTAAAAGTATGTAAGAATAAGAAAAAAATCATCCAATTTTTATGCACCCCTTTGTCCCCTGCCTTGGGGGGTTGGGGGGTCCATAATGGGATGAAAATAAAAAAGGGAACGGCGTAACCGTCCCCTGAATTATATTATAGATTAAGATTACTTCAAGCTATTCACATGCTTTACAAGCGATGACTTAAGGTTTGAAGCCTTTTTCTTGTGAATGATGTTTTTCTTGGCCAGTTTATCAAGCATGGAATTTAATTTCGGAAGCAAGGTCCTGCTTCTTCCTTATTTGTTGCTGCACGAACGGTTTTCAATGCATTGCGCATCGTTTTTGCGGAATATTTGTTTCCTTCATTTCTTGTTTTGATCTGTCTGATCCTTTTCTTCGATGAAATATGGTTTGCCATGCTTATTTTAATTAACTCAGATTACTTTGTATTGTAGTCCATAGGGGAATCGAACCCCTGTTACCAGGATGAAAACCTGACGTCCTAGCCACTAGACGAATGGACCATTTAAAGAACTTTAAAAATGCGGATGCAAAGAAACGATGTTTTTTTCGATTCACAAAATATTTTCTCAAAAAACGTATCTGATTGATAAAGCACCATTTATTCCACCCCAGCCGGTATATCCGACGAGGTTAACAGAAGGCAGTATATCAAGTGAAAGGTTCAATGGAATCTCATCAAAAGTGTATTCAATGCCAACTACACCATCAGCCCCGACTACCAGTCCCGAATACGACTCATCGAGCCTGGGATTATAACCCTGGCTCCATGTTCCCGAGATGAGCCCCAAACCCAAAATACCAGTTAAGGGCCGGGTATTCACCTGTCCATCGCTCAAATTCATATAGCCCTGTCAGAGTAAAACCTCCCCAGCGGGTTGCCAGAATTCCTTCAACGGCATTTGATTCATTCAGGAAATGCTTCAGGGTCACACCGACCGGAAGTCCGCCTCTGATTCCAAGGCTGGTTCGGTAATCCTGTGCATTTGAAGTGATTAAAAACGAAAAAACAATGATCAAAGTGATAAAGTATTTTTTCATGGTTGAAGTTGGTTTATGAAATAAAACGGTCTCACCACGTCATTTGTTACAACCCAAAAGTTCTTTTGCAAGAGATCTGATATCGCATCCATCGTAATCGCCTGAGCTCATGAACAGGTAAGACAGGGGAAGGAAGGTGCAAATTTTTCACAAAAGAAAACATCTCAGAAGAGTTGTTATAAACCATTATGTTTTCTCCGGCAAAGGCTTTTTTGACATCCTGCCTTTGACAATGGCACAAGCTTTTTGATATGAACTGACGGGGATTAAAATATACAAATGCCTGAGATGCTTTATCCAGAGTTCCTTTATAAAAAGGGATGAATCCAATATTAAGGCTCGAATATGTGTGAAGCTCAAAAATTGCAATAATGTTTCTTCCAGGATATGCGGATGCCACTGCCTCGACTGTTGCTTTCACCTTTGAAGGTGAATGAGCAAAATCGAGAAAGACTGTTCCGTTTTCGTTTTCCACCAGCTTTTGAAGCCTTCCTGATGTTCCTTCGAAACTACTGATCGCTGAATAGAAATCATCTTCCGCCATCCCGGCTGCAAGGCATGCTTCCTTGGCAGCTGAAAGATTTTGCATATTGTGTTCTCCGAATATCCTCATGCGGACTGTCCTGTTATGGGTTGCAGCATAGAATCCGGTCTTGTTCTGAAAATAGCCATGCACCCTGTAAGGAATTTTCTTAATATTTCCGGAAGCATTATCTGCAATCTTCTTGACTTCAGGATCATCTGCAAAATAGATCAACGATCCGCCATCTGAGATTTTTTCTGTGAATATTCTGAACTGTTCAACATAATTTTCAAAAGTCGGAAAGACATTCATATGATCCCATGAAATACCATTAAGTACAGCTATGTCAGGCATATACAGGTGAAACTTGGGCCGTCTGTCAAGAGCTGAGGTAAGGTACTCGTCACCCTCGAATACTGCAACCGGCGAATCATCGGACAATCCTACCATTGTGTCAAAGCCGTCAATTGAAGAACCTACCATGAAATCGAACTTCAATCCAAGGGTTTTAAAGACATGCATGATCATGGCTGTGGTTGTCGTTTTCCCATGACTGCCGGCAATAACAATACGTTTTTTATTCTTTGTCTGTTCATAAAGGAATTCGGGAAATGACATTATTCTTAATCCCAGCTCGATTGCTCTTAGAAGTTCAGGATTGTCTGCCCTGGCGTGCATGCCCAGCAAGACTGTATCAATATCTGCGGTAATAATTTCGGGATACCATCCGTACTTTTCCGGCAGGAGACCATAAGCAGCTAAATGTGAACGTGATGGTTCAAAGATTTCATCATCTGATCCCGTAACCAGATAACCTTTGCGTTGAAGGGCGATGGCAATATTATGCATCACTGCTCCGCCGACTGCGATAAAATGCACCCTCATCCTAGACATCACATATCTGGATGCATTTTTTCAGGGAAGCAAGCTTGTCTTTCTGCGACGGAACAAACTCCTGACCAACATACCCGGTATAACCTGCTTTCACTACAGCCTGCATTATTGCAGGATAATAGAGTTCCTGCGTTTCATCTAGTTCATGCCTCCCCGGGACTCCCCCTGTATGGATATGCCCTATATACCTGATATACCTGGTCATGTTTTCAATGATGTTACCTTCCATGATCTGCATATGGTAAATATCGTAGAGAAGCTTGAACCGTTCCGATCCAACCATTTCAGATAGGGCTGCACCCCAGGATGTTCTGTCACACTGGTAGTCCTTATGACCATAGCTGTTCAGTAATTCCATGATTATTGTAACTCCGTTTTTTTCAGCAGTCGGCATAAGTTGTCTGAGCCCGATGGCACAATTTATCAGCCCTTCGTTATCGTCGAGACCTTCTCGGTTTCCTGAGAAGCAGATCAGGTTGGGAACGCCGGCAGCAGCTGCTTTTGGTATCATCGCTTCAAAATCGGCGATGAGTTTTGAATGATTTTCTTTACGGTTGAAACCTTTCGGAATGCCCCAGTCAGTAGCATAGCCGACTGCACATTTCAGTCCGGCGTTAGCTATAACCGGCCAGTCTTTTTCATTAAGCAGTTCGATCGATTCAATTCCCATCTCTTTGCAGGCTTTAGCAAATTCTTCAAGCGGAATGTCGCCATAGCACCACTGGCTTACCGAATGATGAATATTACCTTTCAGTTTGTACTGGGCTTCACCGGATCCGGCAAAAGAGGCAAATGGTTTCGTTGCTGTAATTGCAGCAGCGCCTGCCATGCTTCCTATCATATTTCTTCTTGTCATGATTAATAGTATTTATCAATTCGAAATTAGCTTTTTAATTAATATTATTATTTAGGAACTATAAGAATTTTGGGATAAAGCCCTATTCAATTGCGGTCAATTAACCACGGCCTTAAGGCCGTGGTTAATTGGAAATTAGACACATTTGGACTTTAGTCCTTAAGTTCTTTAATTGTTCCCAGACCATTCTGTTAATTTTTTAACAGAAGCCCCTCCATTCTCCACCGCACCTTCCGGTAGCAACAGAACAACCAGATCTGCTTTTGTGTCAGCCGGAATAATGATCTCAAAACCCAGGAGCGTCGTACCCGGATTAGGGGCATCATAACTGTGAGGAGGGATAGTGCTCCTGGTTTTTAATACAGCTCCGGCGGGTGATTTTATTTTTACAATAAGCTTTTTTCCGTTTTTTGTAAGCTCTGCCGCATCATTACCAACAATGACCACATCGGCCGATGTAAGCATGTTCCATCTTATACTTGCCTTCTTGTTAAGGGTTTCAATTTCATCCCTGACCATCACATACTTCTTGTCAACTATTGCAATTCCCCTACCGGCCTTTTTCAGGTTTTCGGTGTAAAGGGAAGAAATGTCTGCCACAGCGCTCATCATTTCAGGTTTCTCTGAAAATCCTGTTATGGAACTGTATCCATTAACTTTCTGAAGCTGACCATCCACTGTCAAAGTATTATGGACGAAATTATTATATCTGTAAACTTCCCATCTTTGTGAGTTTTGCGCCATGTTCCAGAGATCAACTCCTGCAGTTTCGAGCGAATTATAATCCTGCATTCCTAAATCCATTGCCCAGCGGACCCCGCTGGCCTCCATTACAAATGAACCTGCATCCATGTGCCCGTGATTTACTGAAGGTGAACCACATTTAAATCCGGCGAATATTGCATCGCGGTCGGTCCAGGATGTCCGCATAAGTGCAACAGGATTTTTTCCCTCTCCGATCCAGGTTGTTTTGAGGGGAGGTGTTATTTTATCCATTGTTGAACCGGCTCCCCAAATCATTACTGCCGGTAACAGCCGGTCGTTAGGTGGATTCGTGTTTTCAAGGAAGTATCGTTCCGACCAGAGGAGCGATGGATCATTCAACCTGCCTGCAAACCAGAACATTGCTGGATTCATCCCACCTCCGGGACCCGAGTCGGAATAGTTAAAGCAGCTGCCTTTAGGACCCGTCATATTTTCAAGATAGGAAGCTGTTTTGAGAAATCCAGGGTTTAATTCAACCCCGAAGTCCTTTCCAATTGCTTTCTCCATTGCGCTCAGGAACATAATGTTGAAGCTGGTGCCATAACCCCAGTAGCTATATCCTTCGGGATATGCTCCATCCGGTTCGTAATCACCCATCGGCAACAATATGGAACCAGCTGCGCGTTCAATTATTCCTGTCGCCAGATCTTTTTCATCTTCAAATATTGCAAGCGCTCCATAGGTCATCCCTGCGTTACAGACCTGGTTCCAGTTATTTGATCCTTTTGCCCAACCTGAATTTGCAGGTAACAGAGATGGTTTTAGTCCTTTTTCGGTTATTGCCTGCTTTATGGCATTTCGTGAACTTACTGGTAGACTTTCATATAACCAGTCATATCCGATTGAAACAGCCATGGTCATTTCCGCGACATCCAGAAAATGAGTAGGATTCCAGTCATTGAAGGCTGAAACAGCCAGCATCTCCTTTTCAGCCCGTTCGAGATACCTGGCTTCTGATGTCATCCGCCATGCGTAGGAAAGGTAAAAAACTCTACGGAGCGCTTCTCTAGATTTATCAAGAAGCCTTCGTCCGATAAGCACTCTTTCCACAGGAGGCAGTGGAATAATCTTATCACATTCACTTATAATGAATTGATCAACCTTCTTCCATATTTTATCAGTAGCTATTGTTTGCCTGATTGCAGCTTCTTCACCTTTAAGAAGAAGTATGCGAGGGTGATCTGGAACTTCAAGGATTAGTTTACTCTTGTTGGTCTGGGCTGATAAAACTGTTCCGGTCACCAGAAGAATAGTCAGGATTTCAAAGATTTTCTTCATCCGGGATAGTATTTGTTTATACATTAAAGAAAAGCAAAAATCCTGTTATAGTGTTCGTCAGCTTAAAGTTTTATCTTTGTAGAACGGTCAATAATTCCGAAGGATTGTATGAAGCGTCGTGCAAAACACGATTATACTGAAGGACATTCGATCGAGCTTTTACGAAGCGGTGAACCCTTTTTCGCTGCAAATATCGCGGCAATTGACCAGGCTCAGCAATATATCCACTTTCAGTCATACATAGTTGATGAGGACGACACAGGTCTTCGGATTATTGATGCCCTCGTGAGAGCCGCTCAAAGAGGTGTCCGCACCTATCTGTTGTTGGATGCTTACGGGACAAAGTATCTCTCGGGCGGGCTGATGAAGAGGATTAATGATTCCGGAATCCTTTTCAGGTTTTTTTCTCCGGTTTTTATCACTGAGGGATTTCATCTGAGCCTGAGGCTGCATCATAAAGTCCTGCTGGTCGACGGAGAACTGGCTATTATCGGCGGAATGAACTTCGCCGACCGTTATCACGGCACACTGCGGAAAAAGGAATGGCTCGACTTTGCTTTAATGGTAAAAGGACCTGAATGCAGGCATGTAAACAGCATCCTCAGAAAATTGTGGAATAAAACTTTTATTTCAAAAGAAGAACGGTCGAATGAAATCGTTCACATTACCAGGACCTATGAAGAAAATATCAGGCTGAGGGTAATTGAAAATAACTGGTACCGCAACAAGATAGAGGTACTTAGAAGCTACAGGTCGGCTTTTAAGCGTGCGCAGGACCATATGATAATATTTGCCAGCTATTTTCTTCCGGGGCGTCTGGAACGGAAGCTCCTGAGACTGGCCAGTTCCAGGGGTGTGGATATAAAGATCGTCCTTGCTGCAGAGTCGGATACTCCGATATTCAAAAGGGCAACCAGTTTCCTTTACGACTACATTCTCAGGAACAATATAAAGATCTATGAATACCTCCCTTCAAACCTGCATGCAAAGATTGCAACAGTCGACGGCAAATGGTTCACAATTGGAAGTTACAACCTGAATCATATCAGCGATTACGGAAGTATTGAAATGAATGTTGATGTCCTGGACGAACCATTTACAGAAAAGTTTGAAAAAATCCTCCTGCGTATTATTAAAAATGACTGTCGTCAGGTCACTTTTGAGGAGTACCTGCGAAGGAAAACATGGTATAACCAGTTCAGCGGCTGGATATCATACCAGATGATAAGGCTTTTCATGAGGCTGATGGCGCAGATGACGTCGAAGAAGGTGAAGCACACCCCAACCCCCCCAAGGGAGGGCAAAAATCAGAACTGATGGAAGCTCATTGACACAAATTCAAGAACTGTTGGTAAAGCCGTCCGCCAGTAGGTCCAGGTATGGCCGCCATCGCGCATCCTGAATTCATGAGGTATCTCCTTCTTGCGCATTGCTATATGGGCCAGCGAGTTGCCCTCGTACAGAAAATCATCGTCGCCGCAGTCAATGTACCACCTGACGGCTTTTTTCTGATCATCCTTAATATTTTCAATAAGGTTCAGGACACTGTATTTATTGAAATAGGCTTCCTTGTCGGTATCCGAGATTCCTTCAACACCCTGCCAGAGACGATAGTTTTTTAACTCCTCAATATTTTTGGGACCTGTGGCGGCGCTTAAAGGGCAGGCTGCCGAGAATAATTCGGGATGATGAAGTGCATAAATAAATGTTCCCTCACCGCCCATTGACAAGCCTGCTATTGCACGATATCTTTTGTCTGACTTGATGCGAAAGGTTTTCTCAACGTACGGCATGAACTCTTCAAAGAAAAAATCCTCGTATCGCCATTCGCCTTTGACATCGTTGACATAACCTCTTTTCCCGGTATTTGCATCGGGCATTATAACAATCATTGGAGTAGCAATGCCCTCATTTATTGCTTTATCAGCAATGTTCAGGATCTCTCCAAACTGCACCCATCCTGTCTGGTCGTCGCCGGCTCCATGTAAAAGGTAAAGCACAGGATAGCTGCGTTCAGATGTTGCGTAGTCGGGAGGGAGATAAACGGCAAATTTCCTGTCCATTTTCAAAATTTTACTTGGCATTGAAAGATTGTCCATCACCTTGCCGGTCTGGGCAAACATTGCTGAAACGGTCATCAATAAGATGATTGTAAAAGAAATTCTTTTCATAGTTGAAATTTTAGGTTTTTCGTTTGTTGTTTATAAGTGGAAAGATATAAAAAAACTTTTTCCCGCAGATCACGCAGATTTAACTCCATGAAACTCTGTGACCTCCGTGGTTAGATTATTTTTTATTCTTAACATTGTAAACAAATTTTTAAATTATGAAAGTTCATCTTTTCAATATTGCAAACTTCAAGGTTGATGGCGGTGCAATGTTCGGTGTAATACCCAAAGCACTCTGGTCGAAGGCTTATCCGATCGACGAAAGGAACCTTATAGTCCTCACACTTCGTTCATTAATTGTTGAGACAGATGGCCATGTCATACTGGTCGACACGGGATGGGGCGATAAGCAGGATGAGAAGTTTTTCAGGTACGTGTATCTGCATGGCGGGGAGGGACTTATTGAAGGCCTGGATTCACGCGGATTCAAACCTGAAGATATAACTGATGTATTCCTTACTCACCTTCATGCTGATCATTGCGGAGGTGGAGTTATAAAAAGCAAAACCGGAACAGGATATGAAATGACCTTCCCGAATGCTGCTTACCATGTTAGCCGCCCTCAGTGGGAATGGGCCCTGAAAAATAACATACGCGAGGAGGATGCATTTCTTGAGGAGAATATTTTACCCATTTTACAAAGTGGTCATCTGAACCTTGTGGATGAGGAAGGCGATCTCTTTGAAGGGTTTTCAGTAAGGATGTGTTACGGCCATACACCGGGACTGATGATCCCGGTTATCAGATATGGAAATAAAGTTCTTGTTTATACTGGCGACCTGATCCCAACCACGGCCCATATACCTCTTATCTGGAATATGAGCTATGATATAGAATCGCTCAAGACAATTGAGGAAAAATCGAACATTCTCAATGAGGCATTTGAAAATAATTATATTCTTGTTTTTCAGCACGATGCAGAGGTGGAATGCTGCAATTTGAAAATGACTTCCAAGGGGATCAGAGCAGGGGATAAATTCAGGTTTTCGGAGATAGTGAATATCGGGAGCAGGGGGTGAATTTCCAATTTTCATTGTTTCTCAATAATTTGTTTTTATCTTTGATCAAGCCTAATTCCACTTCACTAATAACTTCATTGTTAATAAAATAACAACCTGATGGCAGACTTCATTTACGAAAAACCTTTTCAGCTGGAAAAGGACACAACAAACTACCGGTTATTGTCCGGAAAATATGTTAAAACAATTGAACTTGATGGACGGAAGATTTTGCATGTCGATCGTGAAGGCCTTGAATTGCTGGCAAAAGTGGCCGTATCGGACCTCTCATTTTACCTCCGGACCTCTCATCTTGAAAAATTAAGAAAGATTGTCGACGATCCTGAGGCAACTGACAATGACAAGTTTGTCGCCTATATGATGTTGAAGAACTCTGTAATCTCATCAAACGAAGTGCTTCCATGGTGTCAGGATACCGGGACCGCAATTATTATGGCTAAAAAAGGTGAAAATGTGTTCACTGGGGTAAATGATGCAGAATACCTTTCAAGAGGGATCTATCAGACATACCAGGAGAAAAACCTGAGATTTTCCCAGATTGTTCCTTATACAATGTTCGATGAAAAGAATACAGGTACGAACCTGCCTGCACAAATCGATATTTATTCAACCCAGGGAAATTCTTATGAATTTCTCTTCATCACAAAAGGAGGAGGATCAGCCAACAAAACGTTTCTTTACCAGCAGAGCAAGTCACTTCTTAATGAAGAATCACTCACGAAATTTGTAAAAGAAAAGATTAAGGAGCTTGGCACATCCGCATGTCCTCCCTATCACCTTGCACTTGTGATTGGCGGAACTTCGGCAGAAAATACATTGAAGACTGTTAAAGAGGCTTCAGCAGGATATCTTGATCACCTTCCGACGACGGGCAATAACAGCGGACGAGCATTCCGTGATATTGAATGGGAACAGAAGATCGAAAAGATCTGTCAGGATTACGGTGTGGGGGCACAGTTCGGAGGCAAATATTTTGTACATGATGTAAGGGTTATCCGGCTGCCAAGGCATGCCGCTTCGTGTCCCGTGGGATTGGGAGTTAGCTGCAGCGCTGACAGGAACATAAAGGCAAGGATCGATGAGAACGGGATATTCCTTGAAGAACTGGAAAAGAATCCTGCCCGTTTTCTGCCGGAAAAAGCTCCTGAGCTTGAAAAGCCCGTCGAAATTGATCTTGACCGTCCGATTCACGAGGTTCTTGAAGAACTGACAAAATACCCGGTTAAAACACGGCTCAATCTCAGAGGTACTTTGATAGTTGCACGCGATATTGCTCATGCCCGCATTAAAAAGATGATAGATGAAGGTAAACCGATGCCAGACTATTTCAGAAACCACCCGATTTACTATGCGGGTCCAGCCAAAACCCCGGTCGGCATGCCGTCAGGAAGTTTCGGTCCGACAACCGCAGGAAGGATGGATTCATATGTTGATCTTTTCCAGAGCCTTGGAGGATCATTGATCATGGTCGCAAAAGGCAACCGCAACCGTCAGGTTATTGAAGCCTGTAAGAAATACGGCGGTTTCTATCTCGGATCAATCGGTGGTCCTGCTGCAATCCTTGCTGCAGAAAACATAAAATCGGTCGAGATGGTTGATTTTGAGGATCTTGGAATGGAAGCCATTAGGAAAATAAGAGTGGAGAATATGGCGGCGTTCATCATCACCGACGACAAGGGGAATGATTTTTTTGATGAGTATAATAAATAAACAGGACTTACCCCATTCCTGTATCCCGGAGTGACCGACCTCACCCCAACCCCTCTCCCATAGTGAGAGGGGCTTTAACAAATAGTTTATTGTTACGAAGAACTAGCATCCCCCGCTCACTCCGGGAGCGGGGGACAGGAGGGGGTGAGGCCGACAATACAGACTCACCCCGGAAGCCAGTGACGATAGGGGGTGAAGCCGACAAATCCCAAATGACAATCGACCTCACCCCAACCCCTCTCCCGAAGTGAGAGGGGCTTTAACAAATAGTTTATCGTTACGAAGAACTAGCATCCCCCGCTCACTCCGGGAGCGGGGGACAGGAGGGGGTGAGGCCGGCATGAGGCAGCATTTTCTCTTTTTTTACGTCTTTAAGTATTGGTAATGTTTTTAAAAACCGGCCAGAATAAGTTAAAAAATCTAAATTTTTGCGTGTGAACTTATTCTGACCACTCTTAGGTTTAATATAATTTTTTAACTTGTTCCTCTCATTTTTTTGTTATGAAGAAGTTCTTATTGTGGTTCTCTCCAGGATTGATCATCGGTGTGCTTATAATTCTTGGTGCCGGCAAGGCTCTCGATAAAACCTCAACAAACGAATATTGCATGTCGTGCCATGTCCACCCGATGGCTGATGCCGACTGGAAGAGATCGGTTCATTATGAAACTCAATCGGGGTACAGGGTAGCCTGCGTGGAGTGTCATCTTCCTCCCAAAGGGACATGGATACCTGTGGGCAAAAGGAAAGACAGGACTCCGCGATCTATGGAGTCACTGGACAAAAGATTCAGCCTCTTTCGATTGGAAAGCGCGCGCAGGTCTTGAAAATGCACGCGGTTACACTTATGAAAGCACATGCATAAAATGTCATGAAAACCTTTTCCCTGCAAAGCTGACAAAAGAAGGAGAGGATGCACATCTTATATTATACTCAGCAGAAGAAAACACCTGACCTGCATTGTATCAATTGTCATCTTAATGCCGGACACTTTATCGAGGGATATACCCATGGAAGCAATAAAACCTTTGGAGCAACATCGTCCGCACCAAAAGAGATATTTACTGAACCAACTGTTGTAACTGAATTTAAAAGCTATACTGAAAAAATTCCTAAATCTTCGATTGCTTTTAATATGGTCGCAATTCCCGGGGGGACTTTCAAAATGGGTAGCCCGGAGGAAGAACCTTTCAGGCAAGCAGATGAAGGACCGGTTAAAGGATGTTGAAGTAAGTCCTTTCTTTATGGCAGAGGTCGAAGTAACATGGGATGAATATCTTGCCTTTTATGTTCAGACTGCCGCAGAAGGACGCTCAACCGATACGGAGGGACTGAGAAGCGGTCTTGAAAGCATCGCAGGATGTCGATGCGATTTCCGGTGCTACTCCTCCCTACGGCCAGCCCGACCAGGGATGGGGAATGGGACAGCGTCCGGCAATTTCATTCTCGTATCATGCGGCAGAGACATACTGCAGATGGCTCTCGCTTGTCACAGGAAAGACCTACCGTCTGCCTACAGAAGCAGAGTGGGAATATGCCTGCAGGGCAGGCACAACAGATCCGTTCTTCTTTGACGGTGAACCTGAAGAAATATGAAAAGACAGGACTTAAGGCAAAACTGGTAAAAACGATACGACTTGATTAATAGATATATTGTATATAAGGAAAACAGCCCGTCAAAGACCCAGACTCCCGATTTTGTAAAGCCCAATCCGTTCGGACTGAAGAATATGGCAGGAAATGTGGCGGAATTCTGTGCTGACTGGTATCAGCCCGACGCTTATTCCAAATATCCTTCAGGTATTCTTAAGGATCCGAAAGGGCCTGAAAGTGGCGAAGAACATGTGATTCGTGGCGGTACATTCCAGAGTCGGGCCGTGATCTTAAGAAGCGCGGCACGCGATTATACAAGAACTGAAGCCTGGCTTCGCACCGATCCGCAGATGCCCAAAAGCATCTGGTGGTATTCCGATTGCTTTAATGTTGGATTCAGGGTAGTATGCGAATTTGACGGCAAAACCGGAAATGTAACCTCTTCAAATTGAGGATTCAGCTCTGAATTTTGTTCAGTCCTGATAAAAGAAATTTGATAAACAGATTTGTTTTATTGGAACAAGTTATCTATATTCGTGTGCACTTAAACCCTGATGTCTAACCTAAAAACCTGAATTCAATCGTATACCTTAAATCAATTACGAATTTTAAGATCAAATTTGAATGAGTGTAAATTTTACACTTGTTCTTATTTGCTTTTTATATAAGAATTAGGATTGTAAAACTGATTGAAAAAACATCCCCCCAGCCCCCCTTCAAAGGGGGACTAATAACCTATAACGTGAAACAAGCAACCAGAAACAATGAAAAATCACCAATCACCAATCGCCAATAAACATCTTTAAAGTAATCCTAATATCTAACTATTTATTAACTAACTAACAGTGTAACAGTATGAAAAAAACTCCCAACTGCTTTTGGTCTTTAGGGCCAAATGTAAGTTTTCACAGGTTGTTACTTCCTGTGAAAATTGTAGTTCTTCTTCTGTTCTGCAGTCTGGCTTATTCCAGCATACACTTTGGCTGCAGATAATCCATCAATTGATGATCAGCAACAGGTGCGGGTTACAGGAACCGTAACCGATGCTTCATCCGGCGAGGCAATGCCGGGTGTAAACATCCAGGTTAAAGGTACCGCCTTTGGCGCTATAACCGATGCCGACGGGAAGTACGCTCTTTCCAATGTTGACAGGAACGCTACCCTGGTCTTTTCATTTATTGGTTATGTATCACAGGAAGTTGCCCTCAACGGCAGGTCCGTTGTTGATCTGGCGCTTGCCGGAGTGGTAACCGACCTTGATGAAGTTGTTGTGGTAGGTTATTCAACCCAGAAACGTGCAAACGTTGTCGGATCTGTCGCCTCAATTTCGGGTGCAACTCTCCAGCAAGTACCTGCAGTAAACGTATCCCAGTCGCTTGGTGGACGTATGACCGGTATTTCAGTTATACAGCAAACAGGTGAACCCGGACAAATGAATCCAAGGATCCTGGTTCGGGGCCGTAGTACCCTTGGTGGTAACAGAACATACAGATTATGCAAGCACAAATCCTCTTGTGGTTATTGATGGTGTTCAGGGCCGTTCGATGGACGAGATTGACCCTATGGACATCGCCAGCATTTCAGTCCTGAAGGATGCCGCTGCATCAATCTATGGTTCAAATGCTGCAAACGGTGTTATCCTTATCACTACCAAAAAAGGTGCGGAAGGGAAACCCAGATTAAACTATCAGTTCTATCAGGGCTTTATGACCCCGACAATTATTCCTGAGACAACTAATGCTCAGGAATATGCCACTATGCTTACTGAATACCAGACACAGAATGGTAAGACACGGACCTACAACAGACACGGATATAGAATTGTTCGGAAGCGGAGCTGATCCCTGGCAACATCCGAATACTGACTGGTATAATGATCTTATCAAAAAGTGGACCACTACTTACAGGCACAACTTTACGATCGACGGTGGTTTCAAAGGCATGACTTACTATGTATCCTTTGGCCTCAAAGGTGATGATTCAATGTACAAGCAGTCATCTACAAAGTATAACCAATACAATGTCAGGGCAAAAGTGGATCTGCCAATTACTGACTGGTTAACAACCGGTATTGATATTGCTGCTTTCCAGAATCATAGAGTATATCCTTATAAATCAGCGGATGCTATCGTAGGGCAGTCAACACGTCTGCTTCCCACAAGATGGTCATTCTGGCCAACAGGTGAGCCAGGTCCCGATATTGAATATGGTGATAACCCGGTTGTTACATCAACATTTGCCGGTGGTAAAGACGATCAGACTACATACAGGTACCTGAATACTTTTTCCGCATCTATTAAACCTCCTTTTATTAAAGGACTGGCACTGAACGGCGCATTCAGTTATGACCTTACCAACTTTTACCGCAAGAGATTCTTCCAGCCCTGGATACTCTATACCGCAGACTTTAGTAAAGGAACACGGGATCCCAATACAGGATTTATAACCTCTCAGCCCCTTACACCCGGCTTGAGAGGCCTCTCCTCTCCTGAGAACGGTGAAGATTATCAGAGGACTAATAACCAGACAATTAACCTGAACACTACTTATACAAAACAGTTTGGTGACCATAGTATTTTCTTATATGGCGGTTTTGAACAGTACACAAGTGATTATAACTCAATTTACGGTTACCGTAAGTACTACATTTCAACTCTGATCCAGACGATGGATGCCGGCGCTGACCAGGATAAAAATACAAGCGGTACAATGTCAATTTATGCACGAAAATCATGGATCGGCCGTGCCATCCTACGATTATAAAGGAAAATACCTTGCTGAATTACTATTCCGGGCAGATGGTTCCCTTAAATTCCCCCCGAACAAACGCTGGGGATACTTCCCGGGACTTCTGTTAGGATGGCGCGTATCAGAAGAAGATTTCTGGCAAAACAATATTCCTTTCATAAACTACTTCAAGCTCAGAGCATCTTATGGACAGATGGGTATGGACCCTGGAAACCCGTTCCAGTATACGAATTCGTTCGGTCTTTCCTCGGGAATGGTATTTGGTACCGGCTCATCAATCGAGACAGCTGTCGGACCTCCGGTAATTGCTAACCCTAACATCACATGGGAAACACAAACAACACAGAACCTGGGGTTTGAATCTAAGTTTTTGAATGACCTCTTCCACCTGAATTTTGAAGTCTTCTATAATAAGAGGAAACACATTCTTGCACCAAGGGATGCTTCAGTTCCTAACTTTTCAGGTCTTTCACTGCCAAATGAAAACATTGCTCAGGTTGATAACAAAGGATTCGAGATTGATGCAGGTGTTCACAAAAACTCTAACCACTGATTTACGTATTGATCTGACCCTTAACTTCAGTTATAACCATAACAATGTAGTCTTCCAGGATGAACCAAAAAGAGCAGTTGAATGGCAGCAAACAACAGGGCATCCTTACAATGCATGGCTGATGTACAATGCAATAGGAATATTTAAGGATCAGGGTGAAATTGATTCTTATCCTCACTGGTCAACTGCAAAACCCGGAGATGTTAAATTTCAGGATTTTAGCAATGACGGCATAATTAATGGTGATGACAGGATACTTATTGACGAGGTTGATGCTCCTCAGACTTACTACGGTATTACCCTGGAGGCTTCCTATAAAAACTTCCATCTTTCAGCTCTTGTCCAGGGACAGGGTAAATACATAAGGATGAGATACTATGATAACAGACGTGGTGAGGCAGGTAACTACTTCAAGTGGACCTACGACAACAGGTGGCAAAACGAAGGAGATGTTACGGATATAGCAAGGGCTTATAACAGGGACGATTATTACTGGTCACCAGACGTTCAGATGAGCACTTACTGGCTGGCAAACGTGGCATATTGCAGGTTAAAGAGCATTGTCCTGTCTTATAACATTCCATCAACAGTATATAAGAGACTCGGTATCGCAAATGCAAGTGTCTATATATCAGCCAATAACCCTGCACTGATTTATTCAGCTGAAAGGATCTGGGATCCTGAGTCACTCAATCCCGGTGTATATCCGACAATGAAAACATTTGCAATCGGTGCAAATATTGGTTTTTAATCAATTTAGAAATTTTTATACAGTATAATATGAAAAAAATATCTAATTATATAATTGCCTTTGCGGTACTACTCTATACAGCAACGTCGTGCACCGACGTTCTCGACCAGCAGGCAGTTAATACCTTTAACCAGGATGTGGTTTTCTCTGACATAAATGTCGTGAAATCCTACCTTGGTAAATGCTACGACAGGATGGGAGGTAATACAAACACCGGAATACTCGGTATGCGAGAGGACCTTCTTTCAGACGCAACTGACCAGACCTTATGTATTCACCGTCCTGCAAACTACGGTAACCTTAAGGGAACATTGAGCCCTGATAATCTTGGCTTCTTCGGCAATACAGGTTATGCCGGATTCATGATGTGGGACAATATTTATGCAAATCTCCAGAACGTAAATACAGTTATTGCCAATATTGATGCAGTAACGGTTACAACAGCACCGGATGAAGCTCTGAAAGTCAGACTAAAAGGAGAAGCCTATTTTATAAGGGCTTATGAGTATGCCACTCTTCTTATGAATTATGGTGGTGTGGTATTGATGGATGAACCCAACACTCTTACACAGGACTTCCAGACAATGACAAGGTCAACAATAGCCGAAACTAAAGATTTTATCCTTAGCTGATATAGCAAGTGCTATTACTAACCTGACTGGCAAGACTATAGAGCAGGGACGTGCAACTCCGGCTGCAGCTGCAGCTCTTAAATCAAGAGTGCTCCTGTTCTGTGCAAGTAAACTCACCAACGGAGGTTATACCGGGCAGGAATCAAATACCCTTGTATCATTCCCGGCTGGTAGCCAGACTGCTCTTTTACAGGCAGCCAGAGATGCTGCAAAAGATGTAATGGATGCCAAATATGGAACATTTTCACTTGTCGGAACCACAACTGAACCCGTGTTGCCTCTTACTGCAGCCCAGGTTAAAACATACTCGGAAAACTACCAGAATATTTTTATTCAGAAAGGCAAATGGAACAGTGAAACTATCTGGGGGATTCAGTATCCGCTTACAGGAGGTAATGTAAACAACGCAAACATCTGGTGGGGTCCATGCGGTTATCACAACTGGGGTAACAATGACCCGACTGAGCCAGCTGTCAGATCGTTTGAAATGGCAGACGGGACTCCTTTTGTATGGGATAAATATACTCCTGGCGATCAGTATCTCCGTAAGGCAACTGCTGCTGAGCTTGCAGCCGATCCCAATAGGAACCCATATAATGGGCGTGAGCCACGTTTTTACGCAATTGTTCTCTATCATGGCGCCCCATGGCAGCAACGTCCTTCTGATGTTGTCCCGTATGATCCTTTAAACCAGGTTCAGACCGGCCAATTCTACCTGAATGATGAAACAACTGTCAGGGCAAACGGTTGTGATACCAGGCAGGGACTTGTTGAAGCATGGAACGGAACAAAGACAGGTTACTATCTTAAGAAATTCCTGGATCCTACAATTGCAGGACAATTTTTCTTATAACACTACTACATGGGTTGAATTCCGGTATGCTGAAATATTGCTGAATTATGCCGAAGCATGTATTGAACTTGGTGGTGCTGACCTGCAGAATGGTATTAATGCTCTTAACCTTGTCAGAAACAGGGCAGGTTTACCGGGCAGAGTTACCACTGACCAGGCTGCTGCAAGAGATTATATCCGTCAGGAAAGGGCTATTGAGTTCTTCGGCGAAGGACACCGTTATTATGATCTGCGCCGCTGGATGATGTATAGCTCAGTAGTTCAGAATGTTTATGGAATGAAGATCAAGCAGATGGACAATGGTAATTTTGAATGGAAACTGGATCTCACAGATAACGAAGATGACCAGAGTCTGGAGTCCAGTGATAAATACTATTGGCTGCCTCTCTCACGTGCTGAGATGAACAAAGCTCCAAACCTTCAGCCACAACCTGGTTATTAATATTTAATCAGGGATAAACAGGCTGAAATAGATTTATTAAGGCCGGCCACAAAGGGCCGGCTTTTTTACTATCATGTACTCACCCCCTTCTTTTCCCCCTCTCTCCTTCGGAAAGAGGGGGACTTTTTTAATCAACAATTAAGTCCCCTCTTTGCAAAGCAGAGAGGGGATTCAGGGGTGAGTTCATGTATTACTAATGATAAAATGCATAATACCAGAACGTATTCCCGAATTTTTGCTTCAGGAAAGGCTGGGCTGATTTTAAGATTGTTCCCGTATGTTTGAAACGTCTGAAGGAATTGCCTGAACCTTGCTTCAGTTTGAGGATTGATCCTCAGGTTTCCCAGGTCAGGCATCGGACCCAGATTTGATATCCTGTAAACCATGGCTGCTTCCTCAAGATGAACAGGTATCTTGTTGAATCCGAAGCTTTCGAGCTTCGTAAGTCCCGATGCAATGCCTTTATAGTCTTTGATGAGCATAAGGTAGGCCAGCTTGTACTCGAAAGCTTTGCGGTTAAGCGAATCGAATGCAAGCACCCTTTCGATATTGATATAGGGATCTTCAGTGATTGAGAAAAAATCATGTTCGATCTTTTCTTTTCGCTTTGCTCCAAGTTCGGGGTGACTATGCGACTGCATTATCATTGAATAGCAAGCTTTCATAAGCTTTAGCCTCGCTCCTGTAAAAAGGTGCTTTCTTCAGAACAGAAATATATTTTGAAGCTGTCTTGTAATTGCCGTTGATCAATTCGGTTTTAATGAGCATTTTCAGGCCTTCGGGATTGAGCCCTTTAATGATCATATTTTCGTATGCCCATCTGTGTGCTTCATTGATCATGCCCGTGGTATAAGTAAAAGTATCCTCCGCGGCGCAGGACCTCACCGTACATCTCCCACTTCAGGAAAAGTGACTGTCCATCAGAACTTTGCGGGTAATGGAAAAGCTGATCATTCAGTTTCCCGGTTTCACAGAGAGCAATATTGTTGAGGAAGATTGTAAGCCTGTTGGTCGTCGGATGCTTTCTGTTATAATCAATGAGTTCGCCGAATCTCTCCCCGTAAAAAAGTTTCTCAGCATTAAAATAATCCCTGTAATTCCTGTCATACCGGAAAATGGCTATCACAGAGATCAGTATCAGTGCAATAACTGCGGGTGTTAAACCTTTTAACCAGTACTTTATATTTATTTTTGAGAAGAACTTCAGGTTAATTCCGGCAATAAGGGGAAGCAGAATTACCAGGCATACAAAAGGGATAAAAATGTTGAATTGCGATCCGGTATTTTCGTTGGACCAAGGAAATAAAAACAGCGTTGAGGAAGTCTGGAAAAGAAAGTATTCTTTAAGCAGATAAATGATAAGGAGAATGACAACCCAAAATGCAGGAATTATGATCCATTCTTTTCCCGACCGGTTTTTCAGGAGATAAAAAGTGTACATAAGGCCGAAGATCCAGGCAAATCCACCGGTAAGATAGTACCAGAACGGGAAAAGGATGACCGGAATCCATCCATTTAAATACTTTATTGTCAGATAGAAAAGAGTTAATTGAAGGAGCAATCCAAGGCTGTTGTAAATCAGATACTGGTAGTTTGTCTGGAGGAAGAATACCGCACCGCCGAAAAGGATGGGAACAAGGTTTGATCCCTTCCCCGACAGGTAGCCTATGATTTTTGAAATGACATAAATAGTCAAACAGATTATTGCTGAAATGA
The DNA here is from genome assembly GCA_963732115.1 of uncultured Bacteroidales bacterium. Lineage (GTDB taxonomy): Bacteria > Bacteroidota > Bacteroidia > Bacteroidales > VadinHA17 > LD21. The sequence continues at coordinate 26,186 of CAVSYN010000004.1, forward strand.
TTATTGCTCCTGCAAGAGGATAATAATAAGATGTCGTCAGGAAATTGCCCAGGTATACAAGCAGTGCCCCGGGCTGGACTAAATTATCGATCAGGTAATCGCGTGAGAAAACAAAAAGCGATAGCTTCTCCTGGTGAAATTCGATGTAACTGGCGAACACGCCAAAAAATAATACAGAACCTGCAAAGAAAAAAAGGTATGGCAGAAAGTAACTGTAATTGTTTTTTATCTTTTTTTGATTCTGGATCATTCCCAATAATTAATTAATTCAGAATGGTGTTTAAGGGTTACTAGTTGCTAGTTGCTTGTTGCTAGTTGCTTGTTAAATCCAACCAGCAACCGGGCCGAGCGTAAAGAAATAGCCCAGTGGGCTATTTTAGCGAAGGAGCCAGAGTGCGGGGCAGCAACAAGCCACATATTCAGTCTATTTCCCTCCATATCAGTTTTCTGCCCATTTAGCCTGCAATGAAGCTCCTCTTGCCCTTCTGGCGATCTTTCCCGGAGGAACGCTTATCTTAAGAGTTGAGAATTCAGGCACATTGAAGCTTTTAAGATATCTCTGGTAAAACCCGGGATCTTTTTGCGGCAGGATAAACGGCTTTGTCGAGGTTCCGTTTTCATTTATATAGGAAATAAAAGGTCTTGCAGTAAGTCCGTCGATCCTTTTGCTGCTGAAGACAATCCACCTGCTGTTTGATGACCACGAATGGTAGCTGTCGGTGAAATCGCTGTTCAGATCCATCGTTGAAAGCTGCATGGTTTGGAGGTTGATTGAATAAAGATCTGCTTCCTTGTGCCAGATCGGGAAACAGCCATAGTTATGTAATGTAAGAACAAGAAATTTTCCATCCGGGGATATTCTGGGGAAGGAGACACTTTTATTAATTGCGGTAGCATTAAAGATCAATTCCGCATCGCCGAATTTACGGGCTGAAGGATTAAACGCGAGCACGGTACAGGTCATAGTGCACCTGGTCGTACTCGAACACTTCCCCTACTTTAGGAGCCCTGCAAAAATACAGGTATATACCATCCGGTGACCATTCAGGGTAGGTGTCCATATATTTCTCCCTGTCAGCCAGGTCAACCTCCATCATTTCGTTCCGGTCAACGTCATACAGCATCAGTGACGACTCAAGATCGCTGACCTCAACTTTCTTGCTCAGTGCAGAATGGAACTGCTGGACTATTTTATTGGATGAAAAAGCTACAAATTTTCCTGAAGGATGCCAGCGGGGATAAACAGCGCCATTTTTCATCTCCCTGGTTTTCAGGTTGACCTTTTTGAAATCACCTCCGGTATAAAAAAACGTTCCTCCAAGGCTGCCCCGAAGATGAAAAAGAAAATTTTCTGATTGCCCTGTGTTGTTATAGGAATGGCAGTTGATGCAGTTTTTTTCCACGAGGCTGTTTTCAATGATTGACCTCTCATGGAAGCTATCGAGATTCCGCTGTTTGATGAGTATTTCTTCCCAGCTTTCATAGCCCGGATATAATAACCGGTACGTGATGTAGGGGTCAACCGGGTCGGGGGCAATCTTATTTGTAACACTCTTATATTTCGACCATTCACCATTTAAGTTTTTAACGAAGATGTCAATGCTGAAATCGCTGCTCCTGTTTTCACCCAGCATCTTTTTCCATTTCTTTTCAGGGATCCTTATAATGCCGTTTTTGCTCCCGAGCTCCATCACAGTTTTTGATCCTGCTGAAATTGTTGTAAAGTACGAGGATCCTTTTTCCATGATCTTAAAATTCAGGGGGGCGATATTAAAAGGAATGGTCACGCCGGTATAATCAGGATCTATGACAGGTGGTGTTCCGGTTTCAGTAATAGTGCCATGAGGATTCTGGATGCAGCCGTAAAGAGCAAAAACCAGAATGATAAATAAAGATATATATCTTAAAAACAGTTTCACGGGATAATTTTAACGACCTGAAAGGTTTACAAATTTAATTACATTTTTGTTACCCCAAAGGTTAAAATCCATAAACCACAGAGACACACTGAGTATCACGGATTAAAACACGGAGTAAAATCCGGAAACAATTCAGGCCGTGTTACTCCTTGAAAACTCCGGGAACTCCGTGGTAAAAGAACTGCTAAATTCGCCCGGTACAATCAATTTCACTGTTAAAAAACTTTAAATCTACCTGAATCTTTGGTAATTAAAATCCCTTTATTTACATTTGATTATGTTGTTTCTTACCTGAAATCCGGGTATTTAAGTTCTTATAATCTAATCTGATCTAATATGAAAAAATCAAACATCTCAAGACGTAATTTTCTTGGCAAAGCCGCTACCGTGGGAGTAGCCGGCGTTGTTGTGCCGACGATTATTACCAGTTGTGCACGCGAAACAAAAAAAGTTGTTGCCGTTCCTGCATTCCTTGATCTGGCTCCCGATGGCCCTGTTCTTAAAGCCGGGCTTATTGGTTGCGGAGGTCGTGGTAATGGAGCTATAAATCAATTCCTCAGTGCCGGTCCAAACCTTCAGGTCGTAGCATTGGGTGACACTTTCCAGGACAGAGTTGATGCGTGCAGGGAGAGTATTAAAAAACAGCATGGACAGGAAGTGCCTCCTGAAAAATGTTTTGTAGGTTTTGATGCATATCAAAAGGTAATTGACGCCGGAGTGGATGTTATCCTTTTAGCTACTCCTCCATACTTCCGTCCCGAGCATCTGGCAGCAGCAGTTCAGGCTAAAAAACATGTTTTTGCCGAAAAACCGGTTGCTGTTGATCCAAGCGGAGCCAGGTCTGTTATGGCTACTGCTAAAAAAGCTGAAGGTCTTGGATTGACAGTCGTAACAGGTACACAACGTCGTCACAAAAGGGACTATGTAGCAAACTGGCAGCAGGTTCAGCAGGGTTTGATAGGGGATCTTACAGGTGGTAACGTGTGGTGGAATGGCGGAAAATTATGGCATCGCGACAATGATCCTTCCTGGAGCGAAATGGAGTGGATGATCCGCAACTGGGTTAACTGGACATGGCTATCAGGAGATCATATCGTCGAACAGCATGTTCATAACCTTGATGTTGCAAACTGGTTTTTTGGTCAGCATCCTGTTAAAGCTGTTGGATTTGGGTCGAGACTACGCCGTGTTACAGGTGATCAGTATGATAATTTCAGTGTTGACTACACATATGAAAACGGTATGCATATTCACAGTCATGTGCCGCCAGATAAACGGATGTGCAAATAATGTATCAGAAAGACTTCAGGGAACAAAAGGTTCAACCAACTGCGAAAGCACAATCCTTGACCTTGCAGGAACTGAAATCTGGAAATATCCCTATCCTCTTGACAAAGACGGAAAGCCGACAAACGATGTAAGTGTTGATCCTTATCTCCAGGAACACATCGACTTTGTAACTTCAATCCGTACCAGGTAAAGCATTCAACGAACTTGAAAGCACAGCCATTTCAACAATGATTGGTATTATGGGACGTATCTCGGCCTATACAGGTAAAGAAACGACATACGAGGAAATGATGAACTCCGACCTCAAACTTGGTCCGACAGTTTTCGCTTTCGGTCCGGTTGATATTCCAAAAGAGGTTCCTGTAGCAGGTCTTGCTTACGATGCTGCAGCTGAAGCTGCAAGGGCAGCAGAAAGAGCAGCAGCCAGAGCTAAAAGAGAAGCTGAAGCTGCAAAAGCTGCAGCAACCAAGTAAAGACTAAATACATTTTTATCGCATTTATTATGGATTACTCAAGGAGGAATTTCATAAAAAAAGCTACAACGGGTGCTGCTATTTTAGCAGCACCTGCTTTTCTGGGCTCATACAAATTATCAGGGCAGCAGAAGACTGGTGATGCCGTTACTCCTTTCAAGCTGAAATATGCTCCTGGTCTGGGCATGTTCCGCCAACATGCAGGGCAGGATCCGATTGATAACATTAAGTTCTGTCATGACCAGGGATTTCGTGCAGTTTTTGATAACGGACTCATGAGGCGAACCCCAGAGGATCAGGTGAAAATCACAAATGAACTGAAACGCCTTGGCATGGACCTGGGTCCTTTTGTTCTCAGAGCTGATTCAGGAAAGCAGGACTTTGTCCTTAGCAGCCAGGAGGTGCGTGATATGCTCATTGCCAATATGAAGGAAGGTGTTGAGGTGGCTAAAAGAACGGGTGCAAAACTGGCTTTGGTCGTTCTTGGCAGATACGATGTGAAACTCCACAGGGATTACCAGACCGCAAATGCAATTGATAACCTCAGATATTGCTGCGATATTATGGAACCCGAAGGAGTGATAATGGTACTTGAACCTTTGAACAATTACATTAATCACCCGGGATTATTCCTTACCGGGATACCGCAGGCTTATGCTATTTGCAGGGCCGTGAACAGGCCATCTTGCAAAATTGTGGACGATCTTTACCATCAGCAGATAAGCGAAGGCAATCTGATCCCCAATATTGAAGCAGCCTGGAGCGAAATTGCCGCATTCCATCTCGGCGATAGTCCGGGAAGGAATGAACCCACTACAGGTGAGATCAACTTTAAGAACATTTTCAAGTACCTCTACACTAAAAAATATGATGGTACACTCTGCATGGAGCATGGAGTGAGCAACCGGGGTACGATGGAGGGTGAAGATCGGGTTATTCAGGCATACCGCGAATGCGATAACTTTGAGGTATAAAATAATCAAGGAGGCTGCGAATTCAGCCTCTTTTTTGTTTATGTTGTCTTAATTCACCACGGGGTAACACGGAGTCACACGGAGGAAGAACACGGAGTAAAAGCTCCGAGAAACTCCGTGAATACTCAGTGTTCCTCCGTGGTTAAGATCAAAATTAAATAAACATCCTATCATGAATAGACTTTTTAAGCAAATCTTTTTTTTAATCATTTTCATTGGTTTGGCTCTGACCTCCTGCAAAAAAGAATACAAACTTTTTGTTGGCGGATTTACCCGGAAATCAGGGGAAAAAGGCTTTTCGGTTTTCGATTTCAACAGCACGACAGGAAAGCTGAAACTTGTTTCCGAATCGGATGTCGGACCAAACCCGTCCTATTTCTGTTTCTCCAAAAAGAATAACCTGTTCTATGTCCTGAATGAAGTGATGGAATTCAAGGGTGAATCAGGTGGTGGCCTGACAACACTTAAATACAATGATGAAACCAGCCAGTTTGAAAAATTGAAGGAGATCCTGATACCATATCCAGGACCTTGTTTTATTTCGATGTCGGCCGACAGCGGGTACCTTTTTATAGCCAATTATCCCAACGGGTCGGTTGCGGTTGTAAGGCTTGATAACAAAGGCATTCCAGAGACTATTACTGATACAATATTATATGTAAAGGAGCGGCCTGATGCCTCACATGCTCATATGATCCTTCACGATCCTGCCGGGAAACATGTTTACGTTACCGACCTGGGGCTCGACAGGGTGGTCACTTATAACTTTGATGCAAAAGAGGGTAAACTGCACCAGCTTGAAAATGGCATTGCCTCTCTCCCCAAAGGAGCGGGACCACGCCATTTTGTTTTTAATTCTGAAGGATCAAAGCTGTATGTCATTAATGAACTTGGTTCCATTCTTGCAGTCTTTAACATTGATGATAATCAGGGACTGAAGCTTGTTCAAACATTGTCAACCTTGAGAAAGGGATTTGCCGGGAACAGTTATTGTGCTGATATACACATCGGGAAAGATGGGAAATTTCTCTATGGTTCAAACCGGGGTGAAAATACTATCGTCACCTTTAAAATAGGCAGCGACGGATTGCTGACCCTTGCCGGTCATACCCCCTGCGGCGGAGACTGGCCAAGGAATTTTGTTCTCGATCCTTCCGGACGGAATCTTCTGGTTGGAAATCAGAAGTCTGACTCTATCGCTGTATTCAGACTTAACAGGAATACAGGATTGCCGGAAGAGCCGCCAAAACAGTTTGCTGTCAAAGCACCAGCGTGCCTGAAATTCTACTGAGAAATTCCTCTGTTGACTCTACTTTTGCGTAACTTCTCATCGTACCCAGGGTTGAGTAATGGACATCCTCGGCTTTGACCACCTTGTCCCCGTACTTCAGATCCTTGGTGGCACAGGCATCGCCGACAAGAATGCACTTGAACCCATAGTCCGAAGCTGCGCGTGTTGCCGCCTCAACGCACATATGTGTCTGCATTCCGCAAATAACAAGCGTGTCAACCTTTTCCGACCTGAGGAAATCAAGCAGATCAGTGCCGACAAAACAATTTACAGCGCTTTTTGATACGATTTTTTCTCCGGGCAGAGGTTCAACAAGCTTATATGATCTCTCCCCCGGGTTCCGAGTTATGCCTTACGTGAACCACAAGCTTGCCCTCCTTGCGGAATTCAGCAAGAAGTTTTGCAGCATTTTCTGCAGCTTTTACCGGTTCAACAAGTTCAGATCTTCCTCCGGCGAAATAGAAATTCTGAATGTCAATCAGCAGTAGAGCACTCTTACTTTGCTGGGCAAAGGAAGAGCAATACTGCCTGCAATATCAGGACAAAAACTGATAGGATCTTTTTCATTTCGGGATTAATATTAAAAATCAAATTTAGTAAAATGATTCTATTTTTTAACCACGGTCCCGATCCGCCAGATGGCTGATCGGGGGCACAGAGTGGCACTGCAAATTTTATTAATTATTTGCTCCGTTAACTACTCCGTTGAACTCTGTGAAACTCCGTGGTTAATTGGATTTCTTTGGATTTTTTCAAACACATTTTTATTGGACTCTAAGAAATTCTTTGTAACATTAATACCCGAATTGAAGACTCAGATGAATCGTGATTCACTAATCAGGATCCTTCAGAACAACTTGTCGCAGAAATGGGATGTTATTGTGATTGGAGGCGGGGCCACCGGACTAGGGGTAGCTCTTGATGCCGTTACCCGGGGTTATAAAACACTTCTGCTCGAACAGTCAGACTTTACAAAAGCAACCTCTTCAAGAAGCACCAAACTTGTTCACGGCGGAGTCCGTTATCTTGCCCAGGGCGATATTCTGCTTGTGACCGAAGCATTACATGAACGCGGCCTGATGTTGAAAAATGCACCTCATCTTACTGCCAACCAGGAATTTATTATCCCGGTTTACACATTGTGGGATGTTGATCCTGTACACTGTCGGATTAAAATTTTATGACCTTCTGGCAGGAAGACTGAGTATGGGGAAGTCTTATTTTATCAATAAGTCTGAAGCTGTTAAAAGGCTCCCACTGCTTAAATCTGACGGACTGAAGAGGCGGGATTGTTTATCACGACGGTCAGTTTGACGATGCTCGAATGGGGATTAACCTGGCAAAAGCGTGTGTAGAAAACGGAGGGACTGTCCTTAATTATTTCAGGGTCAATAGTCTGCTGAAGGATGAAAAGAATAGAATAATCGGTGTGCAGGCAAAGGATCTTGAGTCGGGAACTGAATACCATGATACACGGGAAGCTTGTAATAAATGCCTCAGGTGTATTTGCTGATGAAATTCACAGGATGGATGATCCTGCATCAAAGCCGACAATCCGACCAAGCCAGGGAGTCCATGTAGTTCTCGACAAATCCTTTCTTCAGAGCAGGTCGGCCATCATGATCCCCAAAACCGACGATGGCCGGGTGCTGTTTGCAATACCCTGGTATGGTAAAGTTGTGGTTGGTACAACCGACACTCCGCTTGATTCAATAACCCTTGAACCTAAACCCCTTGACAAGGAAGTAAACTTCATTCTCACTACTGCAGGAAAATACCTGAAAAAGTCTCCGAAAAAGGAAGACATTTTATGCATATTCGCGGGGCTTAGGCCGCTTGCCGCAAATCCTGATAAACCTGAATCAACGAAGGAGGTTTCACGGAGGCATAAAATAACCCTCTCTCCCTCAGGTCTGCTTTCAATAATCGGCGGTAAATGGACCTCCTACGCCGTATGGCTGAGGAAACGATAAACAGGGCGATCAAAGCCGGGATCCTTGAGAACAGAAAATGCGTAACCAGGACATTCAGTTTCTATAATAACGACACAGTCCTAAAGTCTGAACGGCTTAAAATTTATGGCAATAAAGCTGCAGAAATTGAGAAACTGATAAATGACCACGCCTTTCCTCGGGCAACAGATCGACAAAAGACTACCATATACCAGGGCTGAAGCTGTATGGATCTGCAGGAATGAGATGCCTCGAACGTTGGAGGACATGCTTGCAAGGAGAACCAGGTCGCTGTTCCTGGATGCCAGGGCAAGCATTGCAGCAAGCAGGGAAGTTGCAGATCTGATGGCTGAGGAACTGGGCTTTGATGAAACCTGGAAAGAAGAACAGATAAATGAGTATAATAAATTGACTGCTAACTATCTTTAAGAAACAATTCCAGCCAATATTCTGATCCGATATGAAAGATTTTATCCTCTCTTTTGATCAGGGAACAACCAGTTCCCGGGCAATAGTTTTTAACCATAAGGGATTGCCTGTTGCCTCTGCCCAGAAAGAATTTACTCAGATCTTTCCCAGACCTGGCTGGGTTGAACATAATCCTGAAGAGATCTGGTCGTCCCAGATAGGAGTGGCCACGGAGGCTATGGCAAAGGGGGGAATAAAAAGCACTGATATCGCAGGGATTGGCATTACGAACCAGCGCGAAACAACTGTTGTGTGGAACAGGAAAACAGGAAAGCCGGTTCATAACGCTATAGTCTGGCAGGATCGCCGGACTGCAGAGTTTTGCGATAAGCTGAAGAATGATGGAAAAAGTGAGATTATCCTCAGAAAGACCGGGTTGATTATCGACGCTTATTTTTCGGCAACAAAGGTAAGATGGATACTTGAAAATGTAAAGGATGCAAGGGAACTTGCAGATAAAGGGGAACTGGCTTTCGGGACTGTCGACTCATGGCTGATCTGGAAGCTTACCGGCGGGAAGCTTCACATTACCGATGTTTCAAATGCTTCCCGGACGATGCTGTTCAATATACATGACCCTGGAATGGGATAAGGAACTTCTTAGGATTTTCAGCGTCCCTGCCAGCATGCTGCCGGAGGTAAAGTCTTCAAGTGAAATATACGGCCACACTGCCGGACAGTTTGCCGCTGAGATCCCTGTGGCAGGTATTGCAGGTGACCAGCAGGCAGCGCTTGTTCGGGCAAATGTGCACCGATCCGGGAATGGTAAAGAATACATACGGAACAGGCTGCTTTATGATGATGAATATCGGAAGCAAACCCATTGAATCAAAAAGCAGACTTCTGACTACGATAGGCTGGAAGATCGGGAATGAAACACGTTACGCCCTTGAAGGAAGCATATTTATTGCAGGAGCAGTTGTACAGTGGCTGCGCGATGGGCTGGGGATAATAACCAGATCGGGTGATGTTGAAAAACTTGCGGCGCAAGTCAGGGACAGTGACGGGGTCTATTTTGTTCCGGCTTTCGCGGGTTTGGGCGCTCCTCACTGGAACCAGCATGCAAGGGGTACCCTTGTCGGTATTACACGCGGAACAACCTCAGCTCATATTGCACGGGCAGCACTCGATAGCATAGCTTTCCAGACTCTTGAAGTCCTGCAGGCAATGCAGAAGGATTCCGGGAATAGAAATAAAGGAATTGCGGGTTGATGGTAGGCGCTACAGTAAATGAAGGTCTTATGCAGTTCCAGTCCGATCTTCTCAGAACAAAGGTGGTAAGACCAAAAATTACAGAGACTACCGCTCTGGGAGCAGCATATCTTGCAGGCCTTGCAGTTAAGTACTGGAACAGCATGGAAGAGATCAAGAAACAATGGCAACTGGATAAAACCTTTTCGCCGTCAATGCCTGAAAATGAAGCAAACACCCTTATCAAAGGCTGGCACCGGGCAGTTAAGGCAGCGGAAGCCTGGGCTTCTGATGTTAATTAATTAACAAACCACAACCGGTAACCAGTAACCAGCAACTAATCAAAATCCAATCACCAATCACCAATCACTAATCACCAATAACATACAAACCATGAACCCATTTTTTGCAGAATTTTTCGGAACAGCCATAATTATTGTTTTCGGAGGAGGAGTGGTCTCAAATGTCCTTCTGAGTAAAACAAAAGGCCACAACAGCGGATGGATTGTAATAAGCTTTGGCTGGGCAATAGGTGTATTTACCGGGGTATTGATCTCGGCGCCCATCAGTGGCGCTCACCTGAATCCGGCAGTTACTCTTGCACTTGCACTTGCAAACAAGTTTTCATGGAGCCTGGTGCCTAAATATGTTTGTGCCCAGGTCCTGGGGGCAATGTTCGGCGCAGTGCTGGTCTGGCTGGCATATAAGAAGCATTTTGATGCTACAGATGACGCAGATTCAAAGCTTGCAGTATTCTGTACAATGCCCAATATAAGGAGCTACTGGTACAATGTTATTACAGAAGTTATCGGCACTTATGTTCTTGCACTTGCAGTACTTTATATGGCTGAACCTGAAGTGGGACTGGGTGCATTGAATGCTCTTCCTGTTGCCCTTGTTGTTCTGGGTATAGGTTTGTCACTTGGAGGTCCGACAGGATATGCAATAAACCCTGCCCGCGACATTGGGCCGCGTATTATGCATTTTGTGCTTCCTATTCATAACAAAAGAAACAGTGACTGGAGCTATTCGTGGGTACCTATACTAGGTCCATTGGCAGGAGCATCACTTGCAGCTGCAATGTACCTGATTTTCAGCGGATCATAACTTCATATTTGTATTTTCCCTGTTCATCGGGCTATGAATAATTTATAAATTTTAATGGGAATTAAACAAAACCTCGAAATGGTTGTTTTTATCAATATCGGTATGTATTAATTTTCTATTTATTAAAATGTTATAAATCTTTCGACTATGAGAAAACTTTTACTTTCGTTTGTTGTGGTTTTTTTCACTGTGACCCAACTGGTTGCCCAGGAAGCTTCATTCTCTAAGGGCGACAAAGTGCTCAATCTTGGAATTGGATTTGGCTCCGCCTGGTATACAGGGACCGGTTTTAAAGCCCAAATCCCACCTGTTTCAGCATCATTAGAATTCGGTATTCTTGATAACATTCTTGAAAAAGGTTCTATTGGCGTTGGAGGGTACTTTGGATATTCGTCCTATAAGTATACCTATACTGCATATGATTATGGCTGGAAATATACAAACCTTTTCATAGGAGCAAGAGGTAACTTCCATTATCCATTGGTAAATAAACTTGATACTTACGTCGGACTTACAATAGGAGTCAATGTTGTAAGTGAAAAAGCGTATGGAGGTTACACAGGGGTATCATATGGATCATATGGGGGACTTAGAACAGCAGAGTTTATTGGTGCAAGATACTATTTCAGTAACAGCCTTGCTGCTATGCTTGAACTCGGATACGGTGTTTCCTACCTCAATGTTGGTATCGCACTTAAGTTCTAGCTGACAGAAAATAATAACCAGAGGATCCGGGGAAGGTGGTATGCTTGAAATACCGCCTTTTTTATTTAAGGATTATTATAAGGGATGACTGATTAAAGGGGAGTAATAAAGAAAGCCAGCATCCGTTTTATTAGCATTAATCAATTATTTTGGTCCAATACAATTTCCAGAGTAGGAAAATGAGAATGGATGCTGGCCGTCACCAAAGTTATATATAGGGATATTACAAATTTCCCTAACTAAATAACATATCCGTAAAGTTATTAACAACTGACCCCTGATAAAGTTCAATAATTGACCCTGATGGATCAGAAAGACAGAACAAGGGTATAGTAATTTCCTTTTCTTAAAAGCTTTTGAATTGGGGAGCATATCCGGGAATGTAATACCTGTTGGTCTCAGGTACCGGAATGTCATTTATTGCCAGTCACAAACAAAACTGTTCGTTTCCAGTTTGTGATTCTCAGTTCTTTTCTGCTGGGCTTCCTGTAGCTTCTGATAATGCTCCATTAATTGCTTTGCATTTTCTTCCAGCTGTTTCTTAAGGCTTAATTTATAAGCGCTTACATTGATTGATTTTGTCATTTCGTCCGGTTCCATAGTTGTCATTTTCCCTTAAAAAGTTAAAAACTTCCCTATAGATACACCTGAATAACGGTTAAATATTAACAATATTCTAAACCGGCATCGATTTTTTTCACTGCCGGAGGCGTGCTGCTTCAATAAAGGAGCCAGCATCCGATTTTTTCTAAGTTGTTAATCAGTATTTTATTGTGCTAATTCCAGAATAGGAAAGGCGAAAGGATGCTGGCCGGTAACAAAGTTAGAAACAGAACAGTTACAATGCTTTATAAATAAGTAACATTAAGGAACATTCAGGATTAAGTTATTAACAGCTTTTAACTGATCTAAGGGATCATTAAAAAAAGGTTTCAGCACCAAGGAATATAAGCACGGACCTTCCGCTTATAATTCCCGACACTGAAACCCTGAAAACTGATAATTACTATCTAACCTAAACTAACGCTATTTAATCAGTTCAACTACAGCATATTTTGAGATTTTCCAGAACGCTTCCGGATCTTTAATCGCAATGTAAGCTACCTGCTTTTCATTTTCCTTAACTAGCTCATATGAGCTTGACGGATGCTCGGTAATAAGCTTTACATTCTTCGAGTTTACAGGGATAGTCTTGGTTTCAGTAAGGTCGATTTCTGAGAATAAACTGGCAGCAACATCATCATTCAGAAATTCCTTCCTGCCCAGACCGAGAAATCCTCCTTCTTTTGTGAGGATACCTTTTTCCTTCAAATCCTTGAAGGTACCGGAAACGTAAAATGCCTGGTGCAGCTTACCGGTCTGAGTGCTTATAGTTTCATCCTTTTTGGTGACCGTATCCTGAAGGGCGACCACATGAGTATTAAGCTGTCCGATCTCGGTATCTTTATTGCTAACGGTGGTATTCAGTTCAGCTATTTGATTCTCATATTGCTTCATTGATTCTTCAAGTGTCGCAATTCTTTCTTCCATTCCCTTAATTGTGGTACCCGATTTTTTCAGCTGCGCACTTAAGTTCGCAATCTTCTTTTTGTTCTCATCGATCAGATTATTGATTGACTTGATGTCTTCCATTATCTGATCTTTCCTGTCCTTTGAAACTTCTGTATTCGACGACTTTACTGTAAGGATCTTTTCCTTCTCTTTTATCATGCTCAGATTTTTTTCAATCTGGTCGAAGGTGGTCAGCCAGTCGTTGATCATTGAATCACGGGCAGTCAGCTGTTCCATATATGAGTTTTTCTGGTTCTCCATCAGAGCGACCTGATTGTTGTGGTCGCGGTTATAAAGTGAATAACCCAGGACACCCAGAGCCAGAAGTAGGAGAAGACTGACAATTGCTGTGATCAGTACTCCCTTTGAACGTCCTTCTTTCCTCGCATTTTCGAGTTTGTTTTTTTCAGCCAGGCTTTGTGATAAACTACTGCCTGTTGTTTCTTTGTTTTCCATTTTTATTCCTCCTTAATTAAGTTTAATAATCATTATTTTGAATTTCTTTTAAAAAGTGAATTTCACTCCTATCCCCGGATCAAGGCCAAAATAGAGATCGCCATTCCGGTAAACCTCAATCAGCGGTTTAATATCAATACTCAGGGCAAACGGTATTGGTGGTATTTTATATTCAAGCCCCACTATACCGTCGACACCAAGGGCATAATCATCGCCCCTGCTGTAAAGACGACCTCCATTGTAATACTGACCGGTTGAAAACGAAACATGACCTCCTCCGCCATAATACCACTTCATCCCGTTAACGCCGAATGCAGGCACGTTCTTTTCATACAGGGCGGTGAGGCTCAGCCAATCAGTCCACAAACCTCCAATAAACTCAACAGCTGAACTACCACGGCTTTTAAATTTTAATGTAACCCCTGAAGTTGGGCCTCCTCTTACACCTATTGCTGCACGGTAATCACCTGTCAGTGATTGTGCAGATGCAGCACCTGAAACTAAAATGAAAACTGTTAATCCTGTAAGAGTTTGTTTAGGGAAATTCATAGTTACATTTTTTAACCAATGGCAATTATACAAATGCCGGGCCGGTATAAAAATTTAACCTTAGTGCACTAAATATGAGCACATTATTTATATACACATAATTTATGGAATTGTTCATTTTGAGAAAACAATTCTCATTTTGAGAATTATAAAACCCAACTTGGGGATTTCAGGATTTCTTTTCATCCTTAAGCATCCGGTAAATGGTCGAAACACCTATGTCCAGCTTTTTGGCTGTAAGACCGATGTCGTTGTTATATTTTCTAAGCATGGCTTTAATGATTTTCATTTCATACTCCCTGAGAGTCAGATCATCACCGGTTGTTGTAACCAGGGAATCGTTTGCATCAGCAGCAAAGTCGGATGGCTCGATCTCCTCGTTCACCGACAGCGTGACCGCCAGCTCAATCATCGATTTAAGTTCACGTATATTTCCCGGAAAAGAATAACTCAGCAGCTTTTTCTGCGCCGGTGGCGACAGCTTCTTTAACGGAATATTGTTTTCATTACAGAAATTCTCAATAAAATGTCTTGCAAGGATCAGTATATCATTTGCCCGGTCACGCAACGGGGGTAACTCGATAGGAAGACCTAACAGCCTGTAGTACAGATCTTCCCGGAAATTCCCTTTCTTTACCTCTTCCTTCAGGTTCTTGTTGGTGGCAGCTATTATCCTGCAGTCGGTTTTTACTGATTTGTTGCTTCCGATCCTCACTATTTCCTTCTCCTGCAAAACGCGCAATAATTTGGTCTGCAGATTCATTTCCATCTCCCCAATCTCATCGAGGAAGAGAGTTCCTCCATCGGCTTCCTCAAACCGGCCGATACGGCGGAATGAAGCTCCTGTAAACGCCCCTTTTTCATGGCCGAATAATTCGCTTTCAATAAGTTCGGATGGGATTGCCGGAACATTGACAGCGACAAAGGATTTGTCCTTTCTTTTTGAGTTATAGTGGATCGCCTTAGCCACCAGCTCTTTACCGGTTCCGGTTTCCCCTGAAATGATAACTGTGATATTTGTGTCAAGAGCTTTCTCAATAAGCTCATAAACACTTTTTATAGCCGGACTCTCACCAAGGATGCTTTGCTGAAAGCTGTATTTTTTCTGGATCTCCCTTCGCAGGCTTGAAATTTCCATCTTAAGCCCAATACCTTTCCTTAAGTTCTGGATCGTATTCAGAAGCCTGTCCTTTATGTCGTTTGATTTTGTTATGTAGTCGTATACACCAAGTTTCAGAAGGGTTACGACCATATTTATGTCTTCCTGTTCAGAAATCAGGATAACCTGTATATCAGCATTCTCCTGCCTGATCCTTTTAAGAACCTCCAGGCCTGAAAGGTCAGGCAGCCTGTAATCGAGTGTTACAATGTCGGGTGATTCGTAAAGGCAATTAAGGAAATCCCTGGCATTGAAGAAGCTCTTGATTTCATAATCGGGATTCAAAGACAAAGTGTGTACAAGAAGCTTGTTATACCATTCATTGTCTTCAACCACATAAATTTTGACAGGTCCGTCAGTCATAAGCTACAGGTTACGGAATTTAGACTATCCCGACAAAGTGCAAATTAGTAAATTATGACCGGATTTTCCGGAATTTCATTTCAGTTTTGAAATATGTTCGTTTATAGCTTCACTTACAATTTCAAATTCCTTCAGGGATTTTCTGGTCATGGCTTCGATTGATTCGCTAACATTGTTATTCCTGATACTCTTTTCGATTTTGCTGAGCAGGTTGTAAAGATCCATCGCTCCTATGTGCCGGCATGGAGATAATATTTTATGTGCAAGATCTGCCACCGTTTCCCATTTTTTCGATATTGCAGCATCCTGCATCTCCTTAAGGCCTTTTCCGGTGGTATTAATAAAAGAGGCAAGCATCTGTCTTACAAATTCGTCATCACCCCCTGAAATATGATACAGGTTCTGCAGATCGATCTTGACGCCCGCAGTCGGTTTATGATACATCCTTCTGAGAAGTATCTGTAATTGGAACATGTGATTTGCTGGTTATTGCGGCCACAATAGTTGCTAGCAGCATTTCTTCCGAAAAAGGTTTCAGAAGGAAGGCGCTCATCCCTGCGTTCCTGTATTTTTGAAGGTCTTCATCAAGCGGACCGGCTGATATAAATACAATTGGCATTTCCGATTCGGAAATCTTCATTTCACTGCGTATGAACCCGGTGGTTTTAAGTCCGTCGATCCCGGGCATACGCATATCCATAAAGAGAAGATCGAACCGTTCTTTCTTAAGCAATTCCAGCGCTTCCATACCATTTACCGATTCCTGGCAAATAATATTCCATCTGTTAAGATATCTTCTTGAAGAGAAGACGGTTGTATTCTTCATCATCGACAACCAGGACTTTCATTCCGGAAATTTCTTCAGGAATGGAAAGGTAGGGGCTGGCTTCTGCTTTTATCTGATTTTCATTGCCGGTCATAAAGGGTATCCTGCACACAATCAGGGTTCCTTTATTTCTTTTGCTGGTTACATCGATGGTCCCATGCTGGAGTTCAACGAGCTTTTTGACTATTGACAATCCCAGCCCTGTCCCGCCGTACTTACGGGTAGTACTCATTTCGGCCTGGGTGAAATCTTCGAAAATGATATTCAGCTTTGATTCATCTATCCCTATCCCCGTATCGTTGAATTCCATTAACAGATCAATCTTCCCTGCTTCAGTCTTCCTGCTGCTCACTTCAAAATGAACGCTTCCGTTCATTGTGAATTTGACAGAATTGCTTACCAGATTTATAATAATCTGCTTCAGGCGGTAAGGATCGCCAAGCAGCACCGGAGGTGTATCGGGACTTAATGAATAACTTAACCTTGTGTTATTCTGGTGAGCCTGCTTTTCAAAAAGAAGGTAGACATCTTCAAGGATCTGATCTATCCTGAAATGCACTTTTTCGAGCGTAAGCTTATTATTCTGCAGCTTTGAAAAATCCAGTATGTCATCAATTATTTTCAACAGGTGATCAGAAGACGATTTTATGATCTTCAGCGAGTGGTTTATGTTTTCATTGAGCGACTCATGCAGCAGCTGGCCTGTGAAGCCTGAAATTGCGGTAACCGGGGTACGGATCTCATGGCTTATATTTGCCATGAAAAGCTCTTTGGTCCTGGCAAGCTTTTCAGCCTCATCTTTTGAATTCTCAAGGGCTATCTGGTAGGAATAGGCTTTTCTTACATACCTTATTAATATAAACAGCACAAGCAGGGCTAGCAATCCTCCCGAAACTGAAATCATGATAAGCCATCTGTAGGTGTATGCCGTGATCTCATTGGCTGATTCTGCTTTGGTCTTGATGAGGTCAGAGATCTCATTTTCCATTTTAGTGATAAGGTCGTAAAACTTTTCTTTGATCTCAACGCCTGTAACCGCCAGCTGAGTTTCCTGCATTATGAGTTTCTCCTTTGTCGTGCGGTCCTGTTCCACGATTTCGTTTAGGTTATTCTTGATCTCCTGCTCGTTCAGGAGACTTTTACTGCTGCGATTGAAGACCCGTTTCAGGATTCCTTCCTTCTTCTGGCTGGTCAGGGAAGCAGAATCCAGCTGGTCCGACAACTGTTTCATGTAGTCAGTTACCTTGTCGTCGTGGTTAAGCAGAAGAAGCTTATTCCAGATGAAAACATTTTCTTCGATAAGCTGGCTGATAGTATCCGTCTGTTCCAGCAATGCTGTGTCATTCAGGCATTCTGAACGCAGCTGGCTTATTTTGTCATCAATCTTTGAAATAATTTTGTAGTAGGGCTTAATATCAGTAGCGTTCTTTGATATCGTGTACATCCTCATGCTGTTTTCTGCTTTCTGGAGGTCCATTGAAATATCCCTGATACTCAGCAGCCTGAGCTCCGGATTTACATCGATCTGAATGGAAGAAGCTATCGAGGAGAGAGTGCGGTACGAAAGGTAACAGGTTGTAGACAGCAGGATTACTGCCAGAATCATTAATAACCCAATCTTAATCTGTATCGAATTCTTTCTAAGGGACTTGTTGAAATTTTCAGCCATTAATCCAAAGTAATAGAATATTTGTTCTCTACAAATTGCTTGAGGTAGAGGCAACAAAGAGCCGGAGCAAGATTGTCTTTCACAACAAAATAATCACAATTGACAAGCTTGCTCTTTTCCCTTAACTGCATTCGATTGTGAAAGCAGGACTACCATGGTATCGCAATTGTGTTCTTTCAGCAATTTAATAACATGAGCGGCATTAATGCCATTTCCAAGGTAATAATCTACAAACACTATGCTGTCACTACAGACAATTTCTTCCGATTTAAACTGTCTGATGTATTCATTGGCATCAGTAAATGAACGCAGAACCAGTTTAAATTTCCTTTCAGGCAGGGCAGAAGTGACACTTTGCCGGATGGCATCAGTCAGAAGTTTATTGTAATATTCATTGTCGTCGATCACAAGCACGTTTATTACTTTTTTCATTTTGCTGGAATTTTATGTCACTGTGATTTTATTCCAACAATGTGCCAACCTGTCATTTTACTTATGAAGGGAATTGTATCTGATTCAATATAAATGTATTAAGTTACAAATTTATTACTTCTATCAAATTTCTGTTTCATAATTATTTCTCAAATTGAGAAATCAGCCCTGTATTGAGACCATAGACCTTAACAGGCTTGCTGCCCAGGAATAAATATTATGCTCGACAACTACCTGCCGCATCTGTTTCATCCGTTTCTGCTGCGATTTTTTTGGCATTTCCAACGCTGTTTTAATTGCATCCGACATTTGTTCAATGTCGTAAGGATTGATTATTAAAGCTCCCTGAAGCTCCTGGCTTGCCCCGGCAAACCGGCTAAGAATCAGTACTCCGTCGTTATTACCCCGTGAAGCTACGAATTCTTTTGCTACCAGGTTCATTCCATCGTGGAGAGAAGTCACCATACATACATTTGCCATTTTGTAGAAGGGCATTATTTCTTCGTGGCTATGGTGATGCATCAAGAGAAGGATCGGCTTCCAGTCTTTCAGTTTATATTTCGAATTGATCCTTCCCGCTTCGGCTTCAACTGCACTGACCATATCCGAGTAACTTTTTATAAGGGTTCTGCTCGGTGAACCTATTTGCACAAACGTGAATTTACCCACATAGGCAGGATATTTCTCAAAGAAGCGTTCAATGGCGAGAAATCTTTCAATGATGCCTTTGGTATAGTCAATCCTTTCGACACCAATTCCCAGCTGATGAGCTTTAATATTGTACTTCGAAAGGATTTCTGACGCATTCTGCAGATTCTCATCTTTTTTATCCAGATCTCTTGATGTGAATGCAATACTAATTGGAAATGATTTGACTATTGTAGTCTGGTTCCCTATTTTTACCGATAAATTTTCCTTGATGACTCTTGAATCGATCGAAATATTTACAGTCTCCAGGAAATTATGGCAGTGGTACTGGGTATGGAAACCGATCAGGTCCGCACCCAGCATTCCTCGGAGTATTTCCTGCTGCCATGGGACATATGCTGAAGAATTCCGGGTTAGGCCATGGTATATGCCAGAAAATGGCAACTATGGCATCCGGACGTTCTTTTTTTATCATTTCCGGCAATAAAGCAAAGTGATAATCCTGAACAAGAACGTACGGCTGCTCAATGTTTCTAACCTCTTCAAGGACAGCCCTGGCAAACTTACTGTTCACTTTCCTGTAATAATCCCAGTCCTCTTCCCTGAATACCGGCCGGGTGTGTGCCAGATGGCATAAAGGCCATAAGCCCTCATTAGAAAACCCGTAATAGAAATGATCTTCCTCCTCTTTTGATATCCAGATCCGTTTCAGTACATATTTCTCTTCATTGGGAGGCACAGGGATCTTATCGTGTTTGTCGACAGTTTCCTTATCAGCATCGCCGGTTCCTGAAGCGATCCACAATCCACCACATGCTTTCAATATTGGTTCCAGGGCTGTTACCATGCCACTGGCCGGTACAATGCATTTTATCTCCTTACCCGCGTGAACATGCATATAAGGTTCACGGTTTGATACTACAATCAAGACCTTGTTCGGCAGGACCTTTTTGACTTCTTCCTTTAGTCTGTCGGGGGTCCAGATTGCCTCCCCGGTAGTCCGAAGCCTTGCCTCTTCCTCGGCGGTCGCACGGGCTTCCTGCATTGCATAGGCGATACTTGTGATTTCTTTATGCAATGGCTGCAAAAATTTCACTGGAGGTTTTTCGTTCAGAGGTTCTATATTGCCATCTTTTATCGCCCTGATCCAGTTCACAATTTTATTTATAGGCTGAAAAACTCCCCAGCGTATCAGCAGCGCTGTGGCAAGAACCATAAGCAGCACCTGGATAAACAACCTCAGGAAATTTCCGGCAAAGATCCTTTTGATTATAGTATGGATATATCCTGCATCTGAATACAGTACTACGGCTTTACTTCCCTTATAATCCTTGCCTGAAGGTTTTACGTACTGGTACACCGTCTTTCCACCTTCGGAAAAAAAATTTCCGACTGAAGATCCCGAGTAAACCGATTGAAGCAGGTAACTGCTGGTATTATCAATGTACGGTTTAACATCAGGCTCCATCGCGACTAACTGGTTATTTCCATTATAAATAGCGATACCCAGCAGATTATAATGGGTGCTCAGACTGTCTGAAATCTTCTTTTCAAAGTCCTGGACCTGGTCCTCCATCCTGGAGGAATATAGGTTATTGAACTCCTGAGCGATCATTGAACTGCGGTTTTCAAGCTCACTCTTTAAGCGGTTACGCTCTTTTGAAACTTCGAAATAAGTGAATCCCAAAGCTACAAGTGCTACTGCCAGAATTACAGAAAGTATGAAAGCAAGATTAATTTTCATCGTATTTAGTTTGTATTAATGCATCTTGTTCACTCCTTCAACTCATTCCGGCAAGTAATTGTTTAAGGAGAAGAATAGCCTGCTGAATACCGCTCAGCTTATATTTGGCATAAGTACTTCCCGGACCTATCTTCACTGTAAACGCGTTTATGTTTTTAATAAAGACCTGGAACATATCCTCATCGGTTATATCATCGCCCATCGACAGAATAAAGTCGTAGTTCTTTTTATTTATAAGATATTGAGCCGCACGACCCTTGCTGATCTCATTGCAAACTATTTCAACTACTTTTTTGCCGTCCAGGATTTTCAGATCATAACCGGAAGCAACCTTTTCCAGTTCCCTTATTAATGCTCTTGAATTTGCTTTACCCACATCTGTTTCGACATTTCTGTAATGCCAGGCAAGGGAATAGTTTTTTTCCTCAATGAAGGAATTCGGACTTATCACACTGAATTTGCTGACAATCATAAAAATCTCCTGTTTCCAGTAGGTATCACCATTCAGTAATGTCCTCCATTGATTGTTTTCCCTGATCATGGCTCCATGTTCCGCAATAATTCCGATAGGTAAATGACCAACCAGCCTGTCGATATCTTCCTGGGTTCTTCCAGTGATTATAATTAATTGGTTGTCCGGTATTTCGGCTATTTTACGGAGCAGGTCTAAAAGCTCTTTTGAAGGTGCAGTACTTGCTGCATCAAGAGTAAAATTCACAAGGGTTCCATCGAAATCAAGCAAAATCAGTTTGCTGACAGCCCTTTTCACTTTTTCTGTCAGATCAGGCAATGTACTGTAAGTCATTTGGTTTTCCATCAGATCAGGGCTTTATAAAGATGAATTCATCTTCGGAAATCCTCGATTCGCTCCCGTTAAGGGTAAGTGCTGATTGGATAAGTCCCAGATGAGAGTAACCATGCGGAAAATTACCTAACAGCTGTCTGCTCTCAATATCTATATGTTCACTGTAAAGGCCGAGGTGATTTGAGCATTTCAGCATGTTTTCAAAAAGTGCGACTGCTTCATCTTTATAATCAATTTTATACAGGCTGTTGATAAGCCAGAAAGTACAGATCACCATTGAATTACGCGGAATACCGAAATCGTCCTTGTTAAGGTAGCGGAACATCATCCCATTTTTGCACAGCTGGTCCTTTATGTTCAGAACAGTGCTTATGTACATTGGGTCTGACGCGGAAATGAATCCATAATCCTCCATCAGGAGAGTGGAAGCATCAAGATGTTTACTCCCGTATGATTGGGTAAATGACTTTATTTTGGGGTTCCATCCATTCTGCAGAATGTCTATTTTAATTTTTTCCTCCAGTTCTGACCATGGTCCGATATAGGAATTTTTGTTTATCATACGGGCAATTTTACATGCCCTGTTAACTGCAACCCATGAAAGCATTTTTGAGAACACAAAATGCCTGTTTTCCCCTCTTATTTCCCAAATGCCACGGTCAGGCAGGTCCCAGTTTTTCGCGACCATCTCGATCATGCCTCTGACAAAAGTCCACAGTTCTTCAGCGGTATCAAGGGTTGAAGGGAACTTTGTCATTGAAACATAAATTGCATCTATAAGGATCCCGTAAATATCATTTTGTTTCTGAATATAAGCTGAATTCCCTGTCCTCACCGGCCCCGAACCCAGGTATCCAGACAGATGTCTCAGTATTTTTTCCTCAAGTTTCTTTTCTCCCCTGATACCATACATTATCTGAATATCCTCATGTTTACCTTCATTGACTGTCAGAAGGAAGTTCAGAAATCTCTCTGCCGATACGACATGGCCGGTATCGATAAGAGCCTTGATGATCATTGATGAATCGCGGATCCAGCAATACCTGTAATCCCAGTTTCGTTTCTCACCGATTGTTTCCGGAATTGAAGTGGTTACTGCGGCAATTATTGCCCCGGTCTTTTGAAATGTCAGCAGCTTCAGGACAAGTGCGCTCCTGATTATTTCCTTCTGATAAGCAGGATATTTTGGAGTCCGGTTCGACCAGTTCAGCCAGTAAACAAGAGTTCGCTGGTACTCGAGATAAGCCCTGTCGATATCAATTTCAATCAGCTTCTGGTTATAGCATAACAGGAAAAAACAATCGAATGAAAGTTCAATCCATTGACTTTCAATAATTTGTTTAAATTGGAGATTCGAATAAAGATAAACCGACTCATATCGGCCTTCTGTTGAATAGCTCTTAATAAAAGTACGTTGAATTTCATGAGTTGTATCGGATGAGGCAAAGTTTAGCCTGGGGTGGTATTCAGTCCTGATAACCGGAGTACCTTTCAAAACTCTTACGATCCTGAATATTTCGGGTGAGTTGTAATATTTCCCGTCTTCGGTTTTATAACGGGGCATAAAGTCGATAATGTCAAAAGCATCAGAATCATTTGTGTAAGAGGTGACGAGTATGTTTGTATTTCCCTCGTATTTTTGAGAGATAGAATGATTGTTCCGGGCACTGATGCTGAAGTATCCTCCGATATCATTATCAAGAAGACGGGCAAATACGGCCGGCGAATCTGGGTCAGGAAGGCAGCACCAGTCAATTGAGCCGTGTTCCGAAACCAGCGCACTGCTCCTGCAATTGCCGATAATGCCGTAATTCAGATTTGTTGCCATCTAAATTATAACAGAAGAGCCACCCTAAAGTTCAGCTGAGCGTTTTCTGTGTCAGGAAACATTGATTTGATTCAGATGTTTAGCAATAATTTTTACCAGGATATACTGCTTCCGGTTTAAGAAGCAGAACAGTTATTTATTTTTATTGGACATTTTTGTTTTGATAAGGATTACTCCGCCATAACCCCTTGTACCATAAATTGAAGCGGAAGCATCTTTAAGAACTTCAATTGATTCCACTGTTGCGGGTTTAATATTACTCAGGTCAGCATCCGGAGTGCCATCAACAACAATCAGTGCTTCAACAAATCCCTGCATATTTCTTGAATCGTGGATAACAACTTCGTCATTTATAATACGGACGCCTGAAACTTCTCTTTGAATCATTTCCTGAATTGAATGATCTGAAGCATATTTCTTTTTCGTACCATCAATTTTGCTGATTTCATTGCTCACGGATTTATTTTTCAGATAGCCATAGCCGGTATTGATTGCTTCATCTCCATTATCAAGTTTGGCTTCGGCTTCCGGTGGCAGCAGAACTGCTTTATCTCCCAGTCTGAAATTAATCCTGGACCTTCCGTCTATATTCTCCTCTATGAAACCGTTCCCGAATGACAGGATACCAATCCTTTTTGTGTTAGCGGGGACTTTGATTTTAAAATTGCCGTGTGAGTCGGTCAGTGTACTCGAATTCTGACCATTAATCATAACAATTGCATTTACAACAGGATACATTCCTGCGTCAGCCACACTTCCTGTTATTTTCATCCTTTTGCCGGACTTTTGAGCAAGAGTAATGTTTGTAAAAATGACAAATAACATGATCACCGTGAGTGTTGTCACTCTTAAAACTTTGAATGTTATTTGCGTCTTCCTCTTAAGTAATTTTATTCAAAGTTACGAAAACCACGAAATCGGAATAATCCCGAAACAAAAATCAAAAGAAAAAAAACCAGCACCCTTTAAAAGTTAATATTGGGACCCCTTTATTAACTAACCTAAACCTCATCGGAAAGGATGCTGGTCTGTTCACATTACAGCTCATCAAAGGAACAAAATTTGACCAATAAGGTTCAAAAAATTCAGATTGGACACATTTTTTATCCGGTTTTGAGTGAACATTTTTAAGGGAATATATGTCTTAATAATGCTAAATCAACCTTCTTGGACCTTTTGAATAAAACATAACCGGTAGCCCTAAGATAAATGTCTTTCAAGTTGAACAGATATCACAGAGATTACTTGTTTTGGATTTATCCATTAATTTTTATAGGATTAACATTTTATGCCATAATCGCGGATAGACACGATAAAGAGTCAGCTGCAATGGCCAATTCCAAAGTCAAAGCTGATTCTTCAATATCCATGAGCGCCCAAACAAGTAAGATTGACAGCCTCAGATTTACTTACAGGGTTCAGCAGTCAGAACTTCTTATGGGCAATTAAAAAGCCAAACTCTCTCCTTTCTTTTGTTTTATTCGCGTACTTAACCAACCTTTTGCCTGGATTGACTTTGATCGGAACAATGTGTAACTTTGATGCTGAGAGACGAAACAATAAATGGTAATAGATTGCTGGTGAAAAGATAAACGCAGGTTTTCAATTCATAATGACATGAAAATGAAAAGCAAATCCTGGTTTTATACATTGATTGCGGTTTCCATTTTTTCCCCGGGTTGTAATAAAGATGAAAATTTTCATATTTCTGCACCGCCGAGTCCTTGGGTTGTTTACGGCAGTCTGACCGACCGGGATGGGAATACCTATAAAACTATTAACATCGGTACCCAAAACTGGATGATTCAGAACCTTAAAACCACCCTGTACAACGATGGAACATCCATCCCTCTTGCAAATGATGCAGCAACATGGAATAATCTCACCACACCCGCCTGCTGCTGGCAGGAAAATGATCCGGCATACAGGGTTACCTATGGCCTGCTTTATAACTGGTATACTGTCAAAACAGGTAAGCTTTGTCCAGCCGGCTGGCATGTACCGGGCGAGGTTGAATGGGACAGATTAATTAATTATCTGGGTGGGGAAAATATCGCAGGTGGAAAGCTTAAGGAAACCGGCTTCAGACATTGGAATAGTCCCAACACCGGCGCTACCAATGAAAGTTACTTCAGGGCCTTTCCAGGTGGCAACCGACTGAACGGTCCTGATGCCTTGTTCAGCAATCTGCGTGAGATGGGATGCTGGTGGACAACCGCATCCGGTGAGGACTGGGGTGGCAGCCGTCTGATATATTATAACAGCGACCATATTCAGAAGTCAATCAGTCCTAAGAACTGGGGTCTGTCGGTGCGTTGTGTCAGCAATCAATGAGGCAGGTATTATCACTTGGATGCGTTTCTTCCTCGTCTGGACTCCCCATTTCCCCATTCATATTTCAGGGAATAAACTAAAGGAATATAAATGATAAGGTCATTTCTTCATCCGATAGGTTGTAAGATGTGCATTCAACAGTGGCAGGCCAGCACAATTATCCGGCCTCAGGATCAAGAAATACCCTTTTTGCAGCTGATTATATTGGTAAAACGCCTGTAATATGGAGCCAGGATTTTGGGTTTGCAGCCGAAGGCGACAAAGACTCATACAAGGCTCGTCCTGAAGCAATTGCAGGATGCAAACGTACCTGTCCTCTGGAGGCCATACCATGAGATGAATGGCGACTGGTTCTGGTGGGGAGGACGCTATGACGGCAAATATACAACTGCAGCACTTTACAGGCAGATTTTCGATCGGCTGGTAAACTACCATAAGCTGAATAACCTGATATGGATATGGAGTGTTGACCGGCCAAGTCAGCCGGGAAGGGAGTTTGCAAAATACTATCCCGGGACAAAATACCTTGATATTCTTGCTATTGATATTTACGGCAGCGATTTCAAACAATCATACTACGACGGATTGCTTGCTCTTTCGGAAGGAAAACCCATAACACTGGGAGAGGTAGGTAATCCTCCGAATCCCGAAATCCTTGAGAAGCAGCCTGACTGGGTTTACTGGGTTGTCTGGGCAGGAATGGCAAGAGGTACCTCACAGGCAGATTATGCTAAACTAATTGCCAGTCCCCGTGTTGTATTTATGGAAGATAAGGCCTATACGGACGGGACAAAAGATTACCGGGTAGCCTGCGGCTTTGAACCGTTACTCCTGAACAAAGCTGCTGATTTTACAGGTGAATGGAAGCTGAACGAATGCGAAAGCAATGTCCCGCAAGGAATGGGAGCTGGCAATACTCCATATAAATTGGTGGTTTCACAGTTGAACAATATGCTGAATATTAAGTCCTTTTCAGTCTCGGAATGGTCTGATGATGAGGTGACTGAACAGAATCTTTCTCTTGACGGGAAGGATAATAAATCAAATGCTTTCATGAATTCGCCAAGGATTCAGAATGCAAGCTTGACAGCCGATAAGGACACTTTAAATATCAGGTCAAAGATTTCCATGAATTTTGGAGGCAGGTCATCTGAGTTAAAATCGGAAGAAATGTGGACTATAAAGAAAAGAGGAAAAAAATTAGAGATAAAACAAACTTCGGATGGATTTGGAGGTGCCGGAAGACGAACATCAATTCTTTGTTTTGATAAGCAGTAAATTATTATGGCCGGATGTCTTTGCAGAATCTCTGATCAGATGATGCTTTCATGGAATATTTCATGGGCATATAAAATTAAATGGCCAATAAATGAAAATCAATCATAAAGTACCTCTCCTTCCATGCTCTTTTCGAGCGCTCTTGCATGCCTCAGGAATTCATCTGTCTTCATCTCTTTGTAATATATCATGCCATGGGTCGCGCGAATTTTAGGGCTTTCATTTTCATAAAAGAAATCTTTTCCAAGAATCAGCTGGATCCGTTTAAACTGTTCAACCCAGATCTTCTGCGACAGATCACTGAATGGTCCGTCAAATTCATGGCTGGGGAATGATGCTTTAACCTGGCTGATATAACAATTCTTGAATGACCAGTTCAGTACAGCCATGGAATTCAGTGAAACGGGCGTAAAGACATTGGCTTCAGAGGGATGAAACTTGTACCACACATTCCTGTAACCGATTACTCTCAGATTTGAAAGATCCTTCTCCTTTTTCCATTGCCTCAGGGCTTCAGCAATAGACTGCAGGACTTTGTAATGTGTGTCTGGCCCCGAACCTTCAGGATCGAATGCAAGACTGATCACTGTTGGTTGCACCTGACGGAGCATTTTCAGTATTGGAATAACGTCCCGTTCTTTCTGTGGCTGGGGAGTGAAGATATCTCCTGTGTAAAATCCAAGCCGGAGGTGTTCCATATCCTGTACCTTAACCCCATAATGTGCCCATACAAGTTCCTCTTCAAATTCCCGCAGCATTCCTTTAAGCTTTTGTATATCAGGCGGGTTCTTTTCACCACTGTAGCTCTGTTTCAGAAGTTCAATATTTTTTTCCAGCTGGGCGATCAGCTCTTCTTCTGAAGCAAGCTTATAAATTTGGACCATTACCCGGGTAATACGGTGGCAGATACCGCGGAGCTTGCCCTTTTCATCATTGGCGGCAATCTTATTCAGATAATGGCTTACGTCCTTGTCAAATTTATACTTGTAACCCTTCTCAAAAAAATCAGAATAACGGAGCATTTCTATTTTGCCGGTGCGTATCAGATTCAGCGTATCCTCCAGCAGATGTTGAACCAGGTCATTTGTCACCGCTGTAAAACCGGATGTCAGTACCGCAAAATGGAATTTGTTTGAGCTGACGCGAAGCTGTGGTATGATACTGGGGAAAATTCCAAGCATAATATCGTCGTGATGAGGCCCGGTGTGAAGGAATATCTGGTTCTCCTCCTTCTTCAGTCCAACCTCTATTTTCTTCCTGGTTGATTCTATTACTTCCTGTACTCTTTTAAGGCTCAGATCAGGGATCATTGAACAGAACCTGTCATTCTTCAGGTCACTTATTACCAGCTTGTGGGCATATTTCTCGATCTTTTCGCACAAGTCGGTGACTGCTTTCTCAGTCTTCTCGAATGTCCAGGCGCCCTGCTTGTAGTATCTTTCAATACTGTCGTCAAGCTGAACTGCAGCCCCCTCGGTCAGGAAAAAACGTGCGTTCCTGAGCCGTTTAAGCACTGTTGCAGGATACCTGTTATCGGGAGGATTCTCTATGGCATTCTTTACAACACCAGCTTTTGCCTCGCCAGCGGCAAAGATAACTGCCACATTATCAGGATTATAAGTAATTGTGCCGAGGCCGATTGTTATTACAAGCCTGGTCCTTGAGACTTCAATGCCTCCCAGGTCACTTGCAGCTGCTGCCTGTGTTTCAAAATTTGTGGCTGTCAGACGGGTAGTTGAATTGTGGTCGCTGCCGCGGGTATTGAATGCAACATGTCCGTCCGGTCCCAGGCCCCCTAAAAAGAATCCTATTCCCCCCAGCTCCCTTACCTTATTCTCATAGACAGTACACCAGTTGTCAATTGAAAAGATCGATGCCTGCTGCGTCTTTTCCTGCTGAGTTACAGCTTCCCTGTTTCTCAGTGAAAGATCGATCCTGCTGTCGGGAAAAATCTCCGGATAAGTATAGTTTCCCGGCAGCTTTATTTTATCTGCGTTAATCAGCAGGGCCCGTGCCGGATCAAGCTCAAATCCTTTTATGTAATATTTCATCACATAATCAAAGAAGCTGTTATGCTGCCTTGGATTAATAGGGTAGAATTCATCGATCTGGACAAAATGCAGACCTTTCAGTGAGGGCTTTTTTGAAAGAGTCAGTCCATTCTCCTCCATAAGTTTCCTATTCTCTGTTTTATTCCAGCCTGACAGTAACTTGTTTGTCCATTTAATGAAATATTCCGGGGTTTTTCCTGTAGGCAGACTTATTACTCCTTCAGGATTTTCAGCGACCCATTCGAGGAATCTTAAGGAAGTCAGCAGCCCGAGGTTTGGAAAATTCTGCACTACAATATAGGGGATGGCTGTTGTAAATTCTTTCCTCCCTGATTGTCTCTGGAAAGCAAGTTCTACTTTTGTTAATTCTGCAAGTTTCATAAAAAAATTAGTTTAACGTGAGTTCGACGTAAAGTTAAAAAGATAAACCCACTCGTGATCGATCATTTAGAGATTCAGAGATGAATTTTAAATTTTCCCATTAGCGGACATGTTCCCTCTGGCTATATCTGTCAGCATTGCATTGGCGACTCCGGAATCAAGATCCAGATTAATGCAGATTGCCGTTCAGAATGTCAGCGCTTTCATAGCCGGATCTGCCTTCAATGTTGTGAACAGGCCCCTGACAACCCAGGTTTGCTTTATCCTTTATGTATTGCTACGTAAAACCATGTGTAAATAGTAAAGACTTTATAAAACCAGTGTACGTTCTTATTTGTTATCCATTAAGTTTGTAACTGAATTTATATTTGGCAATAATTATATAACAATAGTGAAGATTAATAAAATAAAAATTTAGAAAAATGAAGAAATTTTTTCTTTTGATGACGTTGCTTTCAATTGGAATACTGATATATTCTCAGGCTGCGAAAGAAAAGCTGATGCCGGTCACTACGAATTCCAAATCAGCATTGTCGCTTTACTACCAGGCCATGAAGTACTTTGATGATGTTAGTCTGGATAAAGCACTTGACACTTTTAAAAAAGCTCTTAGTCAGGATCCGGATTTTTTCATGGCTAATTACCAGCTGGCATTTTATTATCTTCTGAATCGGGCTCCTGATGATTTTGACGGGTACGCTGATGCAGCAATAAATTGCAAAGCTAAACTCAGTGACGCTGAGGAGCATCTGAAAGATGCTTTGGTCAGCTTGAAACAAGGTCACATCAATGTTACCGATGTGGGAAAGAAGCTTGTGGAAATGTATCCAAATGATCCCAATGCATATAATAATCTCATTTATTTTCAATCACTTGCAGGCGATTCCAGCGGTATGGTTGAAACTATAAACCAGGCAATTAAAATCGCCGTGAATCCTGCACCCTTTTACAATCAGCTCGGATATGCATACCTGACGCTAAAGCAGAGCGATAAGGCGGAGGAGGCCTTCGATAAATATATAGGGCTAGACCCTAAGAATCCGAACGTGTACGACTCGAAGGGGGATTATTATATGTACATCAAGAAATACGATAAAGCCTATGACTCGTATATGAAAGCTTATTCCATGAATCCTTCATTCAGCCATGACAAGGCGGAAATCGCCAGGCAACTTTATGAGCAGACAGAAGGCAAGAAACTGGAAATAATCTCCATGTAATTTTATTCCTTTTCCGTATTGGGAATAATTCAGATAAATTTAAATAATAAGGTACACTTGCAGACTTCGTATTGATTTCATTCAGTGCTGTGTCCAATACTTTGCGCAATGGAATTATTCTTAGAAGGACTGAGGAATATATCATTTACTTCACACTGATAACTTGCATAAAGTTATTTCAGACAATAACTTGTATTAATTCGGACTTTAAAAAACAACCAGTCAAAAAACTCTTATTTTTGTAATAATTCTTTGAAACTCTTAACTTATTCAAAATAAATCGAAGGAAATGTCAGAAAAAGATAAAGGATTTAAATTCCGACAACTTTTTTTCAGAGATACAGAAGCAGGCACACGGGAAACGAAAATTAAGAAAGCGGAACCGGTAAACAATAATACTCAGGATGACTTTATCACAAATATAAGTCAAAAAACTCCTGCCGGCGATCAGGATCAATCACTTGTTGAGGACTTCGTTCAGCGTCTTCAGAATTTAATCAACCAGAACAACCAGGCCGGTTTTGATTTTCTTGAATTCACTGAATCACTTTTTGAGGAAAAACAAAATCCGGGTCCGGAAGTTTATAAAACAGTTTTCAGGATTGCACAAAAAATTGATAAATCGCTGACTCCTTCGCGGTTACTCGATAGTGCGATGTATTATAAAGATCTGGTACAACGGACTGCGGAAACTGAAATAAACAAGGGAGGATCCAAAAAACAGGGATTGCAGACTGAAAAAGACACTGAAAAAAACAACCTTGACAATAACCTCAGGAGTACAAGGACAAAAATTCAGCAACTTACCAGACAAATTCAGGAACTCCAGAATCAGGATGTAGCTTTGAGCAACCAGCTTTTAGCAATCGATCAGAAATACGACAGTCAGTTTATTGATATCGACAGGAAAATAAATGCCATTCGTAATGCAAAAGAGCAGGTTATTGTAAGTATTGTTGATATTGAAGCCGGAATAAAATCGAATCTTTCTTAAAAAACAAAAAAACAGATGCTATGCAAACGGAAACTAAAACAATTACCCAGCTGCCTATCATGAAGTATTTCGATGATGCCAAGCTGGTTGAAAAAGGAAAAGAGACTCTCGCAAAATGGCGAAAAGGTGAAAAACCAATTGCCTCTATTATTGGTTTGATAATAATCGGGATAATTGGTTACGGAACATTCAAATGGATAATTCCGGCAGTTTTTGGCGCTTTAAGTCAGGTTTTTGCAGTTATTGTCATCAATTCTGGCAGTTATTCTTGTTATATTACTGTTACCTGCTATTTTCAAGCTTTTCCGCAGAATTGTCCGTTCATTTCACAAAGCCATCATTCGCTGGAATCCTTTCGATGAGCTTGATGAACAAAAACAAAAAATGTGGGAGACACACGATTTGTTTTTAAAGCACAAATCGAAAATAAAACAACTTCGCACCGATTTCGAGCAAATGTCAAATGAAACCCAAAAAGTTGCTGAAAATTCGAAAAGCGAAGTTCAGCGGCAAACCAAAAAGGCCGGTGAAATAAAACAGCTGATGGACAAAATGATTGCAGAAAAAGGCGAGGGAATAAAAGAAACCGATGAATATGTAGATCTGCAACAACAGTTTATCAATGCAACATCAGCAGGTACCCGAACAAATACAGTCCTCGAAAAAAATATTGAATGGACAACCAAATATGCGGCGCGTTCAAATATTTTTGCCAATCTCGACCGTAAATTAGCCATTGGTGCAACACTCCTCGAAAATAAAATAAAGGATTTTGAGGAAAGTATCAGCATTATGAAAAAAGACTGGGAAATGGCAGCAGCATCACGCGGTGCAACAGCTATCCTGAAAGAAATTCTCGGTCCGGGCGGACAGAACTGGAAACTGGAATATGCCCTTGAATTTGTTGCCGGACGTATTTCGGAAGACCTTGCAATGACAGCTCAGAACCTTGAAGATTTGGAAAGAAATACCACTGCATTTGATTTCGACAGCGATGAGGCTTATGAAAAACTGCTCGCTATTGGCAACAAGCTGGATGCCGGACAAATTGATGTTCCCGAATCCTTCAAAAATTTCAAATCCTAACCACAAACTGACCCGTGAAGAAAAAAATTCAACTGGTCCGCTTGGCGATATTTTTTAAATGTAACATATATAATATCAAATAAATAAATATAAAAAAATGGCAACTGATTATCAAAACAAACCAGGAAGATCAATTCCGGGATTCCCCAAAAAATGGACTTTTGGATTTCAACTTATTGTGCTCCTGCTTATCCTTGGTGCTATAGGAGCCGGGTGTATATTTTGGCTATCCATATATGAATAAGGCATCCAAGGGTAATAAAGCTGATCTGCGTGCCGGATTTAACAACTTTGTTGGCTTTGCTCCGGGTATCAACATGAACGGTGGCGCTGCTCCAAATAAAAACTCAAGAATGTATAAAGAGTTTGGTATCACTTTCGAAGCTGTCAGAATGGATGATATGCAAAAACTCAATGATGCATTGAAAAACGGCGATCTTGATTTTATTTTTACCACTACCGATATTTCACCTATTGGAATGGATCGCAGCAGCGACCTTGCCAAAATGTCGGTTGTCCAGTTTTTGAAAATTGATGATTCACGCGGAGCTGATGTTTTTATCGTTGATAAATCAATCAATACTGTCGCCGATCTAAAAGGTAAAAAAATTGCCTGCGCCCTGGGCTGGCCAAGCAATACTTTGCTTCATGCCACTCTTGAAGCCGGAGGTCTTACCGAAAAGGATGTTCAGATTTTACCTATGGGTGATCCTTTTGCTGCAAAAACTGCCTTTACTACCGGAAATGCCGATGCAACAGTAGTCTGGTCGCCCGACGATGAAGAATGTCTGAAATCAAGGGATGCTAAAGTTCTGACAAGTACCGATTTGCTCCCGAATATAATCATGGACGGATTTATTGCCCGGAAAGATGTTCTTGAAAAGAAAAAAGACCTTTTTATTAAACTTTCCAGGGCATGGCTTGTAGCCAATTCAGAAATGAAAGACCCGGCAAAAATGGCCGAAGCTGCACAAACCTACAAAACAGCTTTTGAGGTTCCGGACGATGTAAGTATTATCCTTGACGGGATGAAAAAAATCCATTTTGCAACCTATGGCGACAATATCAACTTTTTTGGATTAAGCACTGATTATACCGGTATCACCGGACAGCAGCTTTATACAAAAATGGCCCGTGTTTATAAAACAGGCTACGGAAACAACTTAACCAATATTGTTCCCTGGGCCGAAGCTTCTTATCCGGGTATTATTCAGGCTATTAATGATTTACAGGGAGATGCTCATGCAGCTGAAGGTCAGATTCAGTTTGAAGCACCCACAGCTGCTGATGTAAAAGCACCTGCTGTTGCCATTAAACCAATTATCATCAACTTTGCAACCGGTTCATGGGCACTTACACCCGACATGAAGGAAAAAATCGAAAATCAGCTCGGACAGTTGTCTGTTGAGTTTGCCGGAATGAAAGTCCGTATCGAAGGAAATACCGACAATGTTGGCAGTGCTGCAATGAACAGGGAACTTTCCCACAAACGTGCCAAATCGGTTGCCGACTATCTGGTTAAAACCTACAATTTTGATCCGAACAGGTTTATTATTGTTGGTAACGGCCCCGATAAACCGGTTGCCGACAACAATTCGGAAGAAGGCAGGGCTGCAAATCGCCGTACAGAGTTCCAGCTATTGGGGAAATAAAATATTATAAGATATTCTTTATAACAAAGGAGGATAAACCGTATCCTCCTTTTTCATAAATGAAGAAAATAATTGGTAATCATGGAATTAATTAAAAAGCTTTTCAGGTTTGCCGGTGAGGTTGATAAAAAAACCGCATTGGCAGTGAATATTTTGGGATGGATTTTACTTATTTTTTTCTGGTGGCTGATTCCAACCATGGGTTGGATTAAACCCACCATTCTTCCCTCACCGTTTGATGTGATTAAATGCTTTAAAACC
Organism: uncultured Bacteroidales bacterium; assembly: GCA_963732115.1. Classification (GTDB taxonomy): domain Bacteria; phylum Bacteroidota; class Bacteroidia; order Bacteroidales; family VadinHA17; genus LD21. Next base: position 60,843 of record CAVSYN010000004.1, read on the forward strand.
CTTTTTGTGGAGCGAAACCTTTTATACAATACAGGTTATTCTATTTTTATCAACCTCGGTGGTTATCTGCAGGCAATGGCTCTGGCAATTCCACTCGGTTTCCTCGTTGGACTTATCCCTTTTTTCAGGCATCTGGTCAGCAAACAGATTGAAGCTATCCGTTTTACACCACTTCCGGCAACTACCGGTATATTTATGGCATTGTTCGGTCTTGGACTGGGAGTCAAGGTTGAATTTCTTGCATTCGGTATTTTTGTTTACCTGCTTCCGGCTATTGCCCAAAGGATAAAGGATATTGAAACCGACGATCATCTGAAAGCGCTTGCAGCAGACCATGTGGACACTGAATGCCAGTCCATGGATGACCCTGAAACATTTCTATATTCCATCAGTCCTCAGCCGGTTTTCAATGGATGTAATCAACCTGGTTGCTGTGAGCTGGACATACATTGTCATTGCTGAAATGGTAAATGCCCAGGGCGGATTAGGTTCAATGATTTACATGGCAACTTCACGCGGTTCGCATGTCGATCAGCTTTATGCAGTATTACTGCTTATCATTTTTATAGGTTTTGTGCAGGATAAACTGCTGAAACTGCTCGATAAAAAACTCTTTAAATTTAAATATGCCTGATCATGAAGCGAAATATATTCCAAAAACAGGATGATAGTGAAATAACCGAACCTGTCGAACCCATTCAGGAACCAGGAACCAAAGTTGAAGCAAATATTGAGACTCCTCAGATCAGGCACCAGTTAGCCGCTCAGCGGATATTATAAATCTTGTTAATATCAACCAGGTTTATTCTGATCACACTCCACCCAATGTCGTTTTTAAGGATTTCAATCTTGACATCAAAGACATTAAAGACCAGGGACAATTTATTACTATCATGGGCAAATCGGGTTGCGGAAAATCCACTTTGCTCCGGTATATTTCCGGATTACAGGTACCAACATCGGGAGAGGTTTATATCTATGGAAAAAAACGAACGGACAAAGACCGTATTCCTATGGTTTTTCAGCAATATACTTCGTTTGAATGGAAAACTGTATTGCAAAATGTTGCACTCCCCTTGATATTGAAAGGGATTCCCAAAAATGAAGCCAACGAAAAAGCCATGGATATGATAAAAATTGTCGGATTGGACGGACATGAAAACAAATGGGCCAAATATCCGATCCTGTCGGGCGGACAATTGCAAAGGGTTGCCATTGCGCGTAACCTTGTTGTGAATCCTCAAATTCTGCTAATGGACGAACCTTTTGGAGCTTTGGATACGGTTACCCGGAAACAAATCCAGGTTTTTCTCCGCTCCATATTCGAAAATGCCAAAATCGACCCGACGGTCATCTTTGTAACACACTCCGAAAGTGAAGCTGTTTTCCTTTCTACCGACATATACATCCTGGATTCCGGGCCAGCAACCATAAGACATCACTTTAAAATTGATTTGCCGCAGAATCGCAACGATTCGGTAAGATATTCCACTGAGTTTACTGATTATGTAAACAAACTGGGTTCGCTACTGGAAGATTTGAAAAAGGAAGAGAAATAATCTGGGAATAAAAAATTGTCAGAGGGAAGATCGATTATGATCGACCTCCCTGCCAACTGACTCAGAAATCAAGTCTTAAAGCAAATCCGGCAGGGTAGCTGCACAGATACCATTTCTTTTCAGGCTTAAAATTTTGAGTAATTGAACCTGTCGTATTATAGTCACAATAATTCTGATAATCTCTTATTGCCTTTACCGGCTGGGTCCAGATCTGAGTCTCGGTAATGATAGTATTGAATGCAAAATTAACCAGGCCAGCTTTTATTGAACGTTTAAAGCCGAGCCACGTTATAAGCCCGCTGCCAATATTAACTACCCCTGTAACAGCATGGATCTTCCATGATCTTCCTTCTTTTTCTTTTTGTGCAATCTCTTTCAGCAAATTTTCAGGATAGGTAGTGTCAATGAACCCCTGGCTGGAATCATTTGTCTGACCGTCAGGATTCTGAATTGAGGATTTTCGCGGGACAATTGGCGTAATCAGAACTCCTATTGCCCCGAGAAAGGTAGTTGCTGAACCGAGTGCCATGTCTTGTCTTGTTGCTTTGTTTTCCGTCGAAAAATATACAATTCCCTGTCCTGCAGTTGCTGCACTGTATCCGGCCAGCCATCCGTACCACCAGCGTTGTGCGCTTAGCTTGTCGTGATTGACAATTTTTTGAAATTCCTGTGACCGGATATTTCTTAAAGAATCAGGATTTAATGTCTGGCTGTAAAGAGGCAAATCCTGAAAAATGAATAAACTCAGGCAAATAAGTCCATATAAACCTGAAATTTTGTTTCCTTTTTTCATGGGAATTACCTTTATCAATACATGTTTATAAAACAAACAGACAGTAAAAGGATTTTAATCAATTATCTGTTAATTTGCTTCCGCCCTTTAAGAGTGATGATTCCCTGATCCTTGTGGAACTCAGTAAGCTGACTGACATCAGGATAATCAATACTACCAATGGTCGGGTCATTGATCCTGTTGATGATGACTTAAAACTATTCATTCCGAAGATGAAAAGAATGCCGGAAATCTGACCAGCAAGCAACAGGAAGCCGTTTGAAGTACCCTCTGAAATAGGATAGGTTATTTCAGCACCATACTGGAAACCAATAGGACCGGAGCTTAGCAGGAAAAATCCGAAAGCCATTCCTGAAATAAGAACCAAAATATAGTTGGTTGCAACAGTAATGCCAATCAGGCTTATTGTTGCACCTGCAAGAGCAATCATGATGAAGGGTAGTTCTTTTCCTGTAGTGATCGGATAAAATAGGAAGAAAAAGAGCACCCAGAATTCCACCTGCAATCATCAGCCCGCCTGTCATTCCGGCTTGCACTGATGTGAATCCCCGGGGGCTAAGAATGTTCTCAATCCAGGTTGTAACAGCATTGAAAACTCCCAGTCCGATAAAAAAAATGAACATAAGCCAGTTAAAATTTTTATTTCTGAAGATCAGTTTCAATCCGTCAAGAGCAAGAGCACGCTCCTCCTGATCAGGGCTGCAAGGAGCCAACAGGCGGCCGTTCTCTGACGAATACAATAAAAACAGCTGCTGAAATGAGAGCAAAAATCCCATATATGTAAAGCATCCTCGTAATACCTGAGCCGCTGACAATCCATGGCGTAAGGATCATACCTGTAAGTATTCCGATATAACTCGAAAGAGTTCCGAGTCCTGAAGCTGTAGCTCTTTCCTCAATGGGAAACCATCTCGCAGCCACTTTTGTAATAGCATTCAGGAGAAATGGCTGGCCGATTGCTATTCCGATCTGAGCAATAAGCAGAAGATTGTAATTTGAAGAAACCAAACCCCGCAGCAATCCGAATAATCCTGTAAAAACAGCTCCCGTACCGACTCCTATTCTGATACCGTAAGTGTCAATGATCCATGATGCAGGTATTGAGACTACAAGGTAAACAATCATAAAACACATTGAGAGAATACCGATCTTCAGATCAGAAACGCCATATTGCTGTACTGCTTCTTTTGTAATGGGTGCAAAAGTTATCCATAGAAGCTGATTGACAGCAATAATAATCATATAAACGCTGAGCATTACCCAGCGGTAACCATAAACTTTGTAGCCTGTTTTTTGCATAAAATCACCTTTCAGGTTAATTGTTACACAGGATTACACTGACCAGGCACAGAACAAGGAGTCTCTTTGACTCTATATGAGATCCTAACTTTGGAAAGATACAATAAAAAAATATTCACTATCAATGCTATTACCATATCAATAAATAATAAGCTAAGATACTTTGGAAATCATGCTACCAATAACAGGGACATTTATCTATAGTTAACTCAGTTTCTGGAGCTTATTGAAGTTCCTTATGAATTAAAAACATTACTTTTGAAAAGACTTAGGCTTTTAAGATAAATCCGTACTATGAAATCAAAATTTAGACGAATCTCTTTATTTTTTGGAATAATCATATTGAGCATATTATTATTCCAGAGATGCAAATCCAAAACCAGTCTTGGAAATTACAGGGGAACTCCTTATATAGATTCTGTTTATAAAAAAGGAGCTCAAATTATTCCCGGGAAACTTCAGTGTGAATATTATGACCTCGGTGGTGAGGGAATTGCATATCATGACAATGATTCTATCAATTCAGGGAGCGGTCACCTGAATCCCTCTGATGGCTCTTATTTGAATGAATTCCGCATGAGGGAAGCGGTTGATATTTCTTATACAAAATTTCGGGAACCGGCAATCGATAACAACTCCTTTAATTTTGTTGAACCTGAAAAAGATCAGCTTTATGTTGGTTGGACAAGCCCGGGTGAGTGGACTAAATACACAATCAATGTTGAAGCAGCCGGAAGTTATAAGCTCGGTTTGATGTACACATCAAATCAAAACGGGAAAATTTCATTCTCGGCAAATGATGTCGATGTAACCGGACCAATATCAATTCCTTCAACTTTTGTGCCTGCTGATTCTGTGGCCTGGAGACAATGGCATCACTGGAATTATATCGACAATATTGCAAATATCCGTCTTACAAAAGGATTGCAAACTTTCACCATTCATACAGTTGAAATCGGACAGATGAATTACGATTTCATAAACTTTCAAAAAGTGAACTAACTACAGAGAGTTTAATTTTAAAAACTGATTATGTAAAAATCGGCCATTTTAGGTTATGCGCTGATTTGCCTCTTATGATAAGGGTGACATGGTATCATTCGCCCGTTATTATGCCTTTGTTGCTCGCATTGCTGAAAAACCTGTTTTTAACTGGACATGCTGGCAATTAGACAGCGATTTTTCGATTTAGCGGAGGGAGGATCGATTTATTGTTCAAAAGGTTAAGATTAATGATCAGATTTCGTCACCTGAAAAAGCATGATTATCAAATTAATTTGCAGGAATGAGTAAAATTCTGGAACTTCGATAAAAGATGCTTTTGACTGAGCTGTTGTTAATTAGACTTGATTTTGATGGCTGACTCTCTTTCCAGGAATCAGGTATTTATAAGCAAGCTTACTGATATTGTTCTTGCAAACCTGCAGAACGAAAATTTCAGTGTAAATGACCTTGCGCGTGAATCAGGCATGAGCCTTTACAATTTAAACCAGAAACTTCATTCAATAAAAAAGAAAACCGTTAACCAGTTTATCCGTGAGGTCCGTTTGCAGAAAGCGCTTGAAATGCTTCAGGAAGGAACATTTACAGCGGCTGAAGTTGCATACCGGACCGGATTTGGCAGTCCTGCTTATTTTAACAAACGTTTTCATGAGTTTTTCGGTTATCCCCCCGGAGAAGTTATTAAATCGGATTTGAATGGTGAAGATGAAAGCCCGATTACCCGGGATATTTCAAAACAGGAGCACAAAATTGAAATTAAAAAGAACTTAATTCTCAAAATACTTGGCTTTTTTCTTCTAGCCTGTTTAATAGTGCTGCTTGTGTTTCAGGTTTTTATCAGAACATCCAATAAGAAGATATCGGATGATCATAACTCTACAGACGAAAAGATTGCCGTTGCAGTAATGCCTTTCCTGAACATGACCAACGACAAAAAATGGGATATCTGGCAAATCGCACTTCAGACTAATTTGATTTACAGGCTCACCAACTTAGATGAAATAAAGGTCCGGCAAACAGAAACGGTCAATGGTTTACTGCAAAGTAAAGGTCTTATAGATTATGTTTCAATCACTCCATCTGTTGCCAGTACAATTTCACGGAAGCTCGACGCAGATGTCTTTATTTATGGAAGCATAAACGAGGCCGGTGACAAAGTACGGATCAACGCAGCATTAATAAATTCAAGAACAAAAGAGGCTTTAAAATCTTTTCAACTAGACGGGACATCCGATAAAATCATTGATATTGTTGATTCGGTTTCAGACATGATAAAAAATTCTCTTTTAATTTCTCAACTTTACAAGAAGTATTCTCCCGGGTACAATACCAATATTACAAATTCTCCTGATGCATTCAGATATTTCATACAGGGGCAGGTTGCTTTCAGTAAACATGATTTCACTACGGCAATAGATTGGTATCAGCAGGCACTTAAGATTGATTCAAACCTTATACAGGCAATTTCAGGGATATCAAGAGCATATTTTGACTTATCATTATTCGGAAAGCCCGTTCTGCCCCAGGGGAAAGCCTGGTGCCTGAGGTACAGCAGAAAGGTGAGAATGATGACTCCGGCAGACAAGATCTATGCTGACTGGCTTTATGCCGGTTACTTTCAAACTCCGTATGACAGAATTAAATACATGGACCAGTTAAAAGAAATTGATGATCAGAATCCGGCGACATATTTTAATCTAGGTGATGCTAACCTGGAAATGCTTCAATATAATGAAGCAATAGTTGAATTTAAAAAGGCAATTGAAATATATGATAAATGGGGTGAAAAAGCCCCGATTATGTATTATCAGGAACTTGGTCAGGCATACCGGAGAGCCGGGAGGTATAAAGAAGAGAAGAAACTCTATAGGAATGCAAAAAAATATTATCCTGAAGCTCCTGATCTGCTAGAACAATATGCCTACATGGCATTCAGTTTAGGAGATACATCTGAGGCAAACCGGGATATTAAAAAATGGACTTTAATCAGGAAGAAGCAATCGTGGTCCGATGCAGATATAATTAGCGCCTTGCCATGGATTTATGAGATGGCCGGAATGCCTGATAAAGCAGAAGTTTTTTATCGGCAGGCGCTCTCCCTGGAACCTGAGAATCCGGATAAAATGAATAGTCTTGCTTATTTTCTGATTGATAAAGACAGGAATGTAGATGAAGGGATGGAGCTTGTGAATAAATCACTAGAATTAAATCCTGACAGTTACAGTGCTTTATCTGTTAAAGGCTGGGGATTATATAAGCAGGGCAAATATAAGGAAGCTCTTGATATGCTTCAGAAAAGCTGGGAAATCAGACTGCAAAAAGCCGTATACTATCGTGGAGAATTTCTTCATCTCGAAGCAGCAAGAAAAGCTGTGGAAAGCCTGAAATAAACATCTTCATTTCTACCGAAAAAAATTACGAATTGAAGATCCTCGTAGCAAGCTACGAGGAATCTTCGATCCCAATTTTGGAATTTTTTATTTTAATGCTCGCTAACCCCGCAGCAAGCAGCGGGGAATGCGCTCGCTGGGATTCACCCTCTTCCTATAAGCTGCCGCAAATCTCATTTTTTAAACAATTCAGAATACCCTCGCAAAAGTTTAATTATTTGATAGAAAAGTATAATTCCTTTCATTAAAAATGGTATGTATCACCAGCTATTTCAGCCGAAATTTAAATCATAAATAACTTAGAAATTCAACTAATGCATTCAGCTATGAAAACAAAAACATTTCTCTTGATATGCCTTTTTTTAGGCATAAGATTGACACAGCTTTCTGCTCAGGCCTGGCCTCCTCCTCCTCCGGATAATAAAAATCATACAGGATCAGTTGTAACTTTGGAAACATATGGTGATTATTCTGCACCTGTATTTTCTTCCGATGGACAGTTGATTGACTGGCTTGCAGGCTCTGTTACCGCTCACTATGTAAGGCATTATAAAAATAGTGTGTGGATCTCGGAGACTGCAAATTTCTATGGTGAAGTAGTAAGTGTTGGTTTAGATTTCAACAGCGGAACCGGTGAAGTTTTCAGTATAAAAGACCAATACACAACCCGCGAAGTTGGTGTAAATGGTGATGGCCATTTCAGTGCCAAAGGAAATCAAGGCTCGCATATTATTTTGTTTTATCACTTTGACTTCTTCTGGTCTGATGAACCACTTTATTCAGATTTTCTTGGATTTACAGTTACATTAGTTAAAGCTGTCAAACTATAAACAAAATCTGACAATACTGATAACCAAGCCCCCGGAAATCAGCTCCGGGGGCTTTTTGCTTTTAACCCTTTTATGATGAAAAGCCGATGACCCTGGCCATAATAAGCAGGAATAAATTGACCTTCCTGGGCAGGTATTAAACTTTGCGCCGGTGTACAAAATGTCCGTATAGATTTATAGGCTGTATTCCCTTAGAATTATGCTCTTTACGAAATCTTCAATCTCTTTTTCCGATACCAGATATTTGGGTTTCAACAGATCGAATTGCTTATCTTTTCTAAAATTGTTCCCGTCGGAAATGAAATTCAGAATATCCTTTGTCTTAAGAATGTGGTTTGAATATTGAGTTGCTCTGTTGACCATGGATTTTAAAGAAATTCCTTGCTTAAGGATAGAATAAATATCATAGTAATCACGGAAATTGCTTCTTCTCAACATCACTTCAAGCTTCATTACTCCGATAGTTTCTATATCGGGTATCTTAATGTTATTCATGAAAACTATTGGCTCCCTGACAGGAGATTTGTAGATCTGATTTGAATAGAAGGATAGTTTTGTATTATCGGCATAAAAGTTGACCTGGTTAAAATCAAGAATATCTGGTTCGATTTTGCTGAACACTGAAGAAAGTTCATTTAGTATTTGTGGCCAGTCAATATCAGACCTCCCTGGCAAAGGCCATTTACAGAAATCCAAATCTCCACTTAAACGGTGTCCGGATTGCAGGGCAAGGGCTGTACCACCAATTAAAATATAATCCTTTATACAGTTTAGTCTCGAAAAAGGTTCAAACACCTTGTTTGTTTCATCTGAAAGTCCCTGCATAATCAACTGTGTATATAGATTTTTCTTTTTAAAATATACTCATCCGGGTCTTTTATACCAAAATAAAACCAGGCAAAGAATCTATTCAGTCCATGAAAGTAGGGCTCCTGTCTGAGAATTCTATCCTCCCACACTTGCTTTAGAAATCCCTTGTCATATATTTTGAAAAGCAAATTAATATCATCCAGATCAAGCATTAGCAATACTTTCTCAATAAGAAGATCATCATCAATCTCATTAACGTTCTTGTATGACCAGAAGGCATTCTTTTTCCTGAGTTTTTCAAATAATATTTGTCTGCTTTTCTCCATATTACAAATATAAGCATTTCCACTTCGTCCATTATACATAGAACGTAATACCTTGCCTCGCTGTCAGGCGTTCCTGCAGGTATGCCAATTCCAATTAAAACGTTCTTTCAATCCGCAACCGCAAATCCGCAATCAATATAACATCACCCTCCATATTGATATCGTTAACATTCAGATAAAATAAATAATACATAATTCATTATGCATTGGTTCGCAGAATAAAGATGGAGAAGCAGGTGTGCAATTTGATACTTATTGCATTGCAGGATGGTGTTACTAAGCCAACGTCAGGGGAATTTATCAGAAAAAATGATCTCACAAGCCCCAGTTCTGTTTCAACATCATTAAAAGCGCTTGCTGAAAAAGAGATGATTGTATATGACTTAAACAGATGGAATGTTTATGATGTTTTGTTCTCCAGATGGCTTGAGTATCATTACAAAGAGTAGGATTATTTTATGATACTCTTTGTGGACAAGACTTTTGGGATATCTAACCGTGAATTGATAAATGAGACATTGTCTTCAACTAATGTGATAAATAATAAGGTAACAATAGTCAATAAGTCTAGCCCCCGGAAATCAGCTCCGGGGACTACCCTTAGTACACATCAGTCGATGAGCCCTGAAGACATTTTTAAACTTATATTTAATAGTATTAATTGTATATAAACCAGTGAGATCCCTCGCTTACGCTCGGGATGCCAGGTCATTTTTATGGGAGGGAGAAGAAGCGGCGATCCGCAGAGTGTATTTAATCTCTCAAACGAGCCTTCTGCTGCGGATCGCCTCGTCTTCCAATAAATACCTGAAAAACAGATTGTCATCCCGAAGCGAAGCGAGGGATCCCTTTATAAATATACCATTCATATATTAATCTAAAAATAAATATTGTATTACAATAATAAATATACCTGACACAATAAAAAACATACCTATATCAATAAATGATTTTACTGTAAAGTGTATAGAAGTTTTAAAATGGGAGGTGTGTAGAAAGGGAAGTCATAGGGTAGGAGATGAAAAACGGAGAGGTGGATAAAGTAAAGGATTGCTCGTCACTTGGTTCCTCGCGTTCCTCTAAGGGGAGGTTAACAAAATAAGGAGCATGGAATTTTAAGTTAAAGTGAATCCCAATTTGGTGATTCGGAAATCAGCTCCGGGGACATTCTGTTTAAATAAAATTGTCTTTGGCTTTAAAGTGATGTATCTTTAATCAGGAATTTGTTTGCAGAAGATAATAAAAATTTATATTGCAGGTACTTATTAGTTTTTATCATTTATTAGAATCTTCTAACAATGAAAATAATAAATATAAATGTATTCCTGTTTACGGTCATGGATTTGACTTCGCTTTCAGCAATGCATACCACTTTCAGGGAAGGAACTAACTATGAAGATACTTCTTATCTCACCCGTGATTGGAGATGGCATGAGAAGGGAAAAAGGTCTCTTGTGGCCATCACTCGCCCTTTATATTCTTGATGGTCTTACCCCGACAGATCACTCAGTGAAGATCGTGGAGGAAGAATTTGAGAGAATACCTTTTGAAGAAGAGTTCCACCTTGTAGGAATAAGTTGTATGACAGCTAATTCTCCGAGAGCTTATCAGGTTGCAGATAAATTCAGGGGAAAAGGAATTAAAGTTATACTCGGTGGTATTCATCCAACCATTCTTCCGGATGAAGCTTTACAACACGCAGATTCTGTTGTTATTGGAGAAGCCGAAGGTGTCTGGAAAAGAATACTTGCTGATGTTATGACTGGTCATCTTCAGCAGAAATACAATAATCCTGATCCTGATCTTAGCATCTATGTACCTAAAAACTTCGACAAAATTCTTAAAAGGAAACCTTTTAACATCTTACCGATCATAACAACAAGAGGATGTCCGTACGATTGTGACTTTTGTTCTGTAACTAGTATTTTCGGAAAGAAAATAAGACACATCCCAATAGAAAATGTCTTACGTGATATTGTTCAATCTGGTGCTAAAAAAGTGGTATTTTATGATGATAACATAATTGGACAGCCAAAGTATGCAAAAGAACTATTTAAGACAATTAAACCATTGAATATTAAATGGGTAGGACAGGCCACTATTTCTCTGATAAATGATTCAGAACTTATTCATCTGGCCGTTGAAAGCGGTTGCATGGGATTACTTATAGGTTTGGAAAGTATTTCTGAATCTCAGATGAATTTGATGAAAAAATGTATTAAAAATCGTAACCAGCTTAAGACCGCAATAAAAGACATAATGAGGATGGGAATCCTTGTTCATGCTACAATTATTTTCGGTTTTGACACCGATACTAAAGAAGTGTTTGAAGATACGGTAAGGTTCCTTATTGATTGCCATATAAGCACAGTATCATTCTGCATTTTAACCCCGCTTCCCGGTACAAAAACTTATGATAATCTGGTAAAAGAGGGCCGGCTTATTACTACTGATTGGAAGTACTACAACAACCGAACTGTAGTTTTTAAGCCAAGTAAAATGAGTCCACATGAATTGCAATTGGGAAATTGGCAGGCTAAAAAAGATTTTTATCAGATTAGTTCCATTATGAAGAGGCTGATGGGTAACGGAAGACATTTCGGATTTCATCTTGTTTCTAACTTCACATATATTAAACATGTGAAAAGTGAAAAAGAAAGGATAAGAAGACTTGATAAGGAGTTATTTGCATAATGTTAATCTTGAACGAATCCTGAAGCTGATACTCCAGCGACTGCAAAAGCCGGACACCTTGACCACATCTGGCCGGTTCAATTGCATTAATCATAAATTATTTAAAAACAAGCATTTAATTCCGGCAATGAATGGTCAATTTACTCTGGCGAAAGGTGGTCAGGGCCATTGGCTTATGCAGGTTGATTGCGGATTACTATTACGAATATACAGGGTGTCAAAACCAGGAATGCCGTTAATAGCTTACCAGGATCAGTCGGTGTTTAAATTATTCTTTCACGATGTAGGACTTCTGGCAGCAATGACGGGTATTAATATACGCGCTTTGATCGAAGGAGAATCGGTTTTTACGGAATTTAAGGGAGCATTGACTGAGCAATATGTAATGCAACAGCTCCGAATGGTAAGCAGCCGTTATATTGGTTACTGGACAAATGAACGAAGCACTTCCGAGGTTGATTTTATAATTCAGGACGAAGGGAAGATTGTTCCAGTTGAAGTTAAATCAGCACAAAACCTCAGAGCGAAAAGCTTCAGACTGTTTTGCGAGAAATATAACCCCGGGAATGCAGTGAGGACAGCAATGACTCCATATAAAAAGGAATCATGGATGACGAATATTCCGTTGTATGGCATTTAGGATTTTAACGAATAATTAGAATAAGAAAACTTACTTTAAGCTACTTCGCAAACTTTATCTTGCAGCAGCAAAACTTTCTTTTTAGGTTCAAAAAAATATTGAGAATATATGGTTTAAATGTAAAATATAATTTACATATGGACCTTAAATATATAAAATATGCTTAAATGATAAATCGGACATACTGACTGAAGAAAATAAATGAAGGGTGGGAAAAGAGATCGCTGATCTGGTTATCGGGAGTACGCAGGAGCGGTAAAACCACTTTGTGTAAAATGATACCTGATGCGGTGTATATGAACTGTGATCTACCTTCTGTGGTCCGGCAACTCGAGAACCCGGAATACTTTTTCAGGAGTTTATCAGAAAGTTCGACTGTAATTTTTGACGAGATTCACAGGTTACAGCATCCCAGCGAATTTTTAAAAATAGGGACAGACGAATTTCCTTATCTGAAAATATTGTCAACCGGTTCTTCCACACTCGCGGCAACAAAAAAATTCAGTGACTCTTTAACCGGAAGGAAAACGCAAATTTTCCTTGCTCCTGTACTGTGGAATGAATGTCTTAGCAATTTTAACATCCCTGATCTTGATAAAAGGTTACTTAACGGTGGCTTGCCTGAGTTTCTGCTCCTGAATGAAAAAATTGAATATCTGTATTCTGAATGGATTGACAGTTATTATGCAAGAGACATACAGGAACTCTTTAATGTCAGGAACAGGACAGGATTTTTGAACCTGATGCATCTGCTTTTTAATCAGAGCGGAGGCATACTGGAAATTTCTTCACTGGCAAAAGAGAGCGGGTTAAGCAGGCCAACGGTCATGGCTCATATCGAAGCGATGTCTGTTGCTCATACAATTTCACTGATCCAGCCATTTTTTGGCGATGGAAAAAAGGAGATAGTAAAACGACCAAAGGTCTATGCTTTTGATACAGGCTTCGTTAGTCATGTAAGAGGATGGGATGGAATAAGGGAAACTGACCGCGGAATCTTATGGGAGCATCTTGTCCTTGATATGTTACATGTAGCTTATGGAAAGGTATATTACTGGACCGATAAATACTGGAATGAGATTGATTTCATTTTTAAAGGCACAGGCAAAGAAGTACATACCGTTGAATGCAAGATAAATAATGATAAATATTCACCTTCAACGGTAGAAAAGTTCAGGGAATATTATCCGGAAGGAAATAATTTTTGTTATTCCCCGCATATTAAAAAACCATACAAGCTGAAATTCGGTAAAATCGAGGTCAGTTTTCAATCGTTTCCGGTGGAACAACAGTTAAGCAACAAGGATCTAAAGGAAAAGAATAAATAGTTTTAAAATGATATTTAGTGATTGTATCCCTAGACAAGAGCAAGATTTTAATTTTGCACTTAAAGTGCAAGTAACTTAAGGCCCTTCAGGGCTTGACATCGGGAGAGTTGGCCCTACTTCCCGTTGCACCGCAGGTTATAAATATTCAGTCATTTTTATGACTGTTTTGTCAAATTCCTGACTTTATAACCTCCGCTATTCAGTCTCCCGACGGGCGATCTGTTTTATAGGATGGACATCTTCAAATACTTGTGATGTATGTGATACCGAAGGATGGATTTCTGAATTGGATCAAAATCAGAAAACCAAATGGGAGAACTTTTATGGAGGAAGTCAGAAGGACCATTTCGGGGATATACTCCTGGCCGATGACGATAGGTATTTTATTGCGGGATCAGCAAGATCGAATGATGGTGATGTCTCAGGGAACCATGGAGATGTGGATATTGTTGTAATGGCTTTTACTCTGCCTGATCAGTAAAATCTTCCATTATCTGGTTATTGGCAATGAGAATTATTTCATGATCCTCATTCTGTGACAACGAAGGGAAAAGCCATGTATCCACTTTCGGCATCGGTATAATCTCAATTAGTATTTAAGCCCCATTTAGGGGGTTTGGGGGCAAAAAAATATAGAGGATTAAGCCTCACTGCGTTCGGCTTTTTCCTCATAGGGGATGCTTAACAAAAAAAAAGCCCGGCAGACGCCGAAGGCGTATGCTCGGGTCTTTTTATTTTTATCCCTCGCTTGAGCAAGCTCAGCTCGGGCTGAAAACAAAAATCCCTGTCACTTTCGCGACAGGGATTTTTCTTTGTAGACAAGAGGTTTGAAATATCTAACCTAGATTTAATTAAAGACATGAATGATATGGTTAAGTTGAAGGAGGTTATTATCGATTTCTCATAAACATAGACAATATTTTTTGCATTTAGCCTTATATTGGTTTAACTTTGATAATGAATTTGATAGACCTTTATATCAAGCATTATTGAAGGATATAATTAGGACATCTTCATCAGCTATCGCCAGAAGGACAATAAGTATGATTGTTGGATAATAGAATTTGTTGGCAATCTCAAAAAGGAACTGAAGGCTGCCTTCAAGGAAGATTTTTAATTGTTAATGTAGTATTTTGATTATGAAGAATGAAGTCCAATTGGCACTACCTTCAGCACTTTTTAAATCTTTTATCTGTTATTACAAATATTTGGAATTAGATACGATTGGGTTATTTAAAATCGTTCCAATTCCTTTTGTTGAATTGTATTTCAATTTTACTCATATCAACATTTATTCTAATGGATATTATGATTTGGATAATCCCCGGATTCATCTCGCAGGTTTACACCAATATGATCAGAATAGTTTTTCTCATATGTTTGGGGCAGATAGAAACGGAGGATTTGCTATTGTTTTTCAACCACTGGGGTTTTACAATCTCTTTAAAATAAAAAGCTCAGACTTTTACAGATATTGCATAAACGGGGAATCAATGTTTAAAAAGGATATTTACCATTTATGGGAACATCTTCAGTCATTCCATGATGTTAATGATATGAAGAAACTTTTTGAAAGCCATTTCCTGGATTATGCAAAGAAATTTTACTGTAGGTTTGATCTGATTAATGACATCATAAGCTATATAGGAAAAAGTAATGGAATGATCCGAATATCGCAGATATGCAATATTTATAATATTACCCCAAGGTCATTGGAAAGACACTTCAGGGACGAGATTGGTATATCTCCAAAAGAGCTTTTACAAATATTCAGGATAAATAAGGCAATTAAGTTAATTACTGACAACCCGGACTGTAACCTGACCGGCATCAGTTATTTAAGCGGTTATTATGATCAGTCTCATTTTATAAAAGATATTAAGCAGATAACGGGAATCTCACCAGGGTATCTTCAGGGACCAAAAACATCAATAGAGACAATACATAATAGATTATTTGTAAAAACTTCATAGGATTTTGCCTTTGGGAAGGTTGAGTGAATGTCGCAAATTTACAATTCAAAGGCTTGGAAAGATCATAATTTTGGTTTAATAAATCAATTAATTAAACCTTGACGTTATGAAGTCACTTAATCATTTCTCCCAAGGGTACAGGCAATTAATAAAAGTCCTTTCGCTGCTTCTGTTTTTTAGTATTGGCTGTACCAAACAGGACCTGGTACCGGATAGCTTCAATGGAAATCTTAATGAAAAAGGTCTCAAATGCCTGCCTATTAATGAAGGCCCCATCATCCTTGTGGGGTTTTCGCGCTTCGATATTTATGCAATAAAAGAACATAGGGTAATTACGGATGGCAGGGAGTGGTATCTTCTATGTACAGCAGAATTGATTTTCCCCGATAAACGAAATAAACAAAACTTCGTGCTTAATACGACGGAATCTTTTGATAATGGCGATGGTACTCAAACTCTTTTCAGGAAAATATCTTTTAAAGGTAAAATGACACCTGGTGGCCTGCTAACGTTTTGCTGGCCAAAAACCTGGCTTGAACTGGATGACAAGGGGAATTTAACGGACCACTCTAACGTTATTGATCAAATGAGAGACCATCAAGGGTATGATCTTTATGGCCAGGGGGTCAATCAAAATACCCTGATTTATACAGGCTATTTAAAAAATAATAAGCTACAAGCCGCTTTTCATATTATTGGATTTTATCGGGAACCAGGCTCTATGGGAGCTCCATACGATGTCGTAGTTGATGGCCCTATATCGGTTAGCTTCTCTTTTGACCTTCAGGTATCCGATTAAGCTGTTCCGTCCTTTAGGGGTTTGGATGGATCAATTTCGGGAGCTTAACACTGAAAAAGCCCTGCAGTCGCCTTGCGGTTTCAATTAGTAAATATTTGGATTTCCTCCCCCTCTTTACGCTAGTAGAGAGGGGGTCGGGGGGGTGAGTTCATGAGTTATCAGGAGGATTATTTTATGATCCTCAATGGGTTACAGCCCAAGGAAAAAGCCTTGCCCCGCTTCGCGACTTTAAAGATTTATTTCATAGGACAGATTCAATTGGTATAGCTGATTCAAGCCCTCCCTTGGGGGGTTTGGGGGTAAAAAACATGGAGGATTAAGCCTCACTTCGTTCGGCTTTTTCCTCATGTGGGTGCTTAACACCGAAAAAGCCTTGCTCCCGCATACGCGGGAGCTCAGGGCTTTTTTATTTCCATCCCTCTCAACAGCAAGCTGTTGTCGATCTTAAAATAAAAAAGCCCTGCCGTTTCACGGCAAGGCTTTTTCGGTGTAGCGGAGGGAGGATTCGAACCTCCGACCTTTGGGTTATGAGCCCAACGAGCTACCACTGCTCCACCCCGCAATATCGAGGTGCAAATTTAACACTCTACATTCAATAACCAAAGAATTTATTGAATTTTTTAGGATTAAAATTATTAAGTTTGTCAGAGGTCCGAAGCTGGAAGACGGAAGAACGAAGACGGAAGACGGATGAAGGATGAAGGATGAAGGATGAAGGATGAAGGATGAAACATCCCCCTACCCCCTTCAAAGGGCGAATTTACTTCGGTCTTCGGTCTCCGGTCTTCTGACTTATTTATCGGAACATTAATTACTATATGTACTTTTAATAAAAACCACTATGCCCAGAGTCTTCAAAGTAACTGAAATTGAAAAAGAGGAAAAGGAGATCAAGCGTGACTATCTTGACCGCCATATGCCTCACGTGATCTGTCCCGATCAGGTGCAGAGAGGCGAGAAATTTGAGATAAAAATCAGGTTAGGTGACGAATACACTCATCCCGATGAATATGATCACTTCATAAGCACGATCCAGCTATGGAACCGCGAAACCCTTCTGGCTGAAGCCCGGTATACCGCTGGTGTATACGGCAACCTGCCCTCCCATATGGAGATCGATTTCTATATTGTTGCCCCGGATGTGTCAATGAACCTGTCAGCAATGTCGGTCTGTACAAAACACGGACTGTGGCAAAGTGAAGACAAAGCTGTCAAAGTAATATAATTGGCTAATGGCTACCGGTTACGGGCTGTTTATTGATAGAATATTTATCTCTTATTTGCCTGTCGCCTGTCGCCAGTCGCCTTTCGCCGGATATTATTATCTTTGCAGGCCGGATTATAAGTTAGAATATGCCTAAGAACGAAAAGAAAAAAAGGAACTGGCGCGATAAATACAGGTTCTCCCTAACCAACGACACCACCTTTGAAGAGGTCTGGAGGATCAGACTTACCCAATATAATGCTTTCCTACTGATAACTTTCCTAATACTATTTCTGATCGGGGCTACAACGTCTCTTATTGCATTTACAAATTTAAGGGAATTCATTCCGGGATATCCCGATGTGACAATGAGACGAAATATTCTTTTAAGTGCATTACGCCTCGATTCACTTGAACGGGAACTGGCAATGAGGGATAAGTATTTCTCAAATCTCAGCGCAATTATTTCTGGTAACCAGCCGGTAGATGTTTATAAGATCAGGGATACAACCAGGAATTACAAATCCATAACGTTTAAAACTTCCCCGGAAGATTCTGCCTTAAGAGCCCAGGTCGAAAGAGATGACAAGTATAACCTCCCTTTTAATGCCAATCCACCCGAATCTTATACAAATCCCGCGAGCCTTCATTTCTTCCCTCCTGTTAAAGGAGTTGTATCGGGCAAATTTAATCCCCGCACCAAACACTATGGAACCGACATCGTGACCAAACCAAACTCACCCGTAAGCGCAGCTTTGGATGGAACTGTTATTTTCACGGGCTGGACCATGGAAACCGGTTTCGTTATTGAGGTGCAGCACTCGAATAACATTGTCTCAGTCTATAAACACAATGCCAGCCTGCTTAAAGAAACCGGCGACCTTGTTCGGACCGGAGAGGGAATAGGAATAGTTGGGAATTCAGGGGAGCTGTACACTTCAGGTCCGCACCTTCATTTTGAGATCTGGTACAAGGGAAGCCCTCTTGATCCTGAAAAACATATAATTTTCTAAAACAGGGAGTGCTGTATGCTAAGACGAATTGCATTGTTGGGATCAACCGGATCAATAGGTACTCAAACCCTGGATGTTATTTCCCGGTTTCCTGAAGAATTCGAAATTGAGGTCCTGACTGCCGGAAACAATACCAAATTACTCGCCCAGCAGGCAAGGAAATTCATGCCCGACTCTGTAATAATCGGAAACAAGGCTAATTATCACCAGCTTAAAGATTCCCTCAAGGATATTCCTGTCAAAGTCTATGCGGGCAATGAAGCAATCGAGCAGATTGTCACAGGCTCAAACATCGACATAGTGGTTGCCGGCATGGTTGGCTATTCAGGATTGAGACCCACAGTTGCTGCAATCAAGGCTGGGAAAAAGATCGCGCTTGCCAATAAGGAGACTCTGGTTGTTGCCGGTGAAATAATAAAAAAGCTGGTAAAGGAGTCGGGAAGCCGCATAATTCCCGTCGACTCTGAACATTCTGCTATTTTTCAATGTTTAGCGGGTGAATCAGGGAATCCAATTGAGAAGATTACGCTTACTGCTTCAGGCGGACCATTCCTGAATTTTACAAGGGAAATGCTGGAGAAGGTAAAACCGCACGAAGCTCTCAAACATCCGAACTGGGAAATGGGAAATAAGGTCACTATCGATTCTGCTTCACTGATGAACAAAGGTCTTGAAGTGATCGAGGCCAGATGGTTGTTCGACTTAACCGCCGACCAGATTAAAGTAATAGTTCATCCACAGTCAATAATCCATTCCCTTGTTCATTTTGCCGATGGTTCAATAAAAGCGCAGATGGGAATGCCCGACATGAGGATACCTATTCTTTACGCGCTTAGTTACCCTGACAGATATCCGTCTGACCTTCCAAAACTTGACCTTAACCTTCATCAGACGCTTACTTTTTGCGATCCTGATCTTACACGCTTCCGTAACCTTGCACTTGCTTATCTTGCACTTAAGGAGGGTGGAAATATGCCGTGCATCATGAATGCCGCAAATGAAGTTGCAGTAAATGCATTTCTTGCGGGGAAAATAGGATTCCTGCAAATGTCTGACCTTGTTGAATATACAATGGAAAAAACCGAATTTCTGGCAACTCCCGGACTGAGTTTTCTTGAAACATCAAACACAATGGCTCGCGGAATTGCATCGGACTTTATTAATAATTTATGTAAATAACAATGACAATACTGACCAAGATCCTGCAATTCATTCTGAGCCTCTCAATCATCGTGATAGTTCATGAATTTGGCCATTTTACCTTCGCAAAGATCTTTAAGGCCAGGGTCGAGAAATTCTACCTGTTCTTTGATCCCTGGTTTGCAATTTTTAAAAGAAAAAAAGGCGAAACGGAATACGGTCTGGGCTGGCTTCCGCTTGGCGGCTATGTGAAGATCTCAGGAATGATCGATGAATCGTTTGACAAGGAACAGATGAAACAACCACCCCAGCCATGGGAGTTCCGTTCAAAGACATCCGGTGAGCGGCTCCTGATAATGACAGGTGGCGTTCTCTTTAATTTCCTTTCCGCATTGCTGATCTATGTTTGCGTCCTTTATGCATGGGGCGAAACATATCTTCCAACAGCGAACGTTAAATATGGTATCGTTACTGACTCGGTTGGTTATTCCATTGGACTCAGAAACGGCGATAAGATCATTTCGGTTGATAATCAGAAAATTGAAAATTTTGCACAGATTACATCCGACATAGTCCTTAATAGCCGGAAGACGATCCAGGTCGACCGGAACGGCGAGATCTTGAACATTGAAATACCTGCCGAATACGTCGCCAAGATGCTTAAGGGCAACGGAAGGATTGACGCACGAACACCGTTTAATCCATACATTATCAGCGGATTTGGGAAGAAGTCTCCCGGAAAAACAGCAGGCCTGCAAACTGGGGATGAACTTGTCGGACTGGATGGGCTTAAATTCAACTGGTACGATGAGTTCCAGAAATATCTTGCTGATAATAAAACCAGAGCAATCGTTATAAACTTACTTAGAAAAGGCGAAACGATCGATATTCCTGTTGTTCCTACAGCGGCAGGTTTTCTGGGAATAATCAGCTCAAGATCGTATGATAAAATGTTTGAGCTCAGGACTATCAGATACGGATTTCTCGAATCAATTCCGGCAGGCATCAGCAAAGGATTCAAAACCATTGGAGATTACCTGAAGCAGTTCAAGCTTATCTTCTCGAGGCACACAAAAGCCTACGAATCGCTCGGAGGTTTTATCACCATCGGCAGCATATTCCCCGGCGTCTGGGACTGGCAGGCATTCTGGAATCTTACAGCCCTGCTGTCAATAATCCTTGCAGTGATGAATATCCTGCCAATCCCAGCTCTTGACGGGGGTCATGTGATGTTCCTGCTTTATGAAGTAGTAACCGGAAGGAAACCAAGCGATAAATTCCTGGAATATGCACAGATAACCGGGATGGTAATCCTCTTCGCACTTCTGATCTTCGCCAACGGTAACGATATTCTAAAACTGATCAGAAAGTAGATTATGTTTTTAAATATTTAAGGTCCGTAAAGTCCGTAAAGTTCATAAAGTCAATTTCCGACTTTTAACTTTACAGACATTCGACTTATTTTGGTTGCATATAAACAAACTATTTTTAACTTTGCATAAACTTTAATACTTAAAAAGATGGGAAAGATCGGAGTTACTGAGATAATACTTATTCTGCTTGTTGTTGTACTGCTTTTTGGCGGACGCAAAATTCCTGAATTAATGAAAGGTATTGGTCAGGGAATGAAGGAATTCAAAAAAGCCTCCAAGTTTGATCCCGATAGCGAAAGTAAAGAAGGCGCCAAGAAAGAGAATTTTTAATCCAAAATATTCTGAATCTGAAAGGGCTGCAAAAACAGTCCTTTTTTATTTGTCTAGGAACTCGTATTTCTGATTCCTCCTCACAGGAGTAAATCCTGCTTCCCTGATTATCCCCTGAATTTCTTCTGCACCGAAACGATAATGTGCACCAGCCGCACTTACAACATTCTCCTCGATCATTATCGATCCCAGGTCATTTGCACCCGCATGGAGCGACAGCATCGCAACCTCTTTGCCAACAGTGAGGAGTGAGGATTGAAGGTTTTTAATGTTATTCAGCATAATGCGGCTCACCGCAATCAGCCTGATATAATCGGATGAATTATAGCTGCTTCTTATGCCATATTTCTCAGCCAGAACAGTTCCTTCATCCTGGAATGGCCATGGTATGAACGTAATAAAGCCATAATTTCC
The DNA here is from genome assembly GCA_963732115.1 of uncultured Bacteroidales bacterium. GTDB lineage: Bacteria > Bacteroidota > Bacteroidia > Bacteroidales > VadinHA17 > LD21. Next base: position 82,760 of record CAVSYN010000004.1, read on the forward strand.
GTCGGGCTTTTCATCCTGTAACTCCCTTATCTTTACAAGGTGCTCAATTCTTTCACCAATGGTTTCAATATGACCATACATCATAGTAGCTGAAGTCGGAAGATTAAGAGTGTGCGCCACTTTCATCACCTCAATCCACTCTTCCGAGGTTGCCTTTGCAGGCGAGACTTTTTTTCTGACCCTGTCAGATAATATTTCGGCACCGGCGCCAGGTAAGCTGTCCAGTCCTGCTGCGATAAGCCTTTGAAGAACCTCTGAATAAGAAATCCTCTCCTTTTTCGCGAGATATACAATTTCGGGTGGACCAAGGGCATGGAGCTTTAAGGCTGGATACAATTCTTTGAGCCTGCTGAATAGTTCTGTATAAAACTCCAGTCCAAGATCCGGATTCATCCCGCCCTGAAGCAACAGCTGGTCTCCGCCCAGCGCGAAAAGCTCATCAACCTTTTTAATATAGTCACTGATAGGGGTCGTAAAGGCATCGGGCGATCCTTTCTTTCTGCAGAAATTACAGAATGTACATTGGGAAAAACAGATGTTGGTGATGTTAACATTTCTGTCAATCATCCAGCCTGCATTCATTCCTGGGTTATGTACCTGCCTCAACAGGTCGCCGGTAAACATCAGCTCCTCAAGGGGTGCTTTTTCATAAAGGAAGAGACCCTCCTCTGTTGTTAAGGGAATTAGATCAAGAGCCTTTGAATATAAGTAGTTCAGTTCCATTACCTGATATAAAATTGTAGTCCGCTGGCACGGATTTGTAATCCGTGCCATATACCTTACATCCCCCTGCCCCCTTCAAATGAGGAATTTATTAAACCCCCTTCAGGGGGGATGGCGGGTGAGAACAAAGGTAACTCTTTACCCACGAAACAATCAATTATTTGTTTAACTTTACATCCTTAAAATTTCCTGATAAATTATATGAAACCCGAAATCAATAAAATAACCCAAATAGCTCCTGATCAATCTGTTGCATGTATCGTAGGGAAGGATGAGATTCCCGGCTGGCTGAAATTGAGTAAGACTGAAACAGAATATGCTTTAAAACGGTTAAAAGCAAAGGAGGAATATATAATTATCAATTCATATTTCAGGAATACATACATAATCAGGACCCATACCAACGGCAATAACTTCAAAATATGGGAAGAGCTGAGGAAAACAGCCTTTAACCTTCGCAAGACGATCAGATCGAATAATCATTCTGTACTGGTTATAGCTTCTTATCAGTCACCCGAAGGGTCGGTTGAAGCATTCATCGAAGGTCTGTTGCTGAGCTTTTACTCCTTCGACAAGTATAAGACGAAAAAGGAAGCCGGCGAGGAGAAGAACTATCCGTCAAAACTCCTGCTGTTCGGCGAAACAAATGATTTAAATATCAACTGGCTGGTCAATCTTACAGATGCTGTTTATTTTGCCCGCGACATAATAAATGAGCCGGTCAACCATCTGAATGCAGTTGCTCTGGCCGAAGAGATAAAGAAGATGGGCAGCGCCTCAGGATTCTCGGTTGAAGTTCTGAACAAAGGCAGGATAGAAGCCCTAAAAATGGGTGGGTTGCTGGCAGTGAACAAGGGAAGCGTCGATCCTCCTGTATTCTGTATCCTCGAATGGAAACCTGAAAAACGTCTCAACAGTCATCCGCTGGTATTGATTGGTAAAGGTATCGTTTATGATACTGGCGGTTTGAATATCAAGACCGGGGATTATATGGACAATATGAAGGCTGATATGGCCGGTGCTGCAGCCATCACGGGGGTCATGTACACAGTAGCCAAAGCAGGCCTTCCGCTTCATGTTATCGGGCTTGTGCCCGCAACAGATAACCGCCCAGGCGGAAATGCGTACACACAGGGTGACATAATCACAATGTACAACAAGATGACAGTTGAGGTTGGGAATACTGATGCTGAAGGAAGGATGATCCTTGCAGACGCAATCAGCTATGCTTCAAAATTCAAGCCTGAACTCATATTAGATATAGCAACACTTACCGGATCGGCTGTCATGACCTTCGGGATACAGGCAATCGCAGTTATGGGAAATGCTGACAGGAAATATTTCAGGCTGCTTGAAGAGTGCGGTAATGAGGTTTATGAAAGAACTGCCGAACTGCCATTCTGGGAAGAATATGGTGAACTTATAAAATCTGATATTGCAGATATTAAAAATACCGGAGGCAGGGAAGCCGGAGCAATAACTGCAGGGAAATTTCTGGAGAATTTTGCCGAGTACCCGCTAATCCATCTCGATATTGCCGGGCCTGGCTCCCTGAAAAAGGACGACTTTTACAGGTTGAAGGACGGTCCCGGAACCGGTCTCAGGCTGCTTTCGGCATTCCTGAAAAAATATGCAGAAGGTTTAAAGAAATGAAGTCTATGGAAAAGAAACCAATAATTGCGGGAATCTCGCATGGTGATATTAATGGCATTGGATATGAGGTAATTATCAAAGCCCTCATGGACAATACCATAAACGATATTTGCATTCCGGTCGTTTACGGTTCGCCAAAAGTGGCAGCCTATCACCGTAAAGCTTTAAATATTAATAATTTCAGTTTTAACAATATACGTTCGGTTGAAGAAGCAAATAGCAAGAAGGCTAATCTTATCAACTGCCTCGACGACAATATAAGAGTTGAGCTTGGCAAATCGACCAGCCAGGGAGGGGAAGCAGCCCTTGCCTCCCTTGAGAAAGCCTTTGAGGATCTCAGTAGCGGTAAGACAGATGTTCTTGTAACTGCTCCTATTGACAAGAAGAATATCCAATCTGAGAATTTTCATTTTAATGGGCACACTGAATACCTGAAGGCAAAGGCGGGAGCCGATGATGTTCTTATGTTCATGATAGGAGAGAGCATGAGGATTGGCGTGGCAACCGGACATGTACCACTTAACAAGGTTGCAGAACTTATCACAGTTGAGCTTTTACTTAAAAAACTAAGGCTGATGCATCAGTCCCTTATACTTGATTTTGGTATTCGCAAGCCAAGAATTGCTGTCCTTGGTCTTAATCCGCATGCGGGTGATAACTCGTTGCTTGGTAAAGAAGAGGCTGAAGTGATCTTACCTGCAATTGAGCAGGCTATAAAAGAGGGAATGATGGTCTTCGGGCCATTTCCGGCTGACGGGTTTTTCGGAGCCGGATCATTCGCAAAGTTCGATGGTATTCTTTCCATGTACCATGATCAGGGGCTAACCCCCTTTAAAGCTTTGTCGTTCGACACAGGTGTTAATTTTACAGCAGGCCTTCCTTTTATCAGGACCTCTCCCGTACATGGGACAGCCTTTCAGATAGCCGGCAAAGGAGAAGCATCGGAAAACTCTTTCCGCCATGCCATTTACCTTGCGTGTGATATTTTCTGGAACCGGCAACTGTACTCAGAGATCTCCCAGAACCCGCTTAAACATCAGGATATTGAGATACATACTGACAGAGTTGACGAGCTCCCTCCTGATATTTATAATCCTGAACAATAGTTATGATAGACTATATAAGAGGGAAAATAACCAAGCTCACCCCAACCTTCATAATCCTTGAAAATGAAGGAATTGGATATTTTATAAGCATTTCCCTCACAACTTTTACCAGGCTTGAAGGGAAAGAAGAATTCAAGATCCTTGTGCATGAAGTTATAAGGGAAGACAGCCATCAGCTTTTTGGTTTTGCAGAGAAGGAGGAACGCGATATTTTCAGATTGCTGATATCCGTTTCAGGTGTTGGTGCAAACACTGCACGAATGATGCTCTCTTCTCTTAGTCCGGGTGAAATTGAAAAAGCAATAATCGGATCAGATATTGATACCCTGAAAAGTGTAAAAGGGATAGGTCTGAAGAGCGCACAGAGAATAATTGTAGATCTTAAAGACAAACTTGGAAAGCAGTCCGGAACCGGCGAAATATTTGCATTTGCAGACAATACCAAACGAGAAGAGGCGTTATCAGCTTTAGTGATGCTTGGGTTTGGTAAAAGTGCTGTTCTAAAAGTCATTGACAGGATAATCAGGGAGGATAATAACCTGACTGTCGAAGACATAATAAAGAAAGCGCTTAAGAGCCTGTAAATAAGAATATGTTAATTTGGTATCAGGGATCTCATATAAAAATCTGCTGAAATTATTATACTTTGTAGTATTCGTTTCTCTTGTCCTGTGGTCAGGTGAAGCAAATAGCCAGATCCCTGTTAAACCTCCCGTCGCAGACACAACTAAAAAGTCCCCGTTAAAGCTAAAGGATATCTCAGGCAATCCCTGGGAACCTTCACAGAAGGTTCCCTTCTTTCTGGATAATCCATCAAATATCAAGTCGACAGTTATTTACGATCCGGTAAAGAATGAATATGTGATTTACCAGAAAGTGGGAACATTCGACTACAGGACCCCCGTTCACATGTCTCCCGAAGAATTCCGTAAATACCAGTTCAACAAGGAGATGCGCGATTACTGGCAATCAAGAGTCAGAGGAGCGGAAGCTGGTTTCAAATCAAACCTGATCCCCCAGATTGCGATCGGGGGCGCTACTTTTGACAAGATATTTGGAAGCAACGTTATTAACATAGTTCCACAGGGATCGGCCGAACTGATCTTTGGCATTAATATATCACGCACACAAAACCCGACTCTTTCAGAAAAGCTCCAGACCATTCCCACCTTCGACTTCAAGGAAAAAATACAGATGAATGTTACCGGAACTATCGGCGACAAAATGCAGCTGGGAGTCAATTATAATACGGACGCCATGTTCGAATTTGAGAACAGAACCAAACTCCAGTACGCAGGAAAAGAGGATGAAATTGTTAAGAAGGTCGAAGTTGGTGATGTAACTCTTCCGCTTACAGGAACCCTGATTACAGGAAGTTACAGCCTTTTCGGACTTAAAACCGAGCTGCAGTTTGGCAAGCTCAATGTTACATCCGTCTTATCGCAGCAAAAGGGTGAGACATCAACAATTGAAGTAAAGGGAGGAGCCCAGGTGAATGATTTCGAACTATTCGCTGATGACTACGAAGCTAACCGTCACTTTTTCCTTTCACATTATTTCAGGGATATATACGACGACGCCCTGAAAAACCTCCCGGTCGTCAGTTCAGGTATAAATATTAACAGGATCGAGGTCTGGATAACAAACAAAACCAGCAGCTATGATGAGACCAGGAATATAGTTGGCTTTGCCGACCTTGCCGAAAACAGCAGTCATATTTTCAATAAGATTCCGGAGTTCCAGGCAACCTCCGGCGCACCGAGATCTCCTGATAACGGTACCAATCAGCTTTACGGACAGGTGATCTCAAATTATACCGCTATGAGGGATGTGGACCAGGTAACTACAGCATTCAACGCCCTTTACCCCGGATTCCAGATCGGCCGTGATTTTGAAAAAATAGAAAATGCAAGAAAGCTTAATGACAGGGAATATACCGTAAACACCCAGCTTGGCTACATTTCACTTAACAGCGCCCTGAACACTGACGAGGTTCTTGCGGTTGCCTATGAGTATACCCTGAACGGACAGGTATTTAAAGTCGGGGAATTCTCGACCGACGGTATTTCAGCTCCTCAGACACTGATACTTAAACTTCTGAAAGGCACGACCCTGAGTCCCAAGTATCCAACCTGGAACCTGATGATGAAAAATATTTACTCCCTTGGTTCAGGCAAGCTTGAAAGCAATGACTTTCAGCTTAATATCCTGTACGAGGATGACATTACGGGAAATTCAATAAACTATCTTCCGGAGGGAAAGCTTGCAACGGCGACGGTGATGAGATCCTGCTCGGTTAGCTCACGGTCCGCGAGATGAGCCGTGGTTATGGCTGATATGACGCACTGCTCGATCTCGGCGCCGGTCCAGCCACTCGTAAACTTAATCAGTTGTTCCAGCTTGAACCCGCCCACATCTACCCCACGGCGAGCGAGATGTATTTTGAAAATTTCGATCTGTTCGTCGTCCTGCGGAAGATCGACGAAGAACACCTCATCGAAGCGCCCTTTGCGAATCATCTCGGCGGGAAGAAGGTCGATGCGGTTGGCTGTGGCGGCTATGAAAAGACCGCGCGCCTTCTCTTGCATCCAGGTGAGGAAAAATGCGAATATTCGGCCCTGCTCCCCGCCGGAATCGGTTGACGTGATTCCCATCTCGATCTCGTCAAACCATAGAACTGCAGGGGCCATGTCTTCCATCATCTTGCAGGCCTCGACGAACGCGCCTTCGGGTTTACCATGCCGTCCGGAGAAGATCTCAATCATGTCCACCCGATACAACGGGAGTTGGAAATAGTTGGCGATGGCTTTCACGGAAAGGCTCTTGCCGCAACCGGGAATACCCATAATGAGGATTCCCTTCGGCACGATTTCCATGCTCAGACTTTCGCGCATCTGGAAAAGCTTGCGGCGCTCCAACAGCCATTTCTTGAGACCCTCCAGCCCTCCAACCTCTTCGAGATCGCCAGCCTCGGCAATGAACTCAATCACGCCGCTGCGGTTCACCAGAAGCCGCTTTTCTTCGAGCAAAGCGGGCAGCGACTCTGGCCCCAGTTTGTTGCCGGCGGCAAGGGCGCGGCGCAACGCATAGCGCGCTTCGTCAAGCGTCAGGCCTAGCAGGGCGCGTGCCACCTGATGAAGGACGTCCTCACTGGTATCGTTGCCGGCGCCCTCCGATATTCGCTGCGTTTCCTCGTGCAGAAACTCCACCAATTCGGCCAAATCGGGCGAACGGAGCTCTAGAAAGAGAACGCTGCGCTCGACTTCTTCAGGAATGAAGCGGACCGGAGAAGTGATCACCACGAATTTATGCCGGTCGAGACAGCTCTCGTGAACATCTCGAAGACGGCGTCTGATTTCCGCAGAGTCCCGGAGCGGCTCGTGGAAGTCCTTGAGGTGGAAAATGCCGGCGCCTTTGTAGGCGACGATGAAGTCCAAAGCCGTGCGAGGATCCCGAGTGCTCGCGTCGGCTGCTTGTCCGTCGCGACGCATCCCTTCCGTAAGGCTCCATGTCCAAAGCGGCGTAGGTTCAAAGTTGGACAAACGGCGGCTCACTTCGCCCAGCACTCTGGCGGCACGCTGCTCTTCGGTGCAGCGCAGATAAGTAAGGGGCCGCCCCGACTCGAACACCTCCCGCAGCATCTTTACAGCGCGACTCTCCGCAACAGGGGATTTCATGGATTGGTGGGACTCTCGAACCCGATCGGGGCGCGTTCCTGGGAAAATTGCATGCCTCTGCCACCTCTCTCCATAATTGATCTTACAATCCTGAACGGATCGCAGGAGCAAATGCGCCGCTCTTCTGGCTTCTGATCGAGTAGACTTAGCTGATTCGCTCCTATCAGCGACGGTTTGGTTAAATGAGGTCGAGATCGAGTTCGTGCACTCCTAGCTATGCCCCTGCCACCTGACCGGCCGCATCTGGCTTCTTTGCTCAAAGATTTCCAGCGGCTTGGGGACGCAGCCGGCGGTTGTTGAAAGGCGTGGCCTTCGCATGTGAGCGGACTTCCTACGGGGAGCTTGCGCGTCTAGCCGGACGTTACGCTCGTGAACTCGAATCACGCGCCATCACAAAGGGCCAACGCGTGGTGATTTGGGGCGCAAGCGGAAGTGAGTGGATAGGATCATTTTTCGGATGTATCTTGCGCGGTGTGGTGCCGGTCCCGCTGGACATCGCGCGGCTCACCGGATTTCATCAGAAGAGTCATCGCAGAGGTGAGCCCCGAGCTCGTGACTGGCAGCCAGGAGCAGCTTCGAGCTCTGGACGGCCGCTGTGCCGCAGATCGCCTTCGAGAATTTTGGTACGGCGCTCCCGCGCGAGCCGTTGCTTGAGCCGGTCGCGAGTCTCCACGAAGATGACACGCTGCAGATCATCTTCACGTCGGGCACCACCGGCGAGCCCAAAGGCGTGGTCCACACGCATCATAACGTGTTGGCGAGCCTGCGCCCCATAGAACGCGAGATGCAGAAGTATCTCAAGTTTGAGCGCGTCGTTCATCCGCTCGGGATCCTGAACACGCTGCCACTCAGCCATGTATTCGGCCAGTTCATGGGGATCTGGATTCCGCCATTATTGGGCGCGGTGGTCCACTTTGACTCGCGTCTGATCGGTCGAGATCTTGCCAGCGTGATATCACCGCGAGCGGATATCGGTCCTGGCCGCGGTACCCCGCGTTGTGGAGATGATCGGATCTCACCTCACGGAGCGTTTCCCTGACCTTCCAGCGCGGTTGAAAGAAGCCGAGGGCCACTCGGCTTGGCGGCGATGGTGGATCTTCCGGGACGTACACCGGGCTTTGGGTTGGAAGTTCTGGGCGCTGGTTTTAGGCGGCGCGACACTCCCGGCCGAGGTGGAACACTTCTGGACCACTTTGGGTTTCGTGGTGGTGCAAGGCTACGGGATGACCGAAACCGCCGCCTTGGTCAGCCTGAACCATCCGTTCCATCCAGCTCGTGGAACCCTCGGGCAGGTGCTGCCCGGGCGAGAGGTTCGGCTAAGCGCGGAGGGCGAAATCCTCGTGAAAGGCGAGACCGTCTCGGGCGCCACGTGGGCCGGAGGCGCAATGCTGCCGCGGGAATCGGAGTGGCTGGCGACGGGAGACCTGGGAGAGCTGGACGCGGCGGGAGCGCTGAGCTTTCGCGGCCGTAAGAAGGATGTGATCGTAACCGCTTCGGGACTGAATATCTATCCGGAGGACTTGGAGGCTACTCTGCTGCGGCAGCCGCAGGTACGGGCGGCGGCAATCGTCGAAGGGCTCGGACCACGGGGTCCGCATCCGCTGGCGGTACTGGTGATGCGCGGAACTGGGGATGATGCGGCTGAAACGGTGCGGGCGGCGAACCGGGAGCTTGCCGAGTTCCAACAAATCCGGCATTGGACCATACTGGCCGGAGCCCGACTTGCCGCGTACCTCGACGGGCAAGGTCCTGCGGCGCGAAATCGCGGCGGCCCTCGCAACAACAACTGGGGCGAAGCGAACCGGAATGCCAGCGAGCGGCGGCTTGGGGAGCATAATCCAGCGGATCACCGGAGAGGATCCATCCACTCTCCCGGACAGCGCGCGGCTTTCGGAAGACGTGCATTTGGACAGCTTGGGACGGGTAGAGCTGCAGTCGGCGTTGGAGACGCGTTTCGGGATTCCTATCGGTGACGCGGGCTTCCAGGAAATTCAGACACTCGGCGAACTCCGAACGCTGCTGAGAGGTTCGCCAGTCCGGCAGTGGAGGCGGCAACAACGCCGCCTCTGGTTCAGGATCAACACATCTACCCGCAATGGCCGTGGACGCGCTTGGCGATGGTGGTGCGCACGGTGTTTCTGGAAGGGATCGCGATGCCGCTGGTCGCGTTGCTGGCGGCGCCAAAGACAAAGCGGGATTGGACGCGCGAGCCGGATGCTGCCAGCTGTTGATTGTTTCCAACCACGTCACGCTCTACGACGTGCCGATTCTCCTATATGGACTGGGGAGGCGAACGCGACGGCGCGTCGCGGTAGCAATGGCGGGCGAGATGTTGCTCGATTGGCGCCGGGCGCGCGGCCAAGGAAACTGGTTTCTGAATCTGCTCGCGCCGGCCGCTTATTACCTGGTCACTGCGTTGTTCAATGTTTTCCCTTTGCCGCAGTCGGGAGATTTTCGCGCGAGCTTCGAGCACGCGGCGAGAGCCATGGACCGTGGTTTCCACGTGCTGGTGTTCCCGGAAGGAAAGCGCACACCGGATGGGCAGATGCACGAGTTCCAACGCGGCTCCGGACTGCTATGGAAGGAACTTCAATGCGAAGCGCTCCCGGTGTATCTGGACGGTCTGTGGGTATCGAAAGCCGCGCATGCGAAATGGTTTCGTTCAGGTAAGATCTCCACGCACGTCGGGAGAATGATCACCCTAAAACCTGAAACAGATCCGGGGGCAGCGACGGCGCTTCTAGAAGAACAGGTGCGGAGCTTGCGGGAGACGTAGCTGATGCCAGATCCGGCTTGAACTATATCTCCCTCAGAGAAGTTTGCTCGACACTGATTCCATGGCTGATAGAGTTAGCGGTCGGCGGGGAAACGAAAGGGTCTTCGGTTTGTTTAGTATTGAGTAGTAGATAAATGCCCAGCCATTTCCCGCCGGCTGCGCGCTTGACCCAGTAACGAGATATGTCCCGGGCAATCAAAAGGTCGAACAAGGTATCGGAAAGTTTGCCGTCTGCAAGGTCCAAAGAGCACGCTTCCGCCAAAGGCGATACTCGATTCGCCCGCCCCGGCAAGTCTGCTGAAGATCAATCTCAAAGAGACGCCTCCGGGATCGCCGCAGCATCCGCGAAGCAAACACTTTTGGATTTGGCGATCTTGCTTGGGCTGATTCTATCGACCCTGGCTGTTTATGCGCAAGTCGCCAGCTTCGATTTCATAAATTACGATGATCCGGTGTACGTGTATCAAAATGCTCACGTCCAGTCCGGACTGACTTTGGCCAACGTCAAATGGGCTTTCACCGCAGTGGTGGATGGCAACTGGATACCGGTGACGCTGCTCTCGCACATCTTAGACGTGCAGTTGTTTGGGATGCGGAGCGGGATGCACCACTTGGTGAATGTCGGGTTCCACGCGCTGTCGGCCCTGCTCCTGTTTCTGTCGCTTCGGCGGGCGACGAGGGCGCGAGGTTTGAGCGCGTTCGTTGCCTTTGTTTTTGCGCTGCATCCGCTGCATGTGGGATCGGTGGCCTGGGTCGCGGAGCGCAAGGACGTTCTCAGCACCTTCTTCTGGTTTCTCGCGCTCTATGCGTACGTGCGTTACACGGAACGGCCGAGCCTCGGCCGGTACCTGGCGGTGGTCGCGCCATTCTGCCTCGGCCTCCTGTCGAAACCGATGCTGGTCACCTTTCCCTTTACGCTGTGGCTGCTCGATCTGTGGCCGCTACGGCGGGCTCAATGGCCCAGAACGATAACGGAGAAACTCCCGCTGATCGCGCTTTCGGCCGGCGCTTCCGTAGTGACTTATCTGGTTCAAGGGTCAGCTGGATTCCTGGCGGCGATCCCGCTTGCCACGCGAATAGAAAATGTTTTCATTTCGTACCTCACCTATATCGGACAAATGTTTTGGCCCACGCGGTTGGCGGTTTATTATCCGTACCCGCCGTCGAACACGGCATGGCAGGCGGTAGCGGCGTTCGCCGTTGTTCTGGCGATCTCGGCTGGCGCGCTACGAACGTGGCGGACGCGGCCCTATCTCGCGGTGGGCTGGTTCTGGTATTTGGGAACACTGGTACCCGTCATCGGATTGGTGCAGGTGGGCTCACAGGCTCACGCTGACCGGTACATGTACATCCCGATGGTTGGTTTGTCGATAATGCTGGCGTGGGGCGCAGCGGACATTGCGGCGAAGTGGCCCCGGACCAAGCCCGTGCTGGCACTGGCGGCCGCCGTCTCCTGCGCGGCGTGCCTGGCGCTCGCGTGGCGCGAAACCGCTTACTGGCGGAACAGCGAGACGCTGTTCCAGCGCGCGATCGAAGTTACTCAAAACAACTCGCTAGCCGAGAATAATCTGGGCATGCACCTGATGACGGTGGGGCGCAATCCCGATGCCATCTCTCACTTCGAGGCTGCGTTGCAAATCAATCCGAATTACGCGGACGCGCACAACAATCTCGGTTTTGTTCTTTCGCAGATTCCCGAGCGGATTCCCGATGCAGTCATACAGTACGAGGCGGCGCTGCGGCTCAAGCCAGACAGCGCCGAAGCGCATAACGGTCTGGGTGTAGCTCTGGTGAGGCGCGGGGACTGCGCGGCCGCCATACCCCATTTTGAGGCGGCCCTTCATTTCAAGCCTGATCAGGCCGACGCGATCTATAACCTTGGTACTTGCCAGATGGCAGTCAAGAATTACGTGGCGGCAGTCCCTTATTTTGAAGCCGCCATCCGCGCTCAGCCCGGCTTCGCGGAGGCTCATTTTAGCCTTGCAGGTTGTCTGTCGAGGATTTCCGGCCGCGTTCCCGATGCCATCAAGGAGTACGAAGCCACGCTCCAATTGCGACCGAACGAAGGACTGGCTCGACTGGCTCATGCCAAGCTGGGAATGTTGCTCGCGGACCAAGGCCGTGCGCAAGAAGCCATCCAACATTTGGAGGCGGTCCAGCGCATCCAACCCGATCCGTCCATAGCCAAAATCCTCGATCGCTTGCGGGGAAAACAGCCGCAATGAGAGTTTACTGCTACAGTAAGCCTCAAATCCCCACCGATCCGAGGTAAGTTCCATTGGCGGAAGTTCACGTGAAGAATCGCGGCGCAAGTGTCCATCGTGCTTTTGGTCTTCATGGCGGGCCAGCTCGCGGCAACCATTCCTTGCGGCGCCACGCAGGACTTGTTGGAGTGGGGGCCGTTCCAAACCGCGCAGGAACAGATTCAGGCTGTGGTGGAAAAGGAAATGGCGCTCGAAAACCTGATCGCCGCCGCTCCAGGTTCACTCGAACTCACCGACGACCGGCCAATAAACGAATATTATTTCCTCCGTCGCCGTTGACGCGATTTCGGAATGCCAATCGATGTAAACTAGACCCTAATGGTAATGCGCCGCAGCAAGGCGGCTCCAGAAAGCAAGCAAGCTTCCTCGCCTTCCGGCGGTGCGTCCAAAAGCAGCCGTCACAAAAACGCGCGGGGGCTTGTTCCAAATAACCATGACGCAGGGGCGGCATCAATCCGCCTCGACG
>CAVSYN010000005.1:0-209433 GCA_963732115.1 uncultured Bacteroidales bacterium
GCGCAGGTCACCGCGGTGACCTGGATCGGCTTCGCTGCGTCGGCCCTCGCCCTCGTCGCCGCGGCTGCTCTGCGCCGACCACCGCGGAGCCGCCGAAGAGCGAGACCGCCGCCGTCGAGGGCCAGCCGATCGTTCGCATCGTCTTCGCGCGGGACGACATTCGACACCTCGCAGCCGGAGACCTCGAGTGGTTCTATCGCGCGGCGAACTCGCTGCACATCATCAGCAGAGTCCTTCGTCCGCTCGCGGCTGCTGCTCAGGAGGGCGACCCTTCTCCGAAGCCCTGGCCGAGGAGAGCGCCCGCGTCCTGCGCGAGCTCGGCTTCATCAACCCGGTGCTGATCACGGCCCGCCGCGTCGACGGCGGGGTCGAGGTGACCGTCGAGACCCACGACCAGTGGACGCTCGAGGTCGGCGGCAGCGCCGGCCTGGTCGGCGACCGCGCGGACTGGGGTATCGAGTTTCAGGAGAAGAACTTCTTCGGCCGAGGTAAGAAGTTCGACCTCGAGTACAGCAGCGACGTCGAGCGCAGCGAGACCGTCATCGGCTACTTCGACCCCAACATCCTGGGGAGCTGGTGGCGGGCGGAGCTCCGCTATGCGGACCGCAGCGACGGCTTCCGCGAGCTGGTTCGGATCGAGCGCCCGTTCTACGCGCTGGCGACCCCTCGTGCGATGGGCGGCATCTGGGACCGTGACCAACGCGTGGATTACCTCTACTCGGAAGGCGACGCGGTGGTCAGCGGCCCCGACAGCAGCGAGACCGCAGGCGTCTGGTACGGGTTCCGGTTTGCCGGCGACGGCGAGGTGACCCGCCGCCTCACCGTCGGCTTCGACCACCGTCACGACACCTTCGAAGGCTGGAGCTTTGACGACACCGGCGATCCGTACCCGACGCCCGACGACCGGCTGGTCGACGGGCCGCGCCTTTCGTACGAGCACGTCACGGACAACTTCGAGGTGCTCCATGGATTTCGCTCCTGGTCGATCCAGGAGGACGTGGCCCTCGGCCCAAACCTTTCGGCCGGCGCGACCGTCTCGCTGCCGGCGCTCGGAGGGGACGTCCCGCGCCTGCTCCTCGACGGCCGCCTCGACATGGCCCGTCGGCGCGGCCAGTGGCTGGTGCTCGGCGAGGCCACCATCGAGGGCCGCGTCGACGATGGTGATCTTCCGGAACTGGGTCGTCGGGGCGTGGATCGGCGCGGCGCAGCTCGGCCGCCGCGGCTGGCAGCTGCGCCTGCTCGCCGACGCCTCCCGCGACCTCGACCTCGACCGCCAGCTCACCCTCGGCGCCGATGTCGGACTGCGCGGCTGGAACCCCGACTACTTCGACGGCACCGGACGGGCTCTGGCCAACGTGCAGTGGCGTGCCCTGATCAAGGACGACGTGTTCCACGTCCTGGCGCTTGGTTTCGAGGTCTTCGTGGACGCCGGCGCCACCTGGGACCCGCGGGTCGGCCGCACCACCGACGGCGTGCGGGTCGACGCGGGCATCTGGCATCATCGGCGACCTGACCACGATCGGCGTCGCCAACATCGCGCAGGATCGAGGTCGGATGGCCGGACGACGGCTCCGGCCCGACCGTGATCGTGTCGACCTCGTCGCTGTTCTGATGTGCCAGGTGAGACAAGCAGTAGGTGATACGTGCCAGGGGATGCGGCCCGCGTCCGTCTCAGTGCCCGTGCCCGCATCCGTTCCGACGGGCACTCCGAGAGCTGCCAGCCGGCGTTCCCGCCACGCACTCGCGGCTCTCACAGCTCGCGAGCTCTCGGCCGGCGCGTTGGCACCACGGATCATCACCCGACCTGGAAGGTGTCGGCAGGATTGTGTTTCATGGTTGGAACCGGAGAATTCCACGGCACGGTTTCCCGGCTACCATCTGATCGAATGACATCCAGAGCACCCAAGCGACTCGTCGCGGGCGCGATCGTTGCAGCGCTGCTTGGGCCCGCGGCGGGCCTCGCGGTGCAGCACGCGGTGCGCCGCGCCGACGACCTGAGAAACCTCGACCGCTTTGAGAAGAAGGTCACGGACCTGGCCCAGGCGCTGGAGGCAGAGGTTGCCGATGGCCGCCGCATGGTCGCCGCAGCGTCGGCGCTCTTGAGCTCGAGCGACACGATGGCCAACAGCGAGTTCGCAAGATTCGCGGTCGAGCTCATGGCGCGGGGATCCGAGATCCAGGCCCTGGAATGGGCGCCCCTGGTCCCGCTGGACGAGCGCGGGCCACACGAAGCCGAAGCGTGGCGGGATCTTGGGATGGGCTACACCATCACCGAACGGACCGCGCCGGGCACGCTGGCGCCCGCGAGAACCAGGGAGCGCTACTTCCCGGTTCGCTTCGTAGAACCCCGGGCGGGAAACGAGTGGGCGCTTGGTTTTGACCTCGGGTCCGAGCCGGTCACGCTGGATGTTCTGACCCGAGCCGCCGCGACGGGGCGGGCGGCCGTTTCGGGCCTGCTGCTCATGCCGCTGGGCTCCGCCGAGTCGAAGGGCTTCCTGCTGGCGATCCCAGTCTACCGGGTGCCAGCCGATCAGAGCGGTGCGCGGGTGCTGTCGGGATTCGCGGTCGGCGTCGTCCGCGCCGCGGACCTCATCACCGCGTCGTTGCCGGACAGGGGGCTCGGGGAGACCGAGGACATGGCCGTGGATCTCGTCGACGACGCTGGCACCAGCCTCAGCGAAGGGTCCTCCGCCATTCCGATCCCGGTAGGCGACGATCCTCTCGCGAAGGCCGTCGTTCGCCAAGAACTGATCCTGGACGGCCAGTCGTGGACTCTGATCGCCCGTCCGACGCCATTCTACCTGTCCCGAATGGCCGGCAGCCGTGCGGGAGTGATCGGCCTTGGTGTGTTCCTAGCCTACGAGCTGCTGCTCGCGCTCGCGCTCATCACCCACCGATGGTGGTCCGAGAAGACGCGTCGTGAGCAGGCGGAGTTCGCCAGGTCCGTGATCCACAGCGTTTCGGAAGGAGTGATGGTCGCCGACGTGAACGGTCGGATGACCATCGTCAACGAGGCCGCAAGGCGCATTCTCGGGCGAGGGCCGTTGAACTCCCTCCGGGCGAAGTGGTCGGAGACGTTCGGCCTGTTCGTGCCGGGCACCAACCAGCACTTCCCCACCGATCAGCTGCCGTTGCCGCGGGCGATCCGCGGCGAAGAAGTCCCGGAGACCGAGATCTTCGTTCGCAACGCGCAGGTGCCTGACGGCGCGTGGACGAGCGTCACCGGGTCGCCGCTCAAGAACGTCGACGGACAGCTCATCGGCGGCGTGGTGGTCTTCAGAGACGTCACCCGCCAGAAACGGGCGCAGGAGCTCTCGCAGCGCTTGTCCAACGCGGTCGAGCAGGCCGCCGACAGCGTCTTCATCACCGACCGCGCTGGCGTCATCGAGTATGTCAACCCGGCATTCGAGGCGACCACCGGCTACTCCCGCTCAGAGGCGGCCGGCCGGACTCCGAATCTGCTCAAGTCCGGGCTCCAGCCGCCGGCGTACTACGCCACCCTGTGGGCGACGATCACCAGCGGTGAGCCCTTCAAGGGGACGGTGATCAACCGCAAGAAGTCCGGCGAACAATTCCACGCGGAGCAGACGATCACGCCGATCCGGGACAACAGCACCGGTGAGATCATCCACTTCGTGTCGGTGATGCGGGACATGACCGACCGCATCAAGCTCCAGGAGACCGAAATCGAGATGAGGTTAGGAGCCTCGGTGCAGCGGAGGCTGTCTCCGCAGGGGGCGCCGACGATCCCGGGATTCGACATCGCCGGGACGTCCACGCCCGCCAGCGCAACCTGCGGCGATTACTACGACTTCATCCCGCTCCCCGACGGAAGGATCGCTCTCGGCATCGCCGACGTGTCCGGCCATGGAGTCGGCGCGGCGTTGATCATGACTGCAACCCGTGCCTACCTCCGCTCGCTGGCCAGCACGCTGATGCCGCTCGACAGGCTTGCAGACCAGCTCAACCGGCTCTTGTTCGCAGACCTCCAAGAGCACCATTTCGTGACGATGGTCCTGGTCCTGTTAGACGGGGCGACAGACGCACTCACCTGGAGGAACTTCGGACACCCAACGGGATACGTGCTCGATCAGTCGGGCACGGTCAAGGCAGAGTTGAACAGCGGCTGCACACCGCTCGGCTTGTTTCCGGAACTCTCCTGCACGCAGTGCCCGGACATCATCCTCGCCAGCGGTGACACTCTGGTGCTCCTTACCGACGGGATCCTCGAGGCTGCCTCAACGCGGGGCGGCGAGTTCGGGAGTTCGGCCGTCCTGCATGTCGTGAAGTCGGTGATCGACCGGCCGGCACGCGAGATTGCCGACCGCGTCATCGCGGCGGCGCAGTCGTTCCTGGAGGGTCAGTCACAGGACGACGACCTCACCGTCGTCGTCTGCAAACGAACAGAGCCGTCCCCCTCCAGCTAGCGGCGGCCGGAGATGCCAGGATCGGCGAACAGCGGAGCGGCCTCGGTCTCGCAGTGCATCGGTGCCGCGCGCGGTGGAAGTGACATCTCCGCGACCAACGGTATCCACCACATCCCGCTGCCGACCAGGGACCGCTCATCCGCCGCTCGAGGTTCGTGCCCCTCGCCAGTTGAGAACCTTTGGAATCGGGCAATGGTGGCCGGCGACTACGACAGCGTGCTGGAGCTCTATGCCGACGATGCAGTGGTTTCTCCGAACAACGCACCTTGGAACGCGTGCTCCGTCGTCCCATGGTCCTCCATCCGCGAGGCGGACGCCGGCGGACCTTCGTCTCGGTGACGGCCCCGTCCGACGGGTGCGATCAGCCTCCCCGGGGGTGTGATGCCTCGGGCCGGTCATCGCGCTCGACGTGGAAGGTGTGGAGCAGGCGATGAACCACCGGCGCGAAGACGATCCCGGTGACGACCACGAACAGCAGGCCCGCGTAGAGCGCGTACGCGGAAGCGAAGAGCTTCCCCGCCAGCGTCCGCACCGGATCAACCGGGCCCATGGCGCCCAGGATCATCGAGGCGTTGAGCAGGGCATCCACCCAGCTCAGATGCTCGAGCTCCCGGTACCCCAGAACGCCGGCAGCCAGCGACCCCACGACGATCGCCGCGGCAAGGGCCGCGCTGCGGACCAGCCGACCGAGGAAGATGCGTCTCGACACGAGCGGCTTCGAGCGGTGCTCGTACATTGGCGGTGTTCCTCCGTGTCCACGAGCTGACGTCGGTCACAAGCCACTATAGCCGCAACATTCATCGTTCCCTTGCCGACGTGTGACCTTCATGGGTGCCGGGTGCGGTGGTCGTGAGCTGGTGCCGGTCAGGCGCCGCCACTCTCGCATTCCCGCGTGACGGCGTGACGATCGATGACCGCACCTGGCACCTGCAGGTGTCAGCCAATCCAGGCGTGGCCGCGCACGTGCTCGCCGATCCGGCGCACGCGCGCCATCTCTTCGGCCGACAAAGGGCCCTCGTCGAGCGCGGCGAGCGCCTCCTCGAGCTCGGCCGCGTTCTTCGGGCCGGTCATGCAGACGTTGAAATCCGGGTTGGAGAGCACGAAGCGGTAGGCGTCGCGGCCGCGCAGCGGCGCCTCGCCTGGCGGCATCCGGCGCGCCGACAGCAGCGAGCCCCAGCGGGTCGCGGTGAAGGCCACCGCGCCGGGCCTGCCCTCGGTAGGCAAATGGGGAAACACGTCCTGCTCGGCGCCGGGGTGGGCGGCGTTGTAGCGGATGTGGAGGATGGCGTAACGGGGATCTGCGGTGAAGTCGACAAACGCCGGCCGCCGGTGGCCCGACACCGCGAGGTGCCGGAACATCCCTTTCTCCTGGAGCCGCATCACTCCCTCCAGGAGACCGGCCGACGGCGTGTCGTTGTACCAGCCGAGCAGCAGCACGTCCGCATGGTCGAGCCCGAGACCACGCAAGCCGCGCGCAAGCATCCGCTCGAGCAGCCACGGCCAGCGCGAGTAGCTCTGGAGCACGACCACCAGCTCGTCGCGCCGGCCGGCCGCCTTGAGCTCGCGGATCGCGGACCGCATCCCCTGCTCGCGGCGTGAGCCGTGGTAGAGGTAGGTACAGCCGCGGTCGACAGCCCGGCGGATCGCCGCGGCTTCAACCCCGTAGCCGCCCGCCACGCCGAGCGGTCCGACCGTCAGCCCCGATCGACCCAGCGTCACCCGATCCGGAAACCCCGCCATCGCTCCTCCCGTCACGGCTGCGGCGGCCGCAGCTCGACGCCCGCCGGCACCGGGCACGCCGCGCGGCTCACCAGCGCACTCGACCGCGCCGCCGAGTATCCGCCAGCCGCACACGACAGGTCCAGATCCCACCCGGGAACTGCGCCAACGGCCGGCGTCGACCTCTCGCGAAACACCTCGGTCGGCCTACACTGTGGAGGCCGTGAGCGACGCTGCCGGAATGCCACTCGAGTCCATCGAGCGCAAGAGCCTGCTCTACAAGAGTGGTCTCGGGTTTCACTGCATCAATCACGTCCTGGGCTGCAGCCACGGCTGCCGCTACCCCTGCTACGCGTTTCTGATGGCCAGGCATCATGGGCGCGTCCGAAACGACGCCCAGTGGCGCCGCCCGCGAATCGTCGGGAACGCCCTCACGCTCCTCGACCGCGAGCTGGCGGGGAAGCGGGTACTCCCTTCCGACGTGCACCTGTGCCTGACGACCGACCCGTTCATGGTCGACCACCCGGAGATCGAGGAAATGTCGCTCGCCATCATCGAGCGGCTGAATCGCGCCGGGATCCGGTGCTCGCTGCTGACCAAGGGCAGGCTGCCCGCGGAGCTCGCCGATCGCCGGCGCTTCCCGTGCGACAACACGCATGGCATCAGCCTGGTCTCGCTGGACGAGGACTTCCGCCGCGAGTGGGAGCCGGGCGCTGCGCCGTACGCCGAGCGCATCGCCGCTCTGCGGTGGCTGCACGAGGCCGGCCGCCGGACGCTCGTCCACATCGAGCCCTACCCAACGCCAGCCATCATCGAGCAGGACCTGTCCGCGATTCTCGCCGAGGTGGCGTTCGTCGACCACATCTACTTCAGCGGCTGGAACTACAACCCGCGCGTCGGCAAGGACCGCGCCACCGAGGCGTTCTACCTCGGGCAGTCGAGCATCGTGCGGCGGTTCGCTGCACAGCACGGCATCGACTGCCAGATCGGATAGGCGCCGCTGCGCTGGGAATGGTGGCCCGCGTCCCAGATGGCAGCGTCTACCCTCCCACCCACTCCGAGCGGCGCAACAATCTCGTACGGCTCGAGCCGCCCACCCGGTTGCACTGCCGGCTGTCCTCTTTCAATATGCTACACCTCACACGACCAGCACGATTTGATCCCTCGAATCGAGTTCCCAGTCGTCCCACCAAGCGTTTTCGCAGCTACAATCACAGTCTCGGCCGGCGCTCGGCTCAGATCGACCGGCCATGCGGAGGCTCGATGCGACGGGTCGTGCTAGCTGTGCTCGTGGTGCTCACGATGGCCCCTGCCATCACACTGTTCGCGGCTGACCGGCCGGTGGCGGTTCGAATCGTGCTCCAGGACCGCGCCCGGCTCGAGGAGCTGTCCCGCCTGGTGAGCATCGACGACGTCCGCGACGGGGTGGTCACCGCCACCGCGACGCCCGCCCAGCTCGCGCGGCTGGCCAAGTCGGGCTTCCAGTGGGAGGTCCTGCCGGAACCCGAGGCGCCGGAGCTCGCCACGATGTGCCCGGCGGGCTGGGAGAACGACCCCAACCGGACCTGGGAGTGCTACCCCACCTATGCCCAGTACGTGGGCTTCCTGAACCGCTACGCGACCGACTACCCGGCGCTCTGCCAGCTCGTCGACCTCGGCCCGACCACCAACCAGATCAGGCCGCACCGGCTGTGGATGATGCGCATCAGCGACAACCCGGGCGTCGAGGAGGAGGAGCCGGAGGCGCTCTACACCTCCAGCATCCACGGCGATGAGACCACCGGCTACGGGCTCATGCTGCACCTGATCGCGGAGCTGCTCGACGAGTACGGCGGCGACCCGGAGATCACCGCGCTGGTCGACGACCTCGAGATCTGGATCAACCCGGCCGCCAACCCGGACGGCACCTACTTCTCGAGCGACACGACCGTCGACGGCGCGATCCGGGAGTACGCCACGGCGTCGGGCGGCTACAGCGGCGTCGACGGCAACCGCAACTTCGCCGACCCCGACGAGGGGCCCCACCCCGACGGCTACCCTTGGTGGACCGAGACCCAGGCCATGATGGCCTTCGCCGAGGCGCACCGCATCGCGCTGTCCGCGAACTTCCACGGCGGCGCCGAGGTCGTGAACTACCCATGGGACACCTGGGCCCGGCGACACGTCGACGATGCCTGGCTGATCAACATCAGCCGCGCCTACGCCGACGCCGTCCACGCGGTGGCGCCGGCGGGCTACCTGACCGACCTCGACAACGGCATCACCAACGGCTGGGACTGGTACCCGGTCGCCGGCGGCCGGCAGGACTACATGACCTGGTTCCGCGGCGACCGCGAGACCACGATCGAGATCTCGAGCACCAAGCTGCTGCCGGCCTCGCAGCTCGACGACCACTGGAACTGGAACCGCGCCGCGCTGCTCGGCTACCTGGGCCAGGCGCGTGACGGTATCCACGGCCTGGTCACGGATCCGGGCGGCCAGCCGCTCGACGCCAGGGTCGAGATCGTCGGCCACGACACGGCGGCCGACAACAGCTACGCCATCACCGACCCCGATGTCGGCGACTACCACCGGCTGCTGCTGCCCGGCAGCTACCACGTGCTGATCACCGCCGTGGGTTACGAGCCGGCCGAGTTCTACGGGGTTACCGTGCCGGCCGGCGGCTCGACCGTCCTGGACGCAGTCCTCTAGCCGCTCCCCACGGCTGCGGTTTCCGGAGAGGTCACCGACCACACCGGGGCGCCGATCGCCGGCGCCACGGTCGAGATTCCCGACCTCGGCCTCGCCGCCACCACGGGCGGCGACGGGGCCTACTCCTTCCCGGCGGTGTTCATCGGTGACTCCATGTTCCGGGTCGCGGCCGCAGGCTTCGAGACCATCTCGGTGACCCGGACGGTGGTCGCACCGGCGGCGGTCATCAACTTCGCGCTGGCCCCGCTCGAGGTCGCCTTCACAACCGACCTCGAGGCAGACAACGGCGGTCTGACGTCGAGCCGGGGCTGGCAGTGGGGCGCTCCCTCGGGCACCGGCAACCCCGGCGCGCACTCCGGCACCAAGGTCTGGGCGACCAACCTGTCCGGCGAACTACCAGCCGAACGCCCACTGGTACCTCGACCTCGCCGCGGTCACGATCGCGGGCGGCGGCCGGCTCAGCTTCTGGCACTGGTACGACTTCGAGAGCGGCTACGACGGCGGCAACCTCAGCGCGCGTCCGACCGGCTCCGGCTCCTACACCCTGGTCACTCCGGACGGCGGGTACCCATCGAGCGACGTCAGCGCCCTCGGCCAACCCGGTTTCACCGGCATGTCTGGAGGCTGGCAGGAGACGTCCTTCGACCTCTCGGCGTGGGCCGGCCAGACGGTCGACCTGCGCTGGCACTTCGCTTCCGACTACTCGATCGAGACGCTCGGCTGGTACCTCGACGACATCACGGTGGCGGGCGCCGAGCACCTCGCCGACTTCGAGTTCTCACCGACAGACCCCGGCGTCGGCGAGCCGGTGCTGTTCACCGACCGGTCGAGCGGGCCGGTCACCGGGTGGCAGTGGGACTTTGGCGACGGCGGGAGCTCGACCGACCAGAACCCGTCGCACACCTTCCCTGCCGAGGGGGTCTACGACGTGACCCTGACCGCCGACTACCCGGAGGGACCACGGACGCGAACCCGCCCGGTGGCGGTCGGCGGCGGCGCGGGCGTGTTCGGCGACGGCTTCGAGTCCGGCGACACCGGGGCATGGAGCACGACGGTGCCTTGAGGGAGGGTCTAGGGATCAGGGATTAGGGGATAGGGCCCCCTTCCCACTCGCTTCCGCGCCCGTTGTCACGGCGGTCCAGAGCGCGACCTGTCACGGCGGAGCCGCGAGCGAAGCCGGATGCCGGATCCGTGCCCGAGTTCCCTGCCCGTGCCCGAGCGGCGCGACTGCGCCTGGAGCAAGGTGCCCGTGCCCGTTCCGTCGCCGTTGTCGAGCCGGTCACGACTGGCGACGGCTCGCGAACCTCTGCACGGGTTCATCGCGCGGCACCGATTGAGGAAGCACTCGGCGCTCCGGTACGGTTCTCCGGTGCCGGAGAGGAACGACATGAGCGCTACCGCGACCGCAGCTCTCAGCGCAGCGACGCGACCGGAGACCCGCGTCCGCGCGCAGATCGCCGAGCGCTTCACCTGGGACCTCGGCCACATCTTCCCCGACTGGGATGCCTGGCGGCAGGCGATGGACGCGGCTGCGGCCCTGATGGAGAGATACCAGGCGTTCCGCGGCACCTTGACCCAGGGCCCGCAGCAGCTGCTCGCCGCCTGCCGCCTGTCGGACGAGCTCGGCCAGCTCGTCTACCGGGTCTACCAGTACCCCGGACTGATGCAGGCCCAGGACACCCGCGACAACGCCGTCCAGGCGCGGCTCGAGCAGGTGCGGATCGCGCTCGCCCGCTTCCGCCAGGCATCGGCGTGGTACACGCCCGAGCTGCTCACGATCCCCCAGGAGACGATGACCCGCTGGCTTGCGGACACGCCGGAGCTCGCGCCCTACCGCTTTCCGATCGAGGAGGCCTACCGGCAGCAGCAGCACGTGCTCGACGAGGACGGCGAGCGGCTGCTCGCCTTCGCGGGGCCGCTCGGCGCGAGCCCGGCCCACACCTACTCGATGCTCGCCGACGCCGACGTCGAGTTCCCCGAGGTCACGCTGTCCGACGGCTCGACCGTGGTGGCGAGCCACGCGGCCTACACGCACGGCCTTCACACCCTGCGTGACCAGAACGACCGCAAGGCGCTCTATGACGCCCACCACACGGTCTACAACTCGCGACCCAACACCCACGCGGCGATCTACAACGGCGTCCTCCAGGCCGACTGGTTCGCGGCGCAGGCCCGGAGGTACCAGACGACGCTGGCCGCGAGCCTCGACGAGAACAACATCCCGGTCGAGGTCGTCGAGCGGCTGATCGCCGCCGCCAAGGCCGGGTCCGAGCCCCTGCGTCGCTACCACCGGCTGCGCCGGCGCACCCTCGGTCTCGAGCGCTACCACTCGTTCGACGCCTACCTGCCGCTCGTTCCGGCCGACTGGCAGGTCTCCTACGACGAGGTGCCGCCGCTGATCGCCGAGTCGGTGGCGCTGTTCGGCGACGACTACCGGCGAACCGTGGGGCGCGCCTTTGCCGAGCGCTGGATCGACGTCTACGAGAACGAGGGCAAGCGATCGGGGGCCTTTTCGGCCGGCGTCTACGGCGTCCACCCCTACATGCTGCTCAACCACGCCGACACCCTGAACGATGCCTTCACGGTGGCCCACGAGATGGGCCACACCATGCACACCGAGCTGTCGCACTCGCACCAGCCGTTCGCCACCTCGAGCTACACCATCTTCGTGGCCGAGGTCGCGAGCATGACCAACGAGAGCCTGTTCCTCGACCTGCTGCTGCGCCGCGAGACGGATCCGGCGCGTCGCGTCGCCCTGCTCCAGCACGCGATCGACGACATCGCCGCCAGCTTCTACCGGCAGGCGATGTTCGCCGACTTCGAGCTCGAGGCCCACCGGCTGGTCGAGCGCGGCGAGCCGGTCACCGCGGAGGCGCTGCAGCGGCTGTACCTGGCGTCGCTGGCGGCCTTCTTCGATTCGAGCCTCGACGACATCGAGCAGGACCGCAACACCTGGGCGCGCATCCCGCACTTCCACGGGTCGCCCTACTACGTCTACCAGTACGCCACCAGCAAGGCGGCCGCGAGCCTGCTCCACCGCCGGATGACCGAGGGCCCGCCGGGTGAGCGGGCGGCGGCCGTGGAGCGCTACCTCGCACTGCTGCGCGCCGGCGGCAACGATCATCCGATCGCGCAGCTGCGGCGTGCCGGCGTCGACCTCGAGACGGCCGAGCCGGTCGAGGCGCTGGTGGCGACGATGGCGTCGCTGGTCGACCGGCTGGACGCTGAGGTGGCGGGGCTGACGCTCAAGGGTTAGCGCCCCGCTCGCTTCCCCTTCCGAACGTCTAGGAGAGGGCGTCCTGCGGCGTGCCATCTTGGCGATTTCGGGACGACGCTCTCCTCAAGAGATGCTCGAGACCCGAAATCGCCAAAGGTGGCAACCTCGGGGATCGCATCCGAGACCGGCGCGAGGCGCTTCGAGGACGGAGCGAGCGAGCGGGCACGAAGACGCGCTCGGACTCGGAAGCGGAAGCGGGCACGGAAGCTGAGATGGCCCTATCCCTGGTCCTCTCCTGGATGAATTCGATCCGGTAGCCGTCCGGGTCCTCCACGAAGGCGAGGATGGTGGTCCCGTGCTTCATCGGGCCTGGCTCGCGCACGACCTTTCCGCCGAGCCGTCGAACCCGGTCGCAGGCGCCCTCGATGTCGTCGGTGCCGATCGCGATGTGGCCGAAGCCGGTGCCGAGGTCGTAGCGTGAGGTGTCCCAGTTGTGGGTCAGCTCGATGACCGCGTCCGTCCTCCTCCGGGCCGTAGCCGACGAAGGCGAGCGTGAACGAGCCGCCGGGGTAGTCCTGCTTGCGCAGCAGCTCCATCCCGAGCGCCTCGGTGTAGAAGCGAAGCGAGCGCTCGAGGTCACCCACCCGGATCATCGTGTGCAGGATTCTCATGGTGATCTCCTCAACCCTCCATTTTCTCAATCCCCGCCCGCGGCCGAGCATTCCGGGCACGGGCAGCCCTTCGACTCCCGGCGCTGGAGCCTGCCCTGAGCGAGGAGCCCGCCAGGGCTCCGAGTCGAATGGGCGCCGCTCGCTCAGGGCAGGCCCCTCGGGCGCGGAGGCGGAAGTGGGTGGGAGGGGGAACTCGCCCTAGATCCCAGCCCCTAGATCCTGGCCGCGACTGCGGCCTCAATAATCACTCGTCATGATGAAGGTCGGCGAGCCGGCGAACCGCGTGTACTGCGGACGCAGCCGGTCGCGGCTGTAGAACTTGCCGACGTCCACCACCTTCTTGCGGCTGGAAACCACGTCGATCGGCACGTGGTCGTAGCGGCCGTTGCGCACGCACACCAGCCGGCCCGAGACCCCCTCCAGGATGAGGTCCATGGCGAGGTTGCCGAAGGCCATCGGCACGATCGAGTCCAGGGCGTCCGGGTCGCCGGCGCGGACCATGTAGCCGAGCCGCTGGCTGATCGTGTTCACCCGCCGCCCGCCGTTGTACTTCGGCGACAGCTCGCGCAGCGCCCGCGACACCAGGTCGCCGATCCCGCCGAGCTTCTTGTGGCCGAACATATCAGTCTCGTGGTCCTCGAAGGTCATCTCGTCCGAGCCCTTGAAGGTGGCGCCCTCGGACACCAGCACCACGCTGTACAGAGATGGGTTGCGCCGCCGGTCCTCGGACAGCAGCTCGGTCAGGACCTCGATGTCGAATGGGTGCTCCGGGATCACGCACCGGTTGGCGGCGCCGGCCATGGTCGGCAGCAGCGCGGTGAAGCCCGCGTAGCGACCGAACACCTCGATCACCAGGAAGCGCTCGTGGCTGCCGGCCGAGGTGCGCAGCGCGTGGGTCATGGCGATGGTCCGGGTCACGCAGGTGGAGAAGCCGATGCAGTAGTCGGTGCCCGGCACGTCGTTGTCCATGGTCTTCGGGATCGCGATCACCGGTACGCCGCGCTGGTGCAGCTGCACGCCGTATGACAGCGTGTCGTCGCCGCCGATCGGGATCATGACGTCGATGTCCAGGTTGACGAGGTTGGCCATCACGACCTCGGTCAGGTCGTTGGTCTCGTCCTTGAAGCGGTCGCGAAGGTGGTCCGGAACATTGGCGAGCGGGACGTGGCTCGGTCGCGTGCGCGAGCTGTGGAGGAAGGTGCCGCCGGTGCGTCCGACCTTGTTGACCACCTCCTCGGTGAGGTCCATCACCCACTCGTCCTGGCCGTCGGCGGATGCGGCAGCGACTCGATGAGGCCGGCCCAGCCACGGCGGATGCCGAGCACCCGGTAGCCCTCGCGCAGCGCGCGTACGGTGAGGGCGCGGATCGCCGGGTTGAGCCCCGGGACGTCGCCCCCGCCGGTCAGAATGCCGATCGTCCCCTTCTTCGTCTTGATGTTGGCCATGGACTTCAATCTCCCTCGTTGCCGCCCCCTGGCGGCGCCGCACAGGGTACGTGATACCGGATCGCAGTGCCAAGTGGGCGCGCCGCGCTTCAAGCGCGGACGCGACGGGCGGGCCGGCGGCCTACCCCACCCCGGATCCGTCGGCAATCCGCCACGCGACCGTCTCCCCGGCGCGCATCGGGACGACCACGTCCTCGCCGAACGGGCAGCTCGCCGGCACCTGCCACGGCTCCCGCACCAGGCTGACGGTGCCGGACGACCGGGGCAGACCGTAGAAGTCGGCGCCGCGCTGCGACGCGAACGCCTCGAGCCGGTCGAGCGCACCGGCCGCCTCGAAGGCCTCGGCGTAGAGCTCGAGTGCGGCCGGGGCGCTGAACACGCCGGCCGCGCCGCAGCCGCACTCCTTGCGCGAGCGGGCATGGGGCGCGCTGTCGGTGCCGAGGAAGAACTTCGGGCTGTCGCCGGTCGCCGCTCGGGCCACGGCCTGGCGGTGCTCCCGGCCCTTCGAGCACCGGCAGGCAGTAGTGGTGAGGGCGCACGCCGCCGGCGAGCAGGTCATTGACGCTCGAGCAGGAGGTGCTGGGGCGTCACCGTCGCCGCCACCCGCGGCGACGCCGCGCCGACGAACTGCACGCCCTCCCGCGTGCTGCAGTGCTCGAGGACCACCTTGAGGCCCGGCCAGCGGTCCACGCAGGGGCGCCAGCACGCGCTCGATGAACACCCGCTCGCGATCGAAGATGTCGACCGCGGGGTCGACGACCTCGCCGTGCACCAGCAGGGGCAGTCCGCAGGCCTCCATCTCGGCGAGGACGTGGGCGATGCGGCCGACCTCCGCCACGCCGCGGTCCGAGTGGGTTGTCGCACCGGCCGGGTACAGCTTCGCCGCGACCACCACGCCGCTGGCCTTCGCGGCTCGGATCTCCGCCGGCGGGGTGGCGTCGGTCAGGAACAGGGTCATCAGCGGCTCGAAGTCGGACCCCGGCGGCAGCGCGGCGAGGATCCGATCACGGTAGGCGACCGCCTGGCCACTGGTCACGATCGGCGGAGCGAGGTTCGGCATGACCACGGCGCGCGCGAAGACCCGGACCGAGTGGCCGACGACGTCGGCCATCCCGGCACCGTCGCGGAGGTGAAGGTGCCAGTCGGTCGGCCGCGTGATGGTCAGGCTCTGCACCATGTCCCTGGCTCCGAAGCTACAGTCCCCGCGCCAGATCATCGCACATCCGGACGCGCGGCAGGCTGCCCCCGAATCGTCTATCATGCGTTGAAGGCGCGAGCGGCACTGGGCCGCCCATGCGGAGCGATGGCGTGGCGAGAGAGCTGACCCACGACGAGCTGGAGAAGGCCGCCCACAACCTGGAGCGGATCGACGGCTACCTCGCGCCCCGGTCCCGGTGGACCGTCACGCCGGCGCACCTCGACACCCTCGCGTCAATCCGGCGTTCCGTGGCCCACCTGATGAAGCTGATGCGCTCGGCCTCGTCCCCAGGTGCGCCGCTGCCGACCGGCGGCTCACGGGCGGCCGCGCCCCTCGCCCCGGCCGAGTTCGACGTCGACCAGCTGCACGGCTTCGCGTCCTTCCTGGAACGGCTCGACCGCTGGCTGCAGGCCAGCGGTGCGGTCCCGCCGGCCACCGGCGCCGACCAGCTGGTCGCCCGGATCCTGGTCAGCCTGCAGGCCACCGGCCACGCCCTCCAGGAGCTTGGCGGAGGGTCTGCGCAGCAGGCGGTCCGCCATGCCCCCGCTGCGCCCGCCCCGGAAGCGTCGCCAATCAGCAGCGCACCCGCCGCAACGCCGCCGACCCGCCCGGCGTCCGTTCCGCCCGTCGCGGCCGCGCCGCCGGCCCGCCAAGCGTCGGCGCCCCCGATCACGGCAGCCGTGCCGGTCCGCGCCGCCGCGGGACGGTCCGCCGGCCCCGCGGCAATCGTCGATGACGTCTTCGCCGGCGCGCGTCGTCCCGCCGCGCCCGGCATGCCGGCACCGGTCGAGCAGATCGCCCTCACCGCGTCCGAGGTGGACCCGATGTTCCGCTGGATCGGACCGGAGGATGTGGAGCTCACCCCGCGGGCGCGGGAACGCATCGAGCAGCTGTTCGCGGCGCAGGGCATCACCTATTTCCGCTACCAGCTCGAGAACTTCGCGAGCGAGGTCCGCCGCCGCATCAAGACCGCGCCCGAGGGCCACGTGCTCGTGATCAAGGTCCGCGACATCGGCGGTGAGCGCAAGCCGTTCCTGAGCTACATGCCGGCGAAGATGTTCAAGAGTGACTGATGCCTGCGGAGCAGCGCTCGAGGCTGCTACCATGGCGCCATGTCGACCCCAACCGGCTCCCCGATGACGTCGCTGCTCGGCCGGCTGCTGCCGCGGCTACGATTTCCGCAGCTGTTCGCGGTCCTTGCCGGCCTGCTCGTGCTCGACCTGCTCCTGCCGGACCCGATGCCGCTGGTCGACGAGCTGACGCTCGCCGTGCTCACCTTCCTGATCGGCTCCTGGCGGACGCGCCGCGAGCCGCCGCCGCCGCCCCGCGACGTGACCCCCCCGGACGAGCCGCCGCCCTCCCTACCCCTCGTCCGGCGGGGATGTGTAGGGGAACACTTCTTCCCGCTTCCGCTGCCGCGCCCGCCGCCGCATTGCTACTGACGTCATGCAATCTCACCACCAAGGCACAAGAAGAAAGAGAAGCTCTTGATAACGCTCATCGACCATGAACCCGAGAGTCGAGCTTCCATCAGCGCAGGTGGGTGGCCCCTTGCGGTTGTGAAGGTCATTCTTCCGGGCGACACCGCCGGTCGGCGGTGACGTTACAACCCCAGGGGCCGGCAGCGCACGAGGGTACGAGTCGCCAGTCACGCGGCTCGCTTCGTGTCTTCGTGTCTTTGTGGTGGCTGCGGTTTCCTGGCTTGCGCTTCGGCTGTGTTGACCGCCCCCGGCCACCAACGTCACCGCTTCGGATCGACGTCGACGCGCAGCTCCTCCAGCACCACCCCGCCCACAGCGGCCGCTGGGTTGACATCGACGATCAGGGCGACCGGCTCCTGACGGTCTCGCAGCACCTGGCGGATCCGGGCAGTCGGCGACCGCTCGGCGCGCAACGTCCGCTCGCTCACCACGTCGAAGCGGTCGGGCCCGGAGTAGCGGCGGGCCACGGTGACTCGACACCACGCGTCACCGGCCGGATCCCGGAAGGTGACGCGGCCCGACAGCACGCTGCCGCTCACCGGATTCGCGAACGATGCGATCAACCGGCCGGCGCTCCGGACCACGATGCTCCCTCGCTCGTGATCCACGACGAGCGGCGGCTGTGCCATGAGCGTGTCGAAGGACGCGATCTCCGCGCCGGCGAGGGCGAGGCGCCGGATGAGCGCGGTGCGGCCTCCGGCCGCCCGGCCGGTCCGCGCATTGACCACCTTGAGCACGACCTGGTTGGAACCGGGGCGGACGACGCCCTCGGGCAGCTCGAACCGGCACGCTGCCAACCGGCGCTCGAGCCGCGCCCGCCCGCAGTCGGCGCCATTCACCGCGGCAGCCAGCACGACGGGAACCCGCTCCCCGCGGTCGGCGCGGCCGTCCACGAGCAGGACCCGCTGGCCGCCGCGGCCCGGATCGAGCCGGAGCACCGCTCGCCTCGGCGGCGGTCCACCGTCCATCGTCGAGCGGCCTGCCCCCACCCCGACTCCAGGGTGAACTCAGGACCAGCCCAGCCATCGTCACCGCCCGGCGGATCGCGGCGGAGGTCGAAGACCGGATCTGCCGGGTCGAAGCGGAGCGCGCTGACGTCGAGCAGGTCGCGGTCGCGCGCCGGCTCGGCGGTCAGCACGCGCGCGACGTCGATCACCACCGCCGCCGCGAAGGGCAGAGCGATCACGGCCGGGAGCAGCCAGCGCGGCACGCGCCCGGGACGAGCTCCGCCCATGCGCTACTCGGGGCCGGCGGCGAGGGCCGCCAGCAGCTCGTCGACCCGGTAGCCGGATGCCTGCTTGGCGGACGCCAGCAGGTCGAGTCGGCGGCCGACCTCCGCGAGCGTGTCCGGGTCGTCGGCCTCGATGGCGACGACCACGGCGAGACAGAACTGGAGGTCGTTCCAGCACTCGCTGATGAACCAGTCCACGCCCTGGTAGCGGTTGACGCCCAGGAAGGACGCGACCGCCGGCTCGGCGAGCAGGTCGCGCAGCGTGGCCGCGAGGTCCGGGGGCTGCATGGGCTCGGACTGCCACCACCGCCGGCACGCGTCGAGAGCGCGCACGGCGGCGACGGCGCGGTCGGCCGGCTCGGACCCGAGGCCGATCGCGAGCAGGCTGCGCCGCAGGTTGGACAGCAGGAACCAGTCGTCGAGCCAGCGCCCGACGTCGCCCTCCTCCGACGATTCCGGGGCGCCGTCGGCCAGCCGGCGCAGCAACACCCACACCAGGGCCGCCGGCAGCAGCGGGGAGCCGGCCGCAGGCGGCGGCCACAGCTCCCGGAGCGCGGCTGCGCGATCACCGGCCAGCAGCTCCTCGAGATCGCTTCGGATCTCGTGCGCCAGCTCCGGCTCCGCCACGCCGCCGACCCGGGTGTGAATCGCACCGAGCAGCTCGTCGAGCGACGCCTCGACCCGGTCGAGGATTGCGGCGTCCGGCGAGGCCTCGACGCCGGCCGCCTGCAGCTCGAGCAGCGCCTGCAGGACGTCGGGAGCCACCAGCCGCCGATACGGCTCGAGGACCGGCGCGAGCTCGAGCTCGGCCAGCGCCTCGGCGATGCTCGGCACGCCGCGACCGCTGAGCCGGCCGGCGAGCTGGGCGTAACGGCGGTCGGACCCATCCGCCACTGGCCGGATGTCCGCAAACACTTGCAGGTCGTAGGCTGCGAGCTCCACGTAGAGCCCCTGCTCGTGGAGGGACCGGCAGGAGCGCAGGTACTCGAGGCCGCTCGCCGTGTCGGCGAGCACGACGTACCACTCGTCGCCGGCGGGCAGCTCGAGGGCCTCCGCGAGCGTGGTGTGGCGCAGCGTGTCCTGGCCGCCGCCGGGCACGGTCTGGACCGCGCACGAGCGCAGGATCCGGCCGGAGGTCTCGGCGAAGCGGTTGTGGAACAGCACCAGCGACCGTCCGCTGCCGCTGCCGTTCGAGTAGGCGAACACGTTCTCGTCGACGCTGCCGTCGTCGCGGACGAGGTCGTAGAGCTGGAAGCGCTCGACCTCGGCAAAGGCGCGCCTCCGGCGGAGCAACGGGAACAGCTGGCGCTCGTGACGGCGGACCAGCTCGCCATCCGGCTGCTCGGACCAGCGGGCGCGGTAGAACTCCATGCCGTACTTCTCGGCCAAGCCCTCGACCTGGCCGTGGCCGAACATCGGCAGCCCGGGCAGGGTCGCCATCAGGGTCGCCACCCCGAAGTACTTGCCGTCCTTCCCGAACTGGTCGAGGGCGGTGCGCTCGTCGGGATTGGACATGAAGTTGACGTAGCGCTTGAGAATCCTGGGGTCGAACTCGAGGGTGCTGCGGATCAGGTGCCGGTAGTCGGCGTTGCGCTCGTCTCGCAGCATGTTCATGAACGCCGAGTTGTAGACCCGGTGCATGCCGAGGGTGCGCACGAAGTAGCCCTCGAGCAACCAGAAGGCCTCGGCCAGCAGCAGGGTGTCCGGGGCCTCGGCCGCCACCCGGTCGACCACCTCCCGCCAGAACTCCTCGGGCATCGCGGCGTCGAACTCGGCGCGGGTCATGCCGTGGCCGGCGCGCGACGGGATGTCGCCGCCGGACCCCGGCTCCGGAAACCAGAGCCGGTGAAAGTGCCGCTTGGTGAGCGTCATGGCGGCGTCGAAGCGGATCACCGGCGATTGCCTCGCCACGTGCAGGATGGTCTGGATGACGGCCTCGCGGACCTCGGGCTTGCGGTAGTCGAGCTGGGCGGTGTCGTTCCACGGCATGCCGGTGCCGTCGTTGCCGTGGTAGATGAAGCGCTCGTCACCGGTCCAGTGGTCGCGCCGCCGGAACACCACCGCCGCGTCGCTGCGATTCCAGTAGTGGTCCTCGATGAAGATGCCGACCCGCCCGTCGTTGCAGAGGTCGGGGCCGCCGAAGGAGTAGCTCGGGAAAGGCGGCCGGTCGAGGCTGATGAACCAGTCCGGGTGCTCGATCACCCATCGCGAGTCGATGCCGACGTGGTTGGGCACCATGTCGGTGGCCATCCGGATGCCGCGCTTCCAGGCCCGCGCCTTGAGCTCGGCGAAGGACGCATCGCCGCCGAGGTCGGCCGCAACCCGGTAGTCCTCGAGCGAGTAGGCCGAGGCCACCGCCTCGGCGTCGCCCATCATCCGCTTGATCCGGGCCGAGGCGCGGCTGCGCTCCCACAGCCCGATCAGCCAGAGGCCGGTGACGCCCCAGCTCGTGAGGCGGTCGAGCTCCGCGTCCGGGACCGCATCCAGGGTCGCGATCGGCCGCTGGTGGCGCTCGGAGAGCTGGCCCAGCCAGACGTGGACGTTCTTGGCCATCAGCACCAGTCGCGGCATCCAGTCGCGGTCCTCCGAGTAGGCCTCCCGGTCATCCTCCAGGATGCGCAGCTCCGGGACCGGGACCGGGCCGGGGCCGAACCCGAAGAAGACGCGCCGCTCCTCGGCGAACAGGTCGAGGCTCGAGAGAATCCGGTCGAGCTCCTCCCCGAGCAGCACCGACCACGCCGCGCGGAGGTACGCGAGCTGGCCTTCCAGCGAGTCGGGAGCGGCCCGCATCGGCGCCTCGAGCAACTCGAGCAGCCCGCCGGGCGTGCCCTCGATCCGTGGCTGGCCGGCGAGGAAGACGCGCAGCCGGTCCATCACCTTCAGATACGCGGTGGCGAGCCGCAGCCCGGAGTCGTCGAACAGCTCGCGAAACGGCGCGAAGGCTGGGTTGCGGTTGGCCAGCCAGAGCAGCAGCAGCTCCTCGACGGCGATTTCGCGGTTGCGGTCCCCGCCGGTCGCGCCGGCCAGCCAGGCCGAGGCCGTCAGCTCGCCGCGGTGGACGGCGAGCGGTGGGAACTCGGCGACAAAGGCGAGCAGCAGCTCATCGAGGGGGGCGCGGCCGATCGAGGCCTCGAGGTCGGCCAGGGCGTCGGCGAGCAGCCGGGGGTTGCGGTGCCGGCGGTAGCGCGCGACCAGCAGGTGGGCGAACTCGTCGATCAGGCCCATTGCGTTGAGGTAGCCGGCGCTCACCGCCCGCTCCGGGAAGCGCGCGGCGTCGCGGCGCTGGTTCATGCGGTGCGCGAACTCGCGCGCGGCGCGAAAGTCGGCGAAGACTACGTTGCCGGTGAGCGAGAACAGCGCCGCGTCGAAGCCGTAGCGCTCCCTCGCCTGGCGCGAGACGTGAAACTCGCGCTCCGCTCGATCGTTCACCACCAGGTCCGACCCCCGAAGACGATGATAGACGGGATCGCGTCGATTCCGCAGCATTTCTCCCTGCTCGACTCGCCGCTGCGTTTCGAGGCGGAAGCGGGCGCGGAAGCGGACCGAAGGTGGAGTCGGCGGTCTTCAGTCTGCACTCTTCGTTCTTCCATTCACGGCCGGAGGCCAGCGAAGGTCGGCCGTGACCGGGCAGTGGTCGGAGACGTCCCAGAAGGTCCCGTCCTCCTCGCCGGGCCGCGACACCAGGGGAAGGCAGGCCGCCCGCGCGCAGTGCAGCCACGACCGCGCCTCCGGCGGCTCGGCGCCGAGCCCGCGCACCCAGACGTGGTCGAGCAGCGACGGCAGCTGGATCCCGTCCGGCTCGCCACCGCCCTCCCAGTACTCGGTGCAGCCGGTCGCGTTGGCGAGCCGGTGCAGGCCGACTCGCCGGTACAGGCGGTCGACCGCCTCCAGCTCCTCCTCCACCGTCCCGTGCTCGCTGCCGGTGGTGTTGAAGTCGCCCATGACCACCAGCCCCGGCTCACCGGCGTCCTCCGACCACCGCTGCACCCAATCGACGATCGCGCGGTGCTGCTCGATTCGAACCGCGTGCCCTTTCGGGCTCGACTTCAAGTGAACCTGCAGCACGACGAGCTCGAGACCCGGGTCGACTCGGCTGCGCAGCCGCAGTGCCAGGCCCGGTCGCAGATCCTCCTCGACCGCGACCTCGCGGACCTCGATCGGATCGCCGACCGCCTCGAGCACCCGGTCGTCCCACGCGATCGCAAGGCGCTGGCCCCAGCGGCCGCCGTGCCGCGACAGCACGACCTGGTAGCTGCGCTCGCCGGCGGCGCGGCGCAGGATCGGAGGAAAGCGGCGCGCGTCGCGGATCTCCGCGAACCCGATCACGTCGGCGTCGAATCCCCGTCAGAGCGTCGGAGAGGTCGCAGATGTTGGTCTGTCGCGCGAAGCCGAGCTCGGGATCCCCCGGCGCGCTCGTCGAGCGGGAAGTTGCGCAGGTTCCAGGTGGCGACTCGGAGATGGCCGACCGGGACCGGCGGCGGCAGCTCGCCGGCAGTGACGCCCGGGCCGGCGAAGCCGGCGCAGCGCAGGGCCTGCCGCAGGGCGAGAGCGCTCGCTGCGATCACCACCACCGCCACCACCACCGCCACCGCGGCCAGCTTCGACGAGCGAGCCATCGCCGGCAGTGTCGCCGAGTCGGCCCCGGCTGGCAAGCGAGCGCCGCCCCGCGCTGCGGGCTCCGGTGAAAGGAAATTGAGGCCGTTTCTCAAATTCGTGCCGCCTACTGGTTTGCTTGACTTCACTGACCAATATGCGCATATTCGTCACCGCTATGTCATACGCTTCGGCCCGTCGCGACGCCGATCGGCGCCCTCTGGCGAGCAAGCCGCAGGCACCCGCCTGCGCAGCGCGCTCGGGCAGCGGGTCCGCGCGGGTGACTCATCCAGGCACGGCCCCTGTCGCAGCTGGGCCGACGAACACATCCGAGGAAGACAGGGAGGAATCATGGTGTCGACTTCTCTTGTCCTGATCCTGCTCGCCGCAGCCGGCGGCATCCCGGCGCAACAACGGACAGCCGGCGATCGATCCGCTGGTGACCGACGGGGAGACGGTGGCCTCGCACGTCTACACCAAGGCCGACGTCGAGTACTACATGACCGACGAGCAAAAGGACTACATCCGGCCCGGGTTGACAACCGAGATCGTCTCGATCGAGATCCCGGCCGATCGCAAGCCTGTCGTCGAGGTCACCTTCACCGACGACATGGGCCAGCCGCTCGACCGCGCCGGCGTCCTGACGCCGGGGAACATCACCGCGAGCTTCGTGCTCGCCTGGTGGGACAACGAGCTGCGCCAGTACACCTCGTACACGACGCGGACCCAGACCAGCCCGATCACCGGCGTAATCGGCCGTGCAGGCCTCGGCCGACTCCGGCGGGACCTGGGAGGACCTCGAGATCGGCCGCGCTCGCTACACCTTCAGGACCGAGCTCCCCGAGGGCTTCGACGGGACGAAGACCCACACCGTGTACGTCTACACCCGGCGCCTCACCACGAGATCGTCGGCAAGGACTACTTCTCGGATCCGGACTACGACTTCCGCCCGGACGGCGGCGCGGTCACCGAGACCTGGGGCTCGCTGCAGACCGCGACCTGCAACGCGTGCCACGACCCGCTCGCCGCTGCACGGCGGCCCGCGCCGGGAGGTCAAGGGCTGCGTGCTCTGCCACAGCCCGCAGTCGGTCGACCCCGACACCGGCAACACCGTCGACATGAAGGTGATGATCCACAAGATCCACATGGGCGCCGACCTGCCGAGCGTGCAGGCCGGGACCCCGTACATGATCATCGGCAACCAGCAGTCGGTGCACGACTTCTCCGACGTCGCCTTCCCGCAGGACATCCGCAACTGCACGACCTGCCACCCGGCGGGCGCGCCCAGGGCCACATCTGGTACAGCAACCCGTCCCGCGCCGCGTGCGGCTCCTGCCACGACGACATCGACTGGGTGACCGGCGAGAACCACGTCGGCGGACCGCAGGCCGACGACTCGCAGTGCGTCGATCTGCCACCAGCCGCAGGGCGAGCGCGAGTTCGACGCCTCGGTCAAGGGCGCCCACACCATCCCGACCAAGTCGGCCCAGCTCGCCGGCCTCAACATGGAGATCCTCGACGTGACCGGCGCCGCTCCCGGCGGCATGCCGACCGTCACCTTCAACGTGACCAACGACGACGGCTCGTTGGTGGCCGACATCGCCGACCTGCGCACCCTCACGCTGCGCGCAGCCGGACCGACCGGTGACACCATCGACTACACCATCGACATCTCGCAGGACGCCCGCGACGCCCAGCGGCACCGCCGACGTGTACGTGAACACCTTCGACACCGCGATCCCGGCCGACGCCACCGGCACCTGGACCTTCACCGCCGACGTCTACCGCACCGTCGATCATCGACGACGGCTCCGACCGAGCGGGCTTGAGGTGCGCGAGGCGGCGCTCAACCCGATCTTCCACGTCGCCGTCACCGACGCCGAGGCGGAGCCGCGGCGCGAGGTCGTCGCGATGGCCAAGTGCAACCGGTGCCACGACGTGCTGGCGCTGCACGGCGGCCAGCGCTTCAAGTGCGAGGAGTGCGTGATCTGCCACAACCCGAACGGCAGCGACGAGCCGGAGCGGCCCGACGAGGAGCTCCCTCCGGAGTCGATCCAGATGGCGCGGATGATCCACCGCATCCACACCGGCGAGGAGCTCGCCACCGACTACACGATCTACGGGCGCAACGGCTCGTCAACAACTACAACGAGGTCCGCTACCCCGGCGACCGCCGCAACTGCGAGGGCCTGCCACGCGGCGGGAACCTACGACGTGCCGCTGCCCGAGGGCACGGCCGAGGTGCCGACCCCGCGCGACTGGTACTCGCCCCATGCAGCCGACCGCGGCCGCTTGCCTCGGTTGCCACGCACGGTCGACGCCGCCGCCCACGCCTACGTCAACACGGCGCCGTTCGGCGAGGCCTGCGCGGCCTGCCACGGCGAGCGACGCCGAGTTCTCGGTGGACAAGGTTCACGCTCGCTAGCGACGATGGAGGACCCGCGGCCCCGATCCGGGGCCGCGGCGCCTCGCGAAAGGTGGATCGGGATGAGACACCTGATCCGCACACTCGCCATCGTCGCGCTGCTGCCGCTGTGCCTGCCGGCCGTCGCCGCCATCGCCCAGGACAGCGCCGATCCGAGCGAGGCCTGCGCCGCCTGTCACGAGGAGGTCGTGGCCGCCGTTCAAGACCACGATCCACGCCGTCGCCGCGCGCGGCGGCCCGAGCTGCGTCACCTGCCACGGCGACGGCTACCGCCACATGGAGGAGGGCGGGGACGTCGCGCTGATCACGGTGCCCAAGGGCGTGGACGCCGAGCAGCTCTGCCTGCAGCTGCCACCAGGACATCCGCACCATGTTCTCGGCGCGGTCCGGCCCACGCGACACCGCGGTCAACTGCACCGACTGCCACTCGGTCCACGGCACCGCGCCGGGCACCGCAGGAGCAGATGCTGGCCAAGCCGACGGCCGAGCTGTGCGCGACCTGCCACCCGGCGGCCGCCAACTCGTTCGGCGGCCGTTCGCCCACCACCTGGAGCTCGGCGGCATGGAGTGCGCCTCCTGCCACAACCCGCACGCCGGCGCCGGCATGGACAGCCTCGAAGACGACCGCTCGGGCGAAGGGCCCTGCCTGTCCTGCCACGCCGAGAAGCGGGGGCCGTTCGTGTTCCCGCACGTTTCGAACGTCGTCGGCGACTGCATGAGCTGCCACGAGCCGCACGGCTCGTCGAACCCGAAGGCGCTGATCCCGCTCGCAGGTCGACCAGCTCTGCCTCGAGTGCCACAGCCCGATCGCGGGCGGCACCCTCGGCTCGCAGCCGCCGTCGTTCCACGACCTCCGCAGCCCGCGCTACCGCAACTGCACGATCTGCCACGTCGCGGTCCACGGCTCGAACAGCTGTCGCCGCAGCTGCTGAAGTAGGAGGAGGCCGATGAACACACGCCGCGTCTCGCTCGCTGCTGCTCGCGCTCGCGCTGGCCGTGGTCGTCAGCCCCCTCGCTGAGGCCCAGTCGACCTCCATCGATCTCGAGGCCGGCTACCAGTGGATCAGACGTCACCGGCAACGAGGACATGTATCGCACCCAGATCAACCAGGCAGGAGGGCTTCGTCCTGCGCGGGTTCTCCCTGACCACTTCGTCGACCCGACGTCGGACGCCTCGTTCGCCGACAACATCCGCATCGACGCCTCCGGCTTCGGCGGCAACCCGACCGGCTCGCTTCCGGCTGTTCATCGGGCAAGGGCAACGAGTACCGCCTGCGTCTGTCCTACCGCCAGTACGAGAACTTCAGCGCCCTGCCCGCGTTCGCCAACCCGCTGCTCGACGAGGGGGTCGACCCCCGGCCAGCACACCTGCGACCGTGCTCGCGAGGTGATCGACCTCGAGTTCGAGCTGCTCCCCGGACAGCACCGTGACCCCGGTCCTCGGCTACCGCTGGAACCGCTATCGACGGGCCCCGCCAGACCACGCTACTTCGTCGGCCAGGACGAGTTCCGGCTCGCTCTCCGACCTCAGCGAGACCGAGCAGGAGATCTACGGCGGCATCTACTTCGCGACCGGCAGCTGGTCGGGCACGCTGCTCCAGGGCTGGCGCACCTTCGACGGCAGGGACGCGACCGGCTCGCCCCCGGCGCCGGAGGCGGCAACAACTCCCAGCCGGTGCTCGGCAGCCGACGTCACCCTCGACGACCTACCCGCGCTCGACGTCCACACCGAGCGCCGACACCCCGGTCACCACCGGCGAGCGTGACCGGCCGCTTCGGCGAGGCGATCCGGCTCACGCGCCTCGTACTGCGCGCCGACTACGAGGCCGACACCGCCGAGTCCGAGCTGCTGTCCGGGAGCCTGGTGTCGTTCAAGCTCGAGCCGCTTCTTCTCCGGGCTCGACCGAGTCGGTGCAGCCGCACCGACAGCCCGTCGTGGCGGGGCGACGCCCGGCGTCGAGTTCGACCTGATCGCCGGAGGTCTCGGTCTCGACCGTCGGCTACGAGGCGCGCGACCGCGAGCTCGAGGGCTGGGCGCTGATCTCGAGCCTCTACCTCGACACCCTCAACTTCAGCGGCGCCGACCCGCAGGACATCACCCAGCTCGTCGAGACCAGCAACGGCTACGAGCGCGAGGACGAGGTGATCAGCGCGCGGCTGAACATGCGCGGCGTCGGGCCCTTCGTCTTCTGGGCCGAAGGAGCGATGCGATCGAGCGACCTCGACATCTCCGAGGACGTCGCGCAGATCGTCGTTCCGGGCAGCCAGGAGGGCGAGTTCAACCGCGAGGTCGACGTGCTCGGCGCCGGGGCCGCGGTCCTGGTCGGCGGCGCCCGGCTGTCGGTCGACCTGGTCAGCGAAAGCGCCGACGACATCGTCGTGCGCACCGACTTCGACGAGCGGATGCGGATGCGCGGCCGGCTCGACTGGTCGTTCACCAAATGGCTGCGGCTGCTCGCCACCGGTGAGAAGATCTCCTCGAGCAACGGCGCCTCGGGCGTCGGCTACGATGCCGACACCGACCACGTGGCGTTCGACCTCGAGCTCACTCCGGTGGAGACGCTCACCCTGCGGCTCGCCTACGACACCTACGACACCGACTCGACGGTTCCGATCCGGGTTCCCCAGGACTTCAGCATCGTGGCCTCCGAGCACTCCGAGAACGGGGAGCTGATGGAGGCCTCCTTCCGCTGGCAGATCGCGCTCTTCGACCTCGACCTCGGCTACTCCGACTTCGAGAACACCGGCTCGTTCGCCTTCGATCTGGTGCGGACCTTCGGCCGCCTCGGCATCGGCCTCGGGGACGCCTTCGGCATCGCCTTCGAGTGGGAGTCCAACAAGTACACCGAGGAGGTCCTGCAGCTCGCCAACTTCGACGCGGACCGCTTCGGCATCTTCCTGCGCTGGCGCAACTAGCCTCGCATCCAGCCCATCGCAATTCCCGGAGGGGGCCGCACGGCCCCCTCCTTTCTTTCAAGCTCTGGCGAGCTCGAAAGAAAGGACTAAGAGCAGGGCAGCAGTTCTGTCGCTGCCCGCCTATACTGAGACACCGTGAGGGCCCTCGGGGTCCGCGTCAGATCACGGACACCGACCGCAACCGGCGGGCCGCCCGGGAAACTCACGCGCACACAGATCGTACGACCCCGGGAGGAGTCGACATGAGACAGAGCTTTCTCGGCGTGGCCCTGTGTTGCGTGCTGAGTGGCGCGTCCGCCTGGGCGGGCGACGAGGGAACGCGGCTGCTGCGCTTCCCGGACATCTGGCAGGACCAGGTCGTGTTCTGCCACGGCGGCGACCTCTGGCTCGCGCCGGCCGCCGGCGGGACGGCGCGGCGGCTGACCGCCCACCCGGGCCAGGAGGTGTTCCCCAGGTTCTCGCCGGACGGCCGCTGGATCGCCTTCACCGGCCAGTACGACGGCGACGAGCAGGTCTACGTCGTGCCCGCCGACGGCGGCGAGCCGACGCGGCTGACCTGGTACCCGGCCGAGGGCCCGCTGACGCCTCGCTGGGGCTACGACAACCAGGTCTACGGCTGGACCCGCGACGGCGAGAAGGTGCTCTTCCGCTCGATGCGCGACGCCGGCGGAGGATCCGACACCCGGCTCTATACGGTCGCCCGCACCGGTGGCCTGCCGGAGCCGCTGCCGATGCCGAGCTCGGGCGCCGGCGACTTCTCGCCCGGACGGCAAGCAGGTCGTCTACTCGCCGCTGTTCCGGGACTTCCGCCACTGGAAGCGCTACCAGGGCGGCTGGGCCCAGGACCTCTACCTCTTCGACCTCGCCACCAGCGACGTGCGGGGGATCGCGCACAGCGTGCGCACCGAGCGCGACCCGATGTGGGTCGGCGACACGATCTACTTCGCCTCCGACCGCGACGACTACCTGAACCTGTACGCCGCCGACCCGGCCACCGGCGCGGTCGAGCAGCTCACCCACTATGTAGGCGCCGACGTCCGCTGGCCGAGCACCGACCACGCCAAGCCGCATCGTCTACGAGCTCGGCGGCCAGCTCCACATCTTCGACGTGGCGAGTCGCTCCGATCAGGCGATCGTGGTGACGGTCCCGGACGACGGGCTGTGGAAGCGGCCCCGCCGGGTGAACGTCGCCGAGCTGATCGAGGACTTCGACGTCGCGCCTCACGGCGAGCGAGCGGTGTTCGTGGCGCGCGGCGAGGTCTTCTCGGTGCCGATCTCCAAGGGTCCCGATCCGCAACCTCACCGACAGCTCCGGCGCCCACGACCGGTCCGCGGTCTGGTCGCCGGACGGCGCCACGATCGCCTTCATCTCCGACGCGAGCGGCGAGGACGAGATCTGGCTCGTGGACCAGGCCGGCACGGCGCCGGCCCGGCGGCTCAGCAGCGGCCACGCGGCGCGCCTGTCAGGGCCGGTGTGGTCGCCCGACAGCGCCCGGATCGCGTTCTCGGACAAGGACGGCAAGCTCTTCGTGGTGACCGTGGCGGACGGCCGCGAGGTCCAGGTCGCGGACCACATCTGGGGCGC
This sequence comes from uncultured Bacteroidales bacterium, assembly GCA_963732115.1. GTDB lineage: Bacteria > Bacteroidota > Bacteroidia > Bacteroidales > VadinHA17 > LD21. Next base: position 29,600 of record CAVSYN010000005.1, read on the forward strand.
GATCTTCGACTATGCGTGGTCGCCGGACGGCGGCCACCTCGCCTTCAGCCTGGCCAACCAGGCGCAGGTCTCGCAGCTCCACATCTGGAGCGTCGCCGACGCCAAGCTGCGCACCGTGACCTCGGAGTACTTCGAGGCGACCACGCCGGCCTGGAGCCCGGACGGCACGTACCTCTTCTACCTCTCCAACCGGAGCTATGCGCCGATCATCTCGGACCTCGAGTGGAACTACGCCGGCGACCGGCGCGGCGGCATCTACGGGCTGGCGCTGAGGAAGGACGTCAAGCCGCTGCTGCCGCCCGAGAGCGACGAGGTGAAGCTCGGAACGGACGAGGACGGCGACGACGCCGCCGCCGAGAAGGACGAGCGGAGGGCAAGGACGACAAGAAGAAGGGCAAGGACGCCGACAAGGACAAGGCAAGAAGGCCGCCAAGAAGCCGGTGGTGATCGACTTCGAGGGGCTCGCCGACCGGGTGGTCAGGATCCCGGTCGAGGCCGACAACTACACCGGTCTGGCCGCGGTCGAGGGCCACCTGCTGTTTTCGAGTTCGGGCCCCAACTACTACGGCCGGCCCAACGACGACACGCGCCGGCTGCAGATGTTCTCGCTCGAGAAGCGCGAGGCGTCCGACCTGGTCAAGTCCAAGCTCGACGCATGGGCGGTGTCGGCCGACGGCAAGAAGGTGCTGGTCCAGCAGGGCGAGAAGTACCAGCTCCTCGAGGTCAAGAAGGACGGCGGCGAGGCCAAGCCGGTGGAGACCGCTGGCCTCGAGATGGACCTGGTGCCGACCGAGGAGTGGGCCGAGATCTTCGACGAGACCTGGCGCCGCTTCCGCGACTTCTTCTACGTCCCGAACATGCACGGCTACGACTGGAAGGCGATCGGCGACCGCTACCGCGCGCTGCTGCCGGACGTCGCCCACCGCTCGGACCTCAACTACGTGCTCGACCGAGATGGTGTCGCGAGCTCAACTCCGGCCACACCTACATCTCGGGCGGCGACTTCCAGATCCCGGAGCGGGCGCCGGTCGGGCTGCCCGGGGCGCGCTTCGAGCTCGACCCGAAGGCCGGCCGCTACCGGATCGCCATCGATCTACCGCGGCCACAACGAGGAGCCGCGCTACCGCTCGCCGCTGACCGAGGTCGGCGTCGACGTCAAGGTCGGCGACTACGTGCTGGCGATCGACGGCGTCGAGCTCGCCGGCGACGACAACCCGTACCGGCTGCTGCAGCACAAGACCGACCCGGTGACCCTGACCGTCAGCGCCACGCCGAGCCGCGACGGGGCGCGCGAGGTCGCGCTACCAGCCGATCGGCGAGCGAGCAGTCGCTGCACTACCTCGACTGGGTGCTCGGCAACCTCGACCGGGTCGACGAAGATGACCGACGGCAGGGTCGGCTACCTGCACATCCCGGACATGGGCGCGGAGGGCATCGCCGAGTTCATCAAGTGGTTCTACCCGCAGATCCGCAAGGAGGGGCTGGTCGTCGACGTCCGCGGCAACGGCGGCGGCAACGTCTCGCAGTGGATCCTCGAGCGGCTCGACAACAAGCTGCTCGGCACCCGCTTCGGCCGCACCACGCGAGCTGCCGACGACCTACCCGGGCACCGTCTTCAACGGCCACATGGCGTGCCTGATCAACGAGACCTCGGCCTCGGACGGCGACATCTTCCCGCACTACTTCCGCGTGGCCGGGCTCGGGCCGCTGATCGGCAAGCGGACCTGGGGCGGCGTGGTCGGCGGCGGCGACAGCCCGCTGGTCGACGGCGGCGAGGTCTTCGTGCCGACGCAACGCGACCAACGACCGCGACGGCAACTACATCATCGAGGGCCACGGCGTCGACCCCGACATCGAGGTCGACAACGACCCGGCGTCGGTGATCGCGGGCCGCGACCCGCAGCTCGAGCGCGCGGTGGCCGAGATCCTGGCGGCCATCGAGCGCGACCCGAAGACGCTGCCGCAGCGGCCCCCGGACCCGGTCAAGACCCCGGCGCACTGATCAGCGCCGACACCGCGGTCCCTCGACCGCGAGATCGTGATTCCCGAGGGGGCCGCGAGGCCCCCTCTTCATTCGTGTGCCCGTCGACAAGTACCAGCCCCGCGCACGGAACATCAACCACCGTACCCGCACCGTAATTGCTCCCCCGACCGATCCGGTTGTAAATGTGGAAGTCAACCCGCTCGACTACAAGATCCGCGACGGCGTCGTGAAGGTGCTGACTCCCCTACTCGTTTCCGCTGATCCTCGGCACCGATCTCGCCGGCGACGTGGAAGCGATCGGCCCAGGCGTCACCCGATTCAAGGTCGGCGACGCGATCTATTCGCGCCTCGACAACGACCGCATCGGCGCCATCGCCGAGTACGCCCTGGTGCGCGAAAGCGCCGCGGCGAAGAAGCCCGCGCGCCTCGACTACGTGCAGGCGGCGTCGCTTCCGCTGGTGGGGCTCACCGCCTGGCAGGCCCTGATCGACCTCGCGCGGCTGCAGGCGGGACAGAAGGTCCTGATCCACGCCGGCTCGGGCGGCGTCGGCACCTTCGCCATCCAGCTGGCCAAGCACCTCGGCGCGCAGGTCGCGACCACGGCCAGCGCCAGGAACCACGCGTTGGTGAAGTCGCTCGGCGCAGATGTGGCCATCGACTACAAGACGACCCGCTTCGAAGAGGTGGCCAAGGATCAGGACGTGGTCCTCGACACCCAGGCGGGCGACACGCTGCTCCGCTCGTTCGAGGCGGTCAAACCGGGCGGCGTCGTGGTGACGATCGGCGGCCGGCCCGACGGCAAGTTCGCGCGCGCCTGGGGCCTGAGCCTGCCGCTCGTCTGGATCCTCGGGTTCCTGAATCGCAAGGTCGATCGCCTGGCCAGGAAAAAGAGCGTGCGCTTCGAGTACCTGTTCATGCGCGCGAGCGGCGAGCAGCTGGAAAAGATCGGCGCGCTGGTGGACCAGGGAGTCATCAAGCCGATCCTGGACAAGACCTTTCCGCTGGAAGCCGCGGCCGACGCCATCTCCTACGTGGAATCCGGCCGCGCCGTCGGAAAGGTGGTCATTCGCGTCGCGGACTAGCGATCGTCTCGACCTTCAGCCGCTTCAATGAGCTCTCGGCAACTTCAAGCAGCGGCTCGGGGCGTGCAAGCGCCAGATGGGATGAGTCGGCCGGTCTCCTGAGCGGCGTAGCACAATGCTCGCCATAAGGGTGCCGGGTACGGTGGTTGATGTTGTGACGGTCAGGTCGTCGCGGCTACGTGCTCGCCACAGACCGTCGTGACGCCGTGCACGGATTGGAGCGCTCGGAATCTGCGTCGAGGCAGATCAGGTGAGGTCTGACGGGGATCCACGGCGCCGGGGTGCGTGATGGCGGGCCGCGACCCGCAGCTCGAGCGCGCGGTGGCCGAGATCTTGGCCGCCATCGAGTCCGCCGGGGCGGCGTCGATGGACTCGTCGACCTCGGGGCTGAGGCGGCCCATCACCGTTCGTCCTGCCGGCCGGCCGGCCCGCGCGCGCAGCGACCGATCACGCCTCGGACGTCGGACAGCACCCGCTCGATGCGCCGGTCGGGCACCAGCCAGATCAGCGCGACGAGCACGTAGAGCGCCCAGCGAGATCCAGCGCTGCCAGAACGCGAGCGGGATCGCCGCCGCGTACAGCGATCGGCGACAGCTTGCCCTTCCAGTCGCCGCCGATCGCCTGCCGCAGCAGCGAGTCCTGCGCCCTGCGAGCGCGATGATCGGCTGCTGCAGGATGACAGTAGGCGATCGCCGCCATCAGCAGCACGACGCCGTAGAGCGCCGTCGGCAGCGGACGCGAAGTGGTTCTCGCCCATCCAGCCGGTGGCGAACGGGATCAGCGACAGCCAGAACAGCAGGTGCAGGTTGGCCCACAGGATGCGCGCCCGGTCACCCGCGTCGCAGGCGTGCAGCATGTGGTGGTGGTTGTTCCAGTAGATGCCGACGTAGACGAAGCTCAGCACGTAGCTCAGGAACACCGGGCAGCAGCGGCACGCAGCGCCGCGAGGTCGTCGCCGTGCGGCACCTTCAGCTCGAGCACCATGATCGTGATGATGATGGCGAGCACGCCGTCGCTGAAGCTCTCGAGGCGGCTCTTGCCTCATCGCTGACGGCGGCATACAGCCGTCAACCCGCGGCCCCCGCCGGCGCATTCCGAGGCCGCGCTCGGGTTGACGTGCCGCGACGGTGTCAGACCGCGATCTCGCAGAACACGCTCGAGCTTGCACAACGTCGATCTGAGGATTGCCTTGGTTGCGCCGCCTCAGCGCACGAGCGAGATTGCCGGGAATGGAGACGGCCGTTCGTCCATTGAGCACAACAGAGGAGTGACCCATGCGGAAGATCATCGTCGGCGCCATGGTCTCCATGGACGGCGTCATGCAGGCGCCCGGCGGGCCGACCGAGGATCCGACCAAGGGCTTCAAGTTCGGCGGCTGGGTGATGCCCTATTTCGATCAGGAGTTCGGCGAAGAGATCGACCGCGTCTTCAAGGAGAAGTTCGACCTCCTGCTCGGCCGCAAGACCTACGAGATTTTCGCCGCGTACTGGCCCTACTACGACGAAGACGCTCCCGATGGCGGCATCGCCAAGCTGTTCAACGACATCAAGAAGTACGTGGTTTCGCGCTCGGGCGAGGTCGATACGAGCTGGGCGGGCTCGGTGCTCCTGCGCGACATCGCCGACGTGAAGCGTCTGAAGCAAGAAGACGGCCCGAACCTCGTCACGCAGGGCAGCACCGAACTCGTCCACGCGCTGCTCGCCAACGACCTGGTCGACGCGATGAGCATCTTCACGGTGCCGGTCGTGCTCGGCGGCGGCAAGAAGCTGTTCGCGGACGGCTCGGCGCCGCATTCGTTCAAGCTGACCAGCTCGCGCGTCTCGTCCACCGGCCTCATTATCGGCCACTACGAGCGCGACGGTGAGATCAAGATCGGCGACACCGCGCTCGATTCACCGAGCAAGCGTGAGATCGCCCGCCGGGAGCGGATGAAGCGCGAGGGCTAGAGGTCCGCTGGGCATGAACGCCCACAGGCTGAGGTTGCTGGAGAGAAGCGCAAAGGGGAGGGAGCCCATGAAAGGAGAGACCGGGTCGGCTGTCGCAAGGAAGGCCGCCGCCAAGCGGGTCGCCGCGAAGGCGGCCACACCGCGCAAGCCGGTCGCCACGTCATCAGCCCGCAAACCGACGAAGGCCGCTGCGGCGGGCCCGAGCATCGCCAGCACCGGGCAGGGACCCGCTCCCGAACTCATCACGGCACGGATCCGGGAGCTCGGAGACTGGCGCGGCGAGAAGCTCGCCCTCGTCCGCAGGCTCATTCACGAGGCCGACCCGGACATCCTCGAAGAATGGAAATGGGAAACGCCCGTCTGGTCGCACGACGGAATCGTCTGTACCGGTGAGACCTACAAACAGGTCGTCAAGCTGACCTTCGCCAAGGGCGCCGTCCTCGCCGACGCCCACCATCTGTTCAACGCGGGATTGACCGGAAACGTCCGTCGAGCGATCGACCTTCGGGCCCAGGATGAGGTCGACGGCCGCTCGTTCCGAGCGCTGATCCGGGAGGCCGTCGCCTTCAACCGGGACCATCCCCCCAAGCACCGCTCGGCGGCCAAACCCACTGGGGCGGCCGGCAAAGGCGAGCGATCCACCACAACCACGAGCAAGGCTCCCGTGGTGGGCGCGAAGCCGACCCTCCTCGCCGGCGGCAACCCTCAGATCGCAAAGGCCGACGGCGACGCCCCGGTGCAGGCCTACATCGCGGCCATGCCGGGCTGGAAGCGCGACGTCGGCCGCCGTCTCGACGCGCTCATCGTGCGCACCGTGCCCGACGTGCGCAAGGCCGTGAGGTGGAACTCGCCCTTCTATGGCATCGAGGGCCAGGGCTGGTTCGTCAACTTCCATTGCTTCACGAAGTACGTCAGGGTGGCTTTCTTCCGCGGCGCGTCGCTGCGTCCTGTCCCCCCCGGCGAGTCCAAGATGAAGGACGTGCGTTACCTCGACATCCACGAGGACGACCGGCTCGACGAGAAGCTCGTCGCGAGCTGGATGAAGCAGGCATCGGAGCTGCCCGGCTGGGTCCCGTAGCACCGGCCTGAAGCTGCCGGCGGATCGGTCCGTGCAGGGAGAATCACCGAATGTGCGAACCTGGCACGGGTTCAGGAAACTCCATGACGAGTAGCCGGCTCGGTGCCGACTGGAGTTTCGAGCCCGCCAAGCCTGGCCGCAGATCGTCGGCACGACCTGTGGCCTGGCTGATATTGCCTCGACGTGCGGGTTTGCCGATCCGTCGCACATGGGCCGGCCCGTTGCGGACGTCACGGGGAGGAGCCGTGTTTGGGTACAAGATCCGCATCGAAAAGGCGTTTGGGTGGCTCCTTGCACTGTCGCTCTTGCCGGTTTCGACCACCGCCTGGTCCCAGACCAATCATGCCGTTCCAGCGACCGCGGATCGAATCGACATCGTGCTGGAGAAGGTCGCCTGCCCATTTGATGCGACAGAGGCTCTGCTTCCAGTCGAGTGCGGCCGGCTGAAGGTCCCCGAGAATTACGACAATCCGGGGCGAATGATCGAGCTGGCCTTCATGACCGTCCATCCGCGGCGAAACACGGATCCCAAGAACCCGGTCATCTATCTGAGCGGAGGCCCCGGACAGCCGATCCTGGTCTATGCGGAGATGCTGGTCGCCAACACCCACATCCGTGACCTGGTCGTCGATCGCGACTGGGTGTTCTACGACCAACGGGGCGAAGGGCGCTCGATCCCATCGCTGCGTTGTCCGCGTGAGCAGGACTCTCTCAAACGGGTCGCCATCTGCCGTGACGGGCTGATCGGGGAGGGCGTCGATCTTTCCCAGTACAACAGCATGCGCTCCGCCCGGGATATCGAAGAGCTCAGGAAAGCCCTGGGCGTGAAGCAATGGAACATCTGGGGCATCTCCTACGGGAGCAGGCTGGCCTTCGCGATCGCGCGCGATTTCCCGAAAAGCGTGCGCTCGATCATCCACGATGGACCATCCTACCCCGAAGGCCTGGAACTCGTGGACGATTTCCGCGGCACGGAGATCGCCATCAATAGGCTGTTTTCGAAATGCGCCGCCGATCCGGCCTGCTCATCGAAATATCCCGGTCTTCGGAGTCGGTTCCTCGCCGCGCTGCCGCGGCTCAGGCAGCAGCCCTTGACGGTCGGCGATGAGACGGTCGACGACAATACACTGGTGCACTTCGTCCGCGGCTATCTCTTCACCGGCGATCCCGCGCTTCTTGAGCGACGCGTCCAGAACCTCCTGGCCTATATGGACGCCGCGGCCCGTGGCGACAGCCTTTCGATGCTCAAGATCAATCAAAGAATGCCCGAGGAAACGGCCGATGACTCGGCTGTCCCGGTCGAAGGCTGGTATGCGATGGGGCAGAATCTTTCCGTCGAGTGCAACGAGGAGCGGCCGTTCGAATCGCTGGAGGCCTATCGGCAGGCCGCGTCAGAGTCCGAGATCGTCCGCGCGCTGTTCGGAGATGACGAAGGGCTCGGCAACTTCCAGGATTGCGCCTTGTGGCCAGCCGGGCGGGCCGACCCGAGCCGGAAAACCCGTATCCACTACGACGGGCCACAACTGGCTTTTTCCGGCGAACTCGATGCGTCCCTCTCCGGGCTCTCGGGCGACAAGATCACCATGCTCTATCCGAACGCCAGGAACGTTGTGTTCAAGAATGCCGTGCACGGAGCGGTCGAGCTCGCCGATCTCCCGCCCACACGAATCGATCCGTACCGGGCGTGCGCGCTTCACCTGGCGCGCCAGTTCTTTGCGGATCCGAAAAGGAGCTTGGATACGAGCTGCGCGGCAACACGAAAGCTGCGGCTGGTGCCATGATTGACCGGCCCGTGTTTCGTGACGCCAGGCACGAGATGGAGTGCTTCGAATCTGAGGCGAGGCAGATCAGGTGAGATCGGAGGGTGAGGTCACGGCGCCGGGGTGCGTGATCGCATGCCGCGCCGCCAGCGTGCCGCACGCCACCGGCACGACCCAGCTCATCGTCTACGAGGCGAACCTCTCACCCGGCGACCGTGTGCAGGCGCAGCGCTGGCACGGCTTCAGCGACCAGGTCAGGGCCGACGTTCCCTTTCAGACCCGCCGAGTCGACGACTCGAGCTGGAGCTGAGAAGTCAGCCCGAGATTCAGAGCCGCAGGTCGCAGCCCGTCACGAAGTGCCAATGTGTCGGCCTTGGCACCAAGAAGCGGTAGGTGCACCGGCCAGAAAGTGATCCAGGGCAAGGTCTGGGCAGGTCAGTTTCCAAGCGGCACGATCACCAATGGTCTCTTAGCGAGCTACCGCCCCGAGTGTCGCTGGATCCAGCCGGTAAACGTACCTCGGCCACATGTGACTGGACCGACGTGGCAGAACCGCGAGGGGACGGAAGCGATCACCGAAGTCCTGCTCGAGCACGAAGTGGCTGTTGAGATAGTTGAAGAATGGGAAGTGAGTCAGTGGTTGATTCGTCAAAATGTACCTGGTTTCGCTTGAATCGAGCAGTGGGGCAAGCAACTCCTGGACAACCGGATGGTCGGTCGTGTCTCGTCCCGGACCGCGAATCATGTCCTCCAGGGCGACCCAGTGAGCGGCGGGATAGAAGGAGTAGTTTCGCGGCAGCTGTCCGAGCGTCGGCGCGTACACGGTGCCGTCGACTGAGTGAAGAAACTCAACAAACTCGGCATAGACCTGATTGACGTGATCGGATCTCATCAAGGGGCGAGGGTCGTATGCCGCCAGTGCGAACGACAAGAACAGCAACGCAGCCGGGACGATCGCGCGCTTTGTTCCATCATATGCCCGCTCGAGGATCCAGAGGCCCCAGACCCCGGTGATCACCAGCCACACGCCGAGTGGAATGTACACGTTGTTGGACGACCCCGCGTCCAGCGATCCCATCGCGGCCGTGGCAACGGCCGCCAGAAGCTGAACCTGCCACGCTGTCGGCTTCCGCCAGTTGCGCACGGGACTGTGCCAGGAACCACCACGCAGCGGCTATCGCCAACCATAGGTAATGCAGACCGAAGTACGCCAAGCAACGCGAGACTGCTCGCAGGCTGATTTCGGACCAGGCCGAGGGAACCCCGTACGTGAAATAGTGGAACTCCGGCCCGAACAGCAGCGGACCCAGGAATATGTACGAAACCGGACCCAAGGCGACGACGCAAATCCAATAGGGCAATGATCTTCGCCATCCCTCGTCCATTGTCACGAAGAACAGACCTCCGAGCGCGAACAGGGCCCCGTGCTGCTTGAACCAAAAGGAAGCGACCAGCACTGCGACGCCCAACAGACGCGCGCCTCGCGAGCGCCATTCGTCGAGCAGGGCGGTGCCTGCCACAGCGCACAGCACGAAACAGGAGTCCGAGTGAGCCGTGTCGAGGTAAGAGTCCATGACTGCGTAGCAGGCGGCGAACAGGCCTGAGCCAAAGAGGCCCCACATCGAGGAACCCGTTGCCCGCCGCAAGATATGGAAGACCAGCGCGCCGACGCCAACCGTTGCCAGTATTGCGACGAGCCGGAGAGTGGGAAGGCTCAGTCCGAAGACCCAAGTAAACGGTACTGCCAGCGCGTAGAAACCCGCATTGTACGCAAGCGGGACGAACTCGGGCGCTGGCAACGCGTAGACAGGCTGAAAGGACGCTAGCCGCTCGACGTGCTGGAAAACTACCCCCTCCATGAGATCCAGGAACAGTGGGAATCGGACATGGTTGATGAACAGGACAAGAAGGACAGCCAGCCAGATCATCGACACCGCGACGACGACGGTCCTCACGAGTGAAGTTGCAGCCCGCCCTCGACGCTGAAGGACAACACCGAAACCCGCCATGACGAAAAGAAGCGCAATTCCCGCGCCGTTTCGGAGAAGAAACTCCACAACCCAGGCGACGTGCTTCGTCATTGCCCCTACCCAATGTCCACATCGGTGCCAGGCTTTTGAACCTTAGAACATTGCATCTTCAGCCTTCGGGCGCCGACGATGCCGAGAGGAGTCTGTCGAGCTCGTCGAGCTTCGCGGCGTAGCCCGGGTCTTCCTGCCGCCTCCGCGCCCCTTCTCCCGCCCAGAAGCTGACGACATCCGGGTTCTTGTTCAACACCGCCGCCAGCGCGGTTCGGTGCTGCGCCCAGCGCTCGACGCCCAGCGCTGCGACCACCTTGCGGGCATCCGCGGTGTCGCGATCCCTCGCTCTCGAGGCGAGCTGATTGAGGTCGAAACCAGCAAGATCACAGACCCGCCGGACGAACTCGTGGGCCTCCATTCTCGGCCTCTCCAGATCAGTCGTCTGCCCCTGGAAATCGACATGGGTCGCATCTGTGTCTGCCCGGAGCGGCGCGTCTCTTCCAACCCCGAACGGATGCCAGGAGGATTCCAACTCCGGCGGAGCATTGGGGTCGATTCCGATCTTGATGGCTTGCAGGTAGCTCTGCCGCGCCGCCTTCTGCGTCTCGCCGAAACATAGCAGCATGTCATCAACATCCACCAACGGCGACCGAAGGCGCTTCCTGACCTCCCGATGCCCGGCAAAGGGGTATTCAACCGGATCGCCTACCAAACCGCCGTTTACCGGGTTGAGATGAACGTAGAGCACCAGCCGATCCAGATAGCCCTGATCCCCGACGTAGTTCGCCTTGTATCTGCTCTGCCACAACGCACCGGTTCGACCGTGCCGCCGATTGAAGCCGCGGCTGAACCCGTTCTGAATCCCATGCATGCCGCGCCACAGCGGAACGGAGGAGGTGCGAATCACGAGGTGGTAGTGGTTCGACATCAAGCACCACGCGATGATGGTCCAGCCGTCGCGCCTCTTGACGTCGCGGACGATCTCAATGAACTCATTCGCCTCGTTTGCGTCGGCGAAGACCGGCTCGCCGCTCGAAACCCGGTTGTATACGTGATACCAACCGCCCTCAACCACAACCCTCGGCCTTCGCACCATTGCCAGAGTCCTCTGGCAACAGCTTACCTCAACTTCCTAAGGTTCTAAAGCCTGGCACCGTTGCGATGTCGGCGCCCAGGCGGCTGCGCGTACCGAGCACTCAGGCCGGCAGGTACGTGACGCAGCTCGCGATTCGCTACACCGCGACCAGCGACCCGGCGAGCCCGCCGGTCGACCCGGCCTCGTCGTACTACTACGCCGAGATCCTGGTCAACGACCAGATCCCGGGACGACGCGCGCCGACCGTGGCCCGCGTGCCGCCGCCATCGGCACGACCCAGCTCACGTCGACGAGGCGAACCTTCCCCCGGCGACAGTGTGCAGGCGCAGCGCTGGCACGGCTTCAGCGACCAGGTCAGGGCCGACGTTCCCTTTCAGACCCGCCGAGTCGACGACTCGAGCTGGAGCTGAGAAGTCAGCCCGAGATTCAGAGCCGCAGGTCGCAGCCCGCCACGAAGTGCCAACGTGGCACCTTGACACGCGTCCCGATGCCTTGAAAGCTCAACTGCTCAGGGATACACTCTCTGGGCACGATCAGGGCCCCGCTCTGTCGTGTAGGTTGCCTGCACAACAACGTTTCTCACGAGGATCGGGGCCGTTTCCATCCCCCCACGGTGAGATATCTGGCTAGCCCGTCGCGGGCAAATGAGAGGAGAGCGTGCCAGTGAGCAGTCCATTTCGAGGCGTCGTTTCGATCGTGCTGGCTGTGGCCGGCGGTGTGGGAGTCGCGAGGGACGCGGGTGCTGGGGGGCCACTGGCCGCGCCGGTGGAGCTGCTGTGTGCCCAGCGTTTCGTCCTGGATCACGCCTACTCGAGTGACATGCGCTCCGATCGACCGCTGGTGTCGGCGGGTTATCTGGTGGTGGTCGAGGCCGACCAGGAGCTGACCGTGCAACGGCAGGGTTTGGGTCCAGTGCTGTTTGTCGGGGAGTGGCCGGTGGAAGTCCTGAACTCCGGTCGCGGCTCGGGACGGGTCGTGGGGATCGTGCCCGTGCCACTCGATCTGCTTGCGTCGCCGATCTTCTACGCCGTTCCCGACTTTCTGCCCGAGTCCCTTCCGCCTTCGACCGCGCGGGCTCTCGCGGGCGCTGCGGGGGCGGCGCTGCCGACAGAGGAAGCCGTGCAGGCGGCGCTGGAAGCTGGGGGATCTCCGGCTGTGCTTTCAGACCGCTACGAGCTCCGCCTGCGAGGCCGCCGATCTCATCGAGCGGTATTCGCCCGAGGAGTCCGATGTGGTCAGCGGGCTGCGGGCCCCGCTACTGCGCGGGGAGGGTGTACCGCTCGGCCGACAGCGCGGCGCTGGTCCGGCTGCTCTCGGGACGGTGGGGCGAGGCGTTGCCGGAAAGCTCCTCGTCGAGCCGACGCGGACCGAGCTTGCCGGTGGCGCCCTGACGGACTTCCCCTTCTTCGAGTACGTGCGGGCCATCAACGGCGGCTCGCCGGTGCAGGTGGCCGTCGACCCCGCTCGCTTTGGCCTTGCTGGACTGACCGCGGACATCCATGTGGTGGTGGCCAAGTCGAGGGCCGAGTGGATAGCCGACCCTTCGCTCGAGGACGTGAGCAGCGGAGGAGCGGAGGCGGTGAGTCTTCGTGGCTGGACCGATCCAGGACAACACCTTCACGGTGGACACCGGCACCCTGAACGCTGACGCCGGCGCCGGCGTGGGTGTGGGCTATGACGTGGTGGTGGACCTGAACCACGACGGCCAGCTCGGGCCGGGCGACCTTGTGGATGGCTACGGCGACGAGGCCGGGTTCTACGCGGTGCACGACGTCACTCAGCCCGGACCTTACCCGGTGACGGAGATTCTCTATAGCGGTGGCGCCCTACTGGGTCAGAACACCTTCTACCCCACGAACGTCGCAGACTTGGGTCAGCTGCCTCTCGTCGTCGTCAGCCACGGGAATGGCCACTACTACCAATGGTACGACCATATCGGGTACCACCTGGCGTCGTACGGCTACATCGTGATGAGCCACGAGAACAACACCGATCCCGGGATCGAGGCCGCATCGACCACCACACTGACGAACACCGACTACTTCCTGGGCCATCTGGATACCATCGCTGACGGGGACCTGCAAGAACACGTTGACGCCAGCCGCATCGTCTGGATCGGTCATAGCCGTGGCGGGGAGGGAATCGTGCGGGCATACGACCGGATTTATGACGGCGCATGGGTTCCCGTGGGGTACAGCTTGGGCGACCTCCGGCTCCTGTCCAGCATTGCGCCCACCGATTTTCTGGGCCCCGACAACTCGAACCCTCATGCAGTGCCGTACCACGTCTGGGCCGGCGGCGCTGACGCCGACGTCTACGGCTGTCCAGAAGTGGATCTCGCACTCCCCTTGAGTCTTCTCGACCGGGCTGAGCGCGACCGACAGTCGATCTCCCTGCACGGAGTCGGACACGGCGACTTCCACAACGGTGGAGGCTCCTCGGTGGCCGAGGGACCGTGCCTGGTGGGCCGCCCCAACACCCACATCTTGATGCGGGGCTACCTGCTGCCCCTGGTCGAGTACTACCTAGACGGCAGCATCGCGGCTGAGGACTTCCTGTGGCGGCAGTGGGAGCGCTTTCATCCGATTGGGGCGCCGACCTCAAGCTGCGTGGTGGTGGACCTTTACTTCCGCAGGGGGAATGGCGCCGGCAGTGCGGTGATCGACGACTTCCAGACAGAGTTCTCTCCCACGGTCTCGAGCTCCGGCGGAAATGTGAGCTACACCGTGACCGAGCTGACGGAGAGCTACATCAACGACGGCAACTTCAGCTTCACGCACGACCTGTCTGACCCAATGAACGGCATGACGACGGGCGGCAACGGCGACACCACCCGCGGCATCGCGTTCAGTTTCGACGCCGGCGCCCTCCAGACCCTGGAGTTCGACTTGCTGCCGTCCTCGAGGGACCTGACCGGCTGGACCCATCTCTCCTTGCGCGTAGCTCAGGCGACCCGGCATCCCCTGACCACTGGCGAGCTGGGGGATGCGAGCTTCACGGTGACTCTGGTGGACGGTCAGTCCGCGGAGAGCTCAATCAACATCGGCGCCTATGGGGGTGGCGTGGAGGAGCCCTATCAGCGATCCGGCTGCGGTAGCGGAGTGGGCTGGAACAACGAGTTTGAGACCGTTCGGGTACGTCTGAGCGACTTCCTCAACAACGGGAGCACCCTGAACCTGGGCGACGTGAGCAAGATCGTCCTCCGCTTCGGTCCGAGCTACGGGAGCGTTTCCGGGCGTTTCGGCCTGGACGATGTCGAGCTGGTGGGAGGGGAGCTCGTCCTGTTCGCCGACGGCTTCGAGTCCGGCGACACCACGGCGTGGACGACGATCGTGCCGTAGGGGTGCCGGCTACGGCGGTTGAGGCGTTGTGACGGTCAAGTATCGTTGCGGGTACGGGCTTACCGTAAGCCGTCGTGACGGCAGGCACGGATTCGAGCGCTCGGAATCTGAGTCGAGGCGGATCAGGTGAGGTCTGACGGGGACTCCACGGCGCCTGGATGCGTCATCGCGGGCCACGACCCGCAGCTCGAGGCCGAGAGCACGGAACGGGGATCGACTCCGGCGTGGCCGGCGTCCTGTCGCCGCAGCCGGCAGCGTCGCTGCGGCGCTGGGATGAGACGGCGTCCCAGAACGTGCTATGCTCCGCGAGGCAACCCAGAACAGGCGGCGCGCGACTCGAAGGGGCCACGCGCGCCCGGTCGCTCGAGTGCGTGAGTGCTCCACGCCCCCCGCGACGGGCTCGCCGCTGGATTGGAGGTACTGACATGGCCGCACCGCCAGGAGCCAAGGTCGTCGCAGCGTCGGTCAGCGTCACGGCCCAGGGTGTAAAGGTGCCCTTCGGCACCGTCGAATGGGACTCGGGCAGCTTCTTCGCAACGACGGCGCCCAGGCGGCTCCGCGTGCCGAGTGCTCAGGCCGGCAGGTACGTGACCCAGCTCGCGGTCCGCTATGTCGCGCTCAGCGACCCGATGAGCCCGCCGGTCGACCCGGCCTCGTCGTACTACTACGCCGAGATCCTGGTCAACGACCTGATTCCGGGAAACGACGCGCGCTCGACCGTGGCCCGCGTGCCGCACGCCACCGGCACCACGCAGCTCATCGTGTACGAGTCGAACCTCTCGCCCGGCGACCGCCTGCAGGCCCGCCTCTGGCACGGCTTCTCGGACCAGGTGCGGGCCGACGTCTCCTCCCAGACCCGCCGCATCGGCGACTCGAGCTGACCCTCACGAACCAGGCCAACCTCCGGGGCCCCACACGTATCCACCGCTCCTGCGGTGGAGGTGCATCGCCTCTGGGAGCGAGGCCGTCGCCCCTACTTCCCAAACCTCTGGAAGCGGTACGCGAGCTCTGGGCCGCGCGTCGCCTTCGTAGGCGAGCTGGGCGACGAGCAGCGCCGACTCGCATGGACCCTCCTCCTGCCGCTCAGCGGTCGATCAGCCTCTGAGCGCTCTCCGAGTACCGCGCGCCGTGGACCTCGATCCGCGAGGCCTCGCGCTCGATCTCGCTGAGATCCTCCCGCGTCAGCTCCACGGCCGCGGCGCCGAGGTTCTCCTCCAGGCGATGCAGCTTCGTGGTGCCCGGGATCGGGACGATCCACGGCTTCGTCGCGAGGAGCCACGCGAGCGCGACCTGCGCCGGGGTCGCCCGCTTCGCCGCCGCGATCCGGGCCACCAGATCCAGCAGGGCCTGGTTCGCCCTCAGGTTCTCCGGCGCGAATCGGGGCACGGTCGAGCGGAAGTCGGAGCTGTCGAAGGTCGTGCTCTGGTCGATCTTCCCGGTGAGGAAGCCCCGCCCGAGCGGGCTGAAGGGCACGAAGCCGATTCCGAGCTCCTCGAGTGCGGGGAGGACCTCCTCCTCCGGCTCTCTCCACCACAGCGAGTACTCGCTCTGGAGCGCGGTGACCGGCTGGACGGCGTGGGCGCGGCGGATCGTCCGCACCCCAGCTTCAGAAAGGCCAAAGTGCCTGACCTTGCCCTGCTGGATCAGCTCCTTCACCGCGCCCGCGACGTCCTCGATCGGCACCTTCGGATCGACCCGGTGCTGATAGAAGAGGTCGATGGCGTCGACCTTGAGCCGCCTGAGCGAGGCCTCGGCCACCTCCCTGATGTGCTCGGGCCGGCTGTCGACGCCGGACCATCGGGGCCCGCCGGCCGGGTCGAGCGCGAACCCGAACTTGGTGGCGATCACCACCTGACCGCGGAACGGGGCCAGGGCCTCGCCGACCAGCTCCTCGTTGGTGAACGGGCCGTAGACCTCGGCGGTGTCGAAGAAGGTGACGCCGCGTTCGACCGCGGTCCGGATCAGGGAGATCATCTCCCGCCTGTCCGCGGCCGGCCCGTAACCGAAGCTCATGCCCATGCAGCCGAGCCCGAGGGCCGAGACCTCGAGCCCGCTCCTGCCGAGCTTGCGCGTCTGCATGCGGTGCTTCCTTCCGCGGGCTCCTGAGCGATTGTCGTTCCGAGCCGCTCTCGTCAGCAGCCATACTCTGCGCCGTCCGAGCGGCGCGTTGATGAGCACAACGCGCCGATGGGTTTGCCAATTGCGCCACCCGCCGTCGGCCGGGCGTGCCTCGGCGAGGGTCCGCGTTCGATTCGCCACGTTGGCGGCGCCCCGCACAGTCGATGATGCTCAGTCGGGCCTCGGCTGCGGGCGTCCTCGCAGAGGAGGCGCAGGACGCCGATCTCGGCGACGTTCCTCATCAGCGCGCCGTTCGCCTCGCCCCCTCCAATACCGTTTCCCCTGCAACTCACTGAGGTCTTGACGCCGGCCACCGACGCGCCCCGCGGCCTATCTCCCGCCTGGGGACTCGCGGAGGAGCTCGACCAGGTGCTGCTTCCAGAGCGCGGCAAGCGTGTGCGTGCCGTGGCCGAGGGTCGCCTCGGAGCGGGGGATGACCACCGCGCGACCGTGCGGCACGCGGGCGATCTCGCGCTCGAGCACGCCGAGCTCGGGCGGGTTGATGAGGTCGTCGGCGAAGTTGATCGCGAGGAGCGGCGCCCGGATCGTCTCCAGACCCGGGCCGGGATCGTAGTCCTCGGAGGCCGCGACGGCGTACAGCACGTCGTTCGCGTCAGGGCCTTCTCCTCGCGCGCGACAAAGGCGTCGAGGACCTCGTCGCTGGCGGCCAGCGTCGGCATCTCCCGCTGGCGAACGACCGGGTTCGACGACATGAGGAACAGCATCTCGGCGGCGGTGCGCAGGCTCGGCGGCTGCTCGGCGTACTCGCCGCCCTGCCACGCGGGATCGTTGCGGATGGCGTCGATGACGACGCGCCGCCACACCCGATTGCGACCCGAGATCGCTCCGGCAGGCAGGCGAGCGGCATCAGCGCGTCCATGAAGTGGGGATGGACCTCGCCCCACAGCCAGGTGTGCATGCCGCCCATCGAGGTGCCGATGACGAGCCGCAGGTGGTCGACGCCGAGCCCCTCGGTGAGCAGCCGATGCTGCGCCTCGACCATGTCGCGGTAGCCGTAGTGCGGGAACCGGGCGTGGAGGCCGTCGCTCGGCTTGCTCGACTCGCCGTGGCCGATTCCGTCCGGCAGGATGACGTAGAACCGCGCCGCGTCGAGCGGCTGGCCGGCCTCGAACAGCTCGCCGGCGAACTCGGGACGGACGAACTGGGCGCCGCTCCCGGTGGTCCCGTGGAGGACGAGCACGGCGTTGGTCACCACGCCGTCCGCATCCCGGCTCGGGCTGGCCGAAGGTGCGGTAGTGGATGCGGAGGTCGGGCAGCGTCTCGCCGTCCGCGAAGTGGAAGTCCTTCAGAATGACGTCGCCCTCGGTCGGAGGCGGATAGGCGCCGGCGGGAGTGTCGGCAAACAACAGAGCAAGCGCCAGCGAGCAAGCAACGGTCATCCGTGTCATGGCCGTCTCCTCTCTCCCTGCACGACGTCCACCCGAACCCGTCGACCCGGCGGCCGCGCGGGCCCGACGAGGCCGAACGGAAAGCAGTGTCCGTCTGTGCATCCCTTCCCGGATCGGTGCCGTCGGTGCCAGGAGAAACCAAGTTAACTCCTCGGCGCCGAGCCCCGGAGATCACGGCCCGGTGCGGCCTGCCTCCAGCTCGCCGAGCAGCAGCGCGGCCGCGGCGCGCACGCCGACCGTGATCGACCGCTCGTCGGGCTGGAAGGTCGGGGTGTGGACGTAGCTCGTCCATCCCTCGGCCTGGTTGCCGACGCCGAGGAAGAAGTAGAAGCCCGGCACCACCCGGGCCAGCTCGGCGAAGTCCTCGGCGGCCATGATCGGCTCGGTCTGGCGCACGGCGGCGGGGCCGAGCATGCCCTCGAGGCTGGCGACCGCGCGGCTGGTCAGCATCGCGTCGTTGACCACCGGCGGGTTGAGCCGCTCGTAATGCAGCGTGCACTGCGCCCGATGGGCCGCGCACACCGAGTCCACGATCCTACCCATCGCCGCCTCGACCTGGTCCTGACTGCCCGGGTCGAGGGTGCGCACCGTGCCGGTCAGCTCGGCCTCGCCGGCGATGATGTTGAACCGGTTGCCGGCGTGGAGGGTGCCGACCGAGACCACGACCGGGCGCCGGGCGTCGACCTCGCGCGCGGCGATCCCCTGGAGGGCGCCAACCAGCTGCGAGGCGACCCACACCGCGTCGACCCCATCGTGCGGCGTCGAGCCGTGGGTCATGCGGCCCCTCACGGTGATCGAGAAACGATCGGCCGCGGCCATGATGCCGCCCTCACGCCAGGCGACGGCGCCGACCTCGAGCGTCGGCATCACGTGCAGCCCGAACACCGCGCGCGGCCGCTCCTCGTCGAACACCCCCTCGGCGAGCATCAGCCTCGCCCCGCCCTGCTCCCCGGGAGGCGCGCCCTCCTCGGCGGGCTGGAACAGGAACAGCACCGAGCCATTCAGCCGGTCGCGCATGCCGGCGAGCAGCTCGGCCGTCCCGAGCCCGACGGTCAGGTGAACGTCGTGGCCGCAGGCGTGCATCACCCCCGGGGCTTCGGACCGCCACGGCACGTCGACCGCCTCCTCGATCGGCAGGGCATCGATGTCCGAACGCCATGCCACCAGCGGACCGGGTCGCGCGCCTTCGACGAGAACGACCACGCCGGTGCCGGCGATGCCGGTGCGCGGCTCGAGGCCGAGCTCGCGCAGCCGGCGTGCGATCTCGGCCGCGGTCTGGTGCTCGCGGTTCGACAGCTCGGGGTGGCGGTGGAACCAGCGCCGGCACTCGATCAGCTTCGGCGCCAGGCGCTCGCTCTCGGTCGTGATCCGTTCGGCCAGGGTCGGGTCGAGCGCCACGGCAGGCACGGCAGCGGCGATCGCGGCGAGGATGAAAGGCAGTCGCATGGGTTGATCTCCGGTCTTTCCTGCCCCGACCCGGGCGGTCGTGCGCTCCGGCGCGACCGCAGCGGCAGAGGGTGGAACCTTCCCGCGTGTGCCCTCAGGTTAACACGCGTGAGACGCCCATCCGGTTCCAGGACCGACACTCTGGCATGTGTTCGTGATGGACTCCCACCTCGGCTGCGGCGGCGTGCCGTGTTAGGCTTTGCCGCACCATGGCCACCCTCCAGCGCGCCGTTTCGCGTTGGCAGATCGTCGGGCTGGCGGTCAACGACGTGGTCGGCAGCGGGGTCTACCTGCTCCCGCGCGGCGCCGATTGACGCGCGAGGCCCGCTTGTCTCGCCTGACCCACTCTGCTAGCGTCGAGGCGTGGCCGAGCCCGCTTCCGCGCGCCCCGAGGAGGCTGTCGACGCGCTCGTCGATGAGTACCGACAGCGTTGTCTCTGGTTCCTGAGGGAGAACTACTATCCGGCAACTCTCGAAGCGAGGCTGACGGTTCTCGACTACATTCAACGCCACGGCGACCGAGAGGCGTACCGCCGTGCGGCTGAGGTGCGGGAATGGCTCTCACCGGATTCCAGCGAGAGATCTGCCGCCTCATAGCGGACCATCGGATCGCGTCCGGGGAGAGCTACCTGGCGGGAGCTGCCACTCTGAACGAGCTCATCGCTGCACCGCGGCTCTCCAGAGACATTGATCGTGTTCCACGACAGCGGCGAAGCCGCTGGAGCTGTCCTGGGAAGCGGACCGACACCTGCTCACCGAGCACGGGTTTGTCGTTTGGGTGGTGCGCGAGCGCCCCTCCTTCGTCGAGGCCGAGGTCGGCGCGGCGCCGAGGTCGTGCTCATGCAGTGGGCACGCGACAGCGCGTACCGCTTCTTCCCGCTGGTCGACCACCCCGAGTTTGGCCTCGTCCTGCACCCGTTCGACCTCGCCACCAACAAGGTGCTGGCGCTCGCCGGCCGGCTCGAGGTGCGCGACTGGATCGACGTGATCGAGAGCAGTCGCCGTGCAGCCGCTCGGCTACCTGGCGTGGGCCGCGCCCGCCAAGGACGCCGGGTTTTCTCCCAGCGCGATTCTCGAGCACGCCTCCCGATCCGCCCGCTACTCCGCCGAGGAGATCGGGGCGCTGTCGTTTCAGGGCGCCCGCCCGATGCTGCGACGCTCGCTCAGGAGTGGCATCGGCTGGTAGATCAGGCCCGCGAGCTGCACCGGATCTTGCCCGCAAGAGAGGTTGGCACGTGTGTGCTCAACGCCGATGGAGGCCTCTTCAACGGCGGACCGGTTGCCCTGCACTCCGCTCTGGACGAGGGGAGGGTAAGGTTTAATTCCGGCTCCCTTCGGGGTGCACTGCCCAGCCCGGTGCGTCCCGGCCCGTAGCCGTGAACCCGCGAGGCTGAGCATCGGACGCGGATCGGGCTTCGCCATCGGCTTGCGGCTTCGTCCAGTGGACTACGCCGTCACAAGTCGCCGTGACACGTCGCCGTGACAGGAGCGGAACCGGGAGGCGGCCCCCCCGACCCTGGCCCTCGCTCTCACGCCTATCACGTATCACCCATCACCTATCACGGGGTGGGCGGTGGGTGGGCCTGGTGTATCCTGGCCGGCCGATGGCCGACTCGACCGCGCAGCAACTGACCCAGCGTCGGATCTTCGCCTTCTGGCTGCCGCTGGCTGCCACCTGGCTGATGATGGCGACCGAGGGACCGTTCCTGGCGGCCGTGATCGCGCGGCTTGCCGATCCCACCTACAACCTCGCCGCGTACGGCGTGGCGCTGTCGATCGCGCTGCTGGTGGAGTCGCCGATCATCATGATCATGAGCGCCGCCACCGCCCTGGTCCGGGACCGCGCGTCCTACCTCGCGATGCGCAACTTCACCAACTCGCTGAACGCCGGCGTCACGCTGCTGATGCTGCTCGCTCTGCTGCCGCCGGTGTTCGACGTCATCGCCCGCGGCCTGCTCGGCCTGTCCGACGAGGTCGCACGCTCGCCCATTCCGCCGTGACGCTGCTGCTGCCGTGGCCGGCCGCGATCGGTTTCCGGCGCTTCTACCAGGGGGTGCTGATCGTCCGGGCCTCACGCGGCTCGTCACCTACGGGCACGGTGGTCCGCCTGGCCGGCATGGCGGTGACTGCCCTCGCCCTGTTCGGCCGTCCCGGGACTCGAGGGCGCGTGGATCGGAGCAGCGGCGCTCTCGGCCGGCGTCACGCTGGAGGCGCTGGCCGCTCGGGCTATGGCCCACCGCTCGGTGGCCGAGCTCAAGGTCACCGTCGGCGCGGGCCCGCCGCTCGGCCCGGAGATCGCGAGGTTCTACTACCCGCTCGCGCTGACCACCATCCTCAACCTCGGCCTGCTGCCGATCGTGACCTTCTTCATGGGTCACGCGCCGCGCCGCTGGAGTCGCTGGCGGTGCTGCCGGTGGTCGGCTCCCTGGTCTTCGTCTTCCGCGCGCTCGGCCTGGCGTACCAGGAGGTCGAGCGTCGCCCTGATCGGCGACGGATTCGAGGGGCTACCGGCCGCTGCGCCGGTTCGCGGCCCCCTCGGCGTGGCGGTCACGCTCGGGCTCGGGGTCATCGCCTGGACGCCGCTCTCCCAGGTCTGGTTCGAGCGGGTGTCGGGCCTGTCACCCGAGCTGGCCCAGTTCGCCGTCACGCCGACTCGCGTGCTGGTGTTCATCCCGGCGCTGACCGTGCTGCTGTCGTTCCAGCGCGCGGTCCTGGTCAACAGCCGGGCGACCGGCCACGTCACCTGGGCCACGGTGATCGAGGTCGGGGTCGTCGTCGGCATCCTCTGCCTCGGCATCTTCGGCCTCCAGCACGGTGGGGCTGGTGGTCGCAGCCGTCGCCCTGGTGGTCGGACGTCTCTGCGCCAACCTCTACCAGGTGGCGCCGCTGCGCCGCCTGCGGTCCGCTCGCGCGTGATCCGCGGAGTCTTGCGACCGCCGGACCGCCGGCGCGACGCCAGACCAGGCTCGACCAGGCGCCGCGGTCTGTGGTTGAATCGGCGGGGCACAAGGGGGGTCACCATGGAGTATCGCGCCCTGGGCAAGTCCGGCCTGCAGGTCTCCGCGCTGTCGTTCGGCGCCTGGGTCACCTTCGGCACCCAGGTCGAGCGACGCCGCGGCCGAGCCTGCATGGACGCCGCCGTTCGAGGCGGGCGTGAACTTCTTCGACAACGCCGAGGCCTACGCCGACGGCAAGGCCGAGATGGTCATGGGCGAGGTGATCAAGCGCGCTCGGCTGGCGGCGCCGCGACCTGGTGGTCTCGACCAAGATCTTCTGGGGCGGCGAGCGGCCCGAACGACCGCGGGCTGTCGCGCAAGCACGTCATCGAGGGCACGCGACGCGGCGCTGGAGCGGCTGCAGCTCGACTACGTCGACCTGGTCTTCTGCCACCGCCCCGACCTCGCACACGCCGATCGAGGAGACCGTGCGGGCGATGAACTGCGTCGTCGACCAGGGCAAGGCGCTTCTACTGGGGCACCAGCGAGTGGAGCGCCGAGCAGATCCGCGACGGCCTACGCATCGCGCGCCGCGAGCACCTGATCGCCGCCGCACGATGGAGCAGCCGCAGTACAACATGTTCCACCGCGAGCGCGTCGAGCGCGAGTACGCGCCGCTCTACGAGCGAGATCGGCCTGCGGCACGACGATCTGGAGCCCGCTCGCCTGCGGCCTGCTCACCGGCAAGTACAACGACGGCATCCCGCCGGCACCGCGCTCCACGCTGCCGGGGTACGACTGGCTGCACGCCGCGCTTCGAGGGCGACGAGGCGCCGCGCAAGATCGCGAAGGTGCGCCAGCTGGCGCCGATCGCCGACGAACTGGGCTGCACGCTCGCGCAGCTCGCGCTCGCCTGGTGCCTGAGGAACCCGCACGTCAGCACGGTGATCACCGGCGCCTCGCCGGCCCGAGCAGGTGATCGAGAACATGGGCGCGCTGGCGGTGACGGCCAAGCTGACGCCCGCGGTGATGGAGCGCATCGAGGGGATCCTCGACAATCGCCCCGCGCCGGAGGCGGAGTGGCGCTAGGCGCGCCCGCTTCCCTGATCGCGCGTCCCGTACAATCCGCGTTCGCGAACTGTCGCAAATTGCTTCGACTTCCTGCATGATATGAGTTGACAGCATAACTGTTTTTTCCTTTCCGGCATCCCGGATAAGATTCCTGATTTCAACGATCTGGTTTGGATCAAGCCCTGAAGTGGCTTCATCAAGAATAAGTATTTCAGGATTATGGATAAGCGCCTGGGCAAGACCGACTCTCTGCCTGTAGCCTTTGGAAAGGGAACCGATTTTCTTCTTTTGTTCAGGTGCAAGCCCCGTCATCTCAATAATATTGTCAATCTGTTTTTTGTGCGTCGAATCCGTCTTATACAATGACGCAACAAAACCAAGGTATTCCCTAATGTACATTTCGGGATAAAGCGGATTGTTTTCAGGGAGATATCCGATTTTCTTTTTAACCTCATTGGAATCATCCCCGATCTCCACACCGTTTATCATGACGGTTCCCGAGGAGGCAGGAATAAAACCGGTGATAATCTTCATCATAGTAGTCTTACCAGCACCGTTTGGGCCGAGAAAGCCAACTATTTCCCCTGTCCTGATCTCAAAGGACACGTTATCGAGCGC
Source organism: uncultured Bacteroidales bacterium (assembly GCA_963732115.1). Taxonomy (GTDB): domain Bacteria; phylum Bacteroidota; class Bacteroidia; order Bacteroidales; family VadinHA17; genus LD21. Next base: position 53,506 of record CAVSYN010000005.1, read on the forward strand.
TTTCTGTTCCCCATAATACCTGGTAACACCCTGAACTACAATTGACATAGATTAAATATTCGATAAGATTAATGAGTACGAAGATAGTATTTAGGGATATCTTTTACAAAGCTGCTATAAATGCAAAAAATAACCTTTATAAGATGATTTGAATTGAAAAGTTGGATTTTTGCTTTAAAAATAGCATCAATCCATGAATCAAGGCAAATATATTTTCGCTCAGCTTACAGATTTTTTACCTCGCAGAGTTTTTGACAGGCTAGTTGATAAGTATGAAGGTAATAAGCATGTAAGGTCTTTTACCTGCTGGAATCAGATGCTTTGTATGGTGTTTGGACAACTAACAGCCAGGGACAGCATGCGGGATTTGATGTTAAGTCTTGAAGCTCATCAACCGAAGTATTATCATCTGGGCTTTGGCTCAACGGTCTCTCGCAGGAATCTTGGTACAGCAAACGAAAGGCGTAATTATAAAATCTTTGAAGAATTTGCCTATGTTCTTATTGAAGAAGCCGCAGAAGCTGTTACCGTGATGATTTTGAGATCGAAGTTGATGGAAATGTTTATGCATTGGACTCTACAACGATCGACCTATGTTTAAGCATCTTCTGGTGGGCAGAGTTCAGAAAGCATAAAGGAGGAATAAAGCTCCATACCTTATATGATGTTAAAACTTCTATTCCCAGCTTTCTGTATATCACCAATGCCATCGTTCACGATGTCAACATCATGGATATCATCCCATACGAAGCAGGCAGTTTTTATGTTGCTGATAAAGGATATACTGACTTTCTGAGGCTGTATAAAATCCATACTAACGGGTCATTCTTCGTAACAAGAGCAAAGGAAAACCTGCAGATTTAAAAGAATGTATTCCAGAGCTGTGGATAAAACAACCGGGGTCCAAAGTGATCATATAGGAAAGTTGGTAGATCTATAAATCAAAAAACGAATATCCTGAAAAGCTACGTCGAATTAAGTTCTATGACTGCTGAACACGATAAGGATCTTGTTTTCTTAACCAACAACATGGATCTGAAAGCATCTGAAATAGCATTCCTATACAAAAAACGATGGGCGGTAGAACTGTTTTTCAAATGGATGAAACAGCATCTTAAGATCAAATCCTTGGATATTATATAAAATTGTTTTAATATTGTACTAATACACTATTATAATATTAAACTATACAACCAATAGTATAATACATTAATATAATAATACATTATTCAACTATTCAACTATTCAACTATTCAACTATTCAACCATCAAACCATCACACCATTAAACCATCAAACCATCATAAACCATCAAACCATCAAACCATCAAACCATCACTTTAAAGCATGATAAATTTTGTATTGGATCCTAAAACAGGCATTCCTTTTTATCGGCAGATCATCGATCAGATAAAATATGGAATCGCGTCCGGGAACCTTAAGGCAGGAGAACAGCTGCCTACGGTGAGGGCGCTCGCAGTCGAACTAAAGGTTAACCTTAACACCATCACTAAGGCCTATAAAGAGCTTGAAATACAGAACATTCTTGAAACCCAGCAGGGATCAGGCACATTTATAGGAAAGAACAATATCACCATTCCTGCAAAGGAAAAGAGTAAAAAGCTGAACAGCATTTGCAACGAGTTCCTGACAATTGCTTTCAGCTATGGATTTTCAACTGAGGAAATAATAAACGAATTACAAAAACTTAAGAAAGAATGAAAACAACAACTACTTCAACCAGTGTTTCCAACCCTGTCTCCGTAACAGTGGTGTTAATTCTTTTGGCAATTACAGGTATTCTTTACTATCTTAAGATAATCGGGATACCGCTCACGATTTTATTTGTTATCATTTCATTTCTGGTAGGCAGCGCAATAAAGATTGCAGACCAGTGGGAAAAAGCTGTCGTGCTGAGAATGGGCAAATTCAGCGGTCTGAAGGGTCCGGGATTGTTCTTCATAATTCCCATAATCGATCAAATCAGTTCATATATTGATCAGCGTGTAAGAGTTACTGAATTCAGAGCCGAACAAACGCTTACCAAAGACACAGTGCCGGTAAATGTGGATGCAGTAGTTTACTGGACTGTATGGGATGTGGAGAAAGCTGCGCTTGAGGTTCAGGAATATGTGAAGGCAATTTCATTTATTGCCCAGACTGATCTCAGGGACATAATCGGAAAACACGAACTTGCTGACGTGCTTCAGGACAGGGAGAAAATAGCAGAGGATCTTCAGAAAACCCTGGATGCCAACACAAATCCCTGGGGAATAACATGCCAGACGGTAGGAATCCGGGACATTATCATACCCCAGGCACTGGCTGACGCTATGAGTAAACAGGCACAGGCTGAAAGGGAAAGAAAGGCAAGGGTTATACTTGGTACCGCTGAAACGGAGATTGCGGAAAAGTTTGCAAAAGCCAGCTTACAGTACGCGGATAACCCAATAGCACTGCACCTTCGCGGTATGAATATGCTTTATGAGGGTCTGAAAGAGAAAGGTTCAATGGTTATCGTTCCGAGCTCTGCTCTCGATTCCATGAATCTTGGTGTAATAGGAGGCCTGGTATCGCTTGCGAAAACAAATGACGCAGATAAAATTAAATAAGGGACCAATGTCCTTTGCCAGATTAATCAAATAACCACGGCTTTGAAGCCGTGGTTATTTGATTATGCTCCCCAACCTCCCATAAACTGAGAAGTTCTCGCAAATGACGCCCTAGGATTTACACAACAAACAGGAATTTTGGAGCTGTTTGCAATAATGTACTGCTCCGACGCTCCTAACATATAATCAGCAAATGTAATATTCTTGGTTGTCACAATAAGTATCAGGTCGGCATGTATCTTCACGGCAAAGTCGATTGTATTCTGGGCAAACTTTCCGTGGGGAATCTCGTGAACTTCATATTCTATATTATTTTGGATCAGATATTTGACCGCAAAATTCAGATTTATGTTCGTCTTTTTTGAAAGACTTTTATCCTTTGATACAGTCTTGAGAATATGAATTTTCGAATCGAAATACTTTCCCATGAAAATAGCCATACCCGTTTTTTCCTTATTGGCAAAACTGAAGTCAACCGGGAAAACAATATTGTGATATCTTTCCTGATCGGAAGGAGGATCCTGAACAACAATAAATGGAACTTTTGATTTGACAATAACTTTCAAAGCCCAGCTTCCTGTCAGTTTCTGCATACCTTTCATCCCGTGGGTTCCCATCACGACGAGGCTTGCCTCCTTTGAATTTGCAAATTCGGCTATTTCATTGAAAATACTTCCCTTAGTTACATGAGAAGATATATTCAAACCGTATTTTTTGCCTGAATCTTCTGCAACATGATGCAACAGGGTTCTTTTCTCCCCCTCAGCTTTGACCTTTATATCAGCATCTACAATATGTAAAAGGCAAATATCGTTGCTAATCATTCGGCCGATCTTTGCTGCATGTGCTAAGGCATGTTCGGCTACATGGGTGAAGTCCCATGGCACGATTATAAGTTTCTTGTTTTCTTCCATATCGGTTAAATGTTGAAGATTATATACCCAAAGTTATTCAGATTTTCCTAATTATCAAATCAGTAAGAAGCATGATTAAACATAAGAATAACCGGTCATATCCTGGTCATTAAAATTTAGCAGATCCTTATTATAACTGTTTTAAGGTGAAATTATTATGGAAATTTCCTTAAATAATGAAGGAGCGATTGGGTTTAACGGTCAACATTTTATTATTTTTGGTGGGGAAATTTCGAGCCAATTGTTTTAAATGATGAAAAGGATAAAAGTTAAAGAGCTGTTATCTTCCCCTGATGTGGGGAAAGATGTTCTGGTAAAAGGGTGGGTAAGGACAAAAAGGGGAAGCCGGAATATCATATTCATAGCTCTTAATGACGGATCGACAATTAATAATATCCAGATTGTGGCGGATGCCGGCTCTTTCAATGAAAACCTTTTAAAGGATATTTCCACCGGGGCATGTATTGCTGTGATCGGAAAACTCATTGAATCGCAGGGTCAGGGACAAAGTGTTGAGATAAAGGCTGAAATAATTGAACTATACGGAACCTGCGATACTGAAACATATCCTCTGCAGAAGAAAGGGCATTCAATGGAGTTTTTAAGGGAACATGCCCATCTCCGTTTCAGGACAAATACATTCGGCGCCGTTTTCAGGATAAGGCATTCAATGGCCTTCGCAATACATAAGTACTTTAATGACAAGGGTTTCTATTACCTGCATACACCGGTAATAACCGGTAGCGATGCAGAAGGCGCGGGCGAGATGTTTCAAGTAACAACCCTCGATCTGAAAGATCTGCCTTTGAATGAAGAAGGTAATATTGATTTCGGAAATGATTTCTTTGGAAAAGAGACCAAACTAACGGTATCGGGGCAGCTCGAAGGGGAGCTTGGAGCCCTGGCGCTTGGTGAGATCTACACTTTCGGTCCAACCTTCAGGGCTGAAAACTCAAATACTCCAAGGCACCTTGCCGAGTTCTGGATGATAGAGCCTGAAATGGCTTTTTACGACCTGGAAGACAATATGGACCTGGCAGAGGATTTTGTAAAATATCTTATCAGGTATGCACTTGAAAACTGCACTGATGATATAGGATTCCTTAATAATATGATTGACAAGGGATTACTGGAGAAGCTCAATTTTGTTCTCGGAAATAAATTTGCAAGGATCACATATTCCGAGGCAGTCGGGGTCCTGACCGCATCGGACAGGAATTGGGAATATCCTGTCGGATGGGGACGCGATCTCCAGGCAGAGCATGAGAGATATTTAGTCGAAGAGCATTATAAACGCCCTGTAATCCTGACTGATTACCCAAAAGAGATTAAGGCATTTTATATGAAGCAGAACGATGATGGGAAGACAGTGAGAGCTATGGATGTGCTTTTCCCGGGAATTGGAGAGATTATCGGTGGATCGCAGAGGGAAGAAAACTATGATAAGCTGATTGCCCGTATCACTGAACTGAACCTGCCACAGAAGGACCTGTGGTGGTATCTTGAAACCAGGAAATTCGGAACCGCCCCTCACAGCGGATTCGGGCTTGGATTCGAACGATTGATACTTTTTATGACCGGAATGTCAAATATAAGGGATGTAATCCCGTTTCCAAGAACTCCAAAGAACGCTGAATTTTAAATAACAAACCTTTTAAAATTTTCTTTTTCCGCACGGAATGTTAAAGCAAAAGCTACAGCAGAAACTGCTTCAGAAACTGTCGCCGCAGCAGATCCAGATGATCAAGCTTCTGGAAGTTCCTACTTTACAGATTGAACAGCGTATTAAAAAGGAGCTTGAGGAAAATCCGGCACTGGAAGAAGGTTCAGAGGAAGAAGATGACGAAGTCCATAACGAAGAGACTGAGGATGAACAGTTTGAGGAAAAGGACAGGGACCAGGAAGAATTCACTCTGGATGATTACATAGAAGAAGATGAAATTCCTGATTACCGTCTTCAGGCAAATAATTACAGCAAGGAAGACGAGAAGAGAAACGAAATACCTTTTTCAGTCGGCTCCTCGTTCCATGAATATCTCGAATCGCAGCTAAGTCTCAGGGAGCTCACGGACAAGCAAAAAACTCTTGGTGAATATATTCTCGGCAATATTGATGAAGACGGATATCTGAGAAGAGAGCTGGCAAGTATTGTGGATGACCTTGCATTTCTCCAGAATATTACCACAACCGAGAAGGAGCTTGAAGAAGTTCTTGCAGTAATTCAGGACCTTGATCCCCCGGGAGTTGGGGCACGATCGCTAAGGGAATGCCTTCTGATACAACTGGCAATAAAAGACCTTTCGCAGCCTTCCTTAAAGACTGCTTACACTGTTCTGAATCTTTATTTTGATGAATTCTCCAAAAGGCATTATGATAAGATCACTGCCCGTATGGGGATAATCGAAAATGAACTTAAGTCAGCAATTGATGAGATTCTGAAGCTCAACCCCAAACCCGGGAGCCTTTTCAGCGATTCATTTACCAAAACCTCACAGCCGATTATTCCTGATTTTATCCTTGATCTCACGGAAGACGGCTTTGATCTTCACCTGAATTCACGGAATCTTCCCGAACTAAGGCTCAGTTCAGCATATAATGAAATGCTTCACAATTATATCAGGGAAAAGGGACAAAAGAAAGAAATGAAGGAAGCGATCATGTTTGTGAAGCAAAAGATCGATTCTGCAAGATGGTTCATTGATGCCATCAAACAGCGGCAGAACACCCTTCTCCTTACCATGAATGCGATCCTTGAATATCAGCAGGAATATTTTATCGACGGTGATGAGACAAAGCTTAAACCAATGATCCTGAAGGATGTTGCTGAGATGACAGGGCTTGACATATCAACCATATCAAGGGTTGCAAACAGTAAATATATTCAGACACATTTTGGTATTATGCCACTGAAGTTCTTCTTTTCCGAAGGTCTCCAGACCGACAGCGGGGAAGAAGTTTCAACCAGGGAAATAAAACGGATTCTTCAGGATTGCATTGAAAATGAGGAGAAGAGACGGCCGCTTACAGATGAACGTCTTACCGAGATACTTCAGGAAAAAGGATATCAGATCGCACGGAGGACTGTTGCAAAATACCGCGAGCAGCTTAATATTCCGGTCGCAAGATTAAGAAGGGAAATTTAGGGTGTGTAATAAGTTGTATATAAAACCGTTTTGAAAGAATTAGTTATTATTTACCCTGAATGAGTACAGAAACCTCTAACAATATCGCCGACACTCTGGCAAAATTTATCGCTATTGTTTTTCATCCCCTGTTAATGCCTTTATATGGACTGTTAATTTTATTCTCAGCCCCCACCTTTCTTGGATATCTGCCATTTACTATAAAAAGAATTTTATTCATTATCGTATTGATAAACAATGTTTTGATTCCACTTACCTTACTCCCGTTTTTCAGGTACCGGAATGTAATAAGCTCCTATAAGATTGAAGAGAGGACCGAAAGAATAATCCCGCTCCTTACAACCTCAATTCTTTATTCAGCAACATCATTTATAGTTTTCAGATTCCAGGTTCCTTTCCTGATAAAATCATTTTTTTTAGCAACATCCATCCTGGCAGTCGTTGTTACATTTATCAATTTCTGGTGGAAGATTTCAATCCATGCCGTGGGTGCCGGTGCACTTACAGCTGTGGTATTTGTCCTTTCAATTAAACTGTACACTCCCCTGACCTGGTATCTCACTGGTATAATCCTTGCAGGAGGTCTTGTACTTTCTTCACGACTAAGGCTTAATTCCCATAATCCTTCCCAGGTCTGGCTGGGATACTTTACCGGACTTTTCGGGCTGGGATTGTTTATCGCATTATTTTAGGAGCTCTTCCAGCGCATTTTCAAGCAGGATCCTGCTTTCAGAGATCAGTTCGCCGGCATCTGTTGATTTTCCGGACTGAAACACCAATTCATTGTCGAGGCTTTTTTGTGAAACTGTTATAAACCATCCTTTTTCCGAAAGATACCTTGCCAGGTATTCCTGCTCCGTCTGGCCGGGAGTCGGGATAAGCAATGCACTGCGGTTAAGGCTGATAAGTTCCATTATTGCTGTGTATCCGGAACGGGTGATAATGCAGCTGCTGCTTGTTATTATATTCTGCATCTCACCGGATGAAAGGTGGTTATATGAAATAATATTCCCGGTTCTTGTTGCTTCTGAAGATGAGCCCGGCTTACCTTCAAGGATCACAGTACATGGTTCTATATCTTTAAGGATCTTAACCAGTTTCTTCCTGAGAATTTCCTTCTGGGGCTCGGGTCCGGAAAGTATTATGGTGTTATGTTGAAAATCTGCTTTGTTTGTACCTCCAGGCAAAGTGCCAGACATAAACCTTGACAGGATCCCGATATACTTCACGTTCCCGGGTAGTTTTACATCATGGCTCAGTCGTCCCGACACATTTAATTTGCCCGGAAGATCGGGAATAAAACAAAAGGAATATCTTCTTATGAAAAAGCGATGGAACACAATACCTGTCCATTCTAAAAATCTGAGTTTCTCAGGAAAAGGTATCCGTGGCTGATGAGTTACATAAACCGTTTTTATGTTCCTGTTCCAGAGGCCGAAGCGATTATCGCTAATTAAGATGTCAATTTGGTTTTCGCGGATGATCTTCTTCAGGCGGAAATGTTCGGAAACAATGTGAAAGACAAGAGCAGGTGTTCTTAGCAGTAGTGAAAGATATTGAGGTAAAAATCGTGAATAGGATGGTTTAAATCCCTGGAAATCAATATAAGTTATTTCTGATAACTCATTTCTGAAGAATTGCTGAAGTTCTTTCCCGGAGCCGATTAAAATATTATTGTCAGCTTCCTGAAGTTTCCTTGCCAGCGGGATCATTCGTCCTGCGTGGCCCAGGCCCCACTCAAGAGGACAGATAAGTATATTGCTTCTTTTTTTCAAGATCAGCCCGATACCTGGGTTTCGATTCCCAGCCTGTTAACCTGGGCTGCAATTCGTTTCAGCTCCGCCAGTGGAACCTTTTTGAGTTCTCCGCCTTCAGGTGTATCCCTCGAAATGGTATATATCATTACCTCCGAGGGTTTTATCATTTCAAGCGCTTTCAGCCATGCTTCGATCTCGTCAGGAGTGGTATTATCAATGTTTTTCCCTTTGTATGATCCCCGCAGAAAAAGAGTCTGAATTATTAGCTGACCGTTGAATTTCACGAGGTTGTCAATAAGCTCCGATATCCTTACATTTACCCTTGGCTGATTGTGGATTTTTACAGTCAGATCAAATCCTGAATCAAGCTTCAGGATGTTCTGGTCAACTTTTAACAGGGCGTCCTTAATTTGAGGCAATGTTATTGTTGTTGAATTGGATAACACAGCTATCCGTGCTTTCGGGAAATATTTATTCCTCAGCCCGATACAATCGTTTATGATTCCTGGAAAATCCGGGTGAAGCGTTGGTTCACCGTTTCCGGCAAATGTGATAACGTCGGGTGGCTGATTTTTATCCTTCATCAGGGCGAGTTTCTGGTTAAGCGCCCTGTAAACCTCCTCCCGTGACGGAAGAGCGCTTCCATTTGCTTTTGATTTATAAGTCCAGCCGCATTCACAATAAATGCAATTGAAATTACATAGTTTTTCCGTTTCCGGTAAAAGGTTGATACCCAGCGAAACTCCAAGCCTTCTGCTTTTTACCGGTCCGAATACAATCTTATCAAATAAAAATGTCGGCATTCCTTATCTCTCAAAAACATGCCAAAATTAATATAAATTATGGATTGACCGATGAACTACAGAAGCCTGGAGACCCAGCTCCCGGGCAGCAGTTCCATTTTATGCAGGTCCGTATCATGGAGCAGCAGCAGACCCGGCTTTTTGCCAGGCTGTATTGTTCCGAAAGTTTTTTCTTCACCAAGGGCCCTGGCGCCATTCAGGGTTGCCCAGCAAATGAGATCTTCCAGCCGTACTGAGGGGAAGGACCCCTGAAGTGTCTTAAGCTCTTCAATTATGCTCAGACTCGTATTTGAGGCAAGACTGTCGGTACCTATTACGATTTCACAGTTTTCTTCGAGCAGCAGGGTAAGAGGAGGTAGCTGATTTTCGATATACTGATTTGAATTCGGACACAGGCACCAGAACAGATTCTCCCTGTTTTTTACATGCTGAATGGTTTCCCTGTCGACATAAGTGTTATGGACGAGCATCAGATTACCTGATGAAGTTATTTCCTCAAGTATCCCCTCTGTTTGATTATTTACAGTCTCCAGATTTCCGGTTCCCAGTCCCGACTGATTATATGATTCCATTATTGGTCCCTCGTGCTTCGCAAGAAAAAGAGCCTCGGCTGAAGCTTCCATAAAATGAACAGAAGTTATCCTGTTTGATCCTGTTTTTGATCTGAGGAGACGCAGTAGCGGCAGTGATAGTGAATAAAGGGAATGAGGTACCAGCGAGTATGGCAATCCGGTCGATCGGGCAACCTGTGATAGTTGCGTTACTTCATCCATCCGCCGTGTTGCTGTTTCGGCATCAATTCCAAAAACCTCCAGAAGATTTATATATTTTATTCTGCTCTTTGTCTTAATGCTGAAAGTGGATGCATTATTGCAGATATCGGCGCAGAGGACAACCCCTTCGCATTCCATTGAGTTATCAGATGCAGATGCAGCGGAGACCAATTCCTCTGTTCGCGATTCTCTGGATGACCTGATAAGTCTGATAAATTCGGACAATCCGGTGCCCCGGGGAATAAGTACCTTTCAAATGCGAAAGTTCGAGGTGGCAATGACAATTTACAAATCCCGGAACGATAATTCCATTATAAAACTCGACTGATTCCTTTTCCTCAAGATTCCCACCGGTATCTTTGACACTCCTGATTGTGCCATCTTCATCTGTAAAGATCAGGCCTCTTTTTAAAGGAGGCCCCGCATTTGTAAAAATGTATTGTGCCGAAAAAGTCCTCATTGTTAAAGGAATTTCCGAATGAGGTCTATGTTATCGACAAAAATGTGTCGTTCGATAAAAGGTGCCTGATCCTCCTGGTCCACAAACCAACCCCTTAGCCTCAGGGGAGCAGGAAGATCCTGCTTCAGAGTAATTTCGTAATTATGCGGCCTTCCGTCCTTTATATAATTTACAGGTGGGAAATAGATCCTTTTTTCATAGCCAGTGCTGTCGGAATGGAGAAAATAAACCCCTGATTGAGGTTTGGCTGATTGGTCATCAGGAAATATAGTCATGGAAAATTTCAGGATATAGGCTCCGGCGAAATCGACAGGGAAATCAAACCAGGCTGTATCCTGACCCCGGAAATCAGGCATTGAATAAAACTGTTTTCCGGGCCAGACATTTACTTCTTTATTTGCATAAAAAGCTGGCAATTCCTTTGTGACTCTCGATTCCATCTCACTTATTGTTCCAAGCACTTTATCGTAAATCTTAACAAGCTTCTTCGGACGTTTAATGAAATAAAACCTCATGGTCCGGTCCATCTGATCCTTTGTGTACCCATGTTTTTCAATTATGTCTATGTAGGAAGTCAGCGTATCGCCTGATAAGTAGATATAGTTTATCTTGGGAAGAGCGAGGAGTCCGTCGGCTATATGAACATCAGTAAGTATTGAGACCAGATCCTTTTCCGGAATAATATTTTTATGCGCGGCCTTGTTCTTCCGCCCTGCACATGAAAATGCGAGCATTGAGAAAATAATCAGGACCGGAAGAATGTAGCGTCTCATTTTATAATATAACAGATTCTTATTTTTTCACTGTAAGATATTTCTTTGTAAGAAACCGGACAGGGTACCATGCTGCCCAGTACCCGATAAGCAGGACAGTAGCAGGTACAATGATGAAATCCTTTACCTTCAATACGACAGGGTAAGCGCTCATTATCAGCGATTCGCTGTGAAGCCGTACAATTCCGTATCGTTGCTGCACCCAGCAAACAGCAAAACCAAGGACAATACCTGCAAAAGCTCCGATTATAGAGATCAGCCATCCTTCAAAGATAAAAATCTTCCTTATCAGGATATTATCTGCACCAAGGCTTTTAAGTATTTCAATATCTCTCTCCTTTTCAATTATCAGCATGGTAAGGGAGCCTATTATGCTGAAAGATGCTATTATGAGGATAAGAGTAAGTATAAAGAAAATCGCAAGACGCTCTGAGCGCATAACCTTATAAAAAATCTCCTGTTGTTCATATTTGTTCTGAACAATAAATCCCTTTCCAAAGATCCTTGTCACATTCTTCTGAACAGTTGCTTCGTGCGTATCCGTTTTCAAACTTAATCTCAACAGAACTGGCTTCTTTGTTATATTCCAGCAGTTCGCGGGCAAAATCGATTGGTAGAAAAACGTACCTGGAATCGAATTCCTGCTCCACCTGGTAAATGCCTGAAGGGAAAATGTATTTCCTGACGAAAGCGTCTTCGGCATTCAACTCAGTGGTGCCTGACCTTTTGGGAACATAGATCATAAGAGGTGTGACAAAATTGACTCTCAATCCCAGGAAATTAGCAATTCCGATTCCAGGAACAGCATATGGTCGGCCCTGGTCGGATCGGAGACTGAATTCCCCATCCCACATTGAACTGTCGATACCTGTAACTCTGACATAATTATCATCAACCCCTTTTATTGCGGCAATATATTGCTTTTCACCATATTTGAGGAGTGCATTTTCCTCCACGCAAAGGGAATAGCAGGCAACTCCGTCAACCTTTGAAAGCAGGGTTAGCTTTGCAGAGTCGGGAATAAAAGTTTTTCCTTCGGCCGGAGTGATCTTAAGGTCAGGATCAAAGGTGTTGAAAATGGATCGCACAAGTGTCTCCAGCCCGTTGAAAACTGAAAGGACAATTATAAGAGCCATGGTCCCTATTGTAACCCCGGCAACTGATACCGAGGAGATTATGTTAATGGCATTCCTCGATTTTTTCGCGAAGAGATACCTTTTTGCAATATACAGGGAAAGTTTCACTTTTTACTTGCTTGCAAGCACCAGTAAACCGGTTCCTGAATTATGGGTTATAGAAACATCAAGAAAATTAAGAAATAATGCGACAGGAAAGATGATCAAGTAGTAAAAAGGCAGAACCAGAAAAAATATTTTTGAAATATTGAGCATCTCAACCGGATATTTCATTGAAAGATGCCATGAAATAGCTCCGGGAGTTCCATAGGTATAGGATGCATTAATATTCTTAAATCCCACGTTCTTTAGTTTTTGCGATATATCACTGATCCCATAACCGTTTCTTACATGTTCGTCGATAAATGAGTGATCGTCTTCATCATGGACATCAGAACCGCCCTTATCTGATGGTGTTGAAATAAGCAATGAACCACCTGGTATCAGAGCCTGGCAGAAATTTCTGAAAACAAGTTCATCTTCTTTTATGTGCTCCATTACGTCTACAGACAGTATCAGATTGAAGGTATCTGCTTCTTTGAGTCCGGTAAGGTCAAGCACCTCAAATGTGACCCTGCCTGAAAGACCTGCTTTCCTGAAAAAACAATTACAGCCTGCGATATGATCCGGATCAATATCCACTGCTTTGATTTTCCAATTCGGGTTCATCAGGCTCATCCTCCAGGTGTATTGCCCGAATCCTGCCCCGGCATCAAGGACTGATGCATCAGAAGGGAGTTCGGGGGCCAATTTTCTCAGGGCTTTTTTTACATGCCAGGTCCGGAGCAAAAGAAGATCGAGCAGGGAAATAGAGGATTTTCCTCATAAAGAGAGGACCCGAAAAAAACCGTCCCAGTGTTTTTTTGATAGGGTCGTAATGCATTTTCTCAGGATTTCAGTAGCCTGTCAATATTATCGATATAATCAAGACTGTCATCAATAAAAAAAGCGATTTCCGGCACGATGCGAAGCTGCTTTCCTACTTTCTGCCCCATTTCGAACCTTATCCTGGATGAGTGGTTGTGTATTTCCTTAAGTATGGTATCCTGTCCGGCTGACGGAAAGATACTGACATATATTTTTGCAAATGAAAGATCGGGACTTATTCTCACTTTTGTAATTGAAATCATTTTTCCGTGAGCCAGCTCACTGCCTTTTTTCAGGAAGATCTCGGCCATCTCTTTCTGGATTAATCTTGATACTTTTTTTTGTCTTGTCGATTCCATGGCCTCTGGTTTTAAGATTTGCAAAGGTACGATTTTCTGATAAATTTTAGCCATAATGCAGGAAGCACCACATGATTGGTGCAGACCTCTCCCAAATTCCTTCTCAGTGGTTTATGAACTCATCCCCCGAGGGATTGTCTAAAAAGCAACCTTTTATGTTTTTACCCCTAAATCCCCCAGGGGGGACTTATTGATTTATTGATGTTTATAAAGCCCCCCTTGGGGGGTTGGGGGGTAAATATAGACTTTATCGACAACCCGTAAAATGCTTAATTACAACTATATAGCCCCTTACCTTAGGCTTAAGGGAAAGGTATTGGCATGGGTTAAGATTAATAAGCGCAGAAGGCAGTTCATATTATATCCCTGTGATGCCTTAACCGCCGGTAAAGAAAAACTCTTAATTTTGCCGTTAGTTTTATTTAGGAATATAATGGAGACTGTAGTGAGCGGCATAAGATCGACGGGAAACCTTCATCTTGGTAATTATTTCGGAGCGGTAAAGAACTTTCTGAAAATGCAGGAGGAGAACAGGTGTTTTTTCTTTATCGCCGACTATCATTCGTTGACAACTCATCCAAGACCAGATAACCTCCACGCAAACATTAAACAGGTTCTTGCAGAATATCTTGCGTGCGGAATCGATCCTGAAATTGCCACTATCTTCATTCAGAGCGATGTCCCGGAAGTGACTGAACTGTATCTCCTTCTGAATATGGTAGCTTACGTCGGCGAGCTTGAGAGAACAACATCTTTCAAGGAAAAAATAAGGAAACATCCTGACAATATAAATGCAGGGCTGCTTACTTACCCGGTGCTGATGGCAGCCGATATAATTATTCACAGGGCACACAAAGTGCCTGTCGGAAAAGACCAGGAGCAGCACCTCGAAATGACAAGAAGATTTGCCAGGAGATTCAATACGCTTTATGAGGTAAACTATTTTCCGGAGCCTGATGCCTATAATTTCGGGAACGAGCTCGTTAAAATACCCGGCCTTGACGGAACGGGGAAAATGGGAAAAAGTGAAGGAAACGGCATCTTTCTGACTGACGAACCCTCTGCGATCAGGAAAAAAGTTATGAGTGCTGTTACCGACTCCGGGCCGACAGTATCGGGGCAGGAACCCTCTGAACCTGTAAAAAACCTGTTTACAATTATGAAAGTTGTTTCTGAACCATCTACTGTAAAATACTTTACAGATCAGCATGCTTCATGCCAGATTCGCTACGGTGATCTGAAAAAACAGCTGGCAGAAGACATTATTAAAGTTACTGATCCGATAAGGAGCAGGGCAAATGGAATCCTTGCCGATAATAAATATCTGGCAAAAGTAGTCAGGGAGGGCGGCGAAAAGGCAAGGGAAAGCGCTTCAAAGACCATCAGGGATGTTCGGGAGATTATAGGCTACAAACAGTTCTGAGATAAAAAATGAAAGCCAGGCTTTTGACCTGGCTGCCCTTGAAGAATCAAGTATATGTTTGAGATTGCCTGTGTACTATTCAAAGAACAAATTGCGTGCCAAATCTGTAAAAATACCCGTGTTTATTCTTAATTTTGACTGTCAGTAATCTTAGTAGATCTGAAGTGCGTAAACGCCTGGCATTCTTTCTGGTGATCCTCCTGGTTGCGGGTGTGGCTCTGCTTGGGTATTTCCTCCACCAGAGCAGGCAGACCCTGTATACCGATCCGTTCAAAGCTGTCGGCTCTGACGCCTGTTTTATTATTGAGACAGCCGACCTCCAAAGCTTTCTTAATTCGATGACCACGGATAAGGGTATTTTTTCGGAGATCGGAAAAATAAAGGAATTTTCAGGGTTCAATTCAAAACTGAAATATCTTGCTGACCAGGCTAACCAACCGGCTTTTAATAAGCTGGTGCAGGAAGGCACGGCACTTATTTCATTTCATCCCACCCCCAACGGTAAGCTTGAACCGCTGTTATCAAAGGCAGTTCCGGCTGACATCAGCTACAGGCACCTCAGGGAAGCATTGCTTACCTCCGGTATAAATGGGATAACAGAACTCCGGATAAACGGAAAACGGGTACTGGGGCTTCCATACAGTATTGATAGTGCAAGCGATACGGTTTTTGTCACAACAAATTCCGGCCTGCTGATCTCCAGCACGTCAAGGGGGTTGATAAAAAGAGCATTTATTCCGGCCACTCCCGAAACAGACATACGAAGCGCACCTGGCTTTTCGCGAATATTGATGTCTGCAGGCAAAAAGGAAGACAAATTGTTTATAATCTTCGGTAATCTGGCAGGGGTACTGGAACCTGTTTTCAAATCAGGTGGTTTGTCGCTAGAGAATAAAATTGCAAAGCTTGGCGGAAGTGCAGGAGGTGATATCTTTATAAATGATGATGGGATTTCCCTGAGCGGCTACGCTGAAAGTAATGATCAATCGGAAATACTGTTCAGGTTTAAGTCAGTTCAACCGGCAGAATTTCAGACCTACAAGGTCCTTCCCGCCGAAACAGGCCTTTTTGAATCAATAGCATATTCTCCTGAAAGTACAGGAAATAGCACTCATCCACCTCTATCGGGTATTATAAACACCCTTGCTTCCAGGCTGAAACCTTACCTGGGAGAGGAAGTAACCAAAGCCTATATTGCAATCAGAAACAATCCATCCGGCGAAAACTCCCTTGTCATTTACGAATTAAAAAACAGGGTCCAGTGCGAGAACATTTTGCTTGAGACATTAAAAGAACAATTATCAATCAACTATTTCCGGCCGGATGAGCAGACTAAAATACCCATTTACTATACAGGCACGGTCAGGACTTATTTCAGCACTCAGGCCTGATTTTACCCGGGGATTCCAGGATACCTTTTATGCCTTCTACGATAATTACATGATCACCGGGAACTCGGGTGTCACGATCTCACGTTTTCTATATGACAATTTACTGAACAAGACCCTGGCAAACGATATGCTGTACCGCGATTTTGAAAAGACTCTGCCAAGCAGGGCAGGGTATCTGTTCTACTGCGTTCCATCACAGATAACCGACTACCTGTCAGCATACCTTGATAAGGATATTATGAAGGGAATCAGGGCAAATAAAACTTCGATAAACAAAATCCAGTCAATAGGGTTTCAGCTTGCTCCGATTAACGGGATGATCTATAACAGTCTGTCGGTCAGATATAAAGATGAGGTCGTTGAGAAATCCAATACTGAATGGGAGACATTGCTCGACACCACAGCCGGAATAAAGCCATTCTTCTTCACCAATCATAACACCGGTGCAAAGGAGATATTTGTACAGGATATCAAGAACAACGCCTATCTTATCAATGCTGCAGGAAGGGTGCTGTGGAAGGTGCCCCTGAAAGAGAGAATAATGAGCCAGGTTTACATGATCGACTACTACCGGAACGGGAAATACCAACTGCTGTTTTCGGGTAAAAACAACCTGCATCTGCTTGACAGGAACGGGAACTATGTTGAAAGATACCCTGTCAGATTAAGGTCGCCTGCTTCAAATCCGCTTGCCCTTTTTGATTATGATAACAACCAGACTTACAGGCTGATAATTACCGGAGAGGATAAAATGGTTTACCTGTATGATAAAACAGGCAGTGTTGTGAAAGGATGGGAGCCATTCAGGACTGCAGGTCTTGTTACAGCTGAAGCAAGCTTTTACAGGGTCTCGGGTAAGGACTTTATAGTCGTTGCCGATGAGTCGTCAATTTATTTTCTTGACCGTTCGGGTAAGGTAAGGCTTCAACCCAGGGAGGCAGTTATAAAAGCCAAAGGGTCAACATTACGGTTTACCCCGGGGTCAGATCCCTTCCTTGTTTGCACCTCTCCTAACGGGACCATCCAGTATATTTATTTCAGTGGAGAAGTAAGGAAATCAAGCCTTAGAGAATTCTCCTTTGACCATTCCTTCGATTTTTTTGACGTAGATGGTGATGGTTTTGGCGAATATGTTTTTATTGACAAGGGTGTTTTATACCTTTATGATCAAGACAGGAAAGAAATGTTTTCCAGAGATTTCAATTCGGATAAACTGGGGGGGCCAATGAATTTTATCTTTTCTTCAGCAGACAGGAAAATAGGGGTTTTTGACATGAACAAGAACCTTATTTACCTGATTAACAGCAAAGGAGAAATAATGAATGGATTTCCTCTCCGGGGAGCTTCAATGTTCTCCATCGGAAAGCTTTCGGCCGGTAATGAATGGCACCTGATCGTAGGCGGAACAGACAGGTTTATGTATAATTACAAATTGGACACCACTTTAAAGTAAAAACTATGAAATTTATCGGAAGATCAATATTAGCAGTACAGCTTTTGTTTGTTTTCGCAAGCTCTTCAGCCCAGAACAGCCAGGTTCTCTATTTTATGAATCTGCCTCAGAATCACCTTGTCAATCCGGCCTTAAAGCCTTCAAATTCTCTTTATATAGGATTTCCGGGGCTCACAAGCGTCAACGTCAATAT
Organism: uncultured Bacteroidales bacterium; assembly: GCA_963732115.1. Lineage (GTDB taxonomy): Bacteria > Bacteroidota > Bacteroidia > Bacteroidales > VadinHA17 > LD21. Next base: position 71,601 of record CAVSYN010000005.1, read on the forward strand.
CACAAACAACTTTTTTAAATTTTCCGATGTGTTTACAAAGGGAATGAGGATCTCTGAATCAACCATCCCCTTTCTAAGTCCGGATTTTGACAGGAATAAATTCCTGAAAGGAATAAAAGACAGGAACTACTTTGAACCTCAGGCTTCGGTTCAGCTTCTTGGCGCCGGATTTTCAGTCGGTAATGACCTTTACTTTTTTATTGATGTAACGGAACGGGCAGAAGCCAATATTGTCTTTCCCCGCGATCTGGTCAGGCTTGCATTCCTGGGAAATGAGGTATTTGCTGGTCAGACATTTGACCTCAAGTCTGCAAAAGCTGATTTTAACGGATATCATGAATTCGGGTTCGGAGCATCAGAGAAAATAACACCAAAATTACGTGTGGGTGCAAAAGGAAAACTCCTGTTCGGAATAGCGGCGGGTTCATTCAGCAGTAATACACTTGACCTGACAGTAAATGGGGATTACACAAATACCCTTAACGCCGACATGGCTTTGAATATTAGCGCCCCCATTATTTTTCAAATAGATTCGGAGCATCATATTGAAGATGTGAAGTTCAATGAGGCGAGATTTGATGAAAATGGCGGATGGAGACAGTTTATTATAAGTACTAAAAATATGGGCCTGGGCCTCGATGTCGGCGCTGTTTATGAAATTACGAACAGAATTATCGTTTCGGCTGCAATTACCGATTTCGGATTTATAAGCTGGAAGAGCGATCTTTCTAACCTTTCTGCCAGGAGCAATATAAAATTGGATGGACGTGATTTTGTAGATATTTATGATGGCAATACGACTTTTGCAGATCTGGCAAAAGGAGTGATCGATTCTATTGGTCAGTCACTGATTGTTTCCGATTCAAAAGCATCTTTTACAACAAGAACTCCGGTTGGAGTGTCGTTCGGAGGACAGTATCTTCTTAACGATAAGTTTTCAGCTGGAATACTATCCTACAGCAGGATAGTCGGCAAACAGGTTAAGGAAGCACTTACGTTATCGGGAAATATGAATCTTGGTTCTGTTTTTTCAGCAAGCCTGGCCTATACAATGTGCAACCACTCGTACACTAATTTAGGACTAGGCCTTGCGGCCAGAGCAGGATTTGCACAGTTCTATTTTCTTTTTGACAGGATTCCTCTCAAATGGAGCAAAGCTGGGCAAAGCGGTGACGCAGTTCCCCTACCTGCTAACTGGAATACAATAAATACAAGGTTTGGAATAAATCTCGTATTTGGGAACAGGGTATCAAAATCGAAGGATACTGAAAAATAATTATCTAAAACATTTTTTAAAAAATGACATATCTGATCCGTTTCATTCTTGTTGGAATAATAATTTATCTCCTGGTAAGGTCGTTTGTCAGATATTTTGCGGAGCAGGAAACTGAAACAAGGAAATCCGGACAAGATAACAGGAATGAAGCAAAGACAAAAGGGGTCTCCAAGGAAATAGGAGAATATGTTGATTACGAAGAAGTTGATTGACGAAGATAAAGAAACAGCAATTATTTTAGGGATGATTTCAGCTGGCTGGCCAGCGCATTTGCAAATACGAAGTCATTCAACAAAGCGCAGTCGGAATGAAGGATTTCCTTATTGCTTCCTTCCCAGCATTTTACCCCATCGCTGATAAAAACAATTTTCTCCCCGATCTTCATAACTGAATTCATATCGTGAGTATTTACAATTGTTGTCATCGAGTACTCCTTTGTAAGCTCGCTTATAAGCTCATCGATAAGGATAGCAGTAAGGGGATCAAGTCCGGAATTTGGCTCATCGCAAAAGAGGTATTTGGGATTAAGTGAGATTGCCCTTGCAATTGCGACTCTTTTCTTCATCCCTCCTGATAACTCTGAAGGGTATAATTTGTTGGCGTTCAGGATATTCACCCTGTTGAGGCAAAAGTTCACGCGCTCAATTTTTTCTTCCTCACTTTTGTTGGTAAACATGTCGAGTGGAAATCGCACATTCTGTTCCACAGTTAGAGAGTCAAAAAGAGCGCTCCCCTGGAATAGCATCCCGATCTCTTTCCTTATTTCCTTTTTTCCATTAAAATCAAGTTTATTGAAAAGGATCTCATCGTACCAGACCTCCCCGCTGTCAATATCGTGAAGCCCAACAATTGATTTGAGCAATACTGTCTTGCCGGAGCCGCTCCTGCCGATAATCAGATTGGTTTTTCCAGGCTCAAAACTTACGGAGATATTGGTCAAAACCAGGTGTCCGTTAAACGACTTGTTCAGTTTTTTTACTTCTATCATGACAGCAGAAGTTGAGTGAGGATTACATTGAAAAGGAGGATAAGGACACTGCTGTAGACCACTGCTTTTGTACTTGCCCGCCCGACTTCAAGCGATCCTCCTTCAACGAAATATCCCTGAAAAGCCGATACGCTGGTTATTATAAATGCGAAAAACAGGGTCTTAATCAGGGAGTAGGTGATGTAATAGGGAATGAATGCATATTGGATCCCGTAAACAAAATCTTCAGATGTGATTACTCCTGCCATTGTTCCGGCGATCCAGCCTCCGAAAATTCCAACGCAAATGCTTATTATGGTCAGAAAAGGATTAAACAGGAGCGTGGCGATAAGTTTGGGAAGTATAAGGTATGAAGCTGAATTAACCCCCATGGTTTCGAGAGCATCAATCTGTTCGCTAACCCTCATGGTCCCGATTTCTGATGCAATACTTGATCCGACTTTTCCCGCCAGGATAAGGGCTGCTACAGTTGAAGAGAATTCGAGGATAATCGAATCACGGCAGCCAAGGCCGATCAGGTATGTCGGATAAATAGGATTCTCCGTATTATATGCAGTCTGCAGGGTAATTACCGCACCCATGAAAAAGGATATAATAGTGATTATTCCTACAGAATTCAGGCCGAGGAAGACCAGTTCGCGCATAGTCTGATTATAATAAACAGACGGTTTCTCGGGTTTTGATAAAACCTTTTTGAGGAGGATAAAGTAGCGCCCGAATTGCGTTAGAAATCTGAACATTTATTAAAAATCAGAGAGCTAAAAATACAAATATTTACTGTAATTCCTGCACAAAGGTTTAAATCAGGAATGGACAAAATAATTATATATTTGCATAAAATTAAATCATTTAAAATACTTTGCTGATGGACAACAGGTATGTGATTATCATGGCCGGTGGTGTAGGTAGTCGTTTCTGGCCATTGAGCCGCCGTGAACAACCAAAGCAATTTCTCGATATTCTTGGAAAAGGAGAGACCCTGTTACAGCAGACATTCAGGCGTTTCAGTTCAATCTGCAAAAAGGAGAATATTTATATTGTTACAAGTGCCGAACACAAGAGCCTGGTTACAAGTCAGCTTGATATAGATCCCGTCAATGTTCTTGCTGAGCCTTTCAGGCGGAATACTGCACCGTGCCTGGCTTACGGTACATTCAGGATACAAAAGGAAAACGAAAAGGCTGTTATTGCCGTAACACCGGCCGATCACCTTATTATTAAAGAGGACAAATTCGTTGAGGTGATAAAGAAAAGTTTTGAGTTTGCCGAGAAGAATGATGCTCTTCTGACTCTTGGAATTAAGCCCGACCGTCCCGAAACAGGGTACGGATACATACAGGCTGATAAGAAAAAGCCCGTCAAAGGCTTTAATAACCTGTTGAAAGTAAAGACATTCACTGAAAAACCTGATATCGAGCTGGCTAGAGTATTTCTTGAGAGCGGTGATTTCTTCTGGAACTCAGGAATATTCATCTGGAACATCAATTCGATACTGGCAGCATTCGAGAAACATCTGCCTGAAATGTTTTCAGCTTTTGATGAGGGCAAGGAATTTTACGGGACAAAACAGGAGAATAAATTCATTGGCAAAACCTATGCCGAGTGCCGCAGCATTTCGATCGATTACGGGATAATGGAGAAAGCCGACAACGTTTATGTTATGTGTACTGATATAGGCTGGTCGGATCTGGGGACCTGGAGCAGCCTCCACGAGCATTCGGAGGTTGATAAAAGGGGCAATTCGATGGTAAGCGGCGAAGTCTTTTCCTACGACAGCCGCGGAAATATTTTCAATGTTTCTCCCGGGAAGATCGCTGTTGTTCAGGGCTTAAAGGATTTTATTGTTGTTGATTCAAAGGATGTCCTCTTGATCGTAAAGAAGGAAGAAGAACAGAACATCAAGCATTACCTTGAGGATGTGAAAAAAGCAACAGGGGAGAAATATCAATGACCCCCTACCCCCCAAAGGGAGCAAAAAAAAGCTGCCGGAGCAGCCTTTTCTGGTTTATTAGAATTCCCAAAGATCGTGTTCAAAATTAAAGAGTTCGTTTTTGATGCGTTCTGCTTCAAAAAGCGTGTACTTACCAATAGTATAATCGTTGATCATCCTGTCGTCGAAAACATTGGATTCGCCAAAGATTATACTGCCGAATCTTCTCTGCATAAAGAGATCATCGTATGAGATCCTTTGAGCATCATTGTTTGCGAGAAATGCCTCGCTTTTTGCAAGAACATCACGAACATCATCAAACTTGATCCAGAACAGCGGTTTGTGCAGGGCGCGACCCATCGTCTGGTCATAGCCCATCCAGTAAGGTTCAAGTCCAATGATCCTTACGTCGAGCTTTGATAATTTTTTATCAAAATACCATTCTTCGTAGATCATGAGCTGTTTCACCTCTTCAGGTCTTGCCGACAAGGTAATAACAGAGTCTTTGGTGGCTCCTTCGGCATTTAACTGGATTGTTTCAGTTTTCTGCCCTGCGCCCATCTGGACTTCAATGTCAGCATATGTAGTTGGCATATTGGTATCCTGAGGGTCGTAGGCACTAAGGCGTCCTGCCCTTATCTCTTCAAGAATGATGTTGATAAGGCTCTTCCTTCCGTCCTGTGTGTTTTTAGTTGGGTAATATAGCGGTTGGTTTATCTTTTCCCTCAGGTCGACAAGGCGCCATATTTTCTTCGACCAGATCACATCAGCCTCTCTCAGATATGGATAATTTATCTTCTTGTTTTCCGGCATTGATTTCTGGTATATATCGCCAAACGACTGCGCATTTGCCATACTGCCAATTGCGAGGACGATAATTCCAAAAAAGATTTTCTTATTCATTTTCTTAATATTTATTTTTCTACTCTATTTTCAATATTATAGGATTCAGATCAAGTGATCTGCCATCCGGAGCAAGGCATGTAATATCCTTTATAAAAAGGTTCTTCCCGCGGGTAAGCCGGTTGATAAGATCTTTTTGTCTTTGTGTAAGAGCACTGCCCGCGCTTTTCTCTTCAAAATCATTCCCTTTGTCTGAGTAAAGAACCGTAAATCCTGTAACCTTATAAACAAGGTCAAAATCGAAATCGGGCTGTGTTGCATAAACCCCGGTCTGGGCTGCTGCAGTGTTCTTAGGAATATTACCGGTACTTTTACCTGCAAATACAGCAATAGGTGGTGGAATAGGCTTAACCCTGAATTCTTTAGGAGGGTAGGAAGTAGCCTTGCCACTGGCATCTGTTGCTGAAACAATTACCTGGACATTCTGTCCTACGGCCGATGGGTTTACAGCCCAGTTTCCTCCGTAGTTCTGTCCTTTGGCGTTCTTGACCTTTTGGGTAGTTATGGTGCCATTCACAACCCGGACTTTAATGCTGTTGGGATTTACGCCTGGAACGGATACGTCAATGGGATTCAGAATTCCTCTATACATAACGTTCACGGCAGTCGGAGAAACAACCACATTCGGTACATCCACTGTATAAGACGATGAGAAGTCATATGATTTTGTCGATCCGTCAGGAGCTTTAAGTGAGATCACGCCCCCCCACGTTTTAGTTCCTGTTGATGAAGGCCGCACTCTGTAAATTCCACGGCCGGCGTCATCCCGTGGAAGTTCGGTACCATTGACAGTAACTATTGGCAACTGGGTTGTATCAGATGCAGACAGGAAAACCTTTGCTTCATAGTCGCCGCCAACCACCACATAGTTTGAAGTAGGGATAACAACAGGTGTCACTCTGTTAAGTTTGAACGCTGCGGCATCTATCTGGGAATAGAGGTAATTGAGTACTTCTGTCTCACCGTTCCGGACATCAACCTGCATTTTTGAAAGTAATGTTTCAACGGCAACCAGCGGCATTGTCTGAAAAGTAAGGTTTTCCCATGCTGAAGGCTGTCCGTCAGGGTCTTTGCCATCATCAGTATTAAGACTTTTACGGAGAGCCTCCTCGGCATCCGGATTTTTCCCGTCGAGGGTTGAGATAAGGAAATCCTTGTAGTCAGTCATCAGGGCCTTCAGAGCATGGGCTTTGCCTTGTTCATTGGATCCGATGAGGATCTGTGAAGGAACATTATTATCATCAATATGTTTCTTTACTTCATCAATTATGATCTCATTACCCTGAACAGCCTTTGTGTCCTTTCCCTCGGAAGTTGTTATAATCTCAATTTTAAGATCCTGAATAAAACTAAATATTTCATCTGAACGGTTTTTAACCTCGTAGGCAAGGTCTTTATACTTTCCTGCCTTAATTGGGTTTTCTGCCGCTGCCCTGTCAAACTCAGCGTAGATTGCCTTATTTTTTACAATATAGTTTGCCAGAGTAGTCGAAAGACTCTTGTCAACTTTCTTAAAAGCTTCAACGGCTTCCTTTGACACGTTAAGTGCAAGCATGGCAGTAAGAATCAGGTACATCATACCGATCATCTTTTGCCGTGGTGATAGCCTCTCGTGAGCCATTTTTTAGTCAGTTTAGGTTTTTAACAAAATGTGTCACGCTATTTAACATTCATTGCAGCAAGCATATTTCCATATACATTGTTTAATGCCGCCAGGTTGTCGTTAAGCTTTGTGATCTGATCACGATATTTTTTAGTGTCGCCCGATGAATCAGCAAGATCTTTTACAATAGTCTGGATACCTTTAAAGAGTGACTCTGACTCCTTCACATGATCATTTGCATCTTTGCGCTGCAGTTCATAAACAGCATTCAGAGCTGAAAGATTCTTATTAAGCGATTCCAGTTGCTGCTGGTATGATTTGCCACCCGTTTCAATCATGGAAATTGAATCAGCTATTCTTCCGTAATTTGAATTTGTGTCATTCAGAATTTTAGAGGTGTTCTGGTATGAATCGGTTAACCGACCCAGGGAATCATTTGCTGCATGGATGGTGTTCATATATTTTGCAGAAGCTGCTGAAACATCACCCATCGTATTGATATTTGACGTTGATTCACTGAGCTTTTTCATTCCAACACCCAGTTTCTGGAATAGGTCCGGGGTAATGTCGGCTCTTTCAAGCATTTCATCGAATTTCGACAGGGCAACGGAACCTCCTCCGCCACCGCCTCCTCCGATACCGGCAGCACCATACCCGCCACCACCAACGCCCCGAGCTGAACCCGGCTCTTCTTCCTGAATCCCTGCAAGTTCAGGATAGACCAGTGTCCAGTCCACCTCCTCGTGGAGAGGTTCGAATGCAGAGAAGAAGAAAATGACTGACTCTGTGCAAAGACCAATTGCAAGCATGGTTCCTGCACCATTCCAGTGCTGTATCTTAAATAATGCACCAATAATGACGATAGAAGCACCAATACCATAGAGTTTGGCCATAAAATTCTTCCATCCGCTGGTCTGAACTATTTCTGCTAGGTTCATATGACTGGGTATTTTAAAATTGTTTTAATTATTGATTTACTCCAATATAAGATCTTACATTACGGAATCCAATATAGGATTTTGTTGAATCCTGATATTCATAATCCCTTGAACTTGTCTGAAGGAAATATGCAATGTCCTTCCAGGAACCTCCCCTGATCACTTTCCGTTTAAGAACGGGTGGATCCTGCGGCCTTGCATTATATTCATAGTTTGGATTAAGATCGTGCTGGAAAATATATGCATCGGGATGATATGCACAGCATGTCCATTCTGCAACATTTCCTGACATATCGAATAAGCCATATTCGTTTGGTTCATAGGAACCGACTTTTGCAGTATATACTGTGCCATCGTCAATATAGTTACCACGAAGCGGTTTAAAGTTAGCCAGGAAGCATCCCCTGTAATTACGTGTATATGGTCCACCCCATGGGTACATCGAAAGATCGAGACCTCCTCGGGAGGCATATTCCCATTCAGTTTCAAGTGGCAGCCTGTATGCCTGAACATCAGCCACACCATTTTTCCTGAGTGCAGTATTCATGTAATCTGTTCTCCATCTGCTGAATGCAGTTGCCTGCGGCCATGAAACACCAACTACCGGATAATCGTCAAATGAAGGGTGCCAGAAATAAAGATCAGCCTGGGGATCATTGAAAGAGTAAGTGAAATCCCTGATCCAGACGAGTGTATCGGGATATATATTCAGTGTATCGTGCCTGATAAATGAAGAACGGTCTTTCACCGGAGTGGCATTCCCGTTACGGTCGATAACCTGCCCTACATACTTCCATGTGTTATTGGCATAGTCGTTGACGTATTTAGCTCTAGCTGCCTGCTGATAATCAACATAGAAATATGTGTAGTTAAGTTTTCTGATATCAATCTGTTTCTTTCCGCTGAACCTCTCTTCGGGAGGGTAGTACATTTCCTCAAGGACAGCAGCGGTTGTCTCTTCTTCAGGATCAATTTTTTCGTCCCAGTTGATAACATGAGGCTCGATCACATTGCCGTCTCTGTCAACAATAAAATAATCACGGTCGGGAACCTGTGCTTCACCAAGCTTGGTTCTGAGAATAGAATCCCGTACATAATATACGAACTGACGGTATTTATTATTTGTGATCTCCGTCTGGTCCATCCAGAATGCTTCAACAGTGACGGTTTTTGAAATAGCGTTCTGTGCAAAAACTGCATCCTGATCGCTTGGACCCATCGTAAAACTTCCTGCGGGGATGAAGGCCATTTCAAAAGGTTCCGGTTCAAAGAAATTTTTCCTGCCGGCTACCCCTGTCAGTTCTCCGTTGTTTGAAGATTTACAGCCACTTAGCAAGATTATTATCGAAGCTGAAAGGATTACCTTTTTCATAATTTTTTAGAATTTTGTATTGCTAGTAAGTTATTTTTTTACAATCATAAAAACCGTATGCTTTTATATCTCATAGGACTTTTGCCCAGACTAAGATCGAAACAGTAATTTACCATGAACTCGTGCGACCCGCTTGTGCTTTTTCTTACATCTGATAACGGGAAATCATAGGCGTAACCAACCCTGATCCCGTTAAACAATTCAATCCCGACTATTCCAACCACCGCATCTCCGGGTCTGTAAGAAACGCCACCCCAAACCTTTTTATTGTATCTGAGCAAAGAAGTTGCAGAAATTTGTATGACTTTTCCATCGCTTAAAGCATAAAGCGAAGGCAGTAATTCGAATGAAGGATTTGACATCTGGAGAACGTAACCAGCTGTAAGATAATAATGCCGGCTTATATACGACACACCCTTGGTGAACTTCACCCTTGGCTGGTTTATGTGCGACACTGAAAGCCCTGCATAGTACTTGTCAGTGCGGTAATATGCTCCCAAACCCGCGTCAAATGTAACCACACTTTCCTTGCTTTCGGGGATAAGCGGATCGCCTGATGGAGGTGTGAATACATCGCCTGTCGGAATTTGCCAGTCAGGATCAAGGGTCATATTATATATGCCTGCATTTAAGCCGACGCCCAGTTTCCCCTGGCCTATTTCTGCAATATAAGCGTAAATGAGGGAGAGATTTGTATTCTTATCGAATCCGATATTATCATTTTCGACAATCAGTCCTACGCCGCTGTTTATTTTAAAAGGCGAAACAGGAGCGCTGATATTGAACAGTGTCGTTGAAGGGGCTCCCTTGAATCCGATCCATTGCTGCCTGTTCATCGCGGTTGCACATATCATTCCGGAGGTACCAGCAAAACCCGGATTATAGTTTAAAGTGCTGAACATATAATTGCTTGTGAGGGGATCTTGCTGGGACAAGCATGGATATAAAATCAACACTAAACAAATAAATGTTGTATATAGTTTTTTCACTTCTGTATGGCGGGATAAGCCCATTTATTGAACTCTAAAAGTAATAAAAAACTTAAAAGTATGAATATGAACAAACTAATATTTAAAAATTATAAACATTCCGGTTCAGTTTTTCACACCGGAATATTTTCAACATTAATTTAACGCAAAAACCATGCAATTATTGGAACAATCAGGACTTTAATCTGTTCATTGCCGTGACCCATTTATCTGGCACCTCGTTCCTGTTGGCCTTGAGATAATCGTCGTGAGAGCAGGCAACATAAATGTTTCCTTCTTTTTCATCGGGGAGCTCGATCCACCATCGTTCAGTCAGATTGCTTTTAACGAAGATAAGGTCATCCTCAAGATCGGTGACCCTGACGTGATATTTTATAAAACGTCCTGATTTGCTATTGCTTAGAACAGGAGTTTCGTATTGCTTCTGTGAAAACCCTTCAAGGAAGAACCAGAGTATCTGGGCTGCAAGACCTGTAGTCTGCGACCTGATATCCAGGTCCGGGCATACATCAAAAAGTCCGAAAACCTTCAGGTTGTCCGAAATTCCGGCATACCTTGCCAGGAGGCAGATTTCCTCTCCATAAAAACCGTTGGCTGAGGGTATTGCAGTTCCCGGAGCATCCGATTGCCTTATGGCTGAAATATCAAATACTGCAGCATCAGAATCCCTGAAAAGCGGTTCAGTCAAATAGATCGCCTGCCTGACATCGCCTATCCTTACAAGCTCCGAGTGTCGCTTGGTAAAGCGATTGATCACCTGCTGGTCGTTAAGGTAGGTCTGGTAACCAATATTTATATAATGGCTGAAGGTGCTTTTATGATCGGAAAGGATCCTGTTCAGATAGCTGAATGAATCGGTCTTTTCAGATTCGCTTAGTGTAATCAATCCTCGGATCCACAGCAATCAGTGTATATTTTGTCTTTTGGGATGTAAGAGCCCTGTCGATTGCAGTGACAAGTGCACTACTTCCTCCGATTATCAAAGGGAAAATATTCTCCCTTAAGAGAATGCAAAGTATATCTTTAAGGCCTGCCAGGGTATCATTGAAAGTTGTCCCCTGTTTCATATTGCCCAGATCGATGATCTTTACCTTTCCGGGAATTTTTGCAAGATTATAAAGCTGCATCCTGATTGCATCAGGGGCTGCAGACGAACCCTGATCAGCGGAATTTCTTCCCTCAGGCACTCCGAGAATAGCCACCTTGAATCCTCTTATTTCATTTATAGGACTGTTCTCGGTATGGATACTTATGTTATGAGGAAAGCCGGCATTACCTGTCAGATTTTCGTAACCAGGTCTCTCTATGGAAACAGGATTGAAATAATCATTAAGGTTAAACATGAGTTATCTGGAACTTTTTTTGGTTTTTTTGCTTTGTTCAATGATCCTGATACAATCCTCCTTTGTCAGCTTATCGGCTTCAGTTCCCTTTGGAAGCCTGAAGTTTTCCTTGTCCATTACAAGATATGGTCCGAATCGTCCGTTCAGTACACGGATATCGTCCAAAATCTTTAAGGACTTTCTTCTTATCACTTTCACTTTTTTCCTTCACGACCGCCAGTGCTCTTTCAAGCTCGATGGTATACGGATCGTCAACCCCTTTCTTGAGGGAATAGAATTTACTCTTGTACCGGACATAAGGTCCGAACTTCCCTATGCCTGACAACCATTTCGTCTCCATCATAAATTCCGAGCGACCTTGGAAGACGGAACAGATTCAGGGCTTCTCCGAGAGTGATTGTTTCAAGAAGCTGGTTTTTTGAAAGGCTTGCGAACCGTGGTTTTGTACCGTTTCCCGATTCTCCGATCTGCGCAACCGGTCCGTATCTACCCATTTTTACCGAAACCGGTTCGCCGGTTTCGGGGTGATTCCCAAGAATCCTGACACCCGTTTTCCTGTCTTTATTCTCGAGGGCGTTTTCCACTGTCCTATGAAAGGGTGAATAAAATTTGTCAAGCATACCTGTCCATTTCAACTTGCCTTCAGCTATTTTGTCGAACTGCTCTTCAACCTCTGCGGTGAAATTGTAATCAACAATATCGGAGAAATTATCAATAAGAAAATCATTCACGATCATCCCGATATCCTGCGGAAAAAGCTTCGACTTCTCTTTTCCGGCTGATTCCGTTTTGGAGGTTGTTGAAATGTTCCCCTTTGAAAGGGCAATTACAATTACCTGGCGTTTTTCTCCAGGCCGGTCTTCCCTTAATACGTATCCTCTGTTCTGAATTGTAGAGATTGTAGGAGCATACGTTGAAGGGCGTCCGATACCAAGCTCTTCGAGTTTTTTCACAAGGCTTGCCTCAGTATATCTTGGCGGCGGGGAGGTATATTTCTGTGCTGCGGTTACTGTATCATAATGAAGTAGCATGTCCTTTTTAACTGCAGGAATTATAATTTTTTCGTCATCTCCGTTTTCAGTGTCTGTCGATTCGGCATATACTTTAAGGAATCCATCGAATTTTATAACCTCGCCATTGGCTGAGAATGAGACCGGTGAATTATTCATACCGATTGAAATTGTTGTTCTTTCAACTTCAGCATCAGCCATCTGTGAGGCTATTGTGCGTTTCCAGATCAGTTCATAAAGCTTCTTTTCATTCTGATTTCCGGTAATTGATAATGCATCGGGGTAGGTTGGCCGTATTGCCTCATGTGCTTCCTGTGCTCCCTTCGATTTCGTCTTGAACTGGCGGGTCCTTGAGTACTTTTCCCCGAATTCCGAAAGTATTACATCTCTCGATTTTACCAGCGCAAGCTTTGAAAGATTCGTGGAATCAGTTCTCATGTAGGTTATCTTTCCTGCCTCATAAAGCTTCTGCGCAACAGCCATTGTTTGAGCAACCGAAAAGCCAAGCTTCCGGTATGCTTCCTGCTGAAGCGTGGATGTTGTAAAGGGCGGTGCCGGAGATTTAGTTCCGGGTTTGACTGAAATGCCGGTGATCAGGAATTCAGCAGCCTTGCAAAGATCAAGGAACTTTAGTGCCTCTTTTTCTGCGGGAAATCTTTTGGAAGCTTCTGCTCTGATGATGTTATTCTCCGGGTCAGCATTATCAATTTTAAAGTTCCCGTTTATCCTGAATGAGGATTCTGTCTTAAATGCGATTATCTCCCTTTCCCTATCAACTATCAGCCTGACTGCCACTGACTGAACCCTGCCTGCAGATAAAGACGGCTGAACTTTTTTCCAGAGTACGGGTGATATCTCAAAACCGACAAGACGGTCGAGTATCCGGCGAGCCTGCTGCGAGTTAACGAGGTTCATATCGATATGGCGTGGATTGAGAACCGCGTTGTCGATGGCGTCTTTGGTGATCTCATGAAAGACTATTCTTTTGGTTGTAGGCAGATCGAGGTTAAGGACGTTTATCAGGTGCCATGCAATAGCCTCCCCTTCGCGGTCCTCATCAGATGCAATCCATATTGTTTTAGATTCAGCTGCAGCTTTCCGCAGATCTCCTACAACTTTTAGCTTTTCTTTAGGAATTTCATATTCGGGAGAGAAATTATTCCCGATATCAATACCGAGATTCTTTTTGGCGAGGTCGCGTATATGGCCATAACTTGATATTACCCGGAAATCTTTTCCTAAAATTTTTTCTATAGTTTTAGCTTTTGCAGGCGACTCAACAATCACAAGATTTTCGATCATATCTGTTGAAATTAACACTTTTTTAAAAAACACGACAAAGTAAGTGATTTAGGTACCAAACTTCAAAATAAACCGTTAAGATTCTTTATTAATTACTATTTTTGGCCCAAACCCATGAAGGAAATGAATGGTAATTCGCCCATCAAAAAATACCTTAGAGTATTCTGGTCACTCTTCGCTCTTCCTTTCGTTATAGTCATTATTCTTTTCATCCTTATTTCAAACGGAAAGCTTGGTCCTATGCCGTCATTCAGAGAACTCGAAAACCCTGAATACAACCTTGCAGCCGAGGTTTATTCTGAAGATGGGGTTCTTCTTGGAAAGATAAGCATTGAAAACAGAACATGGACTGAATATACCGAATTGTCGCCATACCTGGTAAACGCTCTTATTGCAACAGAGGATATCAGGTACTACAGACACTCAGGGATTGATGTACGCGGACTGGGAAGGGCTTTTGTACGCACTGTTCTCATGGGGCAGAAAACCGGAGGGGGCAGTACAATTACACAACAACTGGCAAAACAATTATATCCAAGGGATACTGCTCGTGTTTCTGCAATTACCAGAAAACTCAGGCTTGGTGTTTCAAAGTTCAAGGAATGGCAGACGGCAATTAAGCTTGAAAACAGGTATACCAAAGAAGAGATAATTGCGATGTATCTGAATAAATATGATTTTCTCTATCATGCGATAGGGATAAAATCAGCAGCAAGAGTTTATTTCAATACCACCCCTGATTCCCTGAATGTACAGCAGGCAGCCGTAATTGTAGGCATGTTGAAGAATTCAAGCGCGTATAATCCTTACAAATATTATGACCGTATGCTTCAGCGACGGAATATTGTTTTATCACAGATGGCAAAATACGGTTATCTCCATCCGGATGTTGCTGATTCGGTAAAGCAGCTGCCAATCGAGCTTCATTTTAAAATGGAAGACCATAATACAGGGCCTGCAACTTACCTCAGGGAATATCTGAGGAATATTATGAAAAAACCGGAACCTGACCCGAATAGATATGAAACGAAATCATCATACGAGGATGCACTATGGGAATGGGAAAATAATCCGCTTTACGGGTGGTGCAACAAGAATAAAAAACCTGACGGGTCTAACTATGATGTTTACAAGGATGGATTGAAAATTTATACCACCATTAACTCCCGGATGCAGCAATATGCCGAAGAAGCTGTTTCTGAGCATCTTGCCAAAGAAGTTCAGCCTGATTTTTACAATCGTGCAAAAGGTTTCAGGAATCCTCCATATTCAAATGACCTTTCAAAAAATGAGATTGACGAGTTGATATTCAGATCAATCAAAGACAGCGAGAGGTACACTATGATGAATGCCAGGAAAGTTCCCCTGGATTCCATAATGCTTGCTTTTAATACAAAGGTCCCGATGAAAGTCTTTTCATGGAAAGGAGAGAGGGACACTATAATGACACCCTATGATTCTGTAAGGTATTATAAATACTTCGTCCGGTCCTCATTTCTTGTTGAAGATCCGCATAACGGTTTTGTGAAAGCGTATGTGGGCGGACCGGATTTCAGGTATTTTAAATGGGATGCGGTAACCCAGCAAAGGAAACAGGTAGGAAGCACCATCAAGCCTTTCCTCTATACGATTGCAATGCAAAACGGGTACACACCCTGTGATGAAGTGGAAAATATTCCAAGATCCTTTGATCTGCCGGGCGACTCCGTTCCATGGATACCCAGAAGTTCAGGGCCCAAGGAATATCATGGTAAAATGGTCACTCTCAAATGGGGGCTGGCGCAGTCGGAAAACTATATTTCAGCCTGGCTTATGCAACAGTTCCGGCCGTCGGCTGTTACTGACCTGATGAAAAAAATGGGGGTTAGAAGTTTTATTGATCCGGTGCCATCAATATTCCTTGGTACCTCGGATATCAAACTTGAAGAGATGGTGGGAGCATATGGAACTTTTACCAACAAAGGTGTTTATACAAGGCCAATGTATGTCACCCGCATTGAAGATAAAAACAGTAACATAATCTCAAAATTCACTCCGAGGATTGAGGAGGTGCTGAGCGAGGAACAGGCCTTTCTTATGCTGGACCTTCTGCAGGGGGTTGTTCTGACCGGCTCAGGGAACAGGCTGAGAAGAGAACCTTACAATTTGCTGAACCAGATCGGAGGTAAAACCGGAACTACCCAGAATCATGCCAATGGCTGGTTCATGGGGGTGACACCTAATCTTATCGGAGGAGTCTGGAGCGGTTGGGAGGACCAGGCTATCCATTTTGAAACACTTAGTGAAGGGCAGGGTGCGCAGATGGCGCTTCCGATATTTGGGATCTTCATGAGGAAAGTTTATAATGATCCTCAGTTTGGCATTATGGAAGCTGACGAATTTGAACGTCCTTCAAATTTCAGCATTGAGCTGGACTGTGATAAGGTGAAGAGGGAGAATTCAAGAAGAGGGAATTATATCAGGGAAAGATACTAGACGACACACGGTCTACGACACACGATGCACGGCACACGTTTCACGACGCACGATGCAGGGCACACGACTCACGGAATTGCCTTTTCCGTGTGCCGTTAGCCGTTAGTCTTGTGTCGTTCTTCAGCTGAAAAGCGACCGCACCAGTGCTTCCACCTTACCGACCTGTATTACTTCAATTTCAGTCCCCTTGTATGACAGGTTCCTGTGAAATTTTGAAATATATATCTTCCTGAAACCCATTTTTGAAGCCTCTTTAATGCGTTGTTCAATCCGTGAAACCGGTCGGATCTCTCCGGAAAGGCCCACTTCACCTGAAAAACATATATCCTTTCCTGCCGGTATATCAAGGTTTGAAGATAGCACGGAACTTATAATTGCGAGGTCAATTGCCGGATCTTCGACTTTTATCCCACCGGCTATATTCAGGAAAACATCTTTGACCCCAAGCCTGAATCCTGCTCTTTTTTCAAGTACTGCAAGAAGCATATTAAGGCGCCTTATATCAAATCCTGTCGAACTCCTCTGAGGTGTTCCGTACACGGCGCTGCTGACAAGAGCCTGGGTCTCGATCAGAAATGGTCTGATACCGTCCACTGTGGCTGCAATTGATATTCCGCTGAGAGGTTCGTCGTGCTGGTTTATAAACATCTCGGATGGATTAGCAACTTCTCTTAGTCCGCTTTCCAGCATTTCGAAAATTCCAAGCTCTGAAGTTGACCCGAACCTGTTCTTGACCGACCTGAGGATACGGTAAATATAATTGTTGTCACCTTCAAAGTAAAGCACCACATCGACAATATGCTCAAGCACTTTGGGCCCGGCAAGAGTCCCATCCTTTGTTATGTGCCCGATAAGAAAAACCGGGATACCCGTGATCTTTGAATACTTAAGTAGCTGAGCGGCACATTCCCTTACCTGCGAAACTGAACCTGCCGAGGATTCAAGAATTCCAGTCCTGATTGTCTGAATTGAATCTACGATAATTAATCCGGGTTTTATATTTTCAGCCTGTGCAAGTATACTTTCAAGCTCCGTCTCGCTGTAAACATAACATAATGGATTTGATTTCTTCAGCCTTTTAGCCCTCAGGCTGATCTGTTCCTCACTTTCCTCTCCTGATACATAAAGAATAGTTTTTTCCTTAAGAGCCAGTGCAAGCTGAAGGGCAAGAGTTGATTTACCGACGCCCGGTTCTCCGCCAAGCAGTATCAATGATCCGGCAACCATGCCTCCTCCGAGTATCCGGTCGAGTTCAGGAATACCGGTTTTCTGCCTGTTATGCTCGTCTGAACTGACACTGCTCAAAAGCTCAGGCTTCCTTTTCTCCTGGCTAAGAACAAAAGCGCTTTCACGCGAGGTAGCCGGGGCTACGATCTCCTCATGGTATGTATTCCATTCCTTGCATGAAGGGCATCTTCCGATCCATTTTGGCGATTCGGCACCGCAGTTCTGACAGACAAAGACAGTTTTGGTTTTTGACATAATATAAATTTAGCTGTATTTTCTGTATCAATAATATTTCATGTTGATTTTCTTTCAATAAGATCAGGGGCAAATCTGGTACCACCCATGGGAGACATGCACTCACCCCCTTTGATTCCCCCTCTCTACTCTGTAACTCTTTATACACATCTTCCTTGTTGTTAAATATGGTTATTGTTTCGTGATTATTAATTCTGCACCCTCCTGATAGCTTGCGGGAATATTGACCAGACACGGCCGGCTGGCAGGATCGTTAAGCTCGAATGCCCTGTCAGGTGCTTAACAAAGCAGTCATGAATATGACTGAATATGAATAACCTCCGGTGCAACCGGAGGTAGGCAGGCTCTCCAGATGTCAAGCCCTGAAGGGCCTTAATATAGTTGCATCTTAAGAAGAGGAGTTTTGACGAGGAATATAGGAGCCGGATAATTCAATCCGGTATAAAGATTGATGAGAGGTATTTCCCCTAGACTGCATATTCAGCTCCTTCAGAGCTGACAATCGTAGAGAGATCAGCCGCCCCCGGTTTGCACCGGGAGTTATTCACATCGCACTACTCCGTGGTGCCTTTGTTAAGCCCTTTCAGGGCTTCGGACTATGTAGACAATCCGGGATTCATGTACTACATAAGGGATTTAACAAATCCCTTAACAC
This sequence comes from uncultured Bacteroidales bacterium, assembly GCA_963732115.1. Lineage (GTDB taxonomy): Bacteria > Bacteroidota > Bacteroidia > Bacteroidales > VadinHA17 > LD21. The sequence goes on from CAVSYN010000005.1 coordinate 89,867, forward strand.
AGTAACAAGCTAGATATTGTAACTCATCAAGTATTATATGGGTGACAATAAACATATTACCTATAACAATATGGTATTTACCAACAAAGAACATAAAGTATTAGAACAAAAGATGTTTATAAAAGGTAGACTATGTAAAGAGGGGGAACAAATAGATATTCAGCATTATAACTCCCCATCTTTGCGAAGCAGAGAGGGGGTATGGGGGGTGAGTACATGAAACAGCTAATGATTTCAGAAGTATACTTTCAAATCCTTTCAGGCAATCTTCTTTTCTTCATGATTTCTCCTGAAGATGAGGAAAAATGAAATCGTTCCGACTATGATAACAAACAGCATCTGCGATTCATGGCTGAGAAAAGCATAAATCAGGCCATCTTCAAGTTTAACACCTTCGACAAAAGCCAGTCCGCGGGAAATGATATAATGGAATGCCCCGAGCCCGCTCTGTACCGGGGCAGACATAGCCAGGCCTCCTATTACAAGGAGAAAAACGCTGTCTCCAAGTGTCAGATGGGATGTGGGTTCAATTGAAAAGACCACCACCCAGGTCATAAGCAAATAGGCGAACCACATAAAGACCGTATGAAATATGAACTCCCATTTCCTTTGAAGATTTGTAATGGTTTTCAATCCGTTGATCACTCCTCTTGCAAGATCGAAGATCTTTGAAAAAAACTTTGTTTTTCGCAGAGACTTTCTGTATTTTATCAAAAGGAACCCTGAAAGGAACGCGACGAATGCGATTATGACCCAGATTACCCATGTAAAACCAAACAGCGAAAATACTTTCTCCTGCAGCGGAACAAATATGCTGACTTTCAGGAACTGGTTTATCTGCTTCCCTCTGAAAAGGATCAGGCCAAACATTATTGCAAGGAGAGCAAGAAAATCAATAGTCCGTTCTATAACCACAGTCCCGATAAGCTGGTCGACAGGGATCTTTTCTTTCTTTCCGAGAGCAACGCACCTTGTTATCTCGCCTACTCTTGGCAATGCCAGGTTTGCAAGGTAGCCTGTCATTAAAGAATAAAAGGTACTTGAAAAAGCGGGTTTATAACCCAGCGGATTGATGAGAATTATCCAGCGACGGGCCCTGCTCATAAATGCCAGTGCTCCAAAAATAATTGAAAGCACAACCCATTTATAATCAGCTTCTTTCAGCCCTTCAACAAGCTTCTTGAACTCAACATTGCGGAATGCGAGCCACAGAAGAATAACTCCGATAATAAGAAAGATGAAAAACTTAAAGGTCTGAATTAAGCCTTTTCTCAACTTAGATCAGTTTATTTGTTTTGGTATCAGGGAAGATTAGTGTGGGTTTAAATGATCTGGCTTCCTGAAAATCGACCGATGCAAACGACATAATCAGAACAACATCACCCACGACCACCTTTCTGGCGGCCGGACCATTCATGCAAATTTCACCTGAACCCCTCTTACCTTTGATCACATATGTTTCAAGACGTTCGCCATTATTCATATTCAGGACCTGCACTTTTTCGTTCTCAATTATATTTGATGCGTCCATGAGGTCTTCATCAATTGCAATACTCCCTACATAATGCAGATTTGCATCAGTAACCGTCACCTTATGGATTTTAGATTTTAGTACCTCTATAAACATGCTCCTTATTGGAATTAATTATGGCGCAAATTTAAGTATCCTTTTGATTGATTACAAAGGAATTTCAATATTATCTATCAGCCTTACCTTTCCAGCTTTAGCTGCAATACAGCCGAAATACCTCTTACCTTTTTTTAATTCCGCCCTGGCTCTCACTGGCTTAAGTTCCGTTTCGTCGACGATGTTGAAATACTCAACACTGAATCCTTTAGTATTGTCGATGGATCTTCTAACATAGCTTTCCAAATCAGGTATATCATGATCCATTATCATCGTTGAGGCTATCTTGATCGTCTTATAAATAATGCCGGCTTTCTTCCTTATTTCAGGATCAAGCAATGTATTCCTGCTGCTCATCGCCAGACCATCATCCTCCCGTATAATCGGGCAGCCTTCGATTTTAACCTGACTTCCTGTCTGTCTGACAAGTTCCCTGATAACAGCAAGCTGCTGGAAGTCCTTTTGCCCGAAAAATGCATAGGCGGGCTTTACAATCTCAAACAGCCTGGTGATTACCTGGGCAACTCCGTTGAAATGACCCGGCCGGTGCAATGCCTCCATCACATTGTCAAGATTCCCGAAATGAAATACCCTTTTATCCTCCACGGAATAAATTTCTTTATCATCCGGAGTAAATACAAGGTCATTTTCTCTGAGAACTTCCCTTAGCATAGCCAGGTCTTCTTTTACGTTCCTTGGATAATTCTTCAGGTCGTTTTTATCATTGAACTGGGTGGGATTGACATAAATGCTGACAACTATTACAGGACAGGATGAGGCCGCGGTGCGGACAAGTGAAAGATGTCCCTTGTGCAATGCACCCATTGTTGGTACAAATCCTACAGGTGACAAATGGGCTCGCTTAAGATGATCCTCTAACTCACGGATCGTACTTACCACTTTCATATTTCAGGAATTAAATGAAACCTAAATTAACAAAAATATGTATCATTTATGGGTAGAATTTAATTGGAGCTTGTCATCGGTGCATCTAAATGAGTATTGATAATTATCTCATTTTTTATTATTATCTTTGCACCTTGTTACGGAATGGTATATCCAGGCAGGTAAATGGAAAGCAAAAAGGTATTATTCATTTCACAAGAGATCACTCCATATTTAGGTGAAACAAAATTATCAAAGATAGGAAGATATCTCCCGCAGGGTATTCAGGAGCGAGGAAAGGAGATACGCACTTTTATGCCCCGGTACGGGAGCATAAATGAAAGAAGGAACCAGCTTCATGAAGTGATAAGGCTTTCAGGGATGAACCTTATTATCGATGATACTGATCATCCGCTCATTATAAAAGTTGCCTCGATCCAATCTGCCCGCATGCAGGTCTATTTTATCGATAATGACGACTATTTCCAGAGAAAACATATTGTGACCGACTCGACTGGAAAAGAGTTTGAGGACAATGATGAACGTGCGCTGTTTTTTGCAAGGGGAGTTATTGAAACTGTAAAAAAGCTGAGATGGGCTCCTGATATTGTCCATTGCCATGGCTGGATGGCATCACTGGTCCCGGTATACCTGCGGAGCATTTACAATGATGATCCTTTATTCCACGACTATAAGATCGTCTATTCCATTTATAATAATGATTTCAAAACTCCTTTCAGGTCAACTTTTACCGATAAGCTGAGATTTGACGGGATTGACGGGGAGAGCCTGAAGCTTGTAAAGAAACCCGATTTTATTAATGTTTCAAAGCTCGCCATTAAATATTCAGATGCAATCATTATAGGAAGCGAAGAAATCAATCAGGAATTATCTAAATATGTCAGCACAATTAGCAAGCCGGTTCTTGCATTTCAGGATGAAGCACATTATATTGACGCATATAATGATTTTTACGACAAAATCCTCTCCTGAAGCCTGATTTTCAGGGCGGCGGCAATATTTGAATCCAGTTACCCGTTTTTTTATGTTCAGGATAAGTTAATTACTCTCATTACCTTTATTTAAAATTAACCTATGTGTGGAATAGTTGGTTATATCGGATCCAGACCTGCGCGTGAAATCATCATTAACGGACTGAAACGGCTGGAATACCGCGGATATGATTCTGCGGGACTTGCAATTGTCAATGGGGAAACGAAAATATTCAAGTGTAAGGGCAGGGTAAACGATCTGGAGGAAATGGTGAACAAGACCGACTTTAACGGAACAGTCGGAATGGGGCACACAAGATGGGCAACTCACGGAGAGCCGAATGAACTGAATGCTCATCCCCAGGTCTCATACAAAGGTAATTTTGTTGTTGTCCATAACGGAATTATCGAGAATTATGCCCGTATAAAGAAACATCTGGAAAGCCGGGGCATTCAGTTTACCAGCCAGACTGACACTGAAGTACTTGCCAACCTGATTGAACATCTTTATCTTGAGGGGGATCTTACCGCTGAACAGGCAATTACCCTTGCCCTTAACAGGGTTGAAGGCGCATACGGCCTTGTAATAATTTGCTCAAAGGAGCCTGACAGGCTCTTTGCTGCCAAGAAAGGAAGCCCGCTGGTTATTGGTGTGGGTGAGGGAGAAAACTTCATCGCTTCAGATGCCACACCAATAGTTGAGTATACTCAAAGGGTAATCTATCTTAAAGACGATGATATTGCAATTATAAAGAAGGATGAACTTGTCCTGAAGACTATCAGGCCAAAGAACATAGAACCTGAAGTAAAGGAAGTTGACCTTAAGATCGGTGAGATTGACAAGGAAGGATTTGCTCACTTTATGCTCAAGGAAATATTTGAACAACCCCGAGCTATTCATGATACCTTCAGAGGCAGGGTTTTGCCCGATCATTCCGGGATTATGCTGGGAGGTCTCCATAATGCCCTGGAGTCCATTTCCCAATCGGAAAAAATCATAATCGTGGCATGCGGCACTTCATGGCATGCGGGTTTACTGGGTGAATATATATTTGAAGAATATACAAGGATTCCAGTTGAGGTGGAGTATGCCTCTGAATTCCGTTACAGGGATCCGATTATAAAAAAAGGAGATATTGTCATAGCCATCAGCCAGAGCGGTGAAACAGCAGATACACTTGCGGCAGTTAAGCTGGCAAAGGAGCGTGGCGCCACAGTTATAGGTATATGCAATGTAGTCGGCTCAAGCATACCACGCGAAACCGACGCAGGGGTTTATACGCATGCGGGACCTGAAATAGGTGTTGCATCAACAAAAGCCTTTACATCCCAGGTTACTGTACTTGCAATGATGGCATTTGAAATAGGTTTTCTGAAGGGTGTTATTTCACCCGAAACTTATAAAATCCTGATAGATGAACTGGTTTCAATACCGGATAAGATAGAAAGAGCCCTTAAGGTCAATGATCAGGCGCTTGAACTTGCAAGAAAATTCCAGGAGACCAGGAATGCTCTTTATTTAGGAAGGGGATACCTTTTCCCTGTAGCGCTTGAAGGAGCGCTTAAGCTGAAGGAGATTTCGTATATCCATGCCGAGGGTTACCCGGCAGCCGAAATGAAGCATGGTCCTATTGCGTTGATCGATGAGAACATGCCGGTAGTGGTTGTGGCTACAAAAGACGATACCTATGAAAAGATAATCAGCAATATCCAGGAGATCAAGGCCAGGAAAGGTAATGTAATTGCTATAGTCACCGAAGGGGACGAACTGATTAGGAAAATGGCCGACTATGTGCTTGAAGTTCCGGAAACGCTTCCGGCATTTTCAGGGATACTTGCTGTAATCCCGCTTCAGCTTTTATCATATCATATTGCCGTACTGAGAGGCTGCAATGTTGATCAGCCGAGAAATCTTGCCAAATCAGTAACTGTCGAATAAAACCTTTATCCCTTTCTTAGATGGACCCAAATATTGAATTCAGGAAACTTTCCGGGTCAGAAATTGAAAAGCTGACCTCAAATGGTTGTATCTGCGATGACTGGAACAGGGTTGAAGTTGTTGAAGGATTTAACCCTGAAAGATGCACTAATGTGACTTTCTCGGGAGAAGTTAAGCTTGGCAGCTTCAGCAAGCAACATACAAATAAGTCGGGAGTTATCATCAGGAGCGGTATCTCGAATGCCCACATACATAATTGCACTATTGGCTCAAATGTTCTGATCAGCAGGATCGGAGAATATATTGCGAATTACCGGATAGATGATGATGTGGTAATTAAAAACTGCGAAAAGATCCATTGCGAAGGTGTTTCAACCTTCGGGAACGGAACAGAGGTGGCAGTGCTGAATGAGACAGGCGGCCGGTCGGTTATGATCTGGGATCAGTTATCGGCGCATCAGGCTTATATAATAGCCTTATACCGGCACCGTATAAAGGCTGTCAAAAAGATCGAGCAGATGGTAACTGACTATTCAAAGTCGGTAAGTTCGAGCATGGGCATCATAGGAAAGGGATCAAGGATCAGCAGCTGCCGCTCAATACGGAATGTAAAGATAGGGTCATGCACGCATATTGAGGGTGCGATAAGTCTTAGCGAGGGTTCTATAAATTGCTGCCATGAAGACCCGGTTTTCATAGGCCCCGGAGTTATTATGGAACATTTCATCGTTTGTTCAGGCTCAACTGTTACAGAGTCAACCCTGATAGACAAATGCTTTATAGGACAGGGATGTGTTCTGGCAAAACATTATTCAGCTGAGAACTCGCTGTTCTTCGCCAACTGCGGAGGATACCACGGGGAGGCATGTTCAATTTTCGCAGGGCCGTATACTGTGACTCACCATAAATCGACCCTCCTGATTGCCGGTATCTTTTCCTTCATGAATGCCGGAAGCGGATCAAACCAGAGCAATCACATGTATAAGCTAGGGCCTATACACCAGGGAATCATGGAACGGGGCTCTAAAACCACAAGCGATTCGTATCTGCTTTGGCCAGCAAGGATAGGACCATACACCCTTGTAATGGGACGCCACTATAAAAACATGGATACTTCCTCGCTTCCTTTTTCATACCTTATCGAAAGCAATGATGAAAGCATTCTTGTTCCCGGAATTAACCTGAGAAGTGTCGGAACCATAAGGGACGCTCAGAAGTGGCCTATTCGCGACATAAGAAAGGACCCGGTTAAGCTTGACCAGGTTAATTTTAACCTTCTCAGCCCATATACTATCCATAAAATGCTTGAAGGCAGAAACCTCCTGAAAAGGCTTAAAACCGTATCAGGAACTGTCTCTTCATCATATACTTACAATAACATGCTCATCAAAGGTCCATCCCTTGAAAGAGGAATAGAACTTTACCAGACAGGCATCAATAAATTCCTGGGCAATTCTCTTATCAAAAGGCTTGAAAATACCCATTTCAAGACCAACAAAGAGTTACAAAAAAGGCTTGACCCCGATCAGCCGACAGGCAAGGGGGAATGGGTAGACCTGGCCGGACTGCTTGCACCAAAGCAGGTTGTAAGCAAGCTACTTGATGATATTGAATCTGGTAAGGTAAATTCAATTGAGGAGGTTCAGGAAGCATTCATACAGATGCATAACTCCTACTACCAGTGGGAATGGACCTGGGTATGGGAAAGAATTGAGGAGGAAGAAGGCAAGACTGTTAATGATTTCACAGGTAATGATATTATCAGGATAGTTGAAAGGTGGAAGAAAAGCGTCATCGACCTTGACAAAATGCTGTATGAGGATGCAAGAAAGGAATTCAACCTTTCATCAATGACAGGATTCGGAATTGATGGCGGAGAGGAAATAAAGAAACAGGATTTTGAGCAGGTAAGGGGGGATTTTAATTCTAACAAAGTTGTTGCAGCAATTCAGGAACATATTAAAAAGAAGAGCGCACTTGGCGACGAACTTATTGAACGGATGAACAGGATCAGGAATTGAGATAACCTATCTTCCCGAGTACATCTTATCGTAATATTTTTCGTAATCCCCTGAAATAACCCTTTCAAGCCACCTTGTGTTCGAAAGGTACCAGTCTACAGTTTTTTCAAGCCCGCTGACAAAATCAGGTATCGGCGACCAGCCGAGTTCCCTCTGCAGCTTTGAGGAATCAATCGCATACCGCAGGTCATGTCCCGGCCTGTCCTTCACAAAGGTGATCAGCTTTTCGGAAGTGCCTTCAGGACGTCCAAGCTTTTTATCCATTATTTTGCAAAGCAGCCTGATAAGGTCAATATTCTTCCACTCATTATTGCCGCCGATATTGTATGTTTCACCTGGTCTTCCCTTTTGAAAGATTAGATCGATTGCTGAAGCATGATCTTCAACATAGAGCCAGTCGCGTATATTCTCACCCTTTCCGTACACCGGTAGAGGCTTATTGTTTTTTATATTGTTTATTACCAGCGGAATAAGTTTTTCGGGGAACTGATTGGGGCCGTAATTATTTGAACAGTTTGAAATTACAAAAGGGATCCCGAAAGTGTGGCCAAAAGCTCTTACCATGTGGTCGGAACTGGCTTTTGAGGCAGAATAGGGACTTTTAGGATCATAGGCAGTTTTTTCGGTGAACATTCCATCTTTCCCAAGCGAACCGTAAACCTCATCGGTGGAAATATGATAGAATAATTTACCTTCCGCTGTTGTTTTTCCACATAATATTAGCTGCACTCAGCAGGTTTACCGTACCTAAAATGTTGGTGTACACGAAATCGTCAGGAGCCGTAATTGACCTGTCAACATGCGATTCAGCTGCAAGGTGAATCACCCCGTCAAATCCGTATTTTGAAAATAGCCCTGCAACAGCCAGCTTTTCTGTAATATCTGTTTTCTCGAAGACGTAGTTCTTTCTTGACTCTACATCGGTCAGGTTTTCAAGATTTCCCGCGTAGGTAAGCTTGTCGGCATTTATGAGCATGTAATCCGGATACCTGTTCACAAACCGCCGTACGACATGTGAACCTATGAATCCGGCGCCGCCGGTAATAAGAATAACTTTTTTTTCTTTCATCCTTTCTTATTCTTACGTATATATTTTTCCCAATCCCAAGCAGTTTTCATTGCTTCATCGAGGGTGCTGACAGTTTTCCATCCAAGCTCTCTGTTTGCAAGAGAAGGATCGGCCCAGATCTTTTCAATATCTCCAGCCCTGCGTGAGGTAATCTTATATTTCAGTTTAATTCCGGTTACACGCTCAAACGATGCTATTGCTTCCAGAACCGACACGCCTTTCCCTGTCCCGAGGTTAAAAACTTCATAGTTCGATTTGCCGGTATTCTCAATCAGCCTTTTCACTGCTGTGACATGAGCTTTTGCAAGGTCGACCACGTGAAGGTAATCCCTGATGCACGAGCCGTCGGGTGTATTGTAATCATTGCCAAAGACTTTCATTTCCTCCCTCAGCCCGTAGGCTGTCTGTGTAATAAACGGAACAAGATTCTCAGGAACACCTCTTGGAAGTTCGCCGATAAGGGCCGATGGATGGGCGCCTATCGGATTGAAATACCTTAGTGAAATAGCTTTTATTTTTTTGTCAGCGGTTGCAGTATCCCTTATGATCTCTTCCCCGATTTGCTTCGTATTCCCATAGGGCGACATGGCAGGCTGAATTGGTGAATCCTCGGATACAGGTAATTTTTGGGGTTGCCCGTAAACTGTGCAGGATGAAGAGAAGACAAATCCGGCGATCCCATGGGTTTTCACGGCATCCAGTAGATTGATCAGGGACAGGAGATTATTCCTGTAATATTCAAGCGGCTTATTAACTGATTCGCCAACGGCTTTATATGCGGCAAAATGGATTATGCCGGTTATTTTTTTATGTTTTTTGAAGAACAGTTCCAGCTTTTCCCTGTCGCAGATATCGAAAACCGCAAGTTCGGGCCTTTTGCCGGTAATCTGAAATATCCTGTCAACTACTTCCGCCTCAGAGTTATACAGGTTATCTATAATTACAACATCAAAGCCTTTTTCAATAAGTTCAACTGTTGTGTGAGATCCTATGTATCCGGTCCCCCCGGTTACGAGTATTTTCGTTTTCATCATTAGCCTGAATAACTTTTTTTTTATTTTCCCTTTCCGGGAAGTTCATAACACATTCTGCTGATTATCTGTTTTTCAGTATCGGATGATAATCCCCGACAAGTCCGACAGGATTTGAATTTCTTATAGTGAAAGCGGTTATCACTGATTGTCTTGCATCCTGGAGGCCGAATCCTTTCCCGTCAAGAATTTTCCTGTACGATTCGGTGTGAAGCTCACCGAAACCCTCGCTGAATTCTATTTCCTCCCCTTCGATGACAATTGACCTGAATGTTCTTTTACCTGCTTCTTTTGAAGTCAATGGCAGGTCGTTATAATCAATGCTCAGGAACCACCTCACTCTTGCATTCTCAAGTTCAATATATCCAGCAGCTTTGTTAGGCTGTGAAAGATGCACAATGCTCTTTGTCGTATCTCCGAATATCCAGGTCAGCATATCGAAAAAATGAATGCCGATGTTTGTTGCAACTCCTCCCGATTTCTGGATATCGCCTTTCCAGGAAATGTAATACCAGTTTCCGCGGCTTGTAATATATGACAGGTCTATATCATATATTTTCCCTTTAGGACCATTTTTTATCTTGTCCCTGAGCTCAAGGATCTTGGGATGAAGCCGCAGCTGAAGAATAGTATAAATTTTTCGCCCTGTTTCATTTTCAATCTCCTGGAGGGCGTCAACATTCCATGGATTAAGCACGATGGGTTTTTCACAGATTGCCTCTGCCTGATGACGCAAAGCAAAGCGGATGTGAGAGTCGTGAAGATAATTGGGCGAGCAGATGCTGACAAAATCAATTTTTGTTCCGGTTCTTTTCAGCTTATCAAAATGCCTGTCAAATCTTTCAAACTCAACAAAGAAATCACTTTGCGGGAAATACCCGTCAAGAAGCCCAACGCTGTCGAATTTGTCAAGACTGGCCAGCAGATTGTTGCCGGTATCTTTTATTGCCCGTAGGTGCCGGATAGCAATATATCCTGAAACACCGATCAGTCCAAAATTTTTAGGAGTCGCTTCCACCATCTTATAATTAATAGGATTAAAAACTACTTATTTATTTTTGTTACGGAACCGTCATGCAACCTGTATTTTTCCCCGCTTTCAGGGCAGACTGCAATTCCGTTCTCATCAAATTTCAGCTTGTGCCCGTATTCACTCATCCAACCTGTTTGCCTGGCCGGATTCCCGATAACAAGGGCATATGGCTTCACGTCTTTTGTTACCACAGCTCCAGCGCCGATAAATGAAAACCTTCCAATCGTATTGCCGCAGATAATTGTAGAATTAGCCCCTATCGATGCCCCTTTCTCCACAAGCGTCGATACATAACTGTCCTTGCGGATAATAGCGCTCCTCGGATTTATGATATTCGTAAAAACCATTGATGGGCCCAGGAAAACGTCATCCTCACAGATAACACCTGTATAAATCGAAACATTGTTCTGAACTTTTACATTCTTTCCAAGCCTGACACCCTGAGAAACAACAACGTTCTGTCCGATGTTGCAATTTTCACCTATCACTGAACCTGTCATAATATGGCTGAAGTGCCATATTCTGGTACCCCTGCCAATTTTGCAGTCCTTGTCTATGACTGCAGTTTCGTGAGCAAAATACTCCTTTTCCATTATTAAATCCTTTCAATAAACTCAAGTATACTCTGTGTGATATATTCCAGTTGTTCCTGATCCATTTCAGTATGCATTGGTAAAGAAAGGACCTCTTTACAGAGAGTATCTGTCACGGGGAAATCCTGCTCCGTATATCCGAGATGCCTGTATGCTTCCTGCATATGCATAGGTCCGGGATAGTAGATCATCGACGGGATATTCTTTCCTTCCAGATACTTTTTCAGTTCGTCTCTTCTTCCATTGGGAATCCTGACCGTATACTGATGAAATATATGGGACGAATATTTTTCTCGTAAAGGAACAATTATATCCCTGCATCCGGAAAATGCTTTATCGTAATAGTCTGCTGCCATCCTCCTTGAGTTGTTAAACCGGTCGAGGTATTTCAGCTTAACTCTCAATATTGCAGCCTGCAGTGTATCGAGCCTTGAATTGACACCTATATCATTATAATGGTAGCGGACTTTCATTCCATGATTTGCTATGCTCCTGATCTTAGTGCCAAGTTCGTCATCGTCAGTATAAACTGCACCTCCATCGCCAAAACAGCCAAGGTTTTTGGAAGGGAAAAATGAGGTAGTTCCGGCATTTCCGATTGTTCCGGCTTTCTTTTTCCTGCCATCGTGAAAAAAATAATCGGTGCCGGTTGCCTGGGCACCATCTTCAATGACAAAAAGATTATGCTCAGATGCCAGTTTCATTATCTTGTCCATATCGGAGCATTGCCCGAAAAGATGAACCGGAACTATTGCCCTTGTTTTAGGCGTGATTGCATTTCTGATATTTTCAGTTGAAATATTATAATTATCGGGATCCGGATCGACAATAACCGGTTTCAGTCCGAGGAGTGCAACGACCTCAATAGTTGCCACAAATGTAAAATTGGTTGTAATCACCTCGTCACCGGGTTTTAAACCGAGCGACATAAATGTTATCTGAAGGGCATCAGTACCGTTTGCACAGGAGATAACATGCTTCACCCCCAGATAATTCTGAAGTTCTTCTTCAAATAATTTTACTTCGGGCCCTTTAATGAAAGCAGTAGAATTTATGACCGAGAAAATTGCCTTATCTATTTCTGACCTGATGTTTTCATACTGGGTTCTCAGGTCAACCATTTGGATCTCCCTCATGTGAGAAGATTTTAATAAAGCCTCTAAGATAATACTTTTTTGGGGTTGAAATTCATGTAACAATCAAGGGATCATACCTTTTAAAACACCATTGTTTATGAACAACGGATTCTTAGCAAAATGTTAATAACATCAATGTATATTTCACGGAAGGAGAGGCGGAATAGTCTTATTTTTGTTATATAAGAAAGGGTATTTTCTTGGACATAAAAGCTTACATAAGGGAGTTGTTGTTCAGCCATGACTGTGTCATTATTCCGGGCTTTGGGGGATTTATCGGCAATTTTTATCCTGCCGCCATCGAAAAGAATACAGGGACATTTTATCCCCCGGCAAGGAAAATCTCCTTCAACAGGAACCTGAATCACAATGACGGTCTTCTGATAAGCAAAATTTCACAGGCAACCGGGATAAATTACGGCGATTCAAGGAATATTGTTGAGGAGTTTGTAAGGGAGTTGAACAATAAGCTTTCAAGAGGCGAAAAAGTTGTATTTGACCATCTCGGGACTTTTCTAAACAACGTAGAAAATAACATCCAGTTTGAACCGGATCCAAATATCAACTATTACCTTGATTCGTACGGACTTGAGTCGTTCCACTGCCTGCCGTTAAAGGAATATGATGTAAGAAAACGGGTTATCAGGCGCACTGATCCGGAGCCTGTAAAACGTTCTTCAACCAGACGAAACCTTTGGAGGGCCGCCGTTATTATCCCTGTACTTGCGCTTCTCGTGGCAATCCCCCTGAAGACCGATCTTTTCAAGGCTAAAGTGGAATCGTCAAGCCTGAATCCCCTGGTAACGGCTGAATTTGAAAATAACAGAAAGGCAATTGATGAGGCTGCCATTAAGATACCCGACAGCAGTTTCACAGCCAAACCTCCGGAAACTATTACGGCAGAACCCATACCAGCTGTACCTGTTGAGAAACATTATTATTGTGTGATCACGGGCAGCTTCAAATCGGAAGCAAATGCCTTTGCACATGTTAACAAACTTAAGGAGCAGGGTTTTGAACCTGAAATCAGCCAGGCTGCCAGCGGATTTTTCAGAGTCATTGCTATAAAATGTGCTGATATGAAAACTGCACTGTCAAAGAAAGACAGTATTGCCCGGAAATTCCCGGACACCTGGATCTCCAAACGTTAATCTTATTTTATTGTACTTCCGTTACTTACTTTCCCCTCGGGTGAAACAATTACTAGCTTTCCGTCCCTGTCTTCGGCCATAAGGATCATCCCTTTTGATTCAATACCTCTTATTTTCCTCGGTTCAAGGTTTGCAACGATTGAGATCTGCTTGCCGATCATTGCTTCAGGTTCAAAGTATTCGGCAATGCCCGACACAATTGTTCGGATATCGAGACCTGTATCAATTTTCAAGCTTCAGGAGCTTTGTTGTTTTCGGAACTTTTTCCGCTTCAAGAACAGTTGCTGTCCGGATATCTACTTTTGTAAAATCATCAAAAGTGACCGGATCCTTTGAAGGCAGAACTCTTTGAGGATTCCGACGTCATTTGCTTTTTTTGTCCGATTGAGCTTGTCTATCTGCTTTTCGATCTCGCTATCCTCGATCTTTTCAAACAGAAGATCGGGTTTGCTTATCTGGTGGCCCGGTTTCATTAGATCAGACACGGCCTCCATCATCCCAATGTAGCAGTTTCAGATTGATCAGTTTTCCGAGCTTTTCCATTGAAAACGGAAGAAATGGTTCAAGCAGGATCGACAGGTTTGCAGTGATCTGGAGGGAGATGTTCATAATTGTCTTTACCCTTTCAGGATCTGTTTTGACAACTTTCCATGGTTCGGCGTCGGCAAGATACTTGTTGCCCAGCCGGGCAAGGTTCATCGCCTCTTTCAGAGCTTCGCGGAATCTGAATGTTTCAATGCTGGCTTCTACATTTTCCTTTATCACCTTCATTTCGGCAAGAACTGAATTGTCGTATCAGGTCTGCTTTTCCTCTTTCCGGAACTTTACCTCCGTAGTAGTTATTGGTAAGGACGAGAGTCCGGTTAACAAAATTACCAAGAATTGCAACAAGCTCATTATTGTTGCGTGCCTGAAAATCCTTCCAGGTGAAGTCGTTGTCCTTTGTTTCAGGGGCATTTGAACATAGTGTATATCTCAGAACATCCTGTTTCCCCGGAAAATCCTCAAGGTATTCATGCAGCCAGACTGCCCAGTTGCGGGAAGTTGATATCTTATCATTTTCAAGGTTCAGGAATTCATTTGCCGGGACATTTTCAGGAAGGATGAACGAACCTTCAGCCTTAAGCATGGCAGGGAAAATAATGCAATGGAAAACTATGTTATCTTTTCCTATAAAATGAACCATTTTTGTTTCAGGATCTTTCCAGTACTTTTCCCAGTCGGTCGTCAGCTCTTTTGTAGCGGAAATATATCCGATCGGTGCATCAAACCATACGTAAAGCACTTTACCTTTTGCTCCTTCAACGGGAACCGGTATGCCCCAGTCGAGATCGCGGCTTACTGCCCTTGGCTGTAATCCCTGGTCGAGCCATGATTTACACTGTCCGTAAACATTCGGCTTCCATTCCTTGTGTTCTTCAAGGATCCATTTCTTCAGCCATCCTTCATATTTGTCGAGAGGAAGATACCAGTGCAATGTTTCACGGAGGACCGGCTTGCTTCCGCTTATCGTTGAGTGGGGATTTATCAGGTCGGTGGGACTGAGGGATGTGCCGCATTTTTCACACTGGTCGCCGTAGGCATTCTCATTGCCGCAGTGGGGGCATGTTCCCATGATATACCTGTCGGCAAGGAAACAGCCTGCTTCCTCGTCATAATATTGTTCCGATGTTTTTTCAGTGAATTCACCCTTGTTGTACAATTTGAGAAAGAATTCGGATGCAGTTTCGTAGTGCACTTTATTGGATGTGCGGGAATAAATATCAAATGCTATTCCGAAATCTTCAAATGCTTTCTTATTCAGCGAATGGTATCTGTTAACAACCTCCTGGGGAGTAATACCTTCATTTCGTGCCTTTAAGGTGATCGGCACCCCATGCTCATCCGACCCGCAGATTGAAATTACATCCGCCCCTTTCATCCGCAGGTACCTGGTGTAAATATCGGAAGGAACATAAACTCCTGCCAGGTGACCGATATGCAAAGGTCCGTTGGCATAGGGAAGAGCAGAAGTGACCAGATATCTTTTAAAATTCTTCATGTAACTATAATAATGAACAATCCTGAGTTTTCAAAGTTGCAAATATAATGTTTATTCGAGGAGTTGGATGAATGGGCAATAAGGATTATTTTTACATTACATATTGAAAAGATGCCTGTAAGAAAGAGAGTTCCTCCTCTTCTAAAGGAGGGCGATGAAGTCGGTATAATCTCACCTTCGTGGGCGATAGATGAAGATAAAATCAATGCAGCTGTAATTTTCCTTGAAAACTGGGGCTTAAAGGTCAGATTCGGGAAGAACATCCTTAAGCGTTCGGGTCCTTTTGCAGGAACTGACAGGGATCGTCTTTCAGACCTGCAAGAGATGACGGATGACCCAAATATCAAGGCAGTTTTCTGTTCAAGGGGAGGCTATGGATTGCTCAGGATTATAAGCAAGGCTGATTTTTCAGGGCCTTAAAAGATTACCTAAATGGTATGTCGGATTCAGTGATATCACAGTGTTACATATCTGGCTGAGTGAAGTTTACGGCATCGCCTCAATTCATGGCGATATGCCTCTTAACTATTCCGATAAGGATAAATCGGAAGAAACTTTTAAGACACTACATGGTGCCCTCTTTGGAGGATACAGACCTCTTTCATGGAGCGGAACTTTTATCAGACCGGTCTGATATTGAGGGTGAAATGACAGGTGGTAACCTGTCTTTGATTTACAGCCTTATCGGGACAAAGGCTGAGCCAAAAACCAGAGGAAGAATACTTTTTATTAGAGGAAGTGGGAGAGTACTATTACCATCTTGACAGGATGATGACCTCATTAAAGCTTGCCGGAAAACTGAAAGGGCTTGCAGCGCTGGTCGTTGGCGGCCTTTCAAAGATGGAAGACACAAAGATCCCCTGGGGAAAGAGCGCAGAGACAACAATCGCCGAAGTTGTTACGGATTATAAATACCCTGTCTTATTTGGTTTTCCTGCAGGTCATATTAACGATAACCGTGCATTCTATATCGGCCGGCAGGCAAGGATTGCTATGGATGGACAAAAGGCTGTCCTGACATTCGCCTGAAGATCAGAATGCTGAAATAAGAAGATCAAGATCTTTTGATATCGCACCAAATTTCTGGCCGAGGGTTTCATTGGTCAGGATTCCGTTGAAAAGGTAAACTCCGTTCCGGAGTCCGCGGTCATTCTTCAGCAACTGGGTTATTCCTCCTGCTTCGGCAATACTCTGAAGAAGGGGATTGAAAATATTGCTGAGTCCAATCGAGGCAGTACGTGCTACCCTTGAAGGAAGGTTCCAGGCAGAAAAATGTATTACACCATGTTTTTCATAGACCGGATCTCTCAGGGCACGGCATTCGGTTGTTTCTATGCAGCCTCCCCGGTCAATGCTGAGATCGATGACAACAGATCCTTTTTTCATGGTCTTTATCATTTCTTCGGTGATATAGTACCACGGCCGGAGATCCTCAAGCTCACATGCCCCGATCAGGACATCAGCTGATTTAAGTGCCTTTTTCAATACCTGGGGATGAAAAACCGAGGTCTGAAGTCTCTGGTTAAAAACGTTCTGGAACTTTCTCAGATTATGGAGTGACTGATCGAAAATCCTGACTACAGATCCGAGTCCGAGAGCTGCCCGTGCGGCATACTCGCCGGCAGTATTGGCACCGATTATTACAACTTCTGTCGGGGTGACACCGGTTATTCCGCCGAGAAGCACTCCCTTACCACCGTGATGGTTGCTCAAATAGTCGGATGCAATAAGAATGGAAGTCACTCCGCTAATCTCGCTCATTGACTCCATCACAGGCATAACTCCGTTAATGTCACGGATCTTCTCAAAAGCGAGGGCTGTCACTTTCTTCCTGATAAGTTTTCCGAGCGTTTCTTCGCTGAGTCTGAGAACATTCAGAAAAGACATAACTATCTGGTTGCCTTTAAGATATTCGGCTTCCTGAATTGTAAAAGGTGCAACCTTTATCACTGCATCTGCACTAAATACTCTGGCTGGTGAGTCTGTAATCACTGCCCCGTTCTCGGCATAATCCTTATCGACTGTAATTTGCGCCAGCACCTGCTCCTTTCTGAACTATCACCTCGTTATCATTCTCCACAAGAATATTTACTGCCTCAGGTGTCAACGCCACTCTTTTCTCATCACCTTTCTTGTCGGCCGGAATTCCAACTGAGATCTTCTTACGCCTTACTGCCGTCTCAAGCTGTTCTTCCTTCGGCATAAAAGCTGCGTTGCCAAAACTTAAATTTCCGTTTTTGCCTTTTTCGTTCATTTTGAGAAATGAGGTTAATTATTCAAAGGTAAAAAAAATGCAATACAGGAACAAAATAAGATTAGCTTACGCGATGTCAAGAGTACGTTCTTCATTATCCCCCACGGTTATTCTGATCTTCGCAGTTTCAGAAGGGAGGATGTCCTCAATTAGTTCAGGCCATTCCATCAGGCAATATGAACCGCTTGCAAAGTATTCTTCAATTCCGAAATCAAATACCTCTTCCTTTTTTTTGATGCGGTAGAAGTCAATATGATAGATCGAATCGCCCTTTGCAGTTATATATTCATTGACAAGGGTAAAAGTGGGGCTGGTTACAAGGTCTTCTGCTCCCAGTACCTTGCATAACGCTTTTATGATTGTTGTTTTTCCGGACCCCATTGCACCATAGAAAGCCAGTAATTTAAAGGCGGAGGTATATTTAAGGATCTTTTTGGCGGCTGCCGGAATGTGTTTTTTATCTTTTATCAGGATCCTCATTCTTACCATGCGATTAATCAGGAAACAGGTTCCAGGCATGCAACAGGGAGCAGGATCTCCTGCATTGAAATGCCGCCATGCTGAAATGTATCCTTGTAATAACCTGCATAGTAATTATAATTGTTCTGGTAGACAAGAAAATCCTTATTGAGGGCGAATATATATTTTGATGTGATATTGGTTTTCGGAAGGCCGGCCTTTTCAGGGTACTTCAGTTCAAAAACCTGCCTGGGATTATAGTCGAGATTTCTCCCCATCTTGTACCTGAGATTTGAAGATGTTTGCCTGTCGCCGATAACCTTGATGGGATTCTGTACCCTTATTGTCCCGTGATCGGTGCTGAAAATTATTTTTACCGGCTGGGTTGACAATGCAACCAGCAGTTCAAACAGCGGAGAGTGAACGAACCATGAACGGGTCAGGCTCCTGTAAGCCCGTTCATCATTAGCAAGATCCCTTATCAGGCCGATCTCAGTCCTTGCATGGGAAAGCATATCAACAAAATTGTAAACAAGTATATTGATGTCATTCTCAAGCATCTGCCTGATATTGTCGTTGACTTTTCTTCCTACCTGATTACTTGTAATTTTATGGTATGACCATTTATATTTATGTCCCTTCCTTGCCAGCTGATATTTGAAAAGTTCCTCTTCGAAGTTGTTTTTCCCCTCATCTTCATCATCGTCGACCCACAGCTCAGGCAGTATTGCTGCAATTGCCGAAGGCATCAGTCCCGAAAAAATCGCATTCCGGCTGTACTGGGTGGCCGTTGGAAGTATGCTGTAGTAAATATCTTCCTCGATCACCCTGTAGATCCCGGCAAGTTCGGAGGCAATTGTCTTCCACTGGTCGAATCTCAGGTTATCGATCAGATATAAAGAACACAGGCTTTCCTTGCTGCACATTGGGAAATATCTTCTTTGAAAATAGCGAGGGAGAGAGTATTGGCTTATCTTCAGCATCCGGGTCAAGCCATGAGAGATAATTATTCATCAGATATTTTACAAATGCGTTGTTTGCTTCGCTCTCCTGCATCTTCAGGATCTGGGTCATTCCCGGATCAGTGGATTTCTCAAGCTCTGATTCCCAGAAAGTTATTTTCCTGTAAAGGTCGGTCCAGTCTGAATGGGTTCTGGCCGACATTATCATGTTCCCAATGTTGCTGAATTCCTGCCGGTAATTGGTCGTTGTCTTTTCGGTGATAAGCCTGCGTTGTTCGGTTATCCTTTTTATTACAAGCAGGATCTGATTTGGCTTTACGGGCTTGATGAGGTAATCTGCCATCTCTGATCCAATCGCAGCCTCCATTATCCCTTCTTCCTCATTTTTGGTGATCATTACTACGGGGATATCAGAACGAACTTCCTTTATGAGACGGAGGGTTTCAAGGCCGCTTAGTCCCGGCATGGTTTCATCCAGAAAAATCAGATCATAGGGATTATGACGGACCAGATCGACTGTATCGATGCCGTTGGTGCATGTGTCGACCTCATAGCCTTTTTCCCTCAGGAATAATACATGTGCCTTTAGGATTTCAATCTCGTCGTCTGTCCACAAAATTCTTATTTTCCTCATCGCCATCATCCCGAATAGAACTCTGTAAATTTACCTAATCTTTCTTCGAGTGAGGTAGTTTTGGTTAAAGAAAAGGTAATATCGTTCGGGATTCTTATCATTTTCAAGCGCCTTGAGGTTGTTACTGTTTATCAGGAAGGTCATTACCGTGGCCCCTGAAGTATTTCTGATAATCTGATCTGCTTTAAAAGCATTGTAGTATTCCCATGCCTGGGTGTTATTTGCAAATCCCGAGACCATAATCCTCACGTAGCTGTTGTTAATCAGCATCCCGTCGGTCCGGTAATTCTTGTTTGTATAATTATCAATATTATAGCTGATTACATCAAATGATGCCTGGTTCACGTTGAATGCAGGATCCACAATGATGATTGCAAATGTGAACAATGAAGCCGTGTCAGCAACATAGATCTCTGCGGCAATCTGCTTATCTTCTTCAATTTTCAGTTCAGGGAGCTTCTGGTTCAGATACGCACTGAGCTCTGCAGCTTTTTTACCCTCATCAGTCTCAGGCCATTCTTTTACCACCTTGTTCAGCTCCTCCTTAAAATCCCTTTCAGTGCTTACCCTGGCTACTGAATAGGCACGCAGAAGCATAAACTTTGGCGCAAGGCTACCCTGCGGATTAATACTGACTGCACTGTCGCAGAGAGTAATAGCTCTGTTAAAGTTTTCAAGACTGTAAATATCAAAAGCTTCCTGGTAGAGCTTTTCTTCCAGCCTGTTTTCTGCCATTCTCTTGTTGAAATAATCGGGATCTGAAAGGATTCTTGAAAACTCACTTTCAGGATATTTTTCAAGCAATCGCTGACGGCTGATCTCTGATTTCTGATTGTTGTCTTCCTTATAAACTTTGTATAATTCGTAAAGCGTTTCCGGGACAAGTTCGTTTTCGGGGTACCGTGACAACAGTTTTTCATACGATTCGGCTGCTTTCTGCCTGTCGGAAATCTTTTCGGAAAAGACCCTCCCGGAATTGAAATAGGCATTTGCTATCTTTTCATTTGAAATTGCCAGCAATGAATCAGTCAGAGGCAGATTTTTAAGATAAAATTCAGGCTTTTTATAGTCCACAACAGCCTTTGATGTATCCGAACCTTCTTTACCGTTTTCTTCCTGTCCTGCAGCCGCCTGGTTAACGTTTACTCTTGCCCTGTTTGACCTCCTCCAGTTGTCTTCAAGACGTCTCTCTCCCCATCTTCTCCTGAATTCTGTCCGGCCGAAAGTAAGTGCAGCCTGATTGTAGAAGTACCATTTCCCTTCCTGGGAAATATTTGTCTGAAATCTTCTTTCGTTTTCGTAATACTGTCCAATATTGGCTCTGTCGGCATATTCGGAAGTTTTCCCTTCACTTTCGTCCTTGATGATCTTTTCAATTATTCCGGCAATCAGTGTCTCCCTTTCGGCGGAAGGCATCGAGGCAACTTTCTGCAGGCTGTCTTCTGTCTGGATGACAGTCAATTGTGCTACCAGTGAATTAAGATTCTGCGATTTGGTCTTCAGATCCTTATAGTCGGGATACTTCTGATCGATAAAATAAACGGTACTGTCATAATACACACCAGCTTTCATATAATCCGGCTTGCTGTAGTAATAATCGGCCAGGGCCAGGTATGATTTTCCTTTCTGATTCTGGTTAGTTGAACTTGATGAAGCCGATTTCTTATAGTAATCCAGTGCATCTTTCATATTTCCCTCTTTCTTCATCATATTCCCGAGGGCATAATAGATCTGATCCTGAAACTCCTTATTCTTCGAGTCTCTCAGCATCCTTTCAAGCTCTCTTTTGATTTCCTGGGGATTTCCTGAATTAACATCGAAAACTCCTGCGATATTTATGCGGGCATTGAACTCAACATCATAAGGCGGATGCATTTTAACGACATCCTTGTATAATGAGGTGGCCATTACAGCGTCACCAGCGCGTTCATACAGCTGGGCAAGGAGATACGTGAGCCTGTATTTCGTTCTTTTTCCGCTAGAGTATTTCATCGATTCTTTCAAAGGATCGACGGCTTCCTGGAACTTTTTAAGCTTTATATTCAGGTCGGCAAGAGTCGAGTAATAGATGGTTTTTAGCAGCTTTGAGGTTAATGAACCGGTTTCAATTTCAGTTAAAAGCCTGTTTGCCTCGATATAGTTCCCACGCTCACTATTGATCCTTGCAAGCCATACCGACGATTCAGTCTTTATTTCCGGATCATTTGCATTGTTTATGCAATAGCTGAAAACCGAAGCAGCTTCGTTGAATTCATGCTTGTAAAATCTTGCTTTGGCAATTAGAAAATAGCTGTCGTCGACCCATTCATTGAATTCCTTTTGTTCGAGCAGTGCCTTATCTTTCTCGGTGAGATCCTTCTTCGGGTTAAAATCGGGCCGGGCAGTTATCGATTTCAGCGAAATGAGCTTTCGATGCTTTCTGGATTGCTTTTTCCATGTCGGTTGAGCAAAGCGAAACAGTTGATGGATCGCTGTTTTCAAATACCTTTAAGAGTTCTGAAAAATCGTCTCTGTAGCCATTATTTATTTTGAGAATGCCCGTCCTTGAAGCTTTCATAGCCGTTGAAGTAGATATTGAACCGTGAGGTCAGGCCGTGATAAAACCGTTGTTGTGGCGGTGTTTTTTTCCACGGAGCAGTCAGGCAGGATCAGCAATAACCCGGCAAGAGCAAGTAATTTATATATTGATTTCCCTGCTGACAATAAGTTAACTTTAATACTATAAACTTACTATATCCGAGTATAGTATTTCAAAGTTTGTTAAAATTGGAACAGGCCGTATAATCAGGCTGAAATAACTCTTTTTATTTCCGGGACTTCCTGCATGATTGCCTGTTCCACACCTGCCTTCAGGGTCTGCAGGCTGAACGGACAACCGTGACAGGCGCCGGTCAGCTTTACCTTCACTGTAAGATCATCAGTTATTTCAACCAGGTCGATATCGCCTCCGTCATTCTGAAGGTAAGGCCTCACTCTGTTAAGGGCTTTTAAAACCCTTTCTTTCACACTTTTCTCATCTGCCATCTCTTTGTTTTTATTTGTTTTTAAATGATTACTGTTTGTTGATTTCAACTCTGGCTGTTGGCTTGATATCCCTGTTCCTTTTTTCCACTTTTTCAATTACTTCATCAGCCAGGTCCATAAAAGCTTCCCCTGTTATGGAATCGTTAAAAGCGGCCGGATTGCCGCTGTCGCTTCCTTCACAGATACTCTGAACGAGATGGTATCTGTCCAAGCAGCGGGATATTCATTTTCCGTGCAAGTGCTTTGCAGCCCTCTTTTCCGAAGATGTAATACCTGTTACCCGGGAGTTCGGCGGGTGTGAACCATGACATATTTTCGACCAGGCCAAGCACCGGAACATTAATCCTTTCATTTCTGAACATTGAAATCCCTTTCACTGCGTCTGCAAGCGCAACCTCCTGCGGCGTACTTACAATTATTGCACCAGTGACCGGAACTTCCTGAACAAGAGTCAGATGAATATCGCTGGTGCCCGGGAGGGAGGTCGAAAATAAGATAGTCGAGTTCTCCCCAATCACCCTGGGTAATCAGCTGTTTCAGGAATCCTGAGGCCATTGGCCCCCTCCATACAACGGCTTCTGAAGGATTTACAAAAAAACCGGGCGATAGTACTTTCACTCCGTATTTTGTCAATGGCTTGATAAGGTCCGTATCTCCTGAGCGGACCACTTCAGGCTGGTAGCCTTCAGCGCCGAACATTCTGGGGATAGACGGTCCGAAAACATCTGCATCAAGAAGCCCGACAGAAAATCCTTTTGCCGCCAGGGCAACGGCAAGGTTTACAGCAATAGTCGTCTTCCCTACGCCTCCTTTACCTGATGAAACCGCAACAATATTTTTCACACCGGGCAGAACCTCTTTTGACTTTTCATGGCTTAAAGGAACAACTGTTTTCGGTTTGATTTTTATCTGCCTGATTACAGCATCAGTTCCGAGTACCTCTTTTAGTGTTCTTGCAACGGAGCTCCTTATTGAAGACATAAACGGATCATTCGATCTTTCAGGTTCAAGAGTTACTGAAATACCATCTTCGCCCGATTCAACCTCAGAGATCATTCCCAA
Source organism: uncultured Bacteroidales bacterium (assembly GCA_963732115.1). Classification (GTDB taxonomy): domain Bacteria; phylum Bacteroidota; class Bacteroidia; order Bacteroidales; family VadinHA17; genus LD21. The sequence goes on from CAVSYN010000005.1 coordinate 113,780, forward strand.
CGCCACCAGATCCATTCCTTTTTCAGGATGGATCACTTTTGAAAGTGCTTTTAATACCTGTTCTTTAGTAAACATTTATAAATCAAATAATTTCAACGAGGCTGTTTGAAAAGTAGCTTTTTATAGGTTCACAAAGAATTGTTTCGGCAGCCCCATTGAGGGTTATTTTTATTTAAATTAAATTTAAACAACCTGCAATTTTACCAATTTTTTTTGTGAAACCAAAAGATCATTTCAATTCCAGGGAAGGGTCCCAGAATTTCTCATTGAAGTTCAGTATTTTATCATCTTCGACATGAAACCCCTCATTTTCAAGGAGCTGCTGCATGGTTGATGTATTTCCAAAGTGAAATTTTCCAGTCAGTAATCCGTTACGGTTAACTACCCTGTGAGCGGGAATAAATTCAGGTCGGGTGTGCGAGACGTTAAGTGCCCAGCCCACCATGCGTGCTGATTGACCTGTTCCGAGATATCGGGCAATGGCTCCGTAAGATGTAACTCTGCCGCAGGGTATTAGTTTGGTTACTTCATAGACACGGCTGAAAAAATCATTATTCTTTTGTTTTTTCCCAACCATGGAAGATCGTTTTATTTTTATCCAGTCTGAATGCAAGATAGTTGATTGTCATTCCCTTTTTCAGAAACCCTTTTTCATAATAAGTTCTTATTGAGAGAATTTTCTCCGGGATCTGTTCCCGGGAACCGCATTTTTCTCCACAGGTATAAACTTCTTTAAGAACGGTTTTATCGATAAGTGTTGATGAATAAAGGTCATCCGTCGAAAAAAGCAATTCAAGTCCGTTATCCGTTACAAGCTTCCTGGTGTAATTATACAGTTCCTTATTATCAGTTTTGAGATGAATTATTCCTTTGCTTTTCAGGAAATTGCGATATGTATTCAGGAACCAGGGACAAGTAAGCCGTTTGTTCGAATTTCTTTTACCTGTATATGGGTCAGGGAAAATGATCCAAATCTCGTCGACCTCGTCGACGGTAAAAAAGCAATTAATAAATTCAATTCTGGTCCGGAGGAAGGCAACATTATTTAATTTTTTTTCACTGGCCGTCTTAGCCCCGCGCCACAATCGTGCTCCCTTTATATCAACACCAATGAAATTCCTTTCAGTAAAAATTTCCGATAATCCTAACGTGTATTCTCCTTTACCGCAGCCAAGCTCAAGAACAATCGGATTTTCATTCCGGAAGATCTCGCTTTTCCATTTTCCTTTAATTGCGTGGTCGCTGCCGAGGGTCAGTGATGCATCAGGCTGGATGACTTTATCCAGAGTGCCAAGTTCAGCCCACCGAAGAAGCTTGTTTTTCCCCACCTCCGAGTTATTATTTGGCAGCTTTTTCTACCCGCAAACCTATGTCGTACACTCCTTTAAGATCTTCAATGCGCATGCCATGCTGGATGCTTATCCGGTAGGTACCCGAAAGCGGAAAGAATACATTTGATTTATAGGGAAGCTTTAACTCATGAATATCCCCGAATCCCTTCCCGTACCAATTCCCTTTTTCATCGGCAAGTTCATACTGGAGAGTATCTGTCAGCCTTTTACTATCGGGAGAAGTTGTGGTTACGAAAAGATAAATGTTCCTGAATGGATATGATGATCCGGTCCTTATTGTAAAGAATACGTTGTCGCTGTTGACAGTATCTTTTACCGGTATATTAAAAACAGCGACATCGGCAAGCTTCCAGGTTTTTCCTTCCAATTGTGCTGTGTCGGTAAATACAACATTTCTTCCGCACGACTGTAAAATGAGCATGAGAAACAGAAAATTCAGAAACCTACCTATCCCTTTTTTCATTGTATCTTCTGCTTTTCCTTTTATTGGAATGCCGGCGATTCATATTCTTTGATTCAGGAGCATCGAAGCGTGTAAGGCTGTTGTTTTTTAACAGATCCTGTGAAACAGGAGTTGTATCGGAAGAACCATCAAAAACCAGCAGTTTCTCAGGTTTTTTACCATTCCTGTTCATAGTCTGGATCTCCCTGACCCTTTCAACCGGAACTGCTGTCAGGTTTGTAGGAGAATGGGGATCCGTAGTGTACCAGTAAATATTTTTGTGGACCTCCACCTTCTGGAAATAAGCTGTCGAATCTGCAAGTTCAAGCGGTACTTCCCTTGGAGGAAATGACCGCTGTGCATCGACATAGCAATCGAATTCAAAGTTAAGGCAGCATTTCAGTTTACAGCACTGCCCTGCAAGCTTCTGGGGATTAAGCGATAATTCCTGGTATTTTGCATGAGTGGTAGTAACCGAGATAAAATTTGTAATGTGCGTTGCACAACATAATTCTCTTCCGCACGAACCTATTCCGCCTATTCTTCCGGCTTCCTGGCGTGCTCCGATCTGCCGCATTTCAATTCTTACCTTGAATTCTTCAGCCAGGACTTTAATAAGCTGCCTGAAGTCAACTCTTTCATCAGCGATATAATAGAAAATTGCCTTGGTCTTATCTCCCTGATATTCAACATCACCAATCTTCATGTTGAGCTTAAGCTCCTCAGAGATCTGCCTCGACCTCAACATCGTCGGGACTTCAAGCTTTTTAGCTTCATCCCATTTCTGGATATCGACAGGTTTGGCTTTCCTGTAAACTTTTTTCAGATCGTCTGTAGCAGGCTGGACCTTTAATTCCTTAAGCTGCTCATATATAAGGTGACCGATCATCGAAATCCTGCCAATATCATGACCGGGAGATGCTTCAACGGCAACGATGTCGCCTATTTCCAGCCTGAGGCCGTTAACATTCCTGTAAAATCCTTTTCTTGTATTTTTGAAACGTACCTCAACTATATCATTTTCCCCCGGCACACAGGTTACATCTTTCAGCCAATTGAAAGAATCAAGCTTATTGCATCCGGGTTTGTATTTAAGATCAGGCAGATGTATCTCTTCACCATGCTGCCCTGTCAAATCCTCATTATCTGTCATTAAAAATCCTTCTAGAAAATAGTCCCGCAAAAATAGTGAATAAATGCGTTAATGTCAAAAATCCGGAAATCAGTTACCTGATAATAATACGTGTTATCTTCAGGGCCAGATCAAGAAAGATTATTTTGGAATTTCCGTTGGCTTCGATATGGGAATAGGCAAGATTCAGCTCATCGGCAAATGTGTAAATATTCCCATTGTTAATGAAAGGATGAAATTTTGAGGAGAATTCGGCTTCTTCTCCAGTCATGAAAATAAGCCTGTTTTTCTTCTGATTAAGCGTGAGCATAAGGTTCTCCCTTACAAGGCGAAGGGTAAATGTAATAAAGGCTTTCTGAGCCTCCCGGCCGATTGCCGCCGTTTCTTCCGACCAGTTTATGAGTGAAAGAATATCCCGCTTCCATGCAAATCTCATAAGATTCTTGAATCGGTCGAGGTTGAGCAGAGAGGAATCTTCATTCTCGCACAATTCAATTGCCCTGATAATGTTCCCGTTGGCAACCCTTGAGATGTCAGCGGCTTTTTCTTTCTTTATGCTAAACCGGTCTATGAGATAATTTACTATATCCTTTGATTCAAAAGCAGGTATTTTTATGAGCTGGCACCTCGACAGAATTGTAGGGATGATCTTATCGGATTCGTCGGAGACAAGCAGGAACAAGGTTCTTTCGGGCGGTTCCTCGATCAATTTCAGAAGCTTATTGGCAGTTGCAAGGTGCATTTTTTCCGGCAGCCAGATCACCATGATCTTGAAATCAGATTCAAAAGCCTTAAGGCTAAGTTTCTTGATTATTTCCGAAGCTTCTGTTGCGAAAATTAGTCCCTGGGCATTACCCACCTCTATGGAATCGAGCCATTGGTTAAGGTTGAAGAAGGCTGAGTTTTTTACGAATTCCCTCCAATGGACTATGTAATTATCGCTTACAGGTTCGTTCGATTTTTTATCCCTGATGACAGGAAATACGAAATGGAGATCAGGGTGAATCATCTTTTCGTATTTAACGCACGACTTGCATACCCCACAGGAGTCAACCGGAGTCCTGTTTTCACAGCTGATGAACTGTGCATAAGCCAGTGCGAGAGCAAGATTGCCGCAGCCTTCGGGTCCGGCAAAAAGCTGGGCATGACTGACCCTTTCCCGGTGTACTGAACTGATAAGCTTATCTATAATTTCTTTCTGTCCGGGTATATCCGAAAACTTCATCTTTCAATTTCTTCTGCTGAGATCTACAAAGCTGCCAATGCTGCATCATAGTCAGGCTCTGTACCATGTTCCGGAACAAGCTGGGTATAGACTACATTGCCTGCTTCATTAATAACTACAATAGCCCGTGTGTAAAGACCTGCTAAGGAAGTATCCACGATTTCGACACCATAGGATTTTCCAAAATCTTTATCACGGAATCCGGAAAGGGGAATTACATTGGTTATACCTTCAGTCGTACAAAAGCGTTTGTGTGCAAAAGGAAGATCCTTAGAAATAGCCAGAACAACAGCATTTGTTTTTCCAGCTGCCAGTTGATTGAATTTACGAACTGAAGTTGCGCAAACTGATGTATCGAGACTTGTAAATATATTGAGGATTAGCTTCTTCCCCTTAAGCTCTGAAAGCTTAAGATTTCCAAGGTCTGACTTAACAAGCAGGAAATCAGGAGCAACGGTGCCTTTTTTGGGAAGGTCGCCGGACGTATTGGCTGGTTTCCCTTTTAACATAAATTTTGCCATAACTTTTTTTCAAATTTAGTGATTCTTTTAAGAAAAGGAAACATCTGTAAGAGAGGGTTAGTTCGCCCCCAACCCCTTAAAGGGGGCTTTTTTCGTGTTCAAAAGTCCCCTTCAGGGGATTTAGGGGCAGAATTTACACAGGGGAGGCACAGAGTTCCACTGAGGATGCTCCCACACCTATTTAGCAAAAAAGCCCCTTGAAGGGGGTTGGGGGTTTCCAAAAAAAATGTAGGTTTGCAGATGGAATAATAATTCTGTTAATTAAAAATATACAATCTATGAAAATGATTCAGGACTTTAATTTTAAGGGAATTAAAACCATTGTCAGAGTTGATTTTAATGTACCTATCGACAAAAAGACATTTGCTGTTACTGATGATACCCGGATAAAGGGTGCCTTGCTAACTATAAGGAAGATCATTAGCGACGGAGGCTCGGTTATCCTTATGTCACATCTTGGCCGTCCTGAAGGAAGGATGGAGAAATACTCCCTGAAACCTGTGCTTCCGGTTCTTGAAAAGCTACTTGGACAGAAAGTGCTTTTTGCTGATGATTGCCTCGGTGAATCGGCAGTAAGAATGTCGGCAGCCCTCAAGCCGGGTGAAGTCCTGCTTCTTGAAAATGTCAGATTTTATCCGGAGGAAGAAGGAAAACCAATTCTTCCTGAAACAGCAACAGATGAGGAAAAGAAGGCAGCCAAAGCTGAAATGAAAGCCAGACAGAAAGAGCTTGCGAAAAAGCTTTCCACCTATGCGGAGGTCTATGTAAATGACGCTTTCGGAACTGCACACAGAGCGCACGGAACCACAGCTGTAATGGCTGACTATTTCCCGAAAGACAAGATTATGTTCGGGTTTCTTATTAACAGTGAGCTTGCAGCAATGGACAAAGTTCTGAACAATGCCCGGCATCCCTTCACTGCAATTATGGGTGGTGCGAAAGTTTCAGACAAGATCATGCTTATCGAAAACCTGCTCAACAGGGTTGATAATCTGATTATCGGAGGAGGAATGACATATACTTTCATTAAGGCAAAAGGTGGGAAAATAGGAAAGTCTCTTTGTGAGGAGGATAAGCTTGATCTGGCCCTGAAAATTATTGAGAAGGCAAAGGAAAAGAAGGTGAATCTGTACCTGCCGGTCGACAGTCTGAACGCTGATAAGTTTGAAAATGAGGCCAGCACTAAAGTAACTGCAGTTGACGCAGTTGAGGACGGCTGGCTGGGACTTGATATTGCTGACAAATCAATCAAAATATTCTCCGACGTTATTGAAAAATCAAAAACCATCCTCTGGAACGGTCCAATGGGTGTTTTTGAAATGGAAAAATTCTCAAAAGGCACCACAGCTATTGCTAAAGCGATTGCCGCTGCAACCTCAAAAGGGGCATTCAGCCTTATCGGGGGAGGTGATTCCGTAGCTGCCATCAACAAGAACGGACTTGCCGACAAGGTAAGCTATGTCTCGACGGGAGGCGGTGCAATGCTTGAATATATGGAAGGGAAGAAACTCCCCGGGATAGTGGCTATACGAGGAGAATAAGAAATTTTAACCACTGAGGTACGAAGGGTTTCGAGGAGTTACACAGAGTAAATCTTTTAACAGAATAAGCCGTGTTACTCCGTGCTGACTTCGTGCGACTCCGTGGTTAAGTTCATTGAGTGTTTTCCTTCGGTTCCTGGGTGAACAAAGCTCACTTAATTCGGTTATCTTTGTAGTAATTATGAAGAAGAATTTATTCATCATATTGCCTTTATTGATTCTGATTCAGGCCTCCTGTAAAAAAGAGAATACTCCGGATAATTCGGGAACTGTTACAATTGATAACACTACGCTATTTGCACAGACCTATTATGTTTACGGATTTCTGTTCTCGGAAGCAAAGAAGGCATCAACACTTGATCCAACACCCCCGGATATAACAGTGGACAGCGACGGCACCGACCTTCTGTTGCAGGCCAATAACCTGAAAAACTCTTTTTACAAATCCGGGGAGTATGCTGACGGCGCAACTGCTAAAACGGCATATAATAATCTTACTTCTGCCAGTATTCCCGAAACAAACTGGCTTGGTCTTGCAACTCCTTTAAAAGCTAATCAGGTCTGGATATACAGGTCCGGAACAAACCATTACGCAAAGTTCAGAGTCATTTCCACGGTTTCTGAGGTCCGAGCAGGAAGAAACTATGCAGAATGCACATTCGAATGGGCATATCAGCCTGACGGGACGTTAACCTTTCCGGGTAAATGATGAACGATTTATCGGATCAGATTTTCAGCATCAGTAACACCGGATCCTTTTCTGAAACAGCCTTGAAAATATTCAGATACCAGGCAGACAATAATCCGGTATACAATGAATTCATTTCCAGGTTGGGAAAGGCAAAAAACAGCATAAAAAGCGTGGCTGAAATTCCCTTTTTGCCTGTAGAATTCTTCCGGGACCAGACAGTGCTAACCGAAAACCTCTCTTTGGAAATTATTTTTGAAAGCAGCAGGACCACAGGTACCTCTCCCGGGCGCCATTTTGTGCATGACCTGAAAGTTTATGAAACTAGTTTCCTGAACACTTTCAGGCTTTTTTACGGAGATCCGGCTGAATACTTAATTGCAGCTCTTTTGCCGTCATATTCTGAAAGAATGAATTCTTCCCTGATTTATATGGCCGACAACCTGATCAGTAAGAGCCGGGATAATGAAAGCGGCTTTTACAATAATAAAGGGGCGTGAACTGGTCAGAACACTGCAAAACCAGAAACATTCCGGGAAGAAAATCCTCCTGCTTGGGGTGAGTTTTGCACTACTTGACCTGGCCGAAGCCTATTCGCCCGATCTCTCAGGTATCATAGTGATGGAGACAGGCGGCATGAAAGGACGAAGAAAAGAGGTAACAAGGGAGGAGTTGCATGAGACTCTGAAAGAGAAGTTTAACGTTCAGGTTATTCATTCTGAATATGGAATGACAGAACTTTTAAGCCAGGCATATTCAAAAGGGAAGGGGATATTCAATTGTCCGCCATGGATGAGGATAATGCTAAGAGACCTACACGATCCTCTTTCAATTATTAACGAACCGGGAAAAACCGGAGGGATAAACGTTGTTGACCTGGCAAATCTTTATTCCTGTTCCTTCATTGCAACCAACGACCTGGGGAAGCTGCACAATGACGGCAGTTTTGAAGTTCTGGGCAGGTTTGACAACAGTGACATCAGGGGTTGTAACCTGATGGCGGACTGAAGGTTTATTTAAGGTAAACTATCTTATTATTTCTGGCGCTTTCATAAATTGCTTCTACAATTTCCACTGCCTTGCGTGCTTCCAAGGCATCAATTGCGGGAGCGTGACCATTATCAACTGCCTTAATAAAATCGAGAAGCTGACGCAGATGCCCGATATCTCCTATTGCTTTAGGATCAGATACACCGCCGCCTGAGTTATGTTCACCCGAATATTTCTGCCTTACTATCTGATCGGAGTCTCTTTCTTCATCGAATTTCCATATGGAAATGTTTTCTTCCTCAACAATAACTGATCCATTTGTACCAAGTATTTCGATCTTCCGGTAAAAACCGGGGCTAATTGCTGTTGATGCTTCAATCACTCCAAGGGCACCATTAGCAAATCGGAGCGAGGCGACTGCGGCGTCCTCCACTTCCAGGTTGGTGTGCCCAAGACAGCCGGAAAATGCACAGACTGAAACCACCTTACCCATGAACCATTGCAGCAAATCGACCGAATGGATACCCTGACTCATCACGGCGCCACCGCCACTCAGGGCTATACTCGATCTCCACTTTACGTTACTATAGTATTCGGGTGTTCTGTGCCATTTAATGAATGCGTCGCCCATAACGAGGTTGCCAAAACGACCTTCATCAATCGCTTTTTTAAGTTCAATATTCACCTTGTTGAAACGCATCGGGAAAATACCGCCAACCATCACCTTTTGCTTTATGCCGGCATCAATAATCTTGTCACAGCGTTCCAGAGTAATTTCAAGGGGCTTTTCAATAACACAGTGCTTCCCGCAACTAATCACTTTGAGTGCAGGCTCGAGATGCAAACCGGAGGGAGTGCAGATGCACACCATATCAATTTTGCTGTCATTGCAAAGCTCTTCAGCACTACCAAATGGCTTGCAATTGAATTGCTGGCTGAAAGCAAGGGTATTAACAGGATTCAGGTCATATACCCCTACCAGTTCAACATCCATAATTGTGTCGATAGCCCTTGCATGTACCTCAGCAATTGCACCTGCACCGATTATACCAAAACCATGTTTCATAACTTATTCATGGTCTGCCATCATTCTTTTTTGGATTTCTTCAGAACCTGTTCATATGAATGATCGATCCACGAGAACACCTCTTTATCCGGAATAGTCCCATCAAGCTGAACTGTATTCCAGTATTTTTTATTCATGTGGTAGCCCGGGGTAACCGCCTGGTATCTTTCCCTCAGCTCCAGTGCCAGTTCGGGATCGCACTTAAGATTAATGCTAAGTTCTCCCTCTAGGCTTACCAATGCAAATATTTTACCTTCCACCTTAAAAACAAGTGTTTCATCATCGAACGGAAAACTTTCAGTAACATTGTTTTTCGATATGCAGTGTTCTCTTAAAGACTCAATATTCATAAATAGATTTTTATCTTAAAGTCGGATAAAAGGCGTCTTCTATATGGTTGATCCTGAATTTATCGTCTTCATTAATTAATACGATCACATCAAACCTGCTTTCCTTTTCCAGTCCAAATCTCCGTAAATATGTGTCGGCCACAAAAACAATTGATCTCTGCTTATCGCGGCTTACAAGATCGCGGGCATCAACCAGATCTTCCGACCTTGTTTTGACTTCAACAAAAACTATAAGGTCTTTGTTCTCCGCGACAATATCAACCTCATGTTTGCCTGATTTCCAGTTCCTGTGCCGTATTTTAAAGCCTTTTTTCTGAAGGTATTCGGCAGCAAAAGCTTCCCCTTTTTGTCCAAGAGATTGTGATTCGCTCATATGACGTTGATTTACAGTAGAAAAGTAACTAAATTTCTATCAGCTTGTTTTTAATCGCGTAGAGGATCAGGCTTGCAGTGTTTTTGGAATTTGTTTTCCCGAGAAGATTTGCCCTGTGCTTATCCACGGTCCTTTTACTGATGAAGAGCGCCTCTGCAATTTCCTGGTTGGACAGCCCCTCACATATTTTCATGAGTATCTCCTTTTCCCTTTTTGACAGGTTTGCAGTTTTGATTTCGTTTTCCCTGTGCTTTATTTTCTGGATCACATGGTATAAAAGCTCCTGCGAAAAATAACTTCCTCCCTTATTGACTGTCAGTATTGCCTCCTTGACCTCAGCGATATCCGAATCCTTAAGTACGAATCCCTTTGCACCGGCATCGACCATTTTATAATAGTATTCTTCTTCACCATACATTGAAAGGGCAATTATATTTATGTCGGGAGTGATCTTTAGTCCTTTTCTTGTTGCCTCGATGCCATCCATTTCCGGCATATTTATGTCCATGAGAGCAATGTCGGCCTTTGTGTTTCTAAGCACTTTCAGAAATTCTTCTCCGTTTGAAGCCTCTCCTGCAACTTCAAACTCGGGAAACGCATTAAGCAGTATTTTAAGGCCATTACGAAAAAGCTGATGATCATCCGCGATTATAATTCTGATCTTTTCCATATTCCGGTTCAGTCAATGATTTTAATAAGAGCGCTTGTCCCCTTGCCGGGAGTGCTCTCAAGTATGAAAACACCATCAACGGATCTGACCCGGGTCTCTATATTCGATATCCCCATACCTTTTGTATCTTCTTCTCTCCAGAGACGAAGTGTCAAAACCGCGCCCGTTGTCATAAAACTGCAAGGTAATAAATTTTTCATGTTTGTTTAACTCTATCTCTATCCTTGAAGCCCCCGAGTGCCTGATGGAATTATTGATCAGTTCACATGCCGCCCTGTATACAACAACCTCTTTTTCACTTTCAAGCCGCTGATTCTCCATGTTCGATTTGAAATCGATTTCGATGGCTTTGGTCTGGTTGATTTTTGCCGTAAATGCCGACAGAGCGCTGGTAAGTCCGAAATTTGACAATACATGCGGACTGAGGTTGTTTGAAATATCCTTCAAGTGTATTGATAGCCTCATTCACCAGGTAATTTGTGTTGTTGAGGATATCCGTTCCCGACTGGTCCTTGATCCTTTCGCTTAAAGCCGAAAGTGACATCTTCACGGTCGACATCAAAGGTCCGAGTCCGTCGTGAAGGTCTTTTGCAAATCTCTTCCTTTCATTCTCTTCTGTATTGATTATGGCATTTATGACCCTTTTTTCTGACCTGAGACGGTCAATCTCAGCCCGTTTGAGAGAATAGAACAGTTCGCGCATAAGAATCACACCAACGAATATCATAACTGAAATCAGCACACCGGTCCACTGATCAACCATCTGCCAGGTAAAAGGAGAACCAAGGAAGTATTCAAACAACTGGAAAATCAAACGGGCAGCCATAAAAACAAACGAAAGCGAAAGGAGTATCCACGAGAGCCGGTATTTAGTAAGCTTCATGAATCTCAGGGCTATTGAGGCCGCTACGATTTGCAGAACAACCGAAATGATCAGGGCAATTAACCTTACCATGGCGTATCAGGTATTATGGTACAAAAGTATAAGTAATTCTGAAATGGTTCAAAGGTGAAAAGGCATAAAGACCTTTGCACCTTTGTACCGTTATACCTTTTTACTACCTTTGGCCAGGTCAATTCTTTTTTATGAATGTTATTTATAACCTTGGTATCCTGATATATATCTTTCTTGTCAGGCTGGCTTCACCTTATAATTCCAAGGCCAGCTTATGGATAAGCGGCAGGAAAAACTGGGAAAGTTTACTTAAGAACAAAATAAACCCGGCTGATAAAAATATCTGGATCCATTGCGCATCGCTCGGAGAGTTTGAGCAGGGCAGGACGGTAATTGAAATGCTTAAAAAAGAAAGGCCGGAATTTAAGATCGTCCTGACATTCTTTTCACCTTCAGGTTATGAGGTGCGCAAAAATTACCCATTTGCTGACTATGTTTGCTACCTTCCTGCAGATACACCGGGAAATGCTTCAAAGTTTGTCTCGCTTATCAATCCGGCATTTGTGGTCTTTGTGAAATATGAATTCTGGAATAATTACATCCTTAAGCTTTCCTGGAACAAAGTGCCGCTCTACCTTATCTCGGGAATATTCAGGCTGGACCAGCCCTTCTTTAAATGGTATGGTACCTTTTTCAGGAAGGTACTATCCGGCTTCACACACTTCTTTGTCCAGAACCAGGAATCGATGGAATTGCTTAAAGGAATTGGGATTGACAATGTAATGGTTACAGGCGATACCAGGTTCGACAGGGTTGTTCAGATTGCTGAAGCTGCAAAGGACATTCCGCAGCTTAAGCTTTTCAGAGGTGAGGAGAAGCTGTTCCTTGCCGGAAGCAGCTGGCCGGGTGATGAAGAGATCATAGCGGCTTATATAAATAAATACCCATTAAAGATGAAATGGGTATTCGCGCCTCATGAAATAGAACAGAATAATCTTGAAAGGCTGTCAAGGCTTTTTGATACAAGTGTTGTGAGATTCTCTCAATTTGCAGAAGATAAAAGTGATGCACGGGTGATGATCATGGATAATATAGGGATGCTTTCATCGGCTTACAAATATGCAGAAATTGCTGAAGTAGGAGGCGGGTTCGGGAAGGGGATCCATAATATACTGGAAGCGGCGTGCTGGGGAATTCCGGTTATCTTTGGTCCGAATCACAAAAAATTCAGAGAAGCAACAGATCTGATGGAACTGGGCGGGGCCAGGTGCTTTAATACTTTTGATGAGTTTTCAGAGATCCTGGATAACTTATTGTCTGATAGTGATATGTATTCCGGATCAGCAAAATCAGCTGCCGGTTATGTTAAACAAAATACAGGTGCGACAGCTAAAATAATGGCAAAGTTAGTTCCCAAAGATATGAACAGCGCACTTTAATAAGTTGTTTAAAACTTAACCAGACCTGTTTAAAAGGCTTCCTTTAAAGAGATGTAAATTGTTGCTCCGGATTTGAAAAAAAGGCCTGTTCGTAATGATCAAACATTTAAGTAATTAGTATAATCAGAAAAAATATTTATTAATCCTTAATCCTAAATTTATGATAAAACAATTGAAAAGATTTCTGGTGATGCTGATTCTTCTGCCGGTATCTGTTGTGATATTCGGTCAGGGATCAACAACGTCGGAACTAAAGGGAAGGGTACTTGACAGTTCAGGGCAGCCGCTGCCGGGTGCAGCCATTGTCGCTGTTCATGTTCCGTCAGGTACGCAGTATGCCACATCTGCAGATGCCGCAGGAAACTACCGGATTCAGAATATGAGGGTAGGCGGGCCTTATACCATTAAAGTTACATTTATCGGGTACTTATCAAGCAGTTACACCGATGCTTACCTGAAACTGGGCGAGAGTTATGTTCAGAATGCAGAACTATCCCAGGCAACAACCACCTTACAGGAGGTAGTTGTCTCTTCCAACGCCCGAGGTTCCATATTAAGCTCGGAGCGATCAGGAACCCAGACAAACATCAGCAGCCGTGATTTAGCCAGTCTGCCCACAATCAGCCGCAGCATTACAGACTTCGCTAAGTTAACTCCGCAATCGCAGGGTAACTCTATTCTTGGCCGTGATGGCCGTTTTAATACAATCACAGTTGACGGTGCTGCATTCAACAACAACTTCGGTCTGAGCAGCAACCCGCTGCCGGGAGGAGAAGCTCAGCCTATTGCCCTCGATGCTATTGAGGAAGTTTCTGTCAGCATTGCTCCTTACGACGTGCGCATGTCGCAATTTACCGGCGCCAGCATTAATGCTGTGACCCGCAGCGGCGATAACTCTTTTAAAGGATCTGTTTACACCTATCTGCGTCCAAAATCGTTTACAGGCAACACAGTTGACGGCACTGAAGTTACAGGTGCAAACAGCAGGAGTTCTCAGAATTTCGGTTTCCGCATTGGAGGTCCGATAATCAAGAACAAACTCTTTTTCTTCCTTAGCGGTGAATATGAAAAAGTGCTGATACCTGGTGTTGACTGGAAGCCAAGCACCGACGGTGTGGCCAATGCAGACCTGAAAATCTCAAGGACAACGGAGGCTGACATGGTCAGAGTAAGGGATTTCCTGATGTCAACTTATAATTATGATCCAGGGAAATACAAGGATTTTGATCCTTTTCAGAACAAGAATACCAAAATTCTTGCCCGTGTCGACTGGAACATCAGCAAAGATCATAAGTTTACCCTGCGTTATAACGATGTTGTCGGCACCTCCGATCAGCAGACAAATTCAACCAGCGGTCCTCCGAACAACCTGCGTAATTCAGGAAGGATAAGCAGCCAGTCACTTGCATTCTCAAATGCTTTCTACGGCTTTAAAAATACTGTACGCTCCCTCACCGGTGAACTTAACAGTAATTTCGGATCAAGATTTTCAAATAAACTGCTTGCCAGCTATACATTCATAGAGGATACCCGTACAAGCAATTCAGACCTCTTCCCGTTTGTCGATATCTGGCAGGGCGGCGATCAGTACATGTCGTTCGGTTATGAGCTTTTCACCTTTAACAATGATGTGACCAACAAAACACTAAGCATAACCGATAATTTCACTGTCAACCTGAACAAACACTCGCTCACTGCAGGCCTTGCATACGATCGTCTCTATTTCTACAATTCCTATATCCGTGAAGGTACATCCTACTACAGGTATGGCTCAGTTGATGATTTTATAAATGGTGCTGATCCTACCGGATTCGGAGTAACATACGGCTATAACGGTAATGATGCTCCGGGCGCAATCCTGACCTTTGGAATGATGGCAGGTTACCTGCAGGATGAGTGGCAGATCAGCCCGAAACTGACTGCAACTTATGGCGTCAGGTTTGAAATGCCGGTTTACCTCGACAAAATGAAAGATAATCCGGCTATTTCAGCTTTGACCTTTGCGGATGGTTATAAAATGGATGTAAGTGCATGGCCTAAAAACCAGCTGTTGATCTCCCCGCGTTTAGGATTCAACTATGACGTTCTTGGCGACCGTTCTCTCCAGATCCGCGGAGGATCAGGAATCTTTACCGGTATGCTTCCGTTCGTATGGTTCACAAACCAGCCGACAAACTCAGGACTGATCCAGGTTCCTGAAATAGGATGGGGACCTGGCAATGTAAACCTTGTGGGACTTGAATTCCAGCCTGATTACAAGGAATTTATTGCAAGCAGACCTGACCTGTTCCCTCAGAGCGCGAGCACGCTTCCAGTCGGTTCTTCACTGGCTGAGGTCAGCAAGGATTTCAAATTCCCGCAGATCTGGCGTTCAAATCTTGGTATTGATGTTGAGCTTCCATGGAATATGATATTCACAGGCGAAGCAATCTTCTCGAAAGACATAAATGCCATAAAACAGATAAACGTGAACGAAGTCAGCTCCTGCAGGGACAATGGCCGGACCGGATAACCGTCCATACTGGACAAACAAAACAGTGGTTGGATCAGTATCAAGCGCCATGGTTCTTTCCAACACTCACGAGGGATACCAGTTCTCCCTGACAGCACAACTCACCAAGAACTTTACAAATGGTCTGTCCGGTATGTTCGCCTATACCTATACAATGGCTAAAGACATTACAGCCAATCCGGGTTCGGCAGCATATTCTGCTTTCTCCTCCAACACAGCTGTCGGGAGCCTGAATAATCCTGGCCTTAGCTATTCTAATTTTGCCACGCCTCATAAACTTATAGGTGATATTTCATACCGTATAGAATATGCAAATCATTTTGCCACAACATTCTCGCTTGTTTACCAGGGATACCAGACAGGACGCTGGTCATATATTTATTCCAATGACCTTAACGGCGACGGTATCTCATCCGACCTGATGTATATTCCCAAAACTCAGACTGAATTGACAGTTTGCAGCATACAATGGCATGACAGCTGTTGATCAGCAGACTGCTTTCTGGAATTACCTCAACAGGAATAAATACCTGAGCAGCCGCAAGGGCCAGTATGCTGAACGGTATGGCGAAGTGAGACCCTGGATACACAGGTTCGATGCAAAATTGCTTCAGGACATCTTCACCGGTTTTGGCGGCGACCATAAATACACATTGCAGTTCAGCGTCGATTTCCTGAACATTGGCAACCTTATTAATGATTCATGGGGAACCTATCCTTACAATCCGCTTACAAGCTTTGAAAATGTTCGTCCGTTGAGAGTCAATAACAAAGGTACTGCTACGGCAGCTCCCGTTTATACTCTGAACGCAACCTCAATGCAGGACTTTACAGCCAAAACGACTATTTCAAAAGACGTAAGTACTTCAAGTACCTGGGGCTGCCTGTTTGGTATCAGATTAATTTTCTAATTGAAAACTTGTAATTGATCCCGGGAGGGTGTCTTATAACAGACACCCTCTTTTTTTCATTCACTTAAGAAGAAAAATCTCATTAAACAATTTTAACCTGCAGATGTTAACGCTATTGCGCAAGCTATTTATTTATCAGCGGAGGTATTTGACGCAATACACTGATAATCAGCTAATATAGCTTAATTCTTTTTCGAAGGAGCAGAATGCAACTACAGATATCAGCACTAAAATTAGTTAATAACTATGATGGCAAATGTTAATAAACTTAAAAAATTTGTCTTGCATTCAGGTATATGCTTATCTAATTTAGCAAATACCCGCTTAGAAAATCAGTGGTCGTATAATCGCAACAGAATCAAAGATTAACAGTTTTATATTTAGTATATGGAAGGATTATTTGTCCAGGAACCAGCTATTGCTCCGGAAAAAGTAAGTGAAAAATCGACTTCAGAGGAAAGGAAAAGAGAAAATGTGAAGGGAGGTAATAAACAGGTGGAAAGAAAAACAGAGAAGGTCACTTACACTCATGACGAAGCTGTTGAGGCAAGTATTCAGTACTTCAGGGGAGATGAGCTTGCTGCCAGGGTTTGGGCAAATAAATACGCACTAAAGGACTCATTTGGAAATCTTTATGAAAAAACGCCCGATGATATGCACAGGAGGCTGGCCAGGGAGATCCACAGGGTTGAGATGAAATACAAGAACCCTCTTTCCGAAGAGCTCATTTACAATGTTCTGAAGGATTTTAAATATATTGTTCCGCAGGGCGGACCAATGACCGGAATCGGGAATGATTTTCAGATAGCCTCTTTGTCAAACTGCTTTGTAATAGGCAATGAAGGAACATCTGATTCATACGGCGGCATAATGAAAATTGACCAGGAACAGGTTCAGCTGATGAAACGCCGCGGCGGTGTCGGTCATGATCTATCCCATATACGGCCGAAGGGCACCCCGGTCCTGAACAGCGCCCTTACCTCAACCGGCGTTGTCCCTTTTATGGAGAGGTATTCAAACTCAACCCGCGAAGTTGCCCAGGACGGGCGACGAGGTGCTTTGATGCTTTCAATTTCAATCAAGCATCCCGACAGCGGGAAATTCATCGATGCAAAGCTGGAAAGCGGAAAAGTTACAGGTGCGAACGTCTCTGTCAAGGTAACAGATGAGTTTATGAAGGCGGTTGAATCAAAAGGGTTGTTCAGGCAGCAATACCCTATTATTTCGGATAAACCGAAATTTGTCCAGGAAATTGATGCGGTGGCACTCTGGAACAAGATCATCCACAATGCCTGGAAATCAGCCGAACCGGGAGTCCTGTTCTGGGATACCATCATAAGGGAAAGCGTTCCTGATTGCTATGCCAATCTGGGTTTTGCAACTGTTTCAACAAATCCCTGCGGAGAAATCCCGCTTTGTCCATACGACAGCTGCCGTTTGCTCGCTATAAACCTGTTCAGCTATGTAGTTGACCCTTTCACAAAAAACGCAGCATTTGATTTTGAACTTTACAAGGAGCATATTGGCCTGGCTCAGAGAATGATGGATGATATTATCGACCTTGAACTTGAAAAAATTGATGTAATACTTACAAAGATTGATGGCGATCCTGAGTCGGACGAACTGAAACATGTTGAAAGAAACCTCTGGAACAATATAAAGAAGAAATCAGGAGAGGGCAGGAGGACAGGTATAGGCATCACGGCAGAAGGAGATATGCTGGCCGGGCTCGGACTCAGATACGGAAGTGATGAGGCTACAAGTTTTTCGGTTGAAGTACATAAGACACTGGCTCTCGAAGCATACAAATCTTCAACATACCTTGCAAAGGAAAGAGGGCCTTTTACAATTTATGATTCTGAGAGGGAAAAGAACAACCCCTTCATTCTTAGAATGAAAGAGGCCGATCCGGTTATGTATAATAACATGGTTAAATTCGGCCGGCGCAATATTGCCCTTCTTACCATTGCACCTACGGGAACCACAAGCCTGATGACTCAGACCACTTCGGGAATTGAACCGGTTTTTTCAGTTTTTTACAAAAGGAGAAGGAAAGTAAATCCCAACGACAAGGATGTCAGGGTGACATTCAGGGATGAAGTTGGCGACTCGTGGGAGGAGTTTAATGTATTCCATCATAAATTTGTGGAATGGCTCAATCTGAACGGGTTTGACCCTAATAACGTGGCCAGGATGAGCGATGAGGAAATCGAGGGAATAGTTGCAAAATCTCCTTACTGCAAAGCAACGGCCAATGATGTCGACTGGATTGCCAAGGTCCGCATGCAGGGAGCCATACAGAAATGGGTCGACCATTCGATAAGCGTTACAATAAACCTTCCTGCTGATGTAAATGAGGAACTCGTCAGCGATCTTTATTTTACAGCCTGGAAATCAGGTTGCAAGGGAGCAACAGTGTACCGTGACGGATCGAGGAACGGCGTGCTTATAGCAGGAAAGAACGAAATACATGCCGAGAGACCAAGACGGCCTAAAGTTCTTGATTGTGATGTTATAAGATTCAACTTCAACGAAGAGAAATGGGTGGCTTTTGTCGGACTGAAAGAGGGGAGGCCTTACGAGATTTTCACAGGTCTGGCGGATGAAGAGATCTTCCCGATTCCGAAGACAATCATAAAGGGAAAAATAATCAAGATCAAGATGGAAGTCGGCAAATCCCGGTATGACTTTCAGTACACCGACAAGTACGGCTATAAGAAAACTATAGAGGGGTTGTCGCATATGTTCAAGCAGGAATTCTGGAACTACGCAAAGCTTATTTCAGGGGTTCTGAGGCATGAAATGCCTATTCAGGACGTGGTAAACCTGGTTCAGTCCCTGAAACTTGACAGTGAATCAATCAACAACTGGAAAAACGGTGTTGAAAGAGCGCTGAAAAAATATATTCCCAACGGAACCAAAGCAAAAGGAAAATGCGGAGAATGCGGCTCTGATAACCTCGTATATGAAGAAGGCTGCCTGATCTGTAAAGATTGCGGGTCGTCGAAATGCTCGTGAAGTTAACCACCACGTCCCGACGCTTCGTTAAGGGGGAGGTGGTTGGCTTTAGAAGGAGGGGGAGGTGGTTGGCTTTTTAAACACCCACTACAGGTTACTACTTAATTACCTTCAGCTCTTTTCCGATCTTTTTAAATGCTGCGATCGCTTTATCGAGATGCTCAGTTTCGTGGGCTGCTGAAAGCTGCACCCTGATCCTTGCCTCGCCTTTTGGCACAACCGGGTAATAAAAGCCGGTAACATATATCCCTTCTTCAAGAAGCTTTACCGCAAAGATCTGCGAAAGCCTGGCATCATAAAGCATGACAGCGCAGATAGCCGATCTGGTTGGTTTGATATCAAAGCCAAGCTCCTTCATCTTCATTATAAAATACTCGGAATTGCGGTGAAGCTTGTCCTGGAGCTCATTGGTTTCCGTCATCATTTCCACCATCCGTATACCTGCAGCGGCCACAAGGGGCGGGATTGAATTAGAGAACAGGTATGGACGGGACCTCTGCCTGAGCAGCTCAATAATTTCCTTTTTACCGGTCGTAAAACCTCCAATGGCACCGCCGAATGCTTTTCCAAGTGTTCCGGTAATGATCTCGATCTTTCCTTTAAGGTTAAACAGTTCAGTTACCCCGCGACCGGTCTTGCCTACTACGCCTGCTGAATGTGATTCATCGACCATGATCATTGCATTGTACTTTTCAGCAAGGACAGCTATTTTATCGAGAGGAGCGACGTTCCCATCCATTGAGAAAACCCCGTCGGTGACAATAAGCCTGAATCTCTGCGCCTGTGCCAGTTGAAGCTGTTTTTCAAGATCCGTCATGCTGGCATTCTCATACCTGTAACGCTGGGCTTTGCAAAGGCGTACTCCGTCGATAATTGAAGCGTGATTCAGTGCGTCGGAAATGATTGCATCCTGTTCAGTAAGCAGGGGTTCGAATACACCACCGTTGGCATCAAAGCATGCAGCATAAAGAATGGTATCTTCTGTACCGAAGAATTCCGCAATTTTACTCTCAAGCTTTTTGTGAAGATCGGTAGTACCGCATATGAACCTTACAGATGACATTCCGTAACCATGATCGTCAAGCGATGCCTTTGCAGCCTTTATAAGCTCTTTATTGTTTGATAATCCGAGATAGTTGTTGGCACAGAAATTCAAGACCCTCTGCCCGGTTTCGAGTTCAATCTCAGCGCCCTGGGGTGAAACTATTATTCTTTCATTCTTATACAGACCGGCTTCTTTGATTTCAGACAAAGTCTGACTCAGGTGTTTTTGAAAATTGTCATACATAGCTTTGTTTTTATAAAGGACTTTAGTCACTTAATTTGTTCGGCCTCTCCCTCTAAATCTCCCTCTCCCGAAGTGAGAGGGAGACTTAAAATCTTGATTTATAAGCCCCTCCCACACCGGGGGAGGGGTAGGGGGAGAGGTAAAAAAGGGCATAGAGAGGGATTCAGCATAAGATTTAATCCCAGTTCAGTATGACTTTACCGCAGTTTCCCTCTTCCATGGCATCGAAGCCTTTCTGAAAGTCATCGATATGAAAACGGTGGGTGATAACCGGATTCAGATCAATACCGCCGATTATCATCTGTTCCATTTTGTACCATGTCTCCCACATTTCCCTTCCGTATATGCCCTTCAATGTAATTGCCTTAAAGATCAGATCGCTCCATGGCACTTCAAAGTTGGAGGGCAGTAGCCCGAGCAGTGCAATACTCGATCCGTTGTACATATTGCTGATCATCTCAATGAATGCTTTCGGCGATCCCGACATTTCCAGGCCTATATCGAATCCTCTCATTCCCAGCTTTTTGACTGCTTCAGATATTTTCTCTCCCTTCGAAGGGTTCAGAGTCAGCGTTGCTCCCATTTTTTTTGCGATCTCAAGCCGGTAATCGCTCAGGTCGCTTGCAACAATAAATCTTGCTCCCGCAAATCTGGCAATTGCAATCGCCATGCTTCCTATAAGCCCGGATCCTGTGATGAGCACATCTTCACCCAGAAGAGGAAATGACAATGCCGTGTGGGTGGCGTTTCCGAACGGATCCATAATTGCAGCCCATTCATCGGCGATCCTGTGATCGAGCAGAACGATATTTGAGGAGGGGATCTTTACATATTCGGCAAATGATCCGTCTACATTTACTCCTATGCCAATGGTATTCTCGCAGACATGTTCCTTCCCGCGGCGGCAGTTCCTGCAATGGCCGCAGGCAAGGTGCCCTTCACCCGTTACCCTGTCGCCTACTTTAAGATTAGGGACTCCGGCACCGATCTTATCTATGTACCCCATGTATTCATGCCCGATGACCATCGGTGTTTTTATGGTCCGCTGTGCCCAGTCGTTCCATTCATAGATGTGAAGGTCGGTTCCGCATATTGCTGACTTCCTGACCTTTATTATTACATCATTAAGCCCCGGCTCAGGTACCGGAACTTCCTGCATCCAGAGTCCTTTTGCCGGCCTAGCCTTTACGAGGGCTTTCATAGTCTTCATGGGGGTCAGTTTAAAGCGCTAAATTATATAAAAAAGTGATCTTGTCCGGACAAAAACTTTCATTTTACGTTATATAACAGGGTTTGTTATCTTTACAAAATATTTAAAAAAATGTTACAGAACATGTCGCAGGTAAGAGTCCGCTTTGCACCGAGTCCGACCGGTCCTTTGCACATCGGCGGGGTACGGACCGCTCTTTACAATTATCTGTTTGCAAGAAAACATAACGGAAAATTTATTCTCAGAATTGAAGACACCGACCAGGCGAGGTTTGTGGAAGGTGCCGAGGAGTACATTATTGAGGCTCTTAAATGGTGCGGTTTAGTGATTGATGAGGGGATAAATGGAGGAGGTGAATTTGAGCCTTACAGGCAGAGTGACAGGAAGGATTTATACAGGCAATACGCTGACATACTTTTTGACAAGGGTTATGCCTATTATGCTTTTGATACGCCGCAGGAGCTGGAGTCGCTGAGGCAAAAATCGGAAAAAGAAGGAAAGACCTTCATCTATAATTCCGCTGTCAGGGAAAGGCTTAATAATTCCATCTCCCTGAGCGATGTCGAATGGAACGCAAAGCTCGACAGGGGCGATCCGTATGTGATCCGCTTCAGAATGCCACCTGATGAAGAGATAGGTCTTGATGACTTAATCAGGGGACATATTGTCGTAAACACAAATACCCTTGATGATAAGGTCCTGTTCAAGTCGGATGGAATGCCGACTTATCATCTGGCAAATATCGTCGACGATCATCTCATGAAGATAAGTCATGTTATTCGTGGTGAGGAATGGCTCCCTTCCTTTCCGCTTCATGTAATGCTTTACCGTTCATTCGGCTGGGATACTCCTGCTTTTGCGCACCTTCCTCTTCTTCTGAAGCCTGACGGGAAAGGTAAACTCAGCAAACGTGACGGTGATAAAATGGGATTCCCTGTTTTTCCTATCTTCTGGCCATACGGTGAGACTGCCAGAGGCTTTCGCGAGGACGGATATTTCCCGGAAGCATTTGTAAATATGCTTGCCTTACTGGGCTGGAATCCGGGTACAGAGCAGGAGATATTTTCGATGGATGAGTTGATAAATGCTTTTTCAATTGAAAGGGTAGGCAAATCGGGATCCAGGTTTGACCCCGAAAAGGCCAGATGGTTCAATCATCAGTACCTTCAGAAAAGGACCAACAATCAACTGGCTCTGGAATTCAGGGAAGTCCTCAGGGCAAAGGGTATCCATGTCGATATCGTTCGCCTTGAGATCCTTATCGGACTAACAAAGGAAAGAGTGAGCTTTGTTAAGGATTTCTGGAATCAGACCGATTTCTTTTTTAAGGCTCCTGAAGAATATGATCCGGAAGTTATAAGGAAAAGATGGCAGGAAAATACTCCTGATAATACTTGAAGGAATTAATAATTGTTCTTCAGAATATCCAGGATTTTTCTCTTTCCGAAACTGAAACAGTTGTTAAAAAATGGATTGAAGACAAAGGATACAATTCAGGTGACAGTAATTAATGCTCTCCGGCTGGTGATGGTGGGGGCATCGCGCGGTCCGCAGATTTTCGATATCATTTGCTGGCTCGGAAAGGAAGAGACTGTCAGACGCATCGAAAAGGGGCTTTCCGTAATAGGAAAAGAAGCAATGAACCTTCCCGGACCAGGTGATTATATTGATATTCACAACCACCATGCGATTCCCTCCCCGGGTGTTTTTACGGTTGACAGCCTGATGGCCCACGAAAACCTGAAGCCAGGCAGCGAAAAAGGACTGGCTTATACCGCAGGTATTCATCCCTGGTATCTTGATGACGAAAACCATAGCCAGCTTCTGGCATTTGTTCATGACATTGCTGAGAGCTCCCAACTTATCGCCATAGGCGAGGCAGGTTTTGACAAACTTAAGGGACCTTCAATTGAACTCCAGAGGCAGACATTTGAAGAACAGGTGAAAATTGCAGATGAAAAGCAAAAGCCTGTCGTAATTCATTGCGTAAGGGCATGGGATGAGCTGATGGCTGCCCATAAAAAGCTGAAACCGTCAAAACGCTGGCTGGTCCATGGATTCAGGGGGAAGAAGGAGCTTGCTTTACAGCTTTTATCCCGTGGGATGTATCTTTCTTTCTGGTTCGATTTTGTTATAAGGGATGTTTCGGGTGAGCTTTTAAGGTCTTTGCCAAAGGACAGGATATTTCTTGAGACCGACGGGGCTAATGTGAGTATCAGGGACATTTATGCTAAAGTTTCAGCGGATCTGGCTCTGAGTGTTGATGAGCTGAAAAAAATCATGCTCAATAACTATACTACATTGTTTACAAATGAAAAGTACTAAGCAATACTAAATGGCAGAGGGTTTTACCCCCAACCCCCTAAAGGGGGCTATTATTATGGATGAATGGCTTTCAAGAACTGAACTGCTGATCGGCAGGGAAGGTCTTGAAGAAACTTAAGAGTTCTCAGGTTCTGGTTGTCGGACTGGGAGGTGTAGGATCGTATGCCACGGAGATGCTCTGCAGGGCAGGAGTTGGAAACATGACAATTGCCGATGGCGATACTGTCCATCCTTCCAACCGGAACAGGCAACTTCTTGCATTAAAAAGCACGGAAGGTTCAACCAAAGTCAGACCTAATGAGTGCAAGGTTAATGGATATCAATCCTGATCTGAACCTGACGGTAATTCAGGAATTTCTCAGGGATGAAAGAATGAATGAGGTCCTTGAAACACGCTTTGATTATGTGGTTGATGCAATTGATACATTGTCACCGAAAGTCTATCTCATATACAGGGCAGTAACAAATAAATATCCGGTTGTAAGCTCGATGGGAGCCGGAGGGAAATTTGATCCCACAAAAATTTCGGTTTGTGATATTTCCGAAACCGCAGGCTGCCCGCTTGCCAGGCTGCTCAGAAAACGCCTTCACCGGCTTGGAATCAAGGAAGGGGTAACTGCTGTATATTCTCCTGAAACAATCGATAAAAAGAAAGTTATTCCGACAGATGGGGAGCAGAACAAAGCATCGGTTGTAGGAACGATTTCATATATGCCGGCAGCTTTCGGGATCGCATGTGCTTCGGTGGTGATACGGGATCTGGCAGGGATCGTAAGGTAATACCTGCGCTCTGTGTAAGTTCTGCCCCTAAATCCCCTAAAGGGGACTTATAAGCACGAAAATAGGCCCCTTCAGGGGGTTGGGGGTATGAAGGCACAGAGAGCCACAGAGAATTTATTTTGAAATTGTCACTTCGTTTTTCTTCCTGAAGACAAAGTAAACCGGAATGCCCACTGCAACGGTCAGTAACGCAACCGATGATTCCATTGGTCTTTCAAGGAATGACAGAACCAGGATTAGCGCTCCCGCTGCAATATATATTATCTGAGTTACATGGAAATCCCTTAAGCCTGACAGTCCCGGAATGGTTTTTTCTCAGTTTCCAGACCCCGGTAACAGTCATAATCGGAAATATCCCGAGTGCAAATCCCATGAATGTAAGCACCTGTTCGAATGTTCCTGAAACAGCAAGAATAGCAGCGATCAGACCCTGAAGGATTATCGAATTGGACGGGACCAGAAACTTGGGGTGAATTTTTGCCATCGACTTAAAAAACAGCCCGTCTTTCGCCATTGAATAATAAACCCTCGGACCTATTATTATAAATGCGCTTAAGAGATGAAAACAGCGCAAAGGCAATCAGGATTGAAAACAAGATCTCAGCAGATTTTCCAAACAGGTTTCCCATAGCCAGTCCTCCGATTGAAATAACTCCTTTCATTGCTTCAGGATCGGTACTGTAAACATATAATATATTGATACCCAGATAAAGGATTATTACAATTCCTGTCCCGTAGATGAGTGAACGGGGAAGTATTTTTCCCGGATTCCTGATTTCAGCGCCAATATATGTTGAGGCATTCCATCCGCTGTATGCGAACATAATCCACATAAGCGATAGCCCGATTGTCTTCCATCCCGGCAGGCCCGACGGAAGCCCGCCTCCCTTGCTGAAGTTTGAAAGATCACCGTTTCCGGATGATAACCCGGCTGCTAAAAGAACAACAATCAGAAGGACTTTGAGAAGCGTCAGTACATTCTGTATCCTGGCTCCGTATTTTATTCCACGATAGTGAATGAATGTGAAAATAAGGATAACGGATACTGCAAGCAGCTTCTTCGCAAGGACAGGTCCCATTATGCCTGCATTCTGAAGCCCCTCTGTGAGGCCCGGGGACTGCTCTGGTAAAATATTCGCTGAAGCCAAGAGCCGAGGCTGCAATTGGCGCGGAAAAACCGACCATGAACGAGACCCACCCGCTCAGGAATCCAAAAACCGGATGGTATAATCTCGAGAGGAAAAGATATTCTCCTCCTGCGCCGGGCATGGCAGCCCCCAATTCACCATATGAAAGAGCGCCGCAAAGTGCAATTAATCCACCAATTGCCCACAGGGTCAGTATAAGAACAGGGTTATTAAGTCCCGACATCAGGAGTCCGGAAGTTGTAAAGATTCCTGCCCCTATCATATTGGCAACAACAATATTGGTTGCAGGAAACAGCCCCAGTTTCCTTTGCAGCTTTTGGTCAGGCATATTTAATCGATGTTATTTTTCAGCTCTTTTATAGCTTATTGAGACTCCGGCTCCTGCGCTGTTTACACTGTGTCTCGTAATTCTTAAGGCTCTTTACATATTCGAGAAAGACAGCCTGACCACCGTATCCTCCGTAACCACCACGTCCCCTTTCGGAAACATTGTGTGCAGTGAAACAACCTCCGACTTTCAGCTTGGGATCAATATCGACAAAGTAGTTTTTGTACCAATCCTTATCAGCATCGCTGAAAACAAAATCAAAAGGTCCCTTCAGCTCTTTTACCAGTGCATGCGCATCAGCGAGCCTGGCGTCGATGTATTCTGAAACCCCGGCCTTTTTAAAATTCTCAAGGGCAGTTTTGTACCTTCCTTCATCTATCTCGATTGTAGTAAGCTTTCCGCCGGTTTTACTGAGTGCCCATGCTATCCAGATTCCTGAGTGTCCTGTGGATGTTCCGATTTCCAGTGCGGATTTGTAATTGCCTTTTATGATGAGATCATAAAGCAGCTGACCGTCAACCCATGGAACATTCATATCATACCACTGACGGGCATGCTCATTCAGGAATTTCTGACTTTTTCGTCAAGAGCCGGATCTGATTTGTGTTTGCTGGGCCATTGAAGTTTCAACACATGGGACCGCAATTAAGCAATATATAAATAATAAAAGTATTGCGGGAAATGATTTTTTCATGATCCTTTCAGTTAGTTAATTATTACAAAGCTATAACTATTTCGAAGCATTAAATATTTGTCACAACGTCATAAAATTTTAATCTTGTGCAACATATCGTCATCATTTATAACACGATTTCAATTCTTTTTATAACTTAACCTATAATTATCGGTAAAGTAATAATTTTTCTGTTCACACTGTTATGAATAAGGAATTAAAAGTCAATCTTGTAAACATAACAATTTCATTACTAGCCTTGTTCTTTGTTGCGATTCATCTTTTTTTCTCAGATAATCTTGAATATCACAGGGACGAGCTTCTATATTTTTCCCTTGGCCAGCATCCGGCTTTAGGTTACGCAACTGTCCCTCCGATGATAGGCTGGATTGCCTGGATCATGCAGAATACCTTCGGTTATTCAGTCTTTGCAGTCAGATTGTTCCCTGCTCTTGCAGGTGGATTCATGGTTATTCTGGCATCGTCGATGGCAAAAGAACTTGGAGGATCACCATTCTCAAGGATCCTTGCAGCCATCGGGATAATGGTATCCATATTCAGCCTCAGGACCTTCTTTTTGTTTCAGCCTGTTCATATTGACCTTATTTTATGGACCCTGTTCTTTTACCTTGATATTAAAATACATTAACACTTCTTCGGGAAATTATCTAATCCTGCTCGGGATAACCGGAGGTGCAGCCCTGTTAAATAAGTACCTTATAGGTCTTCTATTCATAATATTTCTCGTGATTGTGCCCTTTACCCGGTACAGAACAATTTTCAGGGAAAGAAAATTCTGGTACGGCGTTCTGGCCGGCGGCCTGATCTTCCTTCCCAATCTTCTCTGGCAGTTGATGAACGGGTTGCCTGTTATCAATCATCTGACCGAACTTAAGGAAACCCAGCTTGTAAATGTTGACAAAACTAGCTTTCCTGATTGAACAGGTTGCAATACCGGGAGCTGCCTCAATTCTGACCATAGCAGGAATATTCTATCTTTTTCTCAATAAAAATGCCTGGAAATTCAGGTTTCTTGGATTGGTCGTAATAAGTGTAGTGATCACACTTATGCTTATGCATGGCAAGAGTTATTATACCCAGGGCATATTCCCGTTCCTGGTAGCAGCCGGAGCTGTATCGTGGGGAAGATTGCTTAAAAGAGGATGGTCAAAGGTTGTATTGATCTTTTTGATTTTAGCCCTTACAGTACCGGTAGTTCCGATAGGAATTCCCATATTCAAGGAGGAGAGGCTGGTGAAGTATTTTAAATATATCAGCACCAATTACGGGATGGATTTTGTATGCCGGTTTGAGGATAATTCAATTCATTCGTTGCCGCAGGATTATGCGGATATGCTAGGGTGGGAAGAACTCACCGCTGTTGCCAATAAGGCATGGCAGATGATCCCGGACAAAAAAGCAGCTTTTATTTATTGCGAAAATTACGGTCAGGCAGGGGCAATTACGGTCATAGGGAAGAAATACGGACTGCCCGAAGCAGTCTGTTTCAGTGAGAGCTTCAGATACTGGATACCTGAAAAATTTGATCCGGACATAACATCTATGATTTATATTAATGATGAGCTTGGAGAGGATGTCAGGCAGGGTTTCAGGGAAGTGACAAAAATAGGAAGCATAACGAATCCCGATGCAAGGGAATACGGAACTTCGGTTTACCTTTGCCGTGACCCGCTGGGAAGCTTCAATGTTTTCTGGGTAAGGAGAATAATGGATCTGTAATCGGCTTTTAATACTTTATAGCAATGGTAGTTCTTAAAATCATTTTCAGAATCATTCTGGTTCTGGCAATTCTTTTAATAATTGGTTTTGCAGGGATAATCACCTATGCCCTGATTTCAAATTACAAACCGGAACCGACGGAGATATTATCTGTTTCAAACAAACCGGATATGCTGTCGGATTCAGCAGTTTTATCCCTTTTAACATGGAACATCGGATACTGCGGACTTGACAGGGAAATGGATTTCTTCTATGACGGAGGGACCAAGGTTATAACTCCGAAGAATAACTTTATTAAAAACCTGACAGCAGTAAAGGACTTTTTCAGGGAAAATGAAAACAATGATTTTATTCTTATCCAGGAAATAGATGAGAACAGCAAAAGAAGCTACCATTTTAATGAATATGATACAATTAGCCACACTATGGTGGGATTCTTTCCATTTTTTGCAAAAAACTATGATGTCTTTTTTGTGCCGGTGCCCCCGTCAAATCCTATGGGTAAGGTATTATCGGGTATTGCCACCTTCAGCAAATATCGCCCTTCATCATCGACCCGTTTTTCATTTCCGGGAGAGTACGGTTTCCCGAAACAGCTTTTTATGCTCGACCGCTGTTTCATGGTAAACAGGTACTCCCTGTGCTGACGGCAGAGAGCTCCTTATTATCAATACACATAACGAAGCTTTCGATCCGGGCGAAATAAGAAAGGCTCAGATGGCCTTTCTGAAGGAGTTTCTTCTTTCAGAATATGCTAAAGGCAACTATATCATAGCCGGGGGTGACTGGAATCAATCTCCTCCGGGTTTTCAGCCCGAATTTGGCAATAACAAAGTAAACACTGATCAGATGATGATGAATTCCGATTACCTTCCTCCCGAATGGAAGTGGGTTTATGACAATAAAATACCATCGAACAGGAGTGTGACAGCATCATATGATCCTTCATCGACAACTACCACTGTAATTGATCTGTTTTTACTTTCACCAAATGTCAGACTGGAATCAGTTCAGTGCATTAATCTTGAATTTGAAAATTCCGATCATAACCCGGTGAAAATAAGGGTAAAGCTTCAAAAACAAAATTTTTAAGTAATTTTGATAAAGGATTGACGAACTTCAGGATTCCCGCAATCGCGGCTACAAAATAACTGGTTACTTCTAAAAAACCTGAATATGAACTTTTCAGATTTCATTAAGAATAATGGAAAGCGGATCAGCAAGGAGCATTACATACATCTTGTTCAGGTCTCAAAGGCTGA
The DNA here is from genome assembly GCA_963732115.1 of uncultured Bacteroidales bacterium. Taxonomy (GTDB): domain Bacteria; phylum Bacteroidota; class Bacteroidia; order Bacteroidales; family VadinHA17; genus LD21. The sequence goes on from CAVSYN010000005.1 coordinate 143,659, forward strand.
CGGCAAGATCAATCCGACCGAACGTGATCTGCTTCACAAGGAAGGCAGGAAATTTGGTCTTACCGATCCGGAGATAGACAAATTTATTGAACATGAGATTAGAAATAACTATGATCCGCCTTACAGTCTTGCTGATAAGTTTGAACATCTGTATAACATTGCAGAAATGATACTTGCAGATGAGGTTATTAGCTGAAGGAGAAAAGAAATTACTGAAGCGGTTTGCCATAGAAGCAGGATTCAGCGACAAGACTATTCCAAAGCTGATCGATTTGCTGCTGAACGGCATCAAAAAGGGAGATGATGAGGATAAGCTGTTTCAGGAATTCAAAAAGAAAATCCTTTTCAAGGACTGAATATTTAGTCATTCAATTTAATTCTTCTATTGACTTGTTTTTAAATATTGTTTAACTTGTAATGGTAATTACCTGATATTTAACCAAAACAAGTCAGATATGAAAATCCTTTTTACAGGATTTGTCGCATTTGTTGTCTGGTCATTCTTTTCAACCTGGCTTTTTGTTGACATTTTACGGCCTTCACTGAAGAAACCCGAACCTGTGCAGATAATTCCTGAAACCACTAACAGATGTGGCAGATTCATTGGCGAAAATTTATGCGCTGATGCCAAAAGATCTTGTTATCCCCTATGAATTTGATAAAGCCAGATTCACGCCTGATCCCCAGCTTGAAACAAGCCTGACGGAATTCAAAAGCTGGCTGGATAAATACCCGGCATCGATGTTGCTCGTAACAGGGTATACTGATCTTGTCGGAACGCCTGAGTATAATCAGGCTCTCGGACTGGAAAGAGCCCGGGCCGTGCAAAAATACCTTGAAGGCAAAGGATTCCCCACTGCAAAAATGATAGTCGCTTCCAGAGGAGAGGAAGATCCCGGTAGCAGGTTATATCACATTCCGAGGAGCGTGCTAAAAACAGAAGAACAGTAATCTCAATTAAAAAATAAACAATTTACAGATGAAAACAATATTATTACTCCAAGCAATGTCGCTGACAGCTGCAGTATGTGCTGACGATCGCACTGCTGCTTGTGGCCGGTCTGATAGGGTACCTGACAGCCTGGTATTATGCAAAGTCGGTTTATACTCCAATAATTAAGAAGCTTGAAGATGAAAAGGCACAGTTGAACCGCGAAATCGCCGGATTAAAAGATGATATAACAAAGCTTAACGGCAAAATAGCGGACCTGAATAAAAAGATTGAGGATCTTGATAAGGATGTATCAGAGAAGGAGAAGAGAGATTTCCAAAAAGGTTGATATCATTACAGCCCTTGAATCAGAAATGGCTGAGTTGAAAAAGAAAATCAAAGGTCTAGGAAATGCACGCGGTGTCCTAATAGATACCACCTCCCCCTGCCGTTGCCGGTACAGATCTGAAATAAGCGCTGGCGCGGATTTGGCTGCGCCGAGCTCGCAAAAGTATTTCATTCGTACATCGCTGGCGCGGATTTGTAATCCGTGCCCTTTTGATTTCATTTATTCTCGGCCCCGATTACAAATCGACGCCGGCAGAAACGAAATCCTTTAACCTCGGAGTTCACGGAGTGCCACGGAAATGCACTGAGAAGAACTGTGGAACTCCGCATTAACTTCGTGAAACTCTGTGGTTAAAAGAGTTTTAGTCTTCTATGGCCGAATGATAATCCTGTAGCGATCTTACTTTATATTCCCCGTTTTGCCTTTCCTTGATACCTTCCGTTGCTGAAAGTGCAGCTGATGTGGTTGTTATATAAGGGATCTTATATTTTATAGCATTTTTCCTGATATACGAATCGTCATATTCACTCAACCTGCCGGCCGGAGTATTTACAACAAGGTCTATTCCCTTGTTCTTGATAGCATCTACAATATTTGGCCTTCCCTGGTGCACCTTGAGGATCAGTTCAGCTTCAATTCCATGTTCAGCAAGAAAATGCAGTGTTCCTCCGGTCGACAGGATTTTGAAACCCATATCCCTGAAATTCCTTGCCGCTTCAACAATGCGATTCTTGTCACGGTCAGCAATCGTTATCAATACAGTCCCCTTAATGGGCAGAGGCGATTGGGTAGCCTCCTGCGATTTAAAGAATGCCATACCGTACGAATCAGCCATTCCCAGAACCTCGCCGGTTGAACGCATTTCCGGTCCAAGGAGAGGATCAATTGCCGGGAACATATTAAACGGGAAAACCGCCTCCTTTACCCCAAAATGCTTAATGGTCCTTTTCTTAAGGTTGAAATCCGATAATTTTTTTCCTAAAAGTATCTGGGTTGCGATTCTTGCCATTGAGATATTGCAAACTTTTGATACCAGCGGGACTGTTCGTGATGCCCTTGGATTGGCTTCGAGAATATAAACAGTATCTTCATATATGGCGTACTGGATATTGAGCAGGCCAACGACCTTAAGCTCCATGGCAATTTTGCGCGTATAATCGTAGATTGTCTTTTTATGATCTTTACGGATCACAACAGGAGGAATAACGCAGGCTGAGTCGCCTGAATGAATTCCTGCATATTCAATATGCTGCATTACGGCAGGGACAAAAGCATCAATACCATCAGAAATTGCATCAGCCTCTGACTCTATGGCATCCTCGAGGAATTTATCAAGAAGCAATGGCCTGTCGGGGGAAACCCCTACCGCTTTTGCAACATATTCTTCAAGCATTTCTTCGTCTAGTATGATCTTCATTGCCCGTCCGCCAAGAACGTAGGATGGCCTTATCATAAGCGGATACCCGATCCTTGCAGCGATCTTCAGGGCATCATCGATATTGCCTGCCATACCGGATTCAGGCTGAGGAATTCCAAGCTTATTCATCACATGTCTGAAGCGGTCACGGTCTTCAGCCAGGTCAATTGTTTCGGGCGTTGTTCCCAGGATTTTGACCCCTGCTTCGGCAAGCTCATTTGCCAGATTAAGCGGTGTCTGTCCCCCAAATTGTACAATTACTCCCTCAGGTTTTTCCTTGAAATAAATGCTCAGCACATCTTCTGCAGTCAGAGGTTCAAAATAAAGCTTGTCAGATGTGTCATAGTCGGTTGAAACGGTTTCGGGATTGCAGTTTACCATTATCGATTCATAGCCTGCATCGCGGATAGCGAAAGCCGCATGGACGCAGCAATAATCAAATTCAATGCCCTGTCCGATCCTGTTTGGTCCGCCTCCCAGCACCATTATCTTTTTCCTGGTGCTCACCTCCACCCTGTCAGGAGCATTGTAGGTTGAAAAGTAATATGAAGCATTTTTAACACCGCTTACGGGTACAGGCTCCCAGGCTTCACAGAGCCCCAGTGACAGACGCTTTGCCCGAATCACTTTCTCATGAATTCCCAGCAACATCGAAAGATACCTGTCAGCAAATCCGTTCTTCTTTGCGTGTATCAGCAGATCGTTAGGAGGCATCATTCCCTTGTAAGCCAGCAGCTTTTCTTCTTCCTCCACAAGCTCTTTCATCTGACTGATGAACCACGTTTTAATATGAGTCTTCCGGAAGAGCTCTTCTATGTCAGCCCCTTTGCGAAGGGCTTCGTACATTATGAACTGCCGTTCGCTCGACGGAATGTTGAGCATACTCATCAGTTCGGGGAGAGATTTTTTATTAAAATCCTTTGCGAATCCAAGCCCGTACCGGCCGATCTCAAGTGACCGGATTGCCTTCTGAAGGGCTTCCTTATAAGTTTTGCCGATGCTCATCACTTCACCTACAGCCTGCATTTGGGTGCCAAGCTTATCTTCAAGCCCTTCGAATTTTTCGAATGTCCACCTCGCAAATTTTACAACTACATAGTCGCCTGACGGTGTATATTTTTCGAGTGTCCCTTCGCGCCAGTATGGAATTTCATCGAGGGTCAAACCTCCTGCGAGCAGGGATGACACAAATGCAATGGGAAATCCAGTAGCCTTTGAAGCAAGGGCGGATGAGCGGGATGTGCGGGGATTTATTTCAATTACTACCACTCTGCCGGTTTCAGGATCATGGGCAAACTGGATATTTGTTCCGCCAATAACCTCTATTGCTTCAACAATGTCGTAGGAATACTTCTGAAGTTTTTTCTGCAATTCCGGATCTATGGTAAGCATCGGGGCGGTGCAGAATGAATCGCCAGTATGAACTCCCATAGCATCGACGTTTTCGATAAAACATACCGTTATCATCTGTTTCTTTGAGTCCCTGACGACTTCAAGTTCAAGTTCCTCCCAGCCAAGGACAGATTCTTCGATAAGTATCTGGTTAACAATGCTTGCGGATAAGCCCCTGCTTGCGATTGTTTGTAATTCCTCGAGATTATATACCAGGCCTCCTCCCGTGCCGCCCATAGTATAGGCAGGTCTGATCACAACCGGATAACCAAGTTCAGCAGCTACAATTTCTGCATCTTCCACAGTATTGACAGCCTTGCTCTTCGGCATATCGATATTGAGCCGGGTCATAGTCTCCTTGAAAGCAATCCGGTCCTCGCCTCTTTCAATGGCATCAATATTAACGCCTATTACCTCAACATTGTATTCCTTCAGGACGCCGCTTTTTGCCAATTGGGATGAAAGGTTCAATCCGGTTTGTCCACCCAGGTTAGGAAGCAAGGCATCAGGCCGTTCTTTTTTGATTATTTCAGTAAGTGCGTATTCGTTAAGCGGTTCAATATAAGTCACGTCAGCAATTCCCGGGTCGGTCATGATTGTTGCGGGATTTGAGTTCACCAGTACTATTTTGTAACCAAGTGAACGCAGCGCCTTGCAGGCTTGCGTTCCGGAATAGTCAAATTCACAGGCCTGTCCGATGATTATCGGTCCTGAACCGATGATCAGGACTTTATTAATATCTTCCCGTTTTGGCATAATTGTTAAGGCGATTTGTTGATTTACCGGAACTTTATAAATGAAACAATGACCTGCAATTTAAAAAATCAAACTGATATTGAAAATGGCTTGCTACTCTTTCAAATATATTCATTCCCAAGTCACATGTACTCACCCCCTTTTATTCCCCCTCTCTACTTCGTAACGAGGGGGAACTACTTAAAATATAATGTATTACGAAGGTTGTTGAAAAAGTCAGGTGAACCATTCCGTCATGACCCTTCGGGCGGCCACCCCTGCATTCTGGCTCTTTCACTAAAATAGCCTACCAGGCTATTTTTTAACGCTCAGCCCCCTTGAGAACCAGGGGAAAGTATTGATATACAACACCATAACTTTCTCCTCCTTTTTAAGGGGGTACCCCCGACTTGTCGGGGGGGAGGTGGTTGGCTTTTTATACAGTCACTTGTAGGGTTTGTACATCTCACTTACCGACTTTACATTTAATGTTTCAGCCAGGAGGAAATCCATAATAATCTCGTAAATTTATTATCAGGTAAGACACTTCCGGATTTTGATATAAACCAACTAAAACCTATATAATCATGAGTACCAAAGCATCACGAAAAATAAGCCGCAGAGGATTTATAGGCACTTCAGCAACTGCCCTGGCAGGCTTCACAATTGTTCCATCGCATGCTGTTTCAGGTCTGGGCTATACTGCCCCGAGTGATAAGCTAAATGTCGCCGCTGTCGGGATTGGCGGAATGGGAAGAAACAATATTGCCAATGTAGGAAAAACAGAAAATATAGTTGCCTTGTGCGATGTGGACTGGAGCGGGCAGACACTCAAAGTTTTTGAAGCCTGGCCGGGGGCAAAGCGGTACAAGGATTTTCGTGTGATGCTTGATCAGCAGAAAGGTATTGACGCGGTAATAGTTGCGACCTCCGACCATACCCATGCGGTTATTTCAATGGAAGCAATGAAGCGAGGGAAACATGTTTTTACCCAGAAGCCATTGACTCACACAGTGTATGAAGCAAAAATGCTGGCAAAAGCTGCCAAACAGTACAAGGTTGCCACACAGATGGGCAACCAGGGTCAGGCAAGCGACGGGCCAAGGAGATTGCGCGAGATGATCTGGGATGGGGTTATCGGGCCTGTTCGGGAGGTTCATGTGTGGACCGACCGCCCAAACAACGGCCTGTTCAGAATATACTGGCCACAGGGTGTTGGCCGTCCTGCCGAAACGCCTCCCGTACCTGAAACACTTGATTGGGATGTTTTCATTGGTCCCGCGCCGATGCGGCCATACAATCCGGCCTATCATCCTTTTAAATGGAGGGGCTGGTGGGATTTCGGAACTGGTGCGCTTGGTGATATCGGCTGTCACTCGCTTGATCCTATATTCCGTGCACTGAAGCTGAAATATCCGACATCAGTGCAGGCTGTTTCAACCCTGGTGAACAAAGAAACCTATCCTTCAGGATCAATAGTACGGTATGAGTTCCCGGCACGCGGGGAAATGCCTCCTGTAAGCCTCACCTGGTACGATGGTGGACTCCGGCCGCTGCTGATACCGGAACTTGATCCGGGGATGAAAATGGGGGAGGGAGGAACCCTTTATGTCGGAGATAAGGGTAAAATCCTGAATGACCAGATATTGCCAGCCTCACTCCGTGAATCCTACAAAGCACCGGTACCATATATTCCCTCCTCACCCGGTCACGAAGAAGAATGGATCCTTGCAAGCAAGGGTGGTGCTTCTGCCGGTTCAGATTTTGAATGGGCAGGACCCCTTACCGAGACAGTCCTTCTTGGAAATATTGCAATACGTAATGAAGTCAAGGAAAAGCTTGGCGGAGAAGTAATGCAGTGGGATCCTGAAAAATTCACCTTCATAAATATGCCGGAGGCTGATAAGTTTCTTCATTGTGAATACAGGTCAGGCTGGACTCTCTAGATTTGTGAACCTCGTTGCGGTTTAAAGGCAAATAAACAATTCCTATTCCGGTTTGTTTTTAATACATCAGGCTTTGATGATATAGAAAAATGCTCCTAAAGCCTGATTGTTAATAACTAAAGTATTTTTATGCTCTGCAGATAAGGGAAATTTACTAACTTATGCATAAATACTTTTCAAAAATAAAATCGGGAAGTGGTGCATTTTTACCAATAACTCAATTCGCAAATTTTTGAAAAAGTATATAAAGATGGATAACCCTATGAAAATCCTGTCTGAGAGAATCCGGAAGGATACTTTCACTGAAGGGCGGACCTGGAAAAGATTATTTAGCTCCCCTTCACACAGATCAGGTAAATCAATGAATTCCAGATTGGCAAAACTCCTTTTAACATCTTCGTTTCTGTTGATCGCTTTAAAGAGCGTTGCTCCTGACAGCAATACGGTACTGCTCCTGGAACCTGACCCGATCCGCCCGTTTAACGGGCTGATGTATGCGATCGGTATGGTTGAGACTATGGGGAATGTATCGGCCTATAATGAGTTTGAAAACGCAGTCGGGATATACCAGATACGACAGGTCAGGATCGATGACTATAACAGACGGACAGGCAGTAAATATGTCCTGGAGGACATGTTTGATTCTAAGCTGTCGCAAAAAGTATTCCTGTATTTCGCTTCACAGGTCGGGCCATATCATTTTGAAAAAATAGCAAAAGCATGGAATGGCTCCGGTCCAAAGACTGATCTTTACTGGAAAAGGATAAAGGCATTTTTGGATTAAATCCCTGAGAATTACTGGGATTAAACTTTTATTTGAATCCCAGCGAGCGCATTCCCCGCTGCTTGCTGCGGGGTTAGCGAGCATTAAATTAAAAAATACCAAATTGGGATCGAAGATTCCTCGTAGCTTGCTACGAGGATCTTCAATTGCTCTTCAGTCTGAAGGGATGAGCCCTTTTTAATTGAGGCTGTTGAAAAAGTCAGGTGAACCTACCCGTCATAACCCTTCGGGCGGCCACCCCTGCATTCTGGATCTTTCGCTAAAATAGCCTACCAGGCTATTTTTTAACGCTCAGCCCCCTTGAGAACCAGGGGTAAGTATTGATATACAACACCATAACTTTCTCCTCCTTTTTAAGGAGGAGTACCCTGACCGAAGCGTCAGGGGGAGGTGGTTGTCTTTTTAGACAGCTCCAATCTTTTATTTTGCTATCTTTCCATTACTTTAATTACTTTAAAGGCTTTTTAGATTGTTTAATAATTCACAATAAAAAATAAATTAAATGAAGACATCCCGCAGAACATTTATTAAATCAGGTGCTATGGCATTTGCCGCTACTGCACTTCTGCCAGACTCAACCTTTGCTAAGAAGGCGAAAAAAAAAGGAGTTATAGGAGTGCAATTGTACTCGGTGCGCGACGATATGGAAAAGGATCCTCTCGGATCACTTAAACAGGTGGCCAAAATGGGCTACAAATATGTTGAACATGCCAACTACGTCGACAGGAAATTCTATGGTTATAAAGCTCCGGAGTTTAAAAAAGTGCTGGATGATCTGGGATTGAAGATGATAAGCGGACATACCGTGATGGGAAGACAACATTGGGATGAATCAAAAAAAGATTTCTCCGACAGCTGGAAAATGACCATAGATGATGCCGGTGTGCTTGAACAGAAGTACGTTATCAGTCCTTCAATGGACGAGGGCATGAGAAAAACTTATGATGACTTTAAGCACTACATGGAAATATTCAATAAATGCGGGGAATTGTGCAAGAAAAGGGGAATGAAGTTTGGGTATCACAACCACGACTTTGAATTCAGCGAAAAGCTGAACAATGAAAAGCTCTTTGATATCATTATGAAAAGCATTAATCCCGATTTGGTTGTGATCCAGCTGGATATGGGCAATTTGTATAATGGCGGAGCGATCGCAAAGGATGTGGTTAATCAATTTCCCGGCCGATTTGAGATTATCCATGTTAAGGATGAAATACCTGCAACCGAAGGAAATGAAAAGTATGTGAGCACAATTATCGGGGATGGAATAGTTAATGCCAAAGAGGTTGTCAATCTGGCTACCAAAATCGGAGGCACCAAGGTCTATATAATTGAACAGGAATCTTATCAGGGCATAACACCAATGGAATCCATAAAGAAGGACCTTGAGATTATGAAAAACTGGGGTTATTAAATCCCTGATATCATTATCAAAAAGCCGGCGTGCCGGCTTTTTTTATCTGGTTGTTTTCGGGTGATAGTTAAACCTGAGCAGGGTTGCCGGAGTTTTGCTCTGGCCTTCATTTGATATTAGCATATCGCCATTTTCAAGGAATGTTATTCCTTCAGGCTGTCTGAAGAGCGAGGGGATTCAGGAGGAACAGGTTTTTGATTACACCCAGGGTACTGAATACAAAAAGCATGTAATCTTCCGATGACAGCACGTAAATATCCTTTGTCAGCGGATGAATGCATATTGCTGAAGGACGGAATTTTAAAACAGGTTCGGCTGATTGCTTCTTCTTTTTGCTTTTCAAAGGAAGCATTACCTTATTTCCTGTGCAAAATCCTTTAAGGCTTCAATACTGAAAGTCGTAGGCCGGCTCATCAGCTAGTTTCATTGTTTTAAGGTTGAAGTCGTAGATAATCCTGCTGTCTTTCGACCCGGGTCCCCTGAGGGGATTTTCCTTGGGCGCTATAAGCAGCCTGTGCCTGTCTTTATCGTAGCAAAGACCTTCACTGTCCTTTGCAGTTATGCCGGTCGGGACTGGTTCAACAACAATGCTGTCGGTGTTATATCCTGCAATCTCGTACAGTGTGCCATCGCTTCTGAGCACATATATTGTATCCCCGACTCTTGCTATTCCCTCATAATCACCCTTCGAGAAAAAAGTAACCTGTCTTTGGATCTCATTCGAAGCCAGGTCATATATAAACAGGATCCCCTTCTCATCCTGAATGCATCCAATTGTGGTTGAATTAATAAAGGTGATACCCGATATCTCATGTAGAATACCGGGAAGAATTTCAGTACGGTCAGAGTAAGTTAAATCATATCCCGTCAGGTTGTCGGGACTGGCGTGCTTTGCCGGACATCCTGATAAAAATGCAGTAATGATGATAAATAAAATTACCGGATATCTGTTCATATCCTCAAAGTTAGAAAAACGTGGTTTATATCAAACTACACATAAAGGCCCGGGAGCATTATTCCTTGAAATATATTTCGAGATGGGCAACTTCCTTTGTAAAATCAATATTGCGGATCTTGACCTTTATAATATCAAGTCCGGTCCTGGAAGAGAGGTCCTTTATCAGCTTGCCGTTGCTCCCCGGTTTTAAAAGGCCAAGATTACCATAATAGATTGAATATTTGCTGAACATATTTTTCACCAGATACTCCTCCAGGACAAATACTGAGAATATAATTATCACATTGATTATTAAGAATCCGATTACGGGAAATCCATTCTCATTTATTGAATTGATAACGGAAATGCCTATTGTTGTGAATGTGTATGCCATGTCTTTAACGCTGAAATTCCGAGTTCTGAACCTCAGTATCGAGAAAATGGCAAATAAACCCAGCCCCATGCCAATTTCAATTTTAATATCCTTCAGCATGGAGCATATAAAGAAAACGCTTATTCCGATCAGGAAAAAAGTGAACATGAACTTTTCCTTTTTTGTATACCTGAAATAGAGTAAACGGACCAGGATGAAAAGAAAAACAAAGTTCATCAGGAACCGTATCAGGACACCCCACACCGTTGTACTGTGAAATAGATTTTCCATAGAATAGTGATTTAAGGATTTAGGATATAAAGTTATTTGTATAAAATTAAGCTATAATTACCCAAAGTCAAGATGTTACATAATAAAAACGCCATTTTATTGCACATTTATTATCCGGAATATCAGCTGAAAATGCCTGATTAACAGATCCGGCTTTAAAAGTGAGATGTTTAACAAAAAAGTAAATGGCTTTCAACATTTTAAGAGGTCATTGCCCCCTGCCCGTCAGTGTAGAAATGTTAATTCTTTAAGTGATTCTCAAAACCTTCAATAATTATTCAGGAAGTTACGTTATACTTGCTGTTCTAAGCAAACTTCCTGAACCTGGAAATGAGACAGCTCTTGCTATTTTCATGTCTGATCCTGATCGCATGGGTAAATGCCGGAGCGCAAAGTTTTACCGACAGCAACCTACCTGTTGTGATTATCAACACCGATGGCGGAGCTTCGATTCCTGATAATCCCAGGATCCCTGCTTCAATGAAAATAATATACAGGGGACCCGGGGAAAGGAGTTACTTAACTGATCAGAATAATCCCGCTTACCTTAATTATGACGGAAGGATAGACATTGAGATCAGAGGATCATCTTCCCAGGTAACACCGAAAAAGCAGTATGGGTTTTCCACCAAAAAAGCTGATAATATTACGAATAATAATGTTAGTCTGCTTGGAATGCCCGATGAAAACGACTGGGTGCTCAACGGTATGGTATTTGATCCCGCACTAATACGTGATTACCTCTGCTATAACCTGTCAAGGCAGATCGGGGAATATGCTTCACGGACTGCTTACTGTGAAGTGATTATCAATGGGGATTATAAGGGCCTTTATTTACTTCAGGAGAAAATAAAATCTGATGATAACAGGGTGGATATCATTAAAATTGATAAAAATGACAACACTATACCAAATGTTACCGGCGGATATATAACCAAAGCCGATAAAACAACGGGAGGTGATCCTGTTGCATGGAATATGGTAAACCTTAACGGATCGTCAGTTGACTATATCCATGAACTGCCAAAACCTGAGGATGTTACTGAGGCACAGAACACTTACATCCGCACAGAATTCATTAACTTCGGGTATTATGCAGGTATTTTCAATACTTCGGTTATCAGCGGGTTTCCATCAATAATTGATGTGCCTTCATTTATTGATTACATGATTATAAGTGAAATTTCCTCAAATGCAGATTCTTATCAGTTCAGCACCTATTTTCATAAGGACAGGAACGGGAAATTAAGGGCAGGGCCTGTCTGGGACAATGATCTCACATTCAGCAATGATCTGTTTTTCTGGGGATTTAACAGAAGCAAAACCAATGTATGGCAGTTTTCAAATGGCGATAATGAAGGATCGCAGTTCTGGAAAGATCTTTTTAATACTCCCGAGTTCAGGTGCCACCTTTCGAAAAGATGGAACGAGCTTATCCAGACCGGACAGCCGCTTAATCTTACAATGATTGAAACATTTATAGATCAGACAGTTGATTATATCAGTGAAGCGGTGCAGAGGGAAAATGCGCTGTGGGGAAATACCGGCAGCCTTGATCAGCGGATTGCCACAGTCAAGAACTTCCTGAGTATCCGGATTCCCTGGATAACAGACAACCTGGGATCATATGCCGGCTGCAGTAATGAGCCCGTGCCATCCCTGGTGATAACCAAAATAATGTATCATCCGCAGGCTAGTGCTGAATTCCCCGATGCCGATGACCTTGAGTATATCGAGATCACAAATAACAGTGACCAGGCAGCCGATATGACAGGAATTTATTTTGGCGGGACAGGCCTCGTCTACCAGTTCCCGCAGGGCTCCTCAATCGATCCATATTCGTCAATTATCCTGGCGAGCAAGGTTGCAGCTTTCAGATTAAAGTACGGTTTTTCTCCGACCGGCCGGTTTTCAAGACACATTTCGAATAAGGGGCAGAATATCGTTCTGCTGGATGGTATCGGAAATGTTATAGATAACGTAACCTTTTCTGATACTGTGCCATGGCCAGAGGCAGACGGCAACGGCTATTATTTAAAACTGGTTGACATAAATACCGATAACAATGATCCTGCAAACTGGACAGCATCTAAAGATATTATAACTTCCGGTGAGAATATGCCCACGGATGCCGGACTTCTTCTCTTCCCGAATCCGGTAAGCGAGGTCCTTTATGTTCAGGCGGGATCTGAATTGATCTCAGTAACATTGCTCGATTTATATGGCCGCAAACTGATGACGATCAATCCGGGTGACATATCCTGTGAAATCGATATGGCAGGATTTGCGGAAGGAATTTATTTCTTAAGGATTGAGACTTTAAAGGGAGTGCGTGTCAGGAAAGTCATCAGGGATTGACATTACTGGCTGCAATAGCCTTCCTTACTTCCTCGATATGAATCCGGATGGAATGAATATAAACAGGACTTAAATCCATGCTTTTTTCAAGCTGCGTAAGGGCTTCCTTATACTTCCCCTGCTTGTACAGGCCCCATCCTTTGCAATCGAGGTAAAGAGGATTTGACGGATCCGATCCGACCGCCCTGTTGACAAGCTGCAGCCCTTCTTCAACATTCCTGTTTTTGTCGATCAGCAGCCATGCCAGACTGTTCAACCGGACCGGATTATAAGGCTCTGCCGAAAGGGCCTGACGATAGAATACCTCTGCCTTTTCCGCGATACCGGCTTCGGAATATATATCGCCAACGGAAGCAGTTATTGCCGGTTCAGATATCAGGCTTCCCTTTGATGATTTTATAAATTTCTCAAGGTAATCATTTGCAGATGCGGTGTCGTTTTCAGCAAGCGCCAGGACAAACTGTCGCTGAAGCAGCTGCAGGTCTTCCGGAAAATATTTCCTTGCGGAACGATAAAGCTTTTTTTCTCTTTCATAGTCACCCGTTTTATGATATGCAAGGCCCAGTTCCGCATATTCCTTTGACCAGAATGGCCTGGTATCCCACTTCCTGTACATTTCAAGGGCTTTTTCAAGCTCAGGTATTGCTTTATCAAACTGTTGAAGCCGGTTGTAGGCAAAACCGGAAAAACTGTAATACACAGGGGCCTGATCTCCCGATTCCTTCAACTGCCTGAGGTATCTGACCTCTTCTTCAGGAGTCTCAAAGGACACAGCATGTGCATAATTTATCCATGGTTTGTACTGAATCGGAGCCTGGTCCCTTCTTCCGTAAAATCTGAGGCTCAGGTCCTTTGCCTCTTTATATAGTCCGTCATTCGCGTATGACAGCGAAAGCAGAATTGAAGAAAAAACCAGGCTCGTGTCTATAGAACATGCCTTCGAGAGCCATTTTACAGCTGTCGGATAATCGTACTTCTGAAAAGCGATATTACCAAGGCTGAAATACCTGTATGCTTCAGGGGAATTTGTTATTGCAAGGTGCTGGAATGCCATTGATGCCACACTTTCCAGCTTGGTTATAACCAGGGAGTTCTTTACAAGCGTTGATAGTGAGTCAATCATGGAAAGAATTGATTTCCTTGTACCGTCAATCTGGAACGATCTGAAGGGATCCTCTGTTCCCGAGTTAAACAGCTGGGCATTTATGCGGATCGTCGATCCTGCCTGTTTAATGCTTCCGCATATAAAGGTATTCGCCTTCAGTTTTCTTGCTAAAGTTGCCGCGACCTGCATGGTAAGTGAGGCATAATTCCTTATCCCGCTTTTGCGAATTGAGCTGTTGACTGATTCAAGCTGCTTTACTTCTATTTCTCCTGTACTTGATAGCGAAGTTATAAGATTGACCTGGATGCCGTCCTGCCACTCATTCCATAAGGTATCGTTGGTCATATTCTGAAAAGGCATGACGGCAACCGAAATAGCTTCGCTGAAGTAGAGTGGTTTTACGGGCTTGTTTTTTCCAAATATCCTTGGCCATGCAAGCACGCCGGCAATGATCAGTAATACAATTATCAGGATGTTGTTCGGGCTCAGAATCCTACCGAAAATTCCGCTGGCCGGAGGTTTTTCAGGAATATCAGCGGCAGGTTCAGTCCTTACTATACCAGCGGGAGTGAAGTCAAAAATCCATGTAATTACCAGTGTAACAGGCAGCCCGACAGCCAGAAGCAAAATGACCAGTGTTGCGGTCCACGGGGGAAGCTGGAGCGGCCCCACAAGATTGTTCGTAACTTCAATGATTATGTATCCGGTTGCCAGATAAGTGGCAATTACCCTGAAGACCCTCCGCCTTTTGAGTTCCTGCCAGAATCTGCTGAGAATATCAGGTTTCCCGGGCATAACAATCCGTTTATTTTTTTACTGAAGGCCTTGTGCCAGTTTGCTTAACCCTCCGCCTTACAATGAAAGAGTGGCGAGCGACAATATAAAAGTCAATATGTACTTCATTTAAAGTAGCATCAGGTTGTTAATATACAAAATTATTTATTTCTGATCTACAGCGGCTTTTCTTACCTTTTCAAGCAGCTGGTAAGCGTCATAATTATAAACAGGCCTTAAGTTCCAGCTTTTTTCAAGTACTTCAAGCGCTTCCCTGTATTTGCCCTGTTTATAGAGGCCGAGACCTTTGTTTCCAAGATAAATTATGCTGTTAGGCTTTAATTTCAGAGCATTATCCATAAGTGTCAGGCCTTCATCCAGATTCTTGTTCTGATAGATAAAGAACATTCCGAGGTTATTCATGCATGTCGGATTCTCAGGTGAGGCAGCAAGGGCTTTACGGTAACATTTTTCCGCTTTATCAGGATAGCCGCCCTCGGTGTATAGATAGCCAAGTGCCGGGGCCATATCAAGATCTGAAACAGAGTTATCTTTAAGCAGCGACATGAATTTGTCGATATACTGGTTCGCAGTAACGGTATCCTTTATAGATAAATAAAGGATTGCCTGTCTCTGGCTTAAAGACCAGTCAGCCGGAAAATCATGTTCTGCTTTTGTGTACAGCTTTTTTTCTTCCTTGTATTGTCCTGTTTTTTGGTACGCAAATCCAAGCATAATGTAATCCTGGGACCATCGCGGTTTTGCTCCCCATTTATCATAGGTTTTAAGAGCTTTTTTCATAGCATCGATCGCTTTGTCATACTGATCAAGAGCTACATAAATACGGCCTAATTCATAAAACATCCCCGGACTCTGATCGTCTATGTCAAGGACCTGGTTAAGGTACTTTATTTCCTCCATGGGCGTCTCAAAGAGCATCGCGTGAAGCCAGCTTACGTGAATATTCTCACCAAGGTTAAGTTTATTTCTTTGTTCATAAACTTTAAGGCACCATTTTTTTGCAGGATCGTATTGCTGATAGTTAGTGTGAGCAACCGAAATCATGATCTTCGGCAAAAGAAAAGTTGAGTCGAGCGACAATGACTGACTGTAGAATTTAATTGCAGTCACATAGTCCATTTTTTTAAAAAAAGCATCATTCCCATAAAGGTAATACCTGTAGGCATCTGATGAATTTGTAGGCGGAATATACTTGTTCGGATAGGGTGAATCTTTCAGCAGCTTTGATATGATCAGGGCGTCTTTTACCATTCCTGACAAGGAATCGATAACCTGGAGGATTTTCTTATATGTTCCGTCAAGCTGGAAGGACTTGTATACCACTTCTGTTTTCGAGTTGATCAGCTGTGTATTCAGCCGTATAGTTGAGTCTGCCTGGTTAATACTCCCGAATACGAGGATGCTGGCGTTCAGCTTTTGTGAGACGGCATTTGCCAGTGAAGGGGTGATTGAGGCATAACTGGTTGTACCTGTGCTGCTTAGTATGCTGTTAATGGTTTGGGTCTGCCGGACTTTTAATTCTTCAGCATTGGTCAGAGATGCTATCATTTCATTCTGTATCCCTCCCTGCCAGACATTCCACATAGTATCGCCTGTCATGTTCTGAAAGGGCATTACGGCAACAGAGATCTTACCATCAGCTGACCTGATGTTCCTCAGATTGTCTGTATTGAATATCCTCGACAGGGCAAGTATAGAAACGACAATGATCAGAACTCCAATAACAAGGTCACTCGGTTTAAGCGGCCTTCTGCCAGGACCTGAGGTAGCTTTCGGTTCGGTTATTTCTTCAATCTTTTCGGTCTTTTTTATGCCTTCCGGAGTGTAATCGAACAACCAGGCAAGGATCACTGTCACAGGCAGTCCAAGGATAAGGAGGAAAATCACAAGGGTTGCCACCCATGAAGGGAAATGCAGGGGGGTTGAGATGTTATTTATTACCTCGATTATGATGTAGGCAGTTCCTGCATACATTGCAGCCACCCTGAAGACCTTACGTCTTTTCAGTTCAAGCCAGAATCTTGTAAATCCACCTGGTTTTTCCGACATAGATAATCTAAGTTTTAAAATAATAGTACTGCCTCTTACAGGGGATTTTGAACCATCAATGGATTGGCGTCAATCTCCTGCTTCGGGATCAGAAAAACAAAGTTCTTATCCCCTGCTGCAAAGAAGCCGGCTGCATTCCAAAGGGATTCCGTATGACCTAAATTGGCTCTGTTCAGATCGAGATTCAGACGTTTGAGATCAAAAAATCGGAAACCTTCCCCCCAGAGTTCACAACGACGCTGCATTAAAATATGCTGCAAAAGCTTATCACCGGTTAGAGTCTTTTTCACATATGATGGATCCCTTTTAACAATCAGGTTGTAAAGAGCTGCCTGGGCATCGGCATCTCTTCCACCCTGACGGGCTATTGCTTCAGCCTCAATAAGATACATCTCCCCGGATTTCATGTATAAGTAATCATTGGTCCATTTGCCATTGCCGGTGAATTTCTTGCCAACCCGTGGCTTTGCACTAATCGTAACAAATTGTTGTTTACGTATATCAGTTGAGCTTAAAGAATCATAAAGAGCCGTGCTAGCCAGCTTATGGTTGCCAAGCGTGGCATAGCCTCCGAAATACGGATCGATGTGAGAGAAAAATGAGGCATAGCTGGTTTGCTGCTCATCGATCAGGACTGCTCCCCACATCCATTCAGGATCGGATGTGCTGTTCATCCCGCTTCCGTAGGCAGTGGTAAGAGGGAAACCGGTACGCGCCGCAACTGCCATGGTTTCAGCTGTTGCCCATTGCCCTGTTGTTAATGCAACTCTTGCTTTTATTCCCTGTGCAACCCTGAGGTTGATCTCAGACTTGTTTACCCGTGATGTTGTAGATGCAGTGAACAGGGCTATTGCATCATCAATATCCTTGTTGATCTGGGTATAAACCTGGGCAACTGTCGATCGTGCCAGGCCTGTCTGGGTAGGCTCCAGTACAAGCGGTATACCAAGCTGGCTGTTTGCTCCTCCAATATCATACCTGTCGGCGTACAACTGTACCATCTGGAAAAAACTAAAAGCCCTGTAAGTAAGACACTGGCCTTTAATATTTTGAACCTTAGGAACATTTGCAGCTATTGCCGCATCGGAGGCATTATCAATATTGGCTAGAATAATATTTGCGTTATCAACTATGTCGTAGTAGTATGACCAGACAAATTCAAGATTCCCCGAGTTAATATTCCTGTGTTCGAGGTACTGATACCATGTAACGAACCAGCCGTATCCGCGTTCGGTCTGATAGAAGTCTTCTCCAAGTAAATCAACGATCAGGTCAACCGATTTTTGTCCGAACCTGTCATGCGACCCATAGAAGGTGTAAGTTGAACGATGGATCCCCTGCAGGAGCGTCTGGTTTCCTACCACGGTCGATAAAAGGTCCTTCTCCGCCAGGCTTGAGGTCGGGACTCTTTCAAGGTAATCTTTCTCACATCCTGAAATAAGTAACAGGGCAAGGCTTATAAGGGTTAAATATATATTTTTCATTGTTTTACAGGTTAGAATGTTACATTAACTCCGAAACTAATAATTCTGCTCGGGACATAAGTAAAGTCAGCTGTTCCGGCGAACGATTGTTGTGGATCCATTCCTTTTCGTTTGGAAATCAATCCGAGGTTATCTCCTGTTGCAAATACCCTTAGCATCGACATATCAAGTGCGCCAGCAATTGATAGCGGAAAATTATATGATAAGGTCACATTTCTGAGCGAAATGAAACTGGCGCTGGTCAGGTAACGGGATGCAGGTGAAAATGCTGCTGCATATGAATTCTGAAGACGCGGAACATTTGTAACATCACCCGGTTTCTGCCACCGGTCGAGGATATCGGTCGACCAGGCGGTTCCGAAAGATCCCGGGTGCATTAAGCCTGCCCAGTTCGAATCGTACATTTTGCCGCCGACAGAGTAAGTAACCAGGGCTGATAATTCAAAGCCCTTATAGCTTAAGCTGTTGGTAATTCCTCCATAAATGTCAGGAATTGAACTTCCTGAATAATAATAGCTTGCTGCGTTCTGATCCTTTGTTGTCTCGGTTCCCGTGACATTCCCCTCTGAATCCTTGATATCTTTATAGTAGAGTGCGCTCCCGTCGCCTGGATCGACTCCTGCCCATCCTCTTAACCAGAAATCATAGATTGAATGGCCCTCCGACAGTTTCTTTGTCCCTGAAATAATTTCCTGCGGCTTACCATCTGTTCCAAGCGGCATTTTGGTTATTTTGTTTTTATAGGTTGTTGCGTTAATTTCAAGGTTCCATATCAGGCTGTTTGACTTGATTATGTCGACCCCCAATTCTATTTCAAAACCTTTATTGTTCATCGATCCGATATTTTCCCATTTTGATGAGATACCGGTTGATTGGGGAAGAGGGACACTGAATAACAGGTTGCTGGAATTGCGGATAAAATACTCAACTGTTCCGGTTATCCTGTTCAATAAAACAAATTCTGCACCCACATTCAGATTTGCGTTTTTCTCCCATTGTAAATATTTATTTTCCAGCTGTATATGAATAGCTCCGTTGTAATTGCCATTATTTCTACCGGAAATGGAAAAAAGACTTTGCCAACCATAATAGTTACCTATATCATCATTACCCTGTTCACCGAATGAAGCTTTTAATTTGAGATCATTGATCCAGGAGAAGTGTTCCATAAATGGTTCCTTGCTTAGTCTCCAAGATCCTCCCAGCGACCAGAAAGATCCCCAGCGTACATCCTTGTAGAATCTTGAAGAACCGTCGGTCCGGTAGGAGCCTGAAAAATAGTACTTGTCTGAAAAGTTGTAATCACCTCTGAAAAGGTAACCCTCAAGAGCGTAAACGTCAGCATATGATGAGGATCCTTCTGCAACAGAACCGGCTACAAGCTGAGTGGTCCGAATCGTGAAACCAGTTCTTGTTGCGGACACATTTTCCCAGTCATACTGATAGTTTTCGTGCCCGGCCATTAACGACACTTTATGCATTCCAAAAGATCTATTCCATGAAAGGATCTGGTTGAATGTGTAGGAATTCACCTTTCTGTACTCCTTTGTCGACCGTCCCTTGACCGCTTCGGCATCTGCATACTGGTAGTTCTGGTAGGTGGTCAGGAAATAGTTTGTCTGATCGGTATTGCCCGATACCCTGAATTTAAAGTCCTTTAAAAATGTTATTTCAGTTCCGACTCGGGCAGAGAATGTACCTAAGGCGGTAGATCTCTCATCAAGCGGGAGAGTAAGCATCAGGTTTGAGTTTGGAGCGTATGGACGGGTATGTCCGGCCCATTTGTAAATGCTTGTACCTCCTCCGAGGTCAAACATCGGGTCATTATTGGCATCCATAATTATTTTCCCTGAAGCGTCGCGCTGCCAGATCGGATAAATCGGACCCATCATCCTGCCATAATAGAACGGATTGGTTGTGTAAGTACCTTCCGCCAGAAAACCTGTCTGCTTAGATTTTGCACCTGAAAGAGAAACATCCATTTTCAGCCATTTATTCACTCTGGCTTCTGCCCCGACTCTTCCTGTAAAACGGTCATAATCTGACCATTTAACCATCCCCTCCTCGTTCAGGTAGGCAACCGATGCAAAATAGCTTGTATTATCGTTACCACCGCTCAAGGACAGGTTATAATCCTGCCGGAGCCCTGTTCGGGCAAGGTTCTTATTCCAGTCGTCATAGTAAAGAAGATGTGCACCGGAATTCAGCTTGCCATCCAGTCCTACCAGCGCATCGTTTGCTACGTCATATACATTGTATCCGCCAAGCTTATTAACAATACCGCTTGTTGTATTTCCGCTTGCAAGAGCTGCAGCATTTGTTGGGGTTAATCCATTCGCAATGACAAGCGCATTATACCAGCCTTCCCACATCAGCTCATAATATTCTTTCGGATCCACCCTGTCATATTCGGGGATAGCGCGGCTTACTGCTCCGAGCGATGCCCTTAAATTTATTTTCGGTTTGCCTGGGGTTCCTTTCTTCGTTGTAATAATAATTACCCCGTTTGCTCCGCGAGCGCCATACAATGCCGCAGAGGTTGCATCCTTCAAAACTGAAATGGATTCAATGTCATTTGTATTTATCGAGTTCAGGCTTCCATCATATGGTGCGCCATCAACCACATACAAGGGTGAGCTTGAGGCGTTTATCGAGCCAATGCCCCGTATCCTGATATTGGCGCTCGAACCGGGCTGTCCGGTTCCCCCAGTAACCTGGACACCGGCAGCCACACCTTCAAGAGCTTTTGCCGGTGAAGCTGTCTGAATTTTCACGATCTGGTCGGATTTTACTTTATCGACTGAGCCTGTAAAAGAGGATTTTGTTGACGTTCCGTAGGCAATTACCACAACTTCGTCAATATTTACAACATCGGTCACAAGGGCCACATCAATGATATTTCTGCCGTTGATCGGAACTTCCTGACTGATCATTCCAATAAAGGAAAACACTAATGTTGCAGCCGATTCAGGTACAGTGATCTGGTATTCACCGTCAGCGCCGGTAAAGGTGCCGGCAGTGGTTCCCTTTACAAGGACATTGACTCCGGGGATTGGTGTTCCGTCTTCCTGAGATTTAACGGTCCCCGTGATCTGCACTGTTTGAGCTAGTAAAAGCGAACATGTTATGAACAACATTATGAAAAGACTAAAGATTTTTTTCATAACCTGAGGTTTAAGTTAGATAGAAACAATTGCTGGGTTTAGAATTAATCAGTTTTAGGTTTGCGAACCAATATTATAAGCAGACAATTCAGATCAGAAACCTGGATTGTCTGCAAAGGGGCCAGCCGGTTTAAGTTACCAGCCAATATTGCATATAATATATCAAAGTTACATTTTGTTTAAGTTGAAATCAATTTTATTTTAACAAACAGCTTTTATAAATGCTAAGTTCGGATACCGGAATATCAAAATCCACCTCTTTTGTTTCAAAAAATAGCAATTTTGTTACATTTTGAGGTAAAAATGACTGAAAGACAGGATTTCCGGATTCAGACCGAACAGTCCGTAATGGATAGTTAAACTGAAGAGCAGGTAAATTAGTCTTAGTGAATTCTACTGGTATACCCTTATATAATCTATTATCATATGCTGGGGAAACACAGTAGTCCCGTCAGGAGGACCCGGCCAGTTTCCTCCTACTGCAACATTGAAGATAAAAAACTGCGGGAAGTCAAAAGGGAATGCGCTGATCTCAGCGCGACCCAGGTGGAAAAACTGGTGATTATCAACATACCAGTTCAGGTTATTTGGGGTCCAGACTAGACTGAATTTATGAAATCCCGAGCTGAACTTGCCGGTCAGTAACGAAAATTCATTTGTCCTGCTTAAGTGGCCGTTTGAATCCCAGTGGATAGCCCCGTGCACGATGGAAGGTGTGTTTCCGAGGAGCTCCATAATATCAATTTCGCCACATTTTGGCCATCCGACAGTTGAAAAATTTGCTCCCAGCATCCAGAGGGCGGGCCATAATCCTTTACCTTCGGGCAATTTGGCACGGATTTCAACCCGGCCATAAGTGAATTCCTTTTTGCTTTTAGTTGTGATCCTTCCGGATGTATATGAAGATGTTCCTGAAGGATTAAGTGCAGAAATATGCAGATAGCCTGAATCGATATGTACATTATCAATGGAATTTGTATAGTTCTCAAGTTCATTATTCCCCCAGCCGGTTGCACCCTGTTCGTAATTCCAGGTTGCAGTATTAACAGGACCTGTGATGAATTCATCGCTCCAGACCAGCTTACCATAATCGACATTGACAATCTTAACTGCCGTGTGTGCCGATATAAGAACCGCATTCACCGGATTACTTAACACGACACTGAAATAAACATTTTCTTTTTTTGCAGTATCCTGAAGGATGTCGATTTTTATATCTTTTGAAGTCTCCCCAGCCTCAAAAATCAGCTTCCCTGATGCAACAGACACATAGTCTTTCCCGGCAATTGCGGTGCTATCAACAGTCCTATATTCAATGCTGACTTCTTTATCACTTGTGCCGGAGAGAGTTACAGTTATGCTGACTGAAGATGCCGGAGCATCTTCAGAAATCGTAAAAACTGAATTACTGACTGA
This sequence comes from uncultured Bacteroidales bacterium, assembly GCA_963732115.1. Taxonomy (GTDB): domain Bacteria; phylum Bacteroidota; class Bacteroidia; order Bacteroidales; family VadinHA17; genus LD21. The sequence continues at coordinate 166,599 of CAVSYN010000005.1, forward strand.
TATTCCGGGAGGGGATGATGGAGCCTCCTTTTTACATGTGATCAACAAGAATGAAAATGAGACACCAATGCTGATAAGAAGCAAAATGTGTTTAAGATCAATGTCACAATTGTTATTCATAAATGAAACAGTGACTGTTCAGTTTCTGAAAATAATCATTCAGCCAAGATACTAAAGAAAAGGCCATAAGGTTTATTAATTGTTTGGCATAATTGTTGTGCATTTTATAAGGTACTAAATGAAGGTAATATGCTTAAATTCAGTATTAAATTGATTATCGGTTCAGCATTTCATGATATGGCTTGACCTGCATTTCAGGGTGCGACAAACAGTATAATCAGGAAACCGGGTTTCTTGAAGGTAAAATATCTATTGGCCCGCTTTGCCCGGTAGAGACGGATCCTCCTCAACCGGGATGCCTGCCCACAGCTGAGACTTACAAAGCTTTCCTGGTCAGCATCTGGACACTCAAACGCAAGGAGGAAGGTTGATCAGATCAGTCCGTCACTGGATGGTTCTTATATAAGTTGAACTGGCACCGGGAATTATCTGGTCAAACTCGATAAAGAACAACACTCAATTGGTAGGCAGTAACCTGCCGGTTGAGGTCTCGATTATTTCCCAGAAGGAAACCAAACTGGATATTAATATCGATACGGGAATCAGATAATTTCAGTGATTGCTGTCAATCGCGGGATTCCGCTATTATAAGGTAACAGTCTCTATATTATTAATTTAATTGCAGTGTCTTCTGATCTTCAAGCCATTTCTTAACCCTTTCATGCTCAGCCTGGAATTTTGTTTGCATGTTCTGAAGGATTTTGCGGAATTTATCATCTTTGCGCAGGCTGTTAAAGAGCGGATCATGTTTTGACCAGTGTAACCCACCACAGGGGATAAAATGATTTCTTATCAACTTCTTCAAGGTACTGATATGCCGTTACCCTGTCACCTAAAAATGCATATGTTCCAGCAAGGTCATAATGGCTAGCCTGATATTGCTGACATCGTGTCTCTTTCAGCTTGATACTTTCGCGTGAATGACTGATTTGCATGTCAAAAAACTTACTTGCTTCGCCGTATTTGCCCATTCTCCAGAAAGCATAGCCAATGCGATGCGCCTGGTCGAGATTTATTATTCCGGATTTTTCAAAACTCCTTAAAAGTTTTTTTGCCTGAAGAAATGCTTCACAGTTGTGCTCCATTTCTCCATAGAAATACGCAGGTTGCCGGATAATAGCCGAATCAACTTTATTGCCTCATTTCCAAGTCCTTATTGCCTCTTCAAAGTTTTCAAGGCAAAATTCAATGTCTGATAAATTAAAGAGATACAATCCCTTGTTCCCATCAAATTCAAATGCCTGACGGTAACAACTCTTTGCGCTATCAATGAAACCGACGTCCAGATATGCCTGTCCTAATCCCCTCAGTAAATCAGGAATATATTCCGGCGGTCCGGTCCTGACAGATTTCCTGATATGCGTCTATTCCCCCGACATAATCGCCTACCAGTGATGTAAGCAGGTAACCTTTATAGGCAAGGGCATCAGAATGTTCCGGATTTATTTCTATTGATTTATCATAATTGTATAAAGCACCTTCAATATCTCCTTTTTCAAAACAACATCTGCCAATTACCTGCCAGGCTTCTGCAAGCTGGGGATCATAATGGAGCGCAATATTTGCGAGTACGAGACATGAGTCAAGAAAATCCTTTTTAAAATAGGTTTCCCAGAAATACCTTCGCAGATATAAATTGGCAAGGTCTGAATATGCCCTTGCGAACGTTGAATCGAGTTCAAGAGCAGCTTTGTAAAAGGTAACAGCTCCGGCATAGGCTTTTAAATTGTGGGTATGCTGGTAGTCCTTATAATAACTACCTGCCTTCATGTAAAGTCCGTAAGCTGTCAGATTTGCAGTTGGTACCTTTTCAATTAGTTCCTGTTCTTTCAGGGTAATATTAGCATGTAATTCCAAAGCTATTGTTTTTGCAACCTGGCTTTGAATCTTAAAAATATCTTTTGGTTCAGATATCTCCTGCTCATATGAATGTCCCCAAATTTCCCTGTCTCTGGAAGCTTCTATCAACCGAACTGAGAGATGTAGTATATTGCTATATTTCTGTGCACTTCCTTCCACTATATAATTGGCATTCAGTTTCTTTGCGATTTCACGAAGGGACCTGTCAGTGGTTCTGAATTGCTCAACAGAAGTACGTGATACAACTCTTAAATCATGAATTTTGCTCAGGTTGATTGCAATCTCATCCATTACCCCATCAATATAATCCTTGTCAGCATCACTGTCACTCAGGTTTTTGAAATGTAAAACGGCTATCGATTTTTCAGGATTGATACCAGGATTGCCGGCATCAGAGGGATAAACAAGGTAAACTAAAACTGCAATCAGGAGTATTCCTGACGAAGCCAGAGCAATTATCCGCCAGTATGATCTTTTTAATTCCTTATTTGAGTTGGCGGGAGTATGGCGGTTCTCTTCAGTTTTCAGTGCTAAATTTTTTTTTACTTTTCCTGGCGGATAGCCGAATAACTCATGGAAACATGTATTAAAATACTCCGGGCTCGTGAAGCCAACCTTATATGCGACTTCAGAGGCTGTTAACGATTCATTCTGGAGCAACTCCGAGAGCTTTCTGCAGGCGTACTTCACGGATAAACTGGTTGATAGTTTTTATGGTTTATAGAATGAAGCCTGCGATTTAAAGTTGAAGGGCTATGACCATATAAATATGCAAGCTCTTTAACACCAAAGTTTTCATTCTTTAGGTTAGCCAGGATAATTTCGGTCAGCTTTTTGATAAAAATCTGATCCATTATGAGTGGTTCTGTCATGAAAGATGCATATCACAAACAGTTCCGAATATAATTTCCCTGATCAAATTTAAATCATAACTATACGAATAGCAAATATAATTTAAGTTGAAACTGAACAGATTATGCTAGGTCCGGAAACGTGAAATCAGATTCTGTTTACTACTTTTCGGAAGTTTTTAAAGTGCGGTTGCAGGAAGACTTACAGTAAAAAATTGTCACCCGAATCTGGTACGCGCAGGCTTCGTGTTCCTGAAGCATCTATTAATCCGGACTGGCATTAATAATTTCTTTTCCCTGTGCGGCATTCACTTCCAGAATCGGAATATGTGTCGAAAATGCCCACAGCTCGGCTGACGATTCATGAAATGGCCTGTATTTTTGAGCAGTTCCGGAGTTAATGCAATGAACGATAAATTGTGCTCCCATTTGTTTCAGCTTCCATGCCAGATAAGGGTTTGGCATAGTTGTATAACCGGGGGTTGCCCAAAGATCGTTACAGATCAGAACGCCAAATCTGAGGCCTTTCCAGTCGAAAACCTTCAGCTCGCCTTCGGCATAATCGACCATTTCGCCGGTTCCCGGGACATCCAAATTACTGCAACGCAGGATCTTTGAATATTCTCCAATAAAATGACCATCCGGCGCGTATATCCGAACCTGGTTAAAACAGATTTCCCTGTCTCTGATTAGTTCCTTGTAACAGGTACCTAACATTAATCCTATCTTCATTTTTTGAGCGGCAGCTTTAACCTCCTCAAGGGCAGCGCTTAACTCACTCAGCTTAAAATTACTGGTATAACCCGATAATGAACCCTCAGGAGTAACCAGAAAGTCTGCTCCTTCCAGGGAAGCTTTCCGTATTCCATCGATTATTTGCTCCTTGTTGGCTTTTATATCATTGAGAGTATTCATTTGAAGGCCGGATATCACAATTGAGGAAGTCCCCTTTTTAACCGGAGATTCTGATTGGCCCAACGCTGCAGGAGCAAAGATGACAATGGTTGCAAAACTAATTCTTATGGCCAGTATAAACTGTTTCATTGGTTTTGAAGTTTGAACTCATCTGTAAAATTCCTCAACGCAATTTAATTGAAAAATGCCGAAATAAAAGTATCCTTTTTAACCTGATTTTGTAACTGTTTTTAAAACGGTTTGTTAATTTAGAGGATGTTGATGCGTATAGATGTTATTTGAATCCACGAGCTTACCGATCGCATCTTATGTATTTGGCAATCTAAAAATAATTAGAGATATAGTTGGTTAACTAATAAATTCGTTGTATATTTGGTATGAATTAACACGGGCATAGAAAGAAGCACATTTAATCTGTCGAATAAAGCAGATAAATGACTATCAATGATTATACAAGCAAATTATTGATTTAAAGGCACTTAAAAGTATTTTATTTATTATAATCTGTACTTATATTAATTTAAATAATCACCTTAATGAATGATATCGTAAAAGAATTGAAGGGAATTCCCAATTTCGACGACATCGTCTTCGAAAAGCGGAATAAAGAATACGGAGCTTATAAACTTCGCAAACGGTACAGCCGTAATGTAATTATTTCGGTTCTGATCGGAACCATAATCATGACCATGGCCGTTATCATTCCATATTTTAATGCCAAGGCTTTGGAAGCACGACAGAAGCGTGCTGAAAGGCAGGTAGAGATCAAGATGGAGAATCTTGATCAGCCGGCTGAACAGATTACTCCTCCGCCTCCTCCACCTCCTCCTCCGCAGGATGTAGTTCAGCAGGCAAGATATGTTCCTCCGGTAGTTGTTGACTCTGTTAAACCTGAAGAAAACGTTCAGCTTATGACTGCCGATCAGGCCCAGGTTGAAGTAAAAAATGAGGAAGTAGTTGAAGAAGTTCAGGTTGCAAAAGAAGAGGTGCAGGGAGAAGAACCTGAGGCAGAACCATTTATTGTTGTGGAGGAAATGCCTACATTCCCCGGTGGCGAGATTGAACTTCAGAAGTATCTTGCTGCAAATACAATATACCCGGAAGTTGCGAAGGAAAACAACGTACAGGGAAGAGTATTTGTCAAGTTCTGTGTGACTGCCAAAGGTGGCATTGATAAGGTTAGTATCTCCAAAAGTGTTGATCCTGAGCTTGATGCAGAAGCAATAAGGGTTGTAAAAACACTTCCGCCATTTAAGCCGGGCAAACAGGGAGGAAAGCCCGTTCCCGTATGGTTCACTGTGCCCATTAATTTTCAGCTTAAATAATATCAGGGAACTTCATCCCCTGGCGGGACTTCATATAGTGTCCGGATTGAATATCAGCTTCAATTTTGCAGGTGTTAAGGAAACAGGTGTTCCTTAGAATTCCTGCCAGGAGTATGATCTTCCGGTTTTTCCGTCAGAAATGCGCATTATATGTCATATATTGCTTTATCCGGAAAGGAGGACCCTTTATTCGGGTAACGAAATTACAGTTAATTACAACAGTATGCCTGCTTTCCGTTGTTTATAGTAATTGGGTATTCTATTTCTCTTTTTTTTACTTTTATGTTTTGGAAAAATTAATCAAAAAATCTAAAAGATTATGAAAACTTCTCATTTTAAATGGCTGGCGGCTATGTTAGCCCTGATTGTCTTAGTTCCCAATTGTAAAAAGGATAACGGGAATGAGCAGTTCAGAATTTATCGGGAATTATGTTATAAGCAGCGCGACTCTAGCTGAGGCCCTTACAGTACCCACTGTTGAGGTTGGTAAGTATACCTATTCCTGCCGGAACAGATATAACCCAATTAATCCAGACTGCTCTCCTGAGTGCGGTAAGCTGCTCTTCTGCCGATAAATCATATGTGGAGTTAAGGGACGACTTTTCATTGTACCTGAGCTGTGAAGGGGCAAATGCATTAAATGCAGGTACCTGGGATGAAGTGTCATCCACTTCATTAAAGCTGAACATGAATAGTGCGGCAATTCCGTCTTCACCTACCGGTATCGTTTTAACCGTAACAGACATAACTATTGATCAGACCGGTTTGACCGGGACTACGAGTGTGCCATTAACAAAGACAATGATATCAGGTATTCTTGCTGCAATACCATTAACCTTAAGCCCCAGTGCCCTGGATTTTTATCTTGCAAAATTTTCAGTGGAGTTTGTGAAAAAATAACAAAACAATAACTATCTGACCAGATTGCATTTTTTGGAAATTACCCTGCTCCTAATTCAGGAAGGGTGCAGCTGTATTATTTTTTACCCTGGTCAATATATCCCAGAGCATCCTCATAAACAAGGCTGATATAAAATAATCCGCCGATTTGCGCACTGCCAAAACTGGTTGTATAATATTTATTCAAAATATTCGAACCCCCCAGCTTAAATTCGGTGTTGATTGCCGGAAACTTGTAAGAAACATGTGAATCAAGCGTCGTAAATGCGGGTATTTCACCTGCGCCAAAACCAGACTCCCATATAAAGCCACTCTGCCAATGGATATTCAGGTTGAAACCGAGGTTCGGAAGGATTTCATGGTGACCAACAGACAGGTTTGCGCGGTATGCAGGAGAATTAAATCCGGCTTCCACCCCGGGTGCATCGAGGCTTTCAAGCAGCTTATTGCAAGCCAAATTGCTTCGCACCAAAATGCCGACAGGCGTCATATAATCCAGACCCACGGCCCATCCGTATGATGATACCGGCTTATCAGTAGTAAAAGAGGTCTGATACAGCAGATCCTTTTCTGTTCCGGCATCTTCAGCAAGTTGAGCCACAAGCTGAACCGCTTCAAATCCTTTGTATCTGTTGTAAAACGCATAGGTATCGAGGAACAGCTTTTTGCCCAGGAACAATCCCTTGTATCCCAGCTCGAAGGAGGCAACTTTCTCAGGGCTTAAACCGGGAAGTGTAATCGGACCGTTCTCAGTGACCGGTTTGTCGGTAACCGGATTTCTTCCCGACATGGGATAAATTGGAATTGAATTAAAGTTATACTTATTCTGAACTTTAGGCATCCCTCCGATTGTTCTGAATATTCCGGTATTTACGTCCACCCATTGATCGGCAATTGACGGAAAGCGGTAAGCTGTCTGGATGGTTCCCCGTATACTGTGCTCCTTTTTTTTATCCAGGAAACTTATCAGGGAAAACCGGGGTGTGTATTGGGATTCAAAATAATGGTTTTTATCGAACCTGAAAGCCCCGGTTATCCTGAGGCGGTCATTAATAAAGTTCTTGTTGATCTGTACATAAGCACCAAACTGGCTGATAATAATCGGCTTCCCCGGTTCATCGGCAAATACCGTCCCGTTGCTGTTGACAATATTAAAACGGTTTGAAACGCCTACCTGCATCTCCATAAAGTGGATAAGGTTTTTGAAATTGTACATTCCTTCAAGCTGATAAATTTTGCTGTTATCATAGACCCTGGCTCCGCCTTCATTAATGGATTTTGAAGTAATCTTATCAATCATTGTATTAAAATCATCTGTACCCGGAACAGGAATTGCCGGTTTGGATGGATTAAAAACAACTCCTGTTTTTGGATCCCTGTTGTCCGACACCAGGCGTGCAAACTGATGGGCACTGTTCATGTCGCCGGATATTAAGGCAGTTTGGGTGTATGCTGTAAGATAGTCCGAGAACCAGTTTTCAGAGGGTTTCCATTCTTCGTTAAGCAGAAGGGCGGCCCCTCCGATGTCGTATGAAGAACCCGAATTGTCAATCACTCCCCATGCCCTGATGTAATAGTTGGGATTATTCACCTCGATTTTTCCGGAAACGATATTGAATCCACGGGCTGCAAAACGGTTCTGGGCAGTATATACACTTGTCCCCTGGGCATAATTTGCCTGTGCAACTGCCTCGGTGCGTTCGTTTATAAAATAATGAAATGAACCCCCAAACCTGAGGTTTTTCGTCTTATTATCCGACAGATCCCTTTCAATCCATCCTGTTCGTGTAACCAGCTGGTCAGGAAAATATTGAATTGCCCTGTTATAGAGCTCCTGATATTCCGGAGTGCCTGGTGTTATACCCTGGGATTCAGCAATACCATTGATAACGGCAGGGCCTACATCTTTAAGGTTAACCGACACCAGAAGCTCATCACCATAGGTATTTACGCCATCATACCCGGGATTTGAATACCGGTTCAGCAATGCGTCATTCAAGGTTCGTCCGGTCTCTTTTATCACCTGCTGACCAATCGGTGGCATTGAGAAATGAACCTGTAACCTTAAGAGCCATGCGGTTGCTGAATGCTTTGGCGTATCTGAAATTCAACTCATACAACGGAGTTGCGTTATTTACAGTCTGGCTGGCAATGTTCATCAAACCGGATTGAAGCGAAACTGTAAGACCCTGATATTGGAAACGGATCTTTACTTTGCATTACCAGGGTGCCATTCATTCCGCCAGGTCCGTAGAGGGCAGTTGAAGCGCCAACCACCATCTCAACACTTTTAACATCAATCTGCGATAAACCAAATATATTTCCTGCCGAAAAACTCAACCCGGGTGCAATATTCTCAACTCCATCAATGATCTGGTTCATCCTGTAATTTGTATAATCATTGAATCCCCTCGTATTTGGAAGCTGAAATGTAAGTCCATGCACATTCATATCAACCCCTTTCATCAGATACAGGCCATCGTAGAAGTCTGAAGTTGAAATTTGCTTCAGATCGCGCAAATTCATTTTCTCAATGCTGACCGGGGACCTTAATATATTTTCCTCGACGCGGCTTGCTGAAACCACAACTTCCTGCCCCAGCAGTAATTGTTCTTCCATTTTGATATCAAGGGAAGCAGTTGCCTTTGTTACCTCAATCTCCTGAGTTACATAACCAACAAATGAAATATGCAGGATGAGGGGCGGTGCCAGACGGGTCTTAAGTACAAAAACGCCGTCGTTGCCGGCGATTGTTCCATAAACGTCATTCTTTACTGTGACATGGGCACCAGCCATGGGCTCTCCCGTTTTGGCATCGGTGATCTTCCCTTTAATTTCATAGGTTTGTGCCGATATTGAATTGAAAATCAGGCAGAGTAGTAATAAAGAAATTAAGTAGGATGTTGCTTTCATCATTTTGTGAGTAAAATACTAATTTAAACTCTAATATGAAACCGCTACTTTAGTGCTGTCAACTTCTCCTGGTTAATTCAGGTAGATTATCCGGTCTTTTCCATAAAAGGTCACCAATTTAAAGCATTAAATCAGGCCCAGCAAATCTTTTTACAGGAGTTCCGGCCGGTTTAATAAATCCTGCAGGACATTTTCTGCCTGAAATCCCTTGTTTAAATATCAGTAAAAACAATCGGGAGGGTGATTTGTTGGGTTTTGTCAGGCTCTCTGGCGGCCTTTCGGGCCGGTGACAGAAGGAAGAAGTCATCCGCAGGATCAGATCCCTTATTTACCGCAGGGCATGTATTTTCTGAAGATCTTTATCTTGAATTCTCCATCTGAAACAGGCATTGTGGCGCCAGTGGCTGATATAAGTGTGCCCTGGAAGGTGCCTGTCAGAATATCATCTGTCTTATCGGTAATTAAGACGGATGTTCCATAGAAATTGTTCAGAATATAGTGGTCAGCTGAACCCCAATTCCAGTTATAGAACGGATAGAACTGTATTTCAGCCGACTTCCCGAATTCGGAAGGTACAGGAAGAGAAGTGGGTAATGAATCCAGCGGATATCCATTGATAAACATGGCAAAGACATAAGATGAATCACACCTGATTAAATTAATCTGGTTTAGGGTACTCTCCTTGCAATTCCCGTAAAAGTAGCAATTTGAGAAGCTGTCGATTGGCTGAACCTTTTCTATATGCTGTATAAATGTTCTGTAATCATCCCCAAAGTTACCTCTAATTGTACCAAGGGTAATCGGAGTACGCGCTTTCCCAGCCCTGTGATGGACAGGCAAAGGAGCCCTGGGTCCTATGATAACTATCTTATCACAGGCATATAACAGCATGAAAACGATCATCAGGAACACCCGTGTGAGCAACAATGATGATTTCATAAGTGGGTTTTAAGTATTCTAAGATAAGTAAGATTCCGATACCTGCTAAGAGTATTAAATGTTTGTATGCTTTAATGTTTCAGTTCTTTATTATTAAGATGTTTAAACACCTTCAAAGGTTGCTTAACTTTGCTCGAAATGCCGGGGCGGGCTTCTCGCCCTTCCGTCGCAACAAAAAATCCCGCAGAAACGGGATGTTTTTGTTGCTCTGTCAGGGCTCGAACCTGAACTTTTCTGATCCAGAGTCAGACGTGTTGCCAATTACACCACAGAGCAGTTTGGAGGCTGCAAATATAAATAAAAACTAAGAAATCAAATATAGACTTATTGGCAAAAAAGTCATGCGGTCAGATAGTCATGCAGTCATACGGTCCAACTTTATATAGACCACAAGACCGCACGACTGCACGACCGCAAGACAAAAAGCTGCGCGAAGCTTTTAATTAATAGTATAATAAATCGTCAGTTTCGGCCTCATCGTGGCAGTGGGGAAATCGCTTGATGCAAACCTGAACCCCGGAAATTTTTCCGTAGGCCAGAGCTTGAAAAGCATCCCGTAATTTGCAGCCGCAATGTCATTCACCGGTACAAAGAGGGTTGTCACATCAATTGTAATAAAATTGACATTCCTGAAAAACGGTGATATGAAAACCTGGTTAGCCAGAATGCTCTTGGGCTGATTGTTCCAGGTTACCTTATTTTCATCCCATGGCTCAACGATCTGCTGTAAAACACCTCCGTACCAAACCGGGCTGGTAACAGGTCCTGTAATAAACGCATTTACATCCCAGGGAACAGGAAGATCATAGAATAGCTGAAGGGTAACTTTTCTAATATTGGCCGACTTCGGAAGCGCATTCATATTGAACCATATCAGGCTCCTGTTGGAACGCATCACCGTTAAAACCGGTTCTGAAATGAATGTGGCCTCAAAGTACTTGTAATCTCCGAAATTCTTATCACCGTCGAGATTTGAAATCATAGCATCTTTACCGTCTTCTGGTCCCGGCTGAAGAACAAGTGTCTTCCACTGGTTGCTGTCCCAGGGAATCTTAAGGACCAGGGGATTCTCCTTTGTTGTTGCCATCAGTTCTGCTGCGGTGAATTCCAGCTTTTGAGACATATAGCCTTCTTTTTCAAGAAGAAAATAATAGACCCTTGAACCTCCCCTAATGACAAGATGATTTATTGCAGCTTCCAGCTTAAAGGTATAATGCCAGTTGTTGTCTGCATAAACAGTCAGTTTCGCTGTGGTAAGCTGGGTCGGTGATGCACACATCGGACAATCCAGAATGCAAATTGTCCAGAAATCAAGTGGTTTGATGATCTGCATCCCAAAGCTTGCATAACCAAAATCGCCTGGCGTCTGCTCCCCAACAAGAAGCACTTCCGGGGCGACCCGGGTGACCCGGTCGGCAAATATGGTAAAATTGATCGGAAGAGGATCATTTACCAGGTATGCCAGAGGCGAACCTTCAAGAGGTGCTGCATAGATGACCTCACCTGATGGAGCTATCACAAGAAATTTTGTGAGATTGTAGTCTCCGGTTTGTAATTCAAGGTTTTCGCTGGTAAACGCAGGACCAAATGCATATACCGGCAGGAGGGAATCTGTAATAACGGCATTCCCTTCCATATCCTCTATTGATACAAGAATATGGTAAGATAATATGCCGCTGTCGAGAGCCACTCCTGAAAGAGATTTGGTTGTCTCTTCAGGCATGTTAAGAGAAAACTCAGCCATTCCTTTTACCGTTTTTGTCGTTTAATAATCCTCTCACATGATGAGAGGGCAAAAACAGTGAGGAAAGACATAAAACCAAAAAGGTATTTGATTAATGCTTTCATACTTACTAGTATTAAATTCTACGAAAAAAAACAGGTTATAACTCATTCAGAGGCAAATACCATGCCAAAAGGAAGTTATGCCAGTTCTGCGGTTTTACGGTTCTGCAAGTTCAACCAGAACAACATGCACAACCTGCAAAACTTGCATAACCGCAGTAGACATGCACAACTACTTATTGATTTTAGCCCAGGTATCCTTCAGGGAGACCGTACGGTTAAACACCAGGTGATCTTCAGTGGAATCGATAGTCGACACAGAAATATCCCAGTCGCTGGAACTGGAACTTGTCGAGGTGCTTTGCTGATTTAAGCGATGGTTCGACTTTGCAGTCATTTAGTATTTTAAGTGAATCGGGATTGAGAAACTTCCGGTAATCTTCATCTTTTTGTCCGGCAGGGTCTTCGTGATTGAAAAGACGGTCATACAATCTCACTTCTGCATTGACAGCATGCCTGGCTGAGACCCAGTGCAATGTCCCTTTGACCTTTTTATCCGAGGCATGGCCACCGCTTCTGGTTGATGGATCATAGGTACAGTAAACCTCATTTATTTCACCTGTCTTTTCATCCTTTTTGAACCCTTCACATTTTACGATGTAGGCTCCTTTTAACCGCACTTCCATTCCGGGTGCAAGACGGAAAAACTTGTGGGGAGGTATTTCCATGAAATCGTCCTTCTCAATATAGATCTCGCGGCAGAATGGAACAACCCTTTTCCCCATGCTCTCATCCTCAGGATTGTTGATCAGTTCAACATCCTCGCATTTGTCTTCGGGATAATTTGTAATTATGACCTTTAACGGGTTCAATACTCCGAATACCCTTGATGTCCTGAGGTTGAGGTCCTCGCGAACAGCATGTTCAAGGAGGGAGACGTCATTAATGGCTTCTACCTTTGTATACCCGATAAGATCGATAAACTTTCTGACCGCTTCCGGTGTATAGCCCCTGCGCCTGAGTCCGCACAGTGTAGGCATCCTGGGATCGTCCCAGCCTGATACCTTTCCCTCCTCAACAAGCTCCAGAAGCTTGCGCTTGCTCATCATAGTATAGGTCAGATTGAGCCGGTTGAATTCAATTTGCCTGGGCCGGTAATTGCCGGTCTTCAGTCTGGTCGACAAGCCAGTCGTATAAGGGCCGGTGCACCTCGAATTCAAGAGTGCAGAGAGAATGGGTTATACCTTCAAAATAATCGCATTGTCCGTGAGCGAAATCGTACATCGGATATACCTTCCATTTATCGCCCGTCCGGTGGTGGTCAGATTTTATGATCCTGTAAATAATCGGATCGCGCATCTGCATGTTAGGGGAGGAGAGATCAATTTTCGCCCTGAGAACCCTGCTTCCTTCATCGAATTCACCGCGGTTCATCCTTTCAAAAAGATCCAGGCTTTCTGGTAAAGCCCTGTTACCGGTAAGGACTTTCCGTACCTGGTTGGGAAGGTGTACCCTTTTGTGAGGAAATAACTTCTGCAGACTGGTCATCAACATAAGCAAGCCCTCGTTTGATAAGATCAACCGCAAAATCGTAAAGCTTCCCGAAATAATCGGAGGCGTAGTATTCACGGTCTTCCCAGTCGAAGCCAAGCCAGCGGATGTCCTCTTTTATTGAGTCGATATATTCGACTTCCTCTTTGACCGGATTGGTATCATCGAACCTCAGGTTGCATTTCCCGCCATATTTCTTTGCCATGCCAAAGTCGAGGCAAATTGCTTTAGCATGACCAATGTGAAGATAGCCGTTTGGTTCCGGAGGAAACCTGGTATGTATCCTGCCCTCGTTTTTCCCTTCTTTCAGATCGTCAATAATAAATTGCTCAATAAAACTTACTGAAGGTTTAGATTCTCCTTTTCCGGCAATGTTCTCTTCACTCATCCTTACTTTATTTAAGATTACAAAAATAGGATGAATTTGAGACTCACTTGCATAGAGTTATTGATTTTTTTCCGGATTCAGGTAATCTTTAAGATCCCTGACGTACTCTGCAAACTTCTGCTTTCCCAAGAGGAGTGATATGGCACACGGTCTGGGGATAGTTATTGTGGAACTTCTTTGTCACCTCAATATATCCTGCGTCTTTTAGTTTGGTCAACTGTATGCTGAGGTTTCCGGCAGTTGCTCCAGACTGTTCCTGCAGCCAGGTAAACTCGGCTACCTCAGTGCCTACAAGAAGGGATATCACTGCAAGCCTCAGCTGCGAATGCAGGACCGGGTCGAGCTCATTAAAGCGTGTCATGGTCAACTTTTCTTTTTAAGAGATAGCCCGGGATCAGGTAACCTGTAAGCATGGCCACTGGTACAGCAAGATGTGCAATGTCAAACCCGCCGAAATGAGCTACAAGTGCAAATATCCAAAAGGTAATTGCCCCGATTATCAGCGGTCTGAACTTGATGATAAATCCGGAAATAAATGTCGGGACTGCAGCGAGAGTCAGGATGAACGGGGGAACAGATTCCATATCTTTCGAAACTATAATAAAAAGTACTATTGCTGAAAGCAGGAATCCCATCCAGGTCCAGACATAAATTATTTCAGCATAGGTATGAACCTTGGCTTTCCTTCCGTTAACATAACCGTATATCATTGAAACAAAAGCCCCTGGTATTACCAACAGCCAGACGATCCACGGATTAGGGATGTCGGTTAGCTTAGAAAGAAGGTATTCAGTGAGACTGCAAATAAATATGAGCCATCCCCAGAACAGGAGATGAAAGCTGCCCTGCCGGATATTGACCTTAGTCTTGTTTATCATTTCCGAAATGATCTTCAGGCTCTCTTCTCCTGTCATGAAATTTTCGTTGTTTTCCATAATAATGCTTATTTTTAAGTTAGATTGAAAACGAATATAAACATATTGCAAATATAAACTACTTTATAATATAAACCAAATATATTTGCAATTATTTTTGGATTTAGTTTTAATAGATTGATTGTTAATTAATTAACAGATGATTACCCCCAATCCCCCCAAAGGGGGGCTTTCTTTGAACCAGGGCTTTAGGGCTGGATTGGATTTTGGACTAAAGTCCAATAATACAGGATTATGTCAACCACGGCCTTAAGGCCGTGGTTGGATGATAACCATAGAATAAGGGCTTTAGCCCTTAAATTTAGTTAAGTAGATTATATAAAAATTCATTAATGGGCCTTATTCAAATTGAAAATATGGAATTTTATGCTTTTCACGGGCATTTCAAGGAAGAGCAGATAGTAGGCAATAAATTCCTGGTTGACCTGACCATTGAAACAGATATGCAGAAGCCCAGGGAAAGTGATAATCTGCGGGACGCTGTCAATTATCAGAAGGCATATCAGATTGTAAAGGATGAGATGGAAAAGAAATCACATCTCCTGGAACATATTGCAGGGCGGATTCTGGATGCATTGTATTCGGAGATGTCTGGGATAAAAAAAGCTACCATAAAAGTTTCCAAGATGAATCCTCCGATGGGAGGTAAGATAGGCTCAGTAAGCGTCATAATGGAAAGATGAAATAATTACATAGATGCCAATTTTCATCCTTTCTTCATAATATAACAGATAACTTTGTGCTAATTAGGATAGTAATTAATAATTTTGTCATTATCAAAACGGCAGGGGAATTAATCAGTAACCGGGGCATAAAAAAATTATGAGAAGATCAGGCAAAATAGCTCAATCCTGGTATTAATGGTGTTAACCGGGTATAATATGTCGGCTCAGGCTGATATGCCAGAGGCGGATACTCTGCAACAAAGTGTTCAAAAGGATCAGTCCGCCTCACAGAGGAAACGAACAAAAAACAAGTACTCAGGGAATATTCTCCAGAATAAAGGCAATGAAAATCAGGCAGTGAAGCGTGTTAAAGTCTGCTCGGCCTGACATGACCAAAGCCAGGGGAGCCCGTCCGCCATTAATTGTGAGACCATCCGGATCCGGTGTACCAAAGGGTGTTGGCAGGCCAGGCGGGGCAGGACAGAAAGCTGGGAAGGTAAACAAAGAAGCGATCCGATGCTCCCGTTATCATCAATCTTACACTGAGGCTATTCGGCCTGTTATTCATTTTGGCGTCATACTGGTTACCGGCCCAAACCCATCCTGATATTCCTTTGGTGAGGAATGACACTACAAAATCAAGATCTGGAGGTTTAAACCACTCATTCTACGCGGGGACAGGCTACGGGAGCAACATGGTCTATCTCGGATCAACTATTTCCCAGGATCAGCCATATTGCTATGGTACACTGGCTTATGGTTTCAAAAACCAACTTTATGCATCTGCATCAGCTGTTCATCTCTCAGGTTACAGTCCCTTTATCTCATTTTACATCGGGGCATTGAATTACAATCACGTTTTTAACTCGTGGTTTGATATTTCAGCCGGGGCCTACAGGTACCAGGTTGCTCCGTCACTTACGGACACTCTGTTCCACAGCTTTTCTTACGGAGATATTACCCTTGGATTCGACTGGAAGCTGATCTATTCAAAGGTCTCGGTTGGGGGACTTCTATCGGATGAAAATCAAATCTATTTTCAGCTAAAGAACTCAAGATATTTCCAGACACCCGAATTCTTTAATGGCAAAGCCAATGTTTCTTTAGATCCCTATTTCAATCTATTGTTCGGAACAATCGTTGAAGTCAGAACCACCACTGAGACCACAGTTGTGGTTTCATCCCCGGGCCGCAAATGGAAAAATAAGAAATATGGGACAACTACATATACATCATATTCAAAGAAGTTCGGCCTAATGGAGATTGACTTCGGCATTCCTGTTTCATACAACACCGATAATATGACTGTTGAAGCTGAGCTTGACTATTTTCTTCCGGTTTTTAAAGACCCTGATATTCATGGCCCAAAGGGTTTTGTTTTCATGCTGAGCGGAATTTTCAGGATTTTCTAATTTTGCAGCAATGAATGTGTTGATTGTTGAGGACGAAATAAGTCTTGCAAATGAAATTGCTTTGTTCCTGAAATCGGAGAATTTCCTTTGTGATCTTGCCTTTACTGGCAGGGAAGCTTCAGAGAAGATCGCTGTGAACCTGTATGATTTTGTTTTGCTCGATCTGGGCTTGCCGGATTACAATGGCCTTGATCTTATCAGGGAAGCAAAACGTGCCGGCAACGATGCCTCCTTTATCATAATCACTGCACGCGGGGCTGTGGAAGACAAAGTAAAAGGGCTTGATCTTGGTGCAGATGATTATCTTGCAAAGCCTTTTGCGCTGATTGAGCTCCTTTCACGGATAAATGCGGTTGCAAGGAGGAAGTTCAATATCGGCAACCAGGATATTAAGCTGGGCGACTTTGTCATGCAGGTGCAGTACCGGAAGCTGATTTGCAATGAGGAGGAAGTTGATCTTACAAAAAAGGAATATGACCTGTTGCAGTATCTTGTTCTGAATCATGATAAGGTACTTACACGGCAGCAGCTTTATGAACATATCTGGGGGAATATTCTTGATGATCAGTATGATAGTAATTTTATAGACGTTCATATCAAGAATTTACGGAAGAAGCTTAATTACTATGCCCCGTCTCCATGGCTGGAAACGGTAAGAGGGGTTGGATACAGGGCAGCTCCTGAAAGACCAAAAAACAACACCCCAGCATGATCCGGTTAAAAACAAGACTTGCGTTATTCAACCTGCTATCAAAGCTGGCCGTTACCTTATTATTCATTGTTTTTCTGCCCTGGGTAATAGAGCGGATCAATCTGAGGCAGGTGGACAGTGACCTTGTCCGAAAGCGTGAACAACTAATTAACCTGATAAGCAGGATAGGTATCGAACCGTTCAACTCATCGGACACAACAGTCGCCTTCGGAAGTTATAATATACTCAAGGAAGAATTTATAAGTCTCGAAAAGACAATCCTGTATGAAGATCTGAATGACATCGAAGTGTCCGACAGAATGATTGAAGATGAAGAAATCTCTTACCGTGTTTTGAATTATACAATAACGGTCGATGGCCAGAAATATCTTCTTGAAATCGGCAGAAGCCTGAAGAGTATTCAATCGTCACAAAGAAATATTTACAGGGTAATCCTGTTATTTTTAATCCTAATTATACTGATCACATTTGTCACCGATCTCCAGTATAACCGTTTTCTGTTACGACCTCTAGGAAAGATTACAGAGAAGCTAAAGAGTATATCTGATCCTTCTTCTTTTGACAGGACCCCCGTCAGAACTACAACTTCTGATTTTTACAGGCTCGATAAAGCTCTGACAGAACTGATGAAAAATATCGGTGAACTGTTTGAAAAAGAAAAAGAGATTACTGATAATGTATCCCATGAGCTTCTGACACCTGTTTCGGTTCTCAGAAGCAAGCTTGAGAATCTTCTATTAAAAGATGATGTCGATCCGGAAATCTCCGGGAAAATTGAGGAGTCACTTAAAACACTGTACAGACTCCAAAGCCTGGTAAATTCATTATTGTTTATTGCCCGGATTGAAAGCAGGCAGTATTTAATGGAAGATACCTTTAATTCAAATGAAGTACTGAAGGAGGTTATCTGTGAAATCAAACCAATTGCTGAGGATAAGGGAGTAATAATAAATGAAGAAATGGATCAGGACTATCAGTTAAAGGCTGCTAACAGGTCCCTTATCTTTTCGATGTTCTCGAATGTAATAAACAACGCAGTGAAAAATACCTCACCCGGAGGTGATATGACCGTAAAAACCTATATTTCAGGCCATTATTTCAATGTGACTATATCCGATAATGGAAAGGGAATGTCGAAAGAGCAGATTGATAAACTTTTTTCGCGGTTCAAAACCAAAGTGAGCTCTCAGGAGGATGGAACAGGGATCGGCCTGGCGATAGCCAAAACGATAGCTGATTTTCATAAGATAGTTGTATCTGTTACTTCTGAAAAAGAAAAGGGAACATCATTTTCCTTCATCTTCCCTGAAAATTCATGAAAAATTCATCTCTGCAGTTTTACATTTGATCCTGTCCAATTAAGTAATTAAAACAGAATCGTATGAAAAAGCTATTATTTCCATTTTTTACAGCAATGTTAGCCATAATGTTATCAGGCTGTACAAAATCTACTGATGGACCAGGACGATTGGTAGTTAAAGTGACGGATGCACCGTTCCCAATAAATATGGTGGAATCAGCTACTGTCACTATAACAAAGGTTGAGTTAAGGAAAGAAGGGGATGGTGAAAGTGACGGAAGTCAGTTTCTAACTGTTTGGGAAGGCAGTGAAGCGTTTAACCTGCTTGAGCTCAGAAACGGGCTTGTTGAACAACTTTTGGATGTTGTAATACCACAGGGCAGCTTTGATCTTGTACGGCTATATGTAGATCAGGCCGGTCTTAAAATCAAGGATGGCGGTGATTATGAAGTCAAGATTCCAAGTGGTCCTCAGACTGGCATAAAAATATTTATTGATCCAGTATTGGTTGTTGAAGGTGGTCTGACCTCAGAATTATTGCTGGATTTTGATCTTTCAAAGTCATTTGTGATGAGAGGTAATACTGACAGCCCTGCAGGGATATCTGGATTTATTTTTAAACCTGTCATAAGGGCAGTAAATAATAGTACAGCAGGTAGTCTTTCAGGAACAGTTACTGACAGCGAGAAAGCTGTTATTGCCGGAACTGCAATATCAGTAAAGCAGGAAGATAAGGAGGTTGGGACTGCTACAACTGATGACAATGGACACTACACTATAATTGGATTGCCTTCGGGAACATATACATGTAACTGCCACAAAAGAGAATTATCAAGTAGCTACAAGAAATGATGTAAAGATTGTTGCCGGTAACCAGACAACCTTAGACTTTGTTTTGGCAAAAATATAACACTTGTTAATCAGTTTTTATTTGAAACCCGCCGATGAGGCGGGTTTTTTTGCAAGATTTTGTTATTTTTGCACTCGAAATTATTGCACGCCTTCTCCGTTAAGTAGCGGATTCGGTGTACACGGTCGGTTAACCGAGTGGCTAGGTAGCGGTCTGCAAAACCGTTTACGGCGGTTCGAATCCGCCACCGACCTCATAATCAAAACAAAAGTTCCTGTAAATCAGGAGCTTTTTATTTTTGTGGTGGCATATTTGGTGGCAAAATTTAGACCCATAGCGAGCCGCGGAACCCCCTGACGCCATAGTAAGATTCTGCACCATTGTGATACACGAAGACATGGTCATAGCGACGATCACAAAAGAGTGCACCGCCAAGTTTTCTAATCTCAGCAGGTGTCTTCACCCAGCTCGATGTTTTCGTATCGAAATTTCCAAGTTTCTGCAACTCTCGATATTGTTCTTCCGTTAAAAGTTCAATGCCCATGGCAGCTGCCATATCTATAGCGTTATTTTCTGGTTTATGTTCTTTCCTTGATTCCAGCCCTTCGCGGTCGTAACATACACTTCTGCGGCCTTTAGGACTTTCCGCTGAACAATCATAAAAAATGTATTCGCCCGTCTTTTTATCATGACCAACAACATCCGGTTCACCGCCAGTTCTTTCCATTTCATTGAGTGACCACAGTTTTTCAGTATTAGCTTCCAGCTTTGCTTGTACTTTAGCCCATTCAAGACCTTTATGGCGGTTCATGTTTTTCTCAAAACGGGCTTTCAATGCTCTGAGTAGTTCTTCACGTTGTTCTGGTGACAACTCCTTTTTTGTTTCAACGTTTGACATAGTTTTTATGTTAAGAAAACAAGCAGTTCATTTTTATTTAACAATACTTTTGTATTAAGTCATTATTCAACTTAGCATTCATAGTACTTGTGGAATCTTATGTTATTCTATTTAACAATGAAGCTGGTTCTATGTTCAAACTTTAAAACTTTCTAATGTGCTGGATGCCTTACTTAATGCTAACAGCCCTGCAATAGGGCCGAGCCCGCTTACCGGTAGGCAGGCAAGACAGGAAAGCAAAAACCGTGACTACCTGCCCCGCTTCAGCGGGGAGCCTATTAATTTAATTTTCCGTGTTATGCTCAGGCTTTTATTAATCAATCTGAAAACTGCAGTTGTCAAGTTATCCTCTATCTCTGGAGGGAAAATTAATCTGTTAGAAACTCAGATATCATTTCTAAAACATTTTTGTTTTTTTCAGAAGACAGAATACACATATGTCCACTTCCTTTCATCAGATGTGTTTTTATATCAGGAATAATTGTTTTGGCCCTGGCAATTACTTTCTCTCCAGGAAATATAACATCTTTTTCTCCTGTGATTAAAAAGGTTGGGGCAGTATAATTCTTCATATCAGTTACTTTAACATTACTTGGCATACCTGCCTTAACGCACACATTATTAAAAGCGCATTTAACCATTTCAAAGGTACTTTCATCAATCTCGCTTTCATCAAGTGCCATAGGCAGAATAGCCTTTTTTAACCATTTCCCATTTTTAGTAATTCTATATAAAATCATCGGGATTCCCATACTAATCATTATGCTTGCATTTGAAGCATTGCATATTCCTGATGGGACAAGCAAAATGGCTTTGGAAATCTTTTGAGGTGCAACACACATTAGCTTCATTAATACTCCACCACCGTAAGAACCACCCACACAAATCATTTGTTTAAATCCCAATCCATCAATTACATCAGATGCCCATTTCCCATACTCTAAGTTTTTGGCAGATAAAACAGTCTGAGCGCTTTTCCCAGGGTGTCCCATTATATCTGCAGCATATATCAAATACTTATTTCTGAAACAAAGGAAATCTCTTAAATAATATGGTGCAGTGCTGTTCCCTCCATGAAAAAGCAAAATGGGCTTTCCGTTTGGATTACCAGTTTTAAGCAAATGGGTTTTTCCAAATCTTGTATCTACATAAATATCTTCAAAATCTATATTTAGTGCTGAGACTTGCTTCTCATACAAGTCTAGCATTATTTTCTTACTTTTTGCATTTTTATAAACAGCCTTGCTCATATTAAAACCTCCAATTATGTAGATAATTATTCTGTAAGTTAATAAGTAATTCTTATCAAGTTGTAATAAATGTGCCTTACAGATCAACCATTTTTAGCCAAATAGTCTTATTCCAAATTTACAGTTGCATTCAATGATTCTGAGAATCTTGTTGCTTTTCTTCAGCTTTTAATGGTGTATTCATCCAAAATCTTCCTGAATTGTCAGAGATGGAAATACAGTTCTGTTCAAGGGGCATAGACTGTATAAAACAATTATTCTGAAATTCCAGTGGCTTATTATATTCCTGCACAAAAAGTTCCCTGAACTGACGAAATTCAAGATCTCTTCGTTTGTTAAGGATATTGCCATTAATGTCTTTCAGGTTTTTAATATTTAATTGACAGGAATCAATTTCCTTCGCTGTGAATTTGTCATCTCTCACGGTTATGTACAAGTTGGGGCCGTCAACTTTAATCCTTGTGATCTTCGCTTTTCTTTTGCCGATGGTCATGTCGTAATTTTCCATTCTGCCTCCCGAAACAGGATCGATCTTCCTGTTGAAATAAGCTATAATATGTCATATCGGTGAAGGGATAATCAGCATAAGGGCCACCAGCTTGCCTCCATTCTGATTCTCACAATTTTAAAGAAATCATTGTCACTCGAATCAGGTATAATGAATGAATTATTGAAAGATATGTATTTAAGACACATCCTGGAATTAACTGCCGGCTCATGCCCATATTCAATCTCAATATTGAAAATCTCCTTGTTCTTTTTTTCTGAATTTAAAAATGAAGCGGAATACTCAAGTTTGTGTATCGAATAATCATCGGGCTGAATGAATATTGCACCTTTCATCTGGATGTATATCACCTGTGATCTGTCGTTTTGCGGTGAAGTCGATCTTATATAATAATGTACTTCCATCATAAATTCCGATTGGACGTTGAAAACCAGTGATTTCTGATAAAATCCTGCGTCAGAGTATCAACAAATGAAAATGATCTTTTATCGAAATTTCTGATTGCATCGTGAACCAGCAATATAAAAAGCTCATTGCCGTATTGATCACCAACCATTGCATGGGGTATTCTTTTAAATGACATCATCAGAATGATCCGTTTCCGGAAGATCATAATACGGAGTTATATTTATCCGTGTGAAATCCATATTCTTTTTGAAATCGAGCAATCTGTACCTGTTTGAATCTGATGGATAGGCAAAGCCCTTATCCAGAGTCTGGATGATCGCCTCGTTCAGGTTAAGATAATTACTGCTGTCCTTCTGATAATCCCGGTAATAGGATACATAACTGAACGGTATAGCCGGATTATTTTTCTTAATATTTCTGAGCGCCCTGGCTATTATAATTTCCGGGCTGAGTCTTCTTTTTCTGGCAGTTACCCTGACCTCATTCAGAACATAGATATTGGGTACAAGCTTAAGATTGTTCATTCCAGATGTTTTTAGAACACTAAAAGCCACTGAAAGCCTGTGAAATCCGATACAGGACACGATCAGGCTGTCGGATTGAAATCCGGGATTGTTTAATATTCTGAAATCACCTTCAGCATTTGAAATAGACCCCAACCTGAGAGTTTTTAAGATGTACTGTCGCGTATGGTACAGGTTCGGATGTTTTAGAATCAATCACTTTCCCTCTGATATAATCAGGCTGCTGGCAATAAATTACAGGATGATTAATCGAGAATAGTAAACCAATAAAGATTAAGTGTCGTATCATCTCTTTTCAATTAAAGTTTATTTACTTTATTGTCAGAGTTAGCGGCTGGCATTTTTACTCGTGTTTGGCAATATTTCCCAATTTTCAATATCTCCATTGACTAGAATAAAAAGAGGATGAATGTCAAAAGTTGATCTTGATTTGAGTTCTTTGTATTTATTTATATCTCTGGTTTTAAGCTTAATTAATAGATGCTTTGCTTCATAATTTAATTGTCCAGCTGTAACCGGTAACTTACTTTTTTTAAAAGACCAATTAATTTTTTGTTTGTCGAAATTGTAATTTCTCCTCACTGATTCTAAATATATTTCAGATAGGTATTGATTTATTGCTTCAAGAGGTCTTTTTGCTACTTTGAACCGGTTGAGTTGGGGATGATTCTTGTAACCAACAGTTTTTCCCTGCAATACATTTCTTGCTAAAAGTGTTTCTCTCCACAAACCAACCAGGCCCTTTGCATCAAGGTATTTTGGGTGAAGTGACCAGATTCTCATTTTATATCTCTACAAATGTTGTCAAAGTTGTTTATTTCTAATTGTCAATCTAGAATTAGCAATTTGAGCCGCTGTTACCGGCCGGCATTCTTACTTTGTTTTGTTTGGCCATGCTGTGGCAAATTATGAATTATAGCAATAGCTTTTTACTTATAGACTAATTCGCAAATATCTAAGTTTATTTTATATTGCCTTCCCCTGTTTATAGGATTTCTACATACCCTTCTGTTCCATGCACGCGAATTCGTTGCCCATCTTTTATCAGTTTGGTAGCATTTTCTACTCCGACAACTGCTGGTAAGCCATATTCACGTGCGATAACTGCTCCATGGGTCATCAGTCCACCAACTTCGGTGACCAGGCCTTTTATGGATACAAACAATGGTGTCCAGCTAGGGTCAGTAAAGGAGGTGACTAATATATCTCCATCTTCCAGATCAGCATCTTCCATGTTTAAGATGACACGTGCTCGTCCCTCTATAACTCCGGAAGAAACAGGTAGACCTACAATAGCTTCGGCTGGGAGATTTTCTCGTTTGTACTCACCTGCAATGATTTCACCATCAGACGTGATAACACGTGGGGGAGTTAGTTTTTCATATAATTTGTACTCGTCTTTTCGTTTGCTGATGATCTGGTAATCCAGTTTATTTGTGCGTACGACTTCGCGAAGTTCTTCAAAAGTGAGATAGTATATATCTTCTTTTTCATGAATAACGTTGGCTTGTACGAGTTGTTCGGCTTCTTTCAGTAAAGCCTGCTTATAAACGAAGTAGCGATTAATCATGCCGTATTTTGGATATTCACGATAACCGATGAAATTCCGGATCAGGCTGATCATTCGTTTTGTCTCTTTGGCTTTTCGTTTACCATCCGGTAATTGCTTCAATCGATCTAATAACTCTTGTTCTTTTTTCAAAGCTTCCTGTCGCCCTTGCTCAAATTTCCGATTGCCGGCATCAGGCTCAAAGTTTTTGATGTTACTGAGAATCATGGGGACAAGTGTAGTTGGTTTTTCACTCCAACGAGTTTTGGTAATATCGATTTCTCCGGCACATCGCATTCCGTATTTGTTGAGATAAGCATAGATAGCGTCTTGGGTTTCCTTTCCACCATCAAACTTAACCAGTTCATCCAAAAAGTTATCATCTTTTACATGTTGTAAATAATCAATTACTTCCGGATAAGGACGAATCACATCTGCGACATCCAATAGCGCCAGACCCATTTCCGAAGTAATATTGTTTGGTACAGATTGAGAAAGCGTGTCTGCTACGTTTTTTTCACCTAACCACTTCATCATTTTTTCGTTGATCCATGATGAAGCATACATAGCAGTCATAATCACATCCAAACTTTGTGGATCAAATAGAATCTTCTTTAATTGCTGGATATCTTCCAGGATAAAATCAAATAAATCCGCTCCTGATTTCGTTTGGATGTTTTGTTTTAACTCTTCTATCGATGTTTGACTACTCTTAATCAAATCAGGAACGATTGTCGGATCGTTTTCGAATTGCGCCAGATAACTCCATGACAGTACTTTATCGCTGTAACCCGGACTCTGTACTTTTTACCATCCGGTGACGATTTGATAAATTCTTCTCGCTCTACGATGGTCATGAGTGCGTCTTTTATGAGCGGATCGGATTGTCCCAGAGGTATCTATTAGCTTTTTTCTGCTGTCAGGCGAAGCCAGTTGATGTGTGACATCAACAAACAACCTTCCACCAGCTTTACGCATGGGTGCACGGGTCGTTAACAGGAAAAAAGACAATCCCAATGGTTTCATGGCATCGGTCATCATTTGTTGATGACCGACAGATACATAGACGTGATTTTCCTGATCATTCGCTTCAGGGATCGGGTATAAAGTAGTGATTGGCCGACTCTGGACAATATAAAATGTATCATCAACCAAACACCATTCGATGTCCTGGGGGCGGCCGAAATGTTCTTCGATCTTTCTGCCCATGCGCTCAAGCTGTAAAATCTGCTCATCCGTCAGCGCTTGCCTGTTCTGCCGCTCAGGCTCAATCTCCTGTTCTTTCGTACCGCCATCTTTTAAGGCATAAATAGCCAGCTTCTTGGTGGATATCTTCTTATCGATAACCTTGCCGTTACACACTTTATAGATATCAGCATTCACCAGGCCGGAGACCAAGGCCTCACCAAGTCCGAAGCTGGCATCAATGGATAACACTTTCCTGTTAGAAGTGACGGGATCGGCAGTAAACAAAATTCCTGCCGCCTGCGGGAAGACCATCTTCTGAACAACCACAGACAGGTGGACTTTACGGTGGTCGAAGCCGTTTTGAAGGCGGTAAATTACTGCCCTCTCGGTAAATAGCGATGCCCAGCACTTGCTGATATGCTTTAGGATTGCCTCCTTTCCGATAATGTTCAAATACGTATCCTGCTGGCCTGCAAAGGAGGCCGTCGGTAAATCCTCTGCAGTTGCGCTGGATCGTACTGCATAGGCATTTTTTTCTCCAAGCCTGGAGAGAAGGCGGGTGATCTCTTCATTAATGTCTTGAGGAATGGCTATCCCTTCGATGACCCTGCGAATCTCACCGCTAAGTTCACCGATTTTATCCCGGTCTTCCACCTTTAGAAGCGATAACTGATCAAGTAATTCGTTAATCGACGACGTTTCCCCAATGATTCTTTTAAAGGCTTCAGTAGAAATACAAAAGCCATCCGGTACGTGGATTCCTTCAATCCTGGAAAGTTCCCCCAGGTTCGCGCCTTTACCCCCAACAACCTTGAGTTTTGTTTTGTCAATGTCCTGAAAACCAAGCACAAATGAACTCATACTGATAATATTCGCCATATATTTTTATTTGATCTGCAATTTCTTTAGGTCGGGTCACCATTGCCATAAGCAAAAATTGTAATTGTCATTGAGAAAAGACTCAATAGTCCAACAATACTTGCAATAATAATTGCCAGTCGTAATTTTTTTAATTTGTCGGTTTGTTCTTGCATTGTCAGTCGTTCTCTATGCTTGCCGGTAACGGCCCGGTTGTAGGGGGAGTTGCCGTCTGTATCAGGGTTGGCATGTGTTTTTGCAAAGTTCTGGTAGACGGGCAGGATTTCTGTGTCACGATAAAGTTGTCCAGATGGCGATTCAAAAACCGTTACAGCCTGCCCCGCCCCGGCGGGGAACCTATTAATTTTATTGTCCGCATTATGGTTAGTCCTTATTTGGATTTTCTTCTATTGTCCATTCCATACGAATTGATTTAATTATTCCGATTTCTTTTGGATTGAAGTCGATATTAGGAGTATTTGGATTATTTCCTCTTACAGTTACAAATACATCTTGAGCAGGCCTTATCTCTTCTTTTATGACGTCATTATCTCTATTAAATGTGATCTCATCATCCAAATAGATAAGTGAGTTTAACTTAATCAATTTTATATTTGATGATTTGGCAATTAATAAAGCTCTTTCTTTAGCATCATCCACTGCTTTTGAGATTGCCAGTTGTCTCAATTGAGATTTTTGTTTTTCTGATAGTTTGAAGCCAATGGAATAATTTAAAACTAAAGAATCAGATGTGAATGCTGTTAATAGTTTTTTTGCTATTTCAGGAGAATATTGGGATTCGATTATTA
Source organism: uncultured Bacteroidales bacterium (assembly GCA_963732115.1). Lineage (GTDB taxonomy): Bacteria > Bacteroidota > Bacteroidia > Bacteroidales > VadinHA17 > LD21. The sequence continues at coordinate 194,012 of CAVSYN010000005.1, forward strand.
AAGATATGCTGCCAACAAAACCCGTTTTGGTCATCTTGCCACCAATATACTCCTCCCTTTCATTTATTGAAATTTCGTTTGTCTTAATTAAGTCACTGCTGATATTCTGTTTAAGGATGGATGATCTAGCTCTTTCCATTTTAGCCAGTAATTTATTCTGACAATCTGCATAGTCTTGAGACTCGGACTTGACATTAATTGAAGCGTATATTATTTCTGGCATCTGTTTTATAATTGCAGTTCCTTTAACAAGTAAAGTGTTATCCTTTGCTTGAGGCGTGCCAAACTGTCCCTTAGTTGGAATTGATAAGATCATTAGTCCCCCAAGGGCAATAATTAAAGTTTTCATTTTCATTTTTATAGATTTTCGATTTTTAATTATGTTCTTTAAATCAATAGATAAGGCATCGAATTAACCATAACGGCCCGCCAATAGGGCCGACCGTTAAAAAATTGCCCAGTGGGCAATTTTAGGGAGGAGCCAGGTTGAGCGAGGGCTGTGGGCTGTTTCGCGCATCGCCTTCGGCGCTCCGTCGCTGAAGTTATGGTGCGTAAGCGGCAAGCCTCCAGCGATCGAAGGAAGGAGCCAGATTGCCGCGATGGCGTGTTACCCGATCCTGCCCCGACCGAAGCGTCGGGGGCAAGCACCGGGCAGAGTCCAGGTACTTTAGCCAGAAAATTGTCACGCCGTAGGCCCTGACCGAGCTGAAAGCGAGCGTCATGGGGTGCAAGCTTGCCTGCCGCCGGCAGGAAAGCAAAAAATGTGACAACTTGTCCCGCAAGGCGGGAAACAGCTTACAGTTATTGTCTGTGTTAGGTGTTCGTTGTAATTTTTTAATCATCAAGTAGGAGAATGGTCATTTGGGGACAAATTCGGTTTAATAATCAATTTTATTTATATCATATATTTTATCCAATTTTTTGGATAAATCGATAGCTTCAGTTATTATTTGCAAGGGATAGCCATTAATCTCGAGTATCCGGATTGCATTTCTGTTTTCTATCTTTCCTTCTTTTAGTTTAAAGTCAAAATCGACTGTTTTATTATCAACTTGTTCGCTAAAATGATACAGTTTGTAATCACTCTGAAGCAGATCTGCTAATTCAATATCATGTGTGGATACAAAAACGATATTACTTCCATTGTTAAGATAGGATAAAACGGCTCTTCCTGCTGATATACGCTCAATAGTATTAGTTCCTTTGAAAATCTCGTCTAATAAAAATAAATTGGATCCCGGCATTGTACTTTTTTCTATCATTTCTTTTATTGTCAGGACCTCTTCGAAATAATAACTTTTATCATTCACCAAATCATCACTTAACCTGATTGCTGAATATATCTTTAATCTGGGCATTGAAAAATGACGGGCAAAACATGTGTTAATAGTTAATCCTGATATTGTGTTTAGTCCAACCGTCCGGATAAAAGATGTTTTACCAGACATATTTGACCCCGTCAGAAGAATTGATTTGCCTGAACAATTGATAGAGTTTGGTACGCAGTTAACTATCAATGGATGGTACATTTCGATTGCTTCAATAACTCTGCTATTATTATTCATTTCAGGCAAGCAAAAAAAGTCAAGACCCTGTCTCAAAGAAGCAATAGATATGAGCGAGTCAACATATCCTACAAAAGAAAATACATTTTCAATTTCCTTTCTTTTCAGGTTTAATTGTTTTAAGACACCAAATAATATTAATGGTTCCAATAAAAACAGGGCCTTAATTAACTCCATAAAACTCCAAAAAAATACTCCCAAGTCACTTTGGAACTTTGCCTCCAGTCTGAAGAAGGACATTCGATGCCTGACTTTATCAATTATTTTTATTGATTCCGGCAAATCAATGCTGATCTTTTTAAGCATATTATACTTGAATAGCTCTTGAGCTACTCTGTTTAATGTTAAAAGTTGAGGAATTGTACCTATATATTCATGAATGTTCTGTTTATTCCAGTAATGAATTCCTAGGTTAATAATCATAACCGCGAGCAAAACAAAGAAGAATTGCGGTATAAATGGTATAAGCAATAAGGCAAATAAACTTGCAAAGGAACTAACTGGGATTATAAAAAACCACTTTGGTTTTTTAATATATTCATCCTGAAATAATGTTGTAATAAAATAGGTACTTTCTCTTGTCAATTTGTCAAGATGAATCTGAAGTTCAAGTCTAAGGCTTGAATCTTTTGTTAATTGATCTATTAGTTTCTCCTGTTCAACGAATTTAACCCCATTGGGAGGAATCGTTCTTAAGGTATCATATAGAAATTGTTGTCCAACGTAGGAAGTTGTCCTATCTGCAAACATGAATAATTCATTTAAGTCTAAATCATTACAAGTTTTATCAGATAAAATCTGAAATGTACCTGTATGATTCTTGTTTCTAAAGTACTTTTCAATTGATTCAAAATAGAAAGAATCCATTTTTACTTTACCGAATGATTCTATAAGTCTTTCCTTGATTTTCTTTTTGGTTTCAAACATTGTATTCTCTCTCTTATTGTTGTCAGGGGTTTAAGTAATTCAAAGTCAATTTACGAAATTTTCTTCTGTTAAGCGCCGTAGTTTTTAAGTCCCGGTAGATGGGCAGTGGTTGTCATGTCACGATAAATTCTCTAACAAAGACGGGCTGTTGATTTCGAAACTATGACACCTGACGGCCCGGCAATTGGGCCAAGCGTTTGAAAATTGCCCTGGGGGCAATTTTAGTGAAGGAGCCAGACTACCACGGTGGCGTGTTACCCGACGACGGCACCGGGCAGGGTCCTGGTACTTTAGCCAGAAGGCCTGAGCGTAGCTCAGCGAAGCCAAATCCCGCCATAGCGGGGCAAAAACCGTGACAACTTGTCCCGCAAGGCGGGAAGTTTTTTAACTTAATTGTCCGTGTTATAGCGTGTTTTTTAAATTTTTATTCTTGTCCTGAAAATGCACACTTTTCTGCAAACATTGCAGGTGTAAATATTAAATCCTCGTTCATGATGAAGACCGGAGAATTGTCTGCATAATTTTTGATTAACGGTTTTGCCATCCAAAGCTTTTTGAGGGCAACTGTCAAGACAGATTTTGCATTTTGTGGGGCATTTTAATTCTGTAATAACTGGATCCGGCACTAATTTACTGTCAGTAAGTACTGCCCCAATATAGACCATGTTTCCAAGATCAGGATTAATCAGCAGATTATTTCGACCAAGAATTCCAAGTCCTGCCAGATATCCCGCATGGCGAAGCGAAAGGATACCCATTCCATGACGATTTACATTATCCCAATATATATAAGGTACATCCGAAGGTATTGGGACAGCATGATTTCCATTATTTTGAATTGCTTTACTTAGATCAAGTCCCAATGTGTCGAGTTTAGAATAAATCAGATATGCTGTATGAGAATATGGAACAGGATTTGAGGCCATAATTATATCTGTTGGCATTTGTATCAGAAAGACAATAACAGAATTACATCTTTGATAAATATCTCTTGGGTGAAAACCATTTGGTGCATCCTTAAACCTATCGACAGAAGCTATACCGCATTTTTCTGCTCCAAATGAAGCGGTTAGATTTTTTATTTCTGCTGAAGTATACAACTTTAACTGTATTTTGGTTTGAAAATAATCAAAATGGAATTATCGAGTTTGTAGAAGGCCAAATTTTTAAACAAAATGCGCTATAACGGCCCGGCAATAGGGCCGAGCGTTTGAAAATTGCCCTGGGGGCAATTTTAGTGAAGGAGCCAGACTGCCGCGGTGGCGTGTTACCCGACGACAGCACCGTGCAGGGTCCCGGTACTTTAGCCAGAAGCCCTGAGCATAGCCCGGCGAAGACAAATCCCGCCATGGCGGGACAAAAAGTGTGACAACCTGTCCCGCAAGGCGGGAAACAACTTACCTTTAATGTCCGTGTTACCATTTTGGGCCAATATTAAAACTGTCTACCGGCAGTGTTTTTGTCTGTTGTATTGTTTTGCTGTTTCAGCCTCGCAAAATCTTCTCCATCTTCCTGCCTTTCGCCAACTCATCCACCAATTTGTCCAAATACCTGACCTGCTGCGTTAAAGGATCCTCGATTTCCTCCACACGATACCCACAGATTACTCCGGTGATGAGGTGCGCATTGGGATTTAGCGAAGCATGTTGAAAGAATGTTTCAAATGTCACATTTTCTTTTATCAGTTCCTGCAGCTTCTTGTTATCGAAGCCTGTTAACCACTCGATGACCTGATGCAATTCTTCTTTTGTTCTGCCTTTCTTCTCCACTTTTGCGAGATACATAGGATATACCGAGGCGAAGGTCATTTTTGCGATACGCTGATTGTGTGTGTTCATATTTCTATTGAATTTTAATTTTTCGTTTTGCAAATCCCTTTCTAATACAAACGGAAGACCCTGAATTATATTCGTCCAAGTCCTTGAATTTTACATTGCTTTTATTTACTATTTTGAATCCCGGTTGTCAAGTGAAATTATGCTTTTTCAGTTAGCATTTTGGGCCATCAGTCTTGTTTACGAAACTGTCACACTGTAGGTAAATTGTCCCCATGGTCGCAAAGTGGGCCTGAATGCTAACGGTCCGGCAATAGGGCCGAGCATTTGAAAATTGCCCTGTGGGCTGTTTTAGCGAAGGAGCCAGCCAGACGCGGTGGCGTGTTACCTGACGCAGCACCAGGCACCAGTCCCGGTACTTTAGCCAACTTACCTTTATTGTCCATGTTAGTGGCTGTTCTTCATTTATTTAACCCTATTGCCATTTTATAGGCCAATGCAGCGTCGGGAAGCGGTGTTAGAGTATCTAATAAAATATTGTAAGTTCCTTTTTCTGATAGTTCGTCAGCAACTTTTTTAATTAGAGCTAAAGTAGCTTTCATCAAACTTGAACCTAGACTTAAACGGGCTACACCTAAATCCTGCAGTTCACGAACAGATGGAGGTAATCCTGCCCCAATTCCAGGGTTTGAAAGAATATTAATTGGGGCATTAATTTCCTTAACCAGTGTTGAAATCGTTTCTTTTTCCCATACAGGCTGAATAAATATGCAGTCTGCACCTGCTTCCCGGTATTTATTGCCACGCTTTATTGATTCAGATAATTTTTCTCGTGGCGAACCTGACGAAGTATAAAATGAATCAGTCCTTGCATTAATTACTAAATGAAAGCCCAGTGAATCTGATAATGCACGAATAGCTGATATTCTTTCACAAAATTCCATCTCGTCAATTAATACTGGATTTAAATCAATACTGTCTTCAATGTTTATTCCAACAATTCCTGTTGCAATTATCTTTTTAACCGAATCAATTATTTCATTTAAATTATTTCCATATCCGGCTTCTATATCCACAGTTACCGGAACTTGTACTGCATTTACGATCCCCGTTATAACTTCAATCATTTCTGACAATTGTATTACCTGGCAGTCAGGATAACCTAAAGAGGCAGCTATTCCCATACTTGTTGTTGCGATTGCTTTATAGCCACATGCTTCTATTAATTTAGAACTTCCTATGTCCCATGAGTTTAACAGAACCAAAATTTCTTTGTCTTGATGAAATTTCAAGAACATTTCAGCTTTTTCTTTTTGAATACTTGAAACCATAATCTTGTTATTTTTTATTGTTCTAAATAAAACATTGAATCTTGAATAACTGTTCAAAAAATGTAACAATTGTTACAATCTTTTAGCAGTAGTTTATTGTCTTTCATTTGTTATAATGGCAGGGTGAATCTTTACTAACGTGTAAATATTTGTGTTAATAATCAGGGTGTTACAAATCCCTTTCCGTCAATAAATTTGTCAAGGTATATCGATTTTTGCTATTCGCTTAAGAATTTAACTGAGCAATCCTGGTGTGGGAATTGCCACTAACGGACGGCGGTATGGCCTGTAAGGGATTGCGGATGATTTCCTATCAATCTACAAGAAAAGTTGATGCGGACTACAAACCTTCGCATACCACTGAAACAATTATTGACTATACGCATGTTAGCGGTTCGTGCTTTTCGTCGTGAAGTTATTGCACGTATATCACCGCCTTTTTGTATCTAACCCTTTAAGTAGCGTCTTTAAAAAGTCGGTGGTGCAGTCGTGGTTCGGCCTCCATCCCCCCTGATGAAACAATTATTTTTTCTCATTTTATTTCTCCTTAAGACTCCAACAGTACCTGTCTTGACTTTTCCAGCTCGCTTGTAATTGGCAATAATCACTCCGGTTGGTGTAACCAAACTCTCTGTTAATGTAAATGCTGCCGGAATCGTGCCATTGTCAAACAACTTTTTTCCTTTACCAAGAGTCAGCGGGTAAATTTTGAGCCAGAGTTCGTCCACTAAATCATTCTTAAGTAGCAGCTGAATGAGCTCACCACTGCCGTGAACCTGAATGTCAGAACCTTTTGAATTTTTGAGCTTTTCGATATCTGCCAGGCTTTTGAGGAAAACTGAGTTTTTCCAATCTGACTTTTTCATGGTCTTGGACATGACGTATTTTGTGACATCATTGATACCTGGCCAAACAGTCTTCATGTTCAGGCCAGTAGGAGGCAAAAATCTCAAATGTTTTTCTGCCCAAAAGAAGGTCTGCAGGTTTCATCTGTTTTTCCATGACCTTACCAGAAACTTCGTCAAAATAAGGTGCAACCCAACCGCCATATTTGAAACCGCCCGATGTATCTTCCTCAGGTCCACCAGGTGCTTGCATTACTCCATCTAATGTAATAAATGATAAAACAATTATTTTTCTCATATTATTTCACCTCCTCTTATAATTTATTCTTTAACAAGCTTCTTCAAAATTGGTTTTGTTACGATACAAATTTCGCCAACAAAGATCGTGTCTATTGCAGTGTAAATGCGACAATCTTAGTGGCTGAATACGACAAGTATTGATAGTCCTACGTAGAAGGTGGAGTTGTCGCTATAGCATGACCGCTAACGGCCCGGCAATAGGGCCGAGCGCATAGGGGCCGACCGTGAAGAAATTAGCCAGTGGCTAATTTTAGGGAGGAGCCAGTTAGAGCGAGGGACTGTTGGCTGTTTTAGCGAAGGAGCCAGCCTGCAGGGCTGGAGTGTTACCCTACGCAAGCACCGGACAGGGTCCTGGTACTTTAGCCAGAAGCCCTGAGCATAGCGAAGGGTCAAGGTGCAAGACACGCCTTCGCCGAGGCTACGGCGTTCAAAGGAGGGTATGGCGAATTTTTTGCCGTCCAGGTACCGAGTTTTGTGGCCTTTACGAGCTTCGCGGTACAGAGCTGTCAAGGTGTTAGTCAACTATCCATATGTAGTTAAGCTTATTGCGGGCAGTGGAGCGCCTGCCTCGTGCGAGCAAAGCGAGTGACGGGGGTCCGGGTTTGTCATGTGGTACTATACTGTCTTGGTAGCAGTAGCACCTGCCTGCCGGCAGCCAGGAAAGCAAAAAATGTGACAACTTATCCCACAAGGCGGGAAACAACTTACCTTTATTGTCCGTGTTAGCCGAAGGCCTTTTTTATTTTTTGTAAGCAAAACATCTGTCAGGTAAAATGAGTTTAAAAGTGCTTAAACTCAGTCCACATTTCTGAAATTGGTTTGTTTGGTTTACGACATAGAATAATTAGTATTCCTTGTTCTTCGTTATTTATTCCGTAATTATTCCTGAATACTTCCTTTACCGTTACATCGGAAAAATACCTTTTTAAATAATCTTCGGAATAGCCGACAAACAATGCAATTGTAGCATCTGGTTTGCCAGGTCCCCAATAATAATAGCTGCCAATACCACTTGCTGCCAAAGGTAAACCAAACTTTGATCCATAATGATTAATTGAACCAGCTTCTCCATAATTCCCAGTAATTATTATGGTATTCTTCTGGTCATCGTTTGGCAAGTTTTCATAAACTCTTGAAACTGAACAAACAAGTTCGGGCCAACCAATCATTTCACGAAAATCGTAACTGAGATCCGCTATTCCAAATTTTTTCATCTTTTCAATTGATAAAACAGGAAGCCATAAAGGACTAGTAATCACTGAACTTACAATTAATAGTACAGGTATGGTGTATTCTAGCCAGTTTATTTGTTTTTGAAGAAGTTTTCTTTCTAATATTATCGAACCAGCAGCTAATAAGATTGGATAAGCTGGTCCCATATAATATGATTTGCCTTTCATTAATAGGAATGCAAGTAAGGGAATAAAATAAATCCATACCAATATCCTGTACTTAATACCTTGCTTTGATAATATAAAGAACAAAATACCTGCAACCCAGATAGGAAGAGTTAAAGGATGTATAATAAGAATCTGTTCAATTAAAAACTGAAGAGTTGGTGTGCTTTCGTCTTTCCGTAATGCTTGCATATGTTCGAGTACAGGGAATCCGTTTCGGACCTGCCAAATTATATTGGGTAGAAAAATAAGCAGACTGATCAAAGCTCCAAACCAAATCCACTTCCCAATAAAAAATTTTCTTTGTTTGCTAGTTAAAATTCCAATAAAAATGGCAAATGCTAAAAAAGCAATTGAGTATTTTGCTAATAAGCCAAGTCCAACAACAAATCCAATAAGCAACCATAGTCTTTGATTATTGGTATTAATGAATCTTATAAATAGATAACAGGTAAGAACCCAAAAAAATTGGTCAAGCGGTATAGTTTGAAACTGATTTCCAGCTATCAAATAAATTGGAGCAACAACAATTGTTAGAGAAGCTAGGATTTGAGCATATATTTTACCGCCCATTTCTTTAGCCATAAGACCAGTCATGAATACAATGATAGAACTTAACAAAGCAGGAAAGAATCTTAACCCTTGAAGAGACTCACCTAGAAGGATTATTGTAAGCTTTGCAAAAAATGAAGTAAGCGGAGGCATGTCAACATAACCAAAAGCAAGATGTTTAGTGCAGTCAATTAAATAGAGCTCATCCCTATGAAATCCATATTGGCCATTTGTTAAAAGATGAACTAGTAGATTTAGAAATGATATACCAATTAATATTAAGATATCTCGATTTCTAATACTGAGTTTTAACATTTTCATTTGAAGTTATTGTCAAATATAATATTTCCAGTTTAGTTCAATTGTGGTATCGGCTTACGGCTAACGGCCCGCCAATAGGGCCGAGCGTATAGAAATGATCCGGTGGATCATTTTAGCGAAGGAGCCAGCCTGCAGGGCTGGAGCGTTACCCAACGCATTCCGGCTGTAAGGCAGTACCCCATAATCTCGTGATAATGCCAATGAAGCCGGACAAGAAGGGTATGGCACGCTTGCCCTCGCCGAGGGCGGGGCGTTTTTGCAGGCAAGGTACAGAGCTTTTTGAGTTATATAAGTGTCGGGGTACCGAAACATCATTGAGCTAGTTAGCTATCGAGGTATTGTTATTTTATTAACAGTAGTGGCAAGGTCCGGGTATTCAGGGATTACTGATTTATCAATAGAGTAGGGGCTAGATGCAAAAACCGTGACAAGCTTATTAATTATACCGGCGTTGTTAGCACAAGTATTTTATTTTTTCAGGCTATGTAGCAATTAGTCCTCTTGGTTCTTTTTTATTATTTCCATTAGTCGAGTATAGTCGCAATATACTTGCCAGTGTTTTATTTTTTCGTTTTCTACAATAGCTTTCCAAGCAGCAGGAGTTTTCCAGAAATTGCTATTTGTCTTGTCTTTGTTGATTTTGTAGGTACCACTTGCATAACCAAATAGTCCGATGACTAAATTGTTTTCAACAATATCTGTTATATCGACACTGTAATCTGGAAACATTTGGTAATAGTTTTGCCAACCCTCTTTCATATCTATTTTGCCGACATGTTTTTCTCCATAAGCGTCGATAAAAATGTGATCTTCAGGCATTAAGTCATAGATTTTGTCGACCTCGTGGTCATTGATAGCTTTAACAAATGCAAGAACAATTTCTTTATCGGTCATGGTCGGATGGTATTAAGAGTACAAAGCTGAAGGGTCAAATTAATTATGATTGTTAGGCGTTTGAAGCACTTTGTTAAATATCTCGGGAAACTAATTTTAAATTTGAATATCATTTTTCCCCGATAGGATTAATATCCTTGCGATCATGAAGATCCAGATTATTTGTAAAAAATACCCAATCCCAAATAGATAAGGGATTATTTCGATTTGGGCACCGGCTGTGAAGTCACCAACTAATAAAAGTACACTGGAAATGATACCTGTAAATCCAGTAAGCTTACTTTGAGAATTCTTTGAAAAGAGAATAACAGAGATAATTAGTCCTGAAGCCATGAAAGCACTTCGACCGGCAAGATGAGTTATAATAAAAATGACTATCCCAAGAACAAGTAAAGAAATTGCGATCAGGAACCAAACCTTGTTTTGATATTTGAACTTTACGAAGAGAGCAAGACATACGAAAATAAACAAGACAATAATACCGATGTCATAGAGATTAATACCCAATAAACTGTCATGATTATTAATGATGTTTGCCTGACTTTTAAAAATTATCATGAGCCAGTTGTTTGATATTAAGGAAACAATCTTAAGATCATAAACTGGCCAGATTAAAGATATGATCAAACAGATTGCAGCAGATGTCAGGATAATCCCCAGGGCAATTGATAAGACAATTCCGGTTTTTCTAAGTATGTCGGTGGTCATGGTTAAAATATTATTTGGCTGTTAGGTGTCGAAGCGTTGTGTCTATGTCTGAGGTCTGGAAGACTGCATATATTTGGGAGTCGTACTGGAATTTTATTAATGAATTGGTCATTAGGTAGTTATCCGAGTTTTTACACCTAACGGCCCGGCAATAAAGGGAGTAATCGTTGCTGAGCGAATAGGGCCAAGCGTTAAGAAATTGCCCGGTGGGCAATTTTAGCGATGGAGCCAGCCTGCAGGGGAGATTGATTAGTGTTTTCATTGAATTGTCATCTGGCCCCAGCCGTAATGAGCAAGGCATGCCGTGCCCCGGTGAGCGAAGCGAAGCCGGGGGCGCACTTTTTGCAGTCCAGGTACAAGGTTTGTTGAGCATTACGAGTGTCGCGCCGCGCCCCGTGCGAGCAAAGTGAGTGACGGGGGTACAAGTTTGAAGCGTGCCATATATTTATCCCCGGTTACAAATTTAATGCGGTGCAGGTGAGCGGTACGGATTTATCACCAGTTACAAAGCTGTCTTGGGTGTAGGAGTAAAGGCAAAAACCGTGACGAACCTATTAATTTTATTGTCCGTGTTATTGGCTGGTTTATTTTTCGATCTGATTTTTAATTTCAGAAACGAATTCTTTTACCCGGTCCACTAATGGGAGTACAATTTTGTCATCGAAATCGTAAAGGTCTCCATAGTCACCTTTTTGTCTGTAGTCAGAAAGTTGAGAAAAAAGTTTGCCAAGTTTTTTATCGATTAATCCAGTTTTGATAAATTCATCACTGAATTTTGTTCTAGCACCACTATGAGAATGTGTTTCAATATTATTTTTAAGGAGTAAAGCAATCACGGCATAGAAACAAGAATAGTATAGTCGATTGATGGCTGTATTCCATTTTTTGTTGTCAATCATTATAAGTGCATCATCGAGAGATTCCTGGGCTCTTTTGAACCTATAAATGATGTACTCTGACTTATTTTTAATAGTCATAATTTAATACCCTCTTTTTTTACTGATTTGTAAAGTGGAGAATATTTTAAATTATTCTGCCAAAATGATTTTGGATAGATAAAAGTGGATATGATCTGGCCTGATTCAAGTTCAATATTATAAAGGACATTTCTGAATTTGTCATCAATCTCATTTGTAACTATTTGGTTGTTAATAAGAATTAGGATATCCCAATCAGAATCAGGTTTGTTATCACCTCTTGCCCTAGATCCAAAAAGGAATACCTGTGCAGATGGATCTTGCAAGTGAATTGCAGTCGTAATACTATTTAAGATAACATCACTACTCATGGGATGAAATTTTTATCAAAGGTAAAGAAAATTGTCCAAATCATGATGTTACATTGTTATCACAACTTGCCAATAACGGCCCGGCAACAGGGCCGAGCGCATAGGGGCCGACCGTGAAGAAATTAGCCAGTGGCTAATTTTAGGGAGGAGCCAGTTAGAGCGAGGGACTGTGGGCTGTTTTAGCGAAGGAGCCAGCCTGCAGGGCTGGAGTGTTACCTGACGCCGCACCGGGCACCACGAGTACTCGGGGCTGGTACTTTAGCCAGAAGCCCTGAGCGTAGCGAAGGGTCAAGGTGCAAGACACGCCTTCGCCGAGGCTACGGCGTCCAAAGGAGGGTACGGTGCACTTTTTGCCGTCCAGGTACAAGTTTTGTGAGTTATACGAGTGTCGCGCCGCGCCCCGTGCGAGCAAAGTGAGTGACGGGGGTACAAAGTTGATCGAAAGCAGGTAACAAGTCACGGTATACAAATTTTTATTGCCGGAACTGGTACGGTCGCAGTACGAACTATTACAAATCTGTCATGGGATGGGCAGGAATAAAAGCAAAAACCATGACGAACCTATTAATTTTAGCATTGTCCGTGTTAGCACAAGTACTTTTGTTAAATGTCCTGAGTAAAAACAAAGTATAGTAATAAACCTATCTAAATAGGTTCATTATCTTCATAATGAGTTTTGGCGGAGGCTTCATCCCTAGTTGTTCCATAGCAGCTAAGCGGTCAGGGACACCCCAATGCTCAATTAATTTACCCTCTTTGAAACGCATGATATCTATGACTGTGATCTCAATTTTTTTCCCAGTGGGTGGCATTGGTCCGAATTGTCCCTTCTGGATCCCTCGAGCTGTCATTCGCCCCCATACTTTATCATCAAAAACTACCAGATCTTCGATAACCATAGAAAAATCGGCAAAAGCATTATGCAAACTTTGGATAGCTTTTTTTACTGCCTCAACTTTTGGGGGATTAAATCCATATTGGTGTTCTACAAAATCTTGTGATGAATATTTATCAAATAAAGTCACATCACCTTTGCCGAATCCTTCTTCAATGAGAATTCGAAAGAGCTGTTCATTCGAGTATTGTGTTTCCATGGTTCTAATGGGCTTTTTTTTACAATTTTGAGTTCAGGCTCTTTTTTACTTTTAATCCAATCAATAGCACCTGCTGTCTCGTGCCAAATCTTGTGAGCAAAATAGCAATAAAATAAAGCTTCATTCACATCTCCAATTCCGTAAACTTCGGGGAAATCCGCGTTAAAAGTTTTTGAAATTAGCTTGGTAAGTACATATTTATTCGATTTGATCGCTTTTTGGAGCAATCCATTAGAGTTAGCAGATATTCCCTCTGTTTTGAAAGCGAAGAGAGCTCGATTAAAAGATATAAATGCTCCAAAATCTTCTTTGAACATCTTATCGTACTTTATAAACTTATTGATTTCATTTAGTCTAATTAAATATAGAAGGAGTTGGTCTCTTACTCCTTGATTGTCATTTGGATTGAGTCTAATCATTTCTTCATAAACTGACACTGAATCATGATATCTACCCATATCTTTTAAACAATCAGCATAAGCCCGCATGCATCTCATAAACGCTCTGGTTTCATGAACCATCCAAAATTGGCCAATCCTATCCTTGAAATAAGTTTTAGAGAAATTTCGTTTCCCTATTTCTATGCCATTTTTGTAATATAAGATTGCAGTCTCAGTAATAGGTTCAAGAGCACCCAGATATTCATACGCCTCTATGCAGTTAGGATCCATTTGTAGGGTTTTAAGTGCTAGTTCGTAACCCTTGTCCTCAGGAAGGTCAACAGCCTCAAAAATCAAGTCCTGGGCCTGTTCCTTTATTGTCAGGGATTCTTTTGGGAATGATGGAACAGGTTTTCCCATGAGGCCGTCCATAAATTTCTCCAATTCACCTTTGGACTTGAAATTTTGAGATTCTAAAAGTCGGTGTAGGTCTTGGAATACTTTATCTTGCTTTTTGAGGGTCATTGTTTTTTTATCTTATCTCACCATAAAGATAAATCTATATTTCTGAGTTGTCAGGGTTGTAGAAATTCTCTGTCTCGTAGGAGTCTTGATACTCGCAGCATGCCTGAAAGCTAACGGCCCGGTGTTACCGTTAGTATTTTATTAAATTATCTTTGAGAGAGCAATTTAAAAAGGGGATCATTGATATAATAATTTGCTGTCCCAAATTTTTTTTGTCAGGAGTTTGTCATCAGTAAGCTGGTTCAGATAATTGGCTGCAGTAATCCTTGAGACATTTAAGTCCCGTTGTATGAACTCAATCTTTGTGTACGGATGGTTAAAAAGGTTATTGAGTAAATCCTGGCTGTAGAATTTGTAATTGTCTCGTAATGTGTGTTTATAATTCATCATTAGCTCCCGAATCCTGATAATTAAGTCGATAGTCTCTCTTGAAGTTTGATCCACTGCTTTGATCATGAACAGGAGCCACTCTTCCCAATTGTTTTTGATTCGTACCTCCTGCAGAAGTCTATAATAGTCGGATTTATTTTTGATTATGTAACTGCTTAAGTAAAGAATTGGAAGATCTTGAAGTTTTTCCTGGATCAGGTATAGAATATTTATTATCCTGCCGATCCTGCCATTACCATCATAAAATGGATGAATGCTTTCAAAGTGATAGTGTATAATTGCCATTTTTACAAGAGGGTCAAAGTTGCATGTTTCCTGATCATTGATAAATTTCTCAAGGTTTGACATCAGATCTTTGATTTCTTCAGGATCCTGTAGTGGAGTGTAAATTATCTCTCCGGTCGAAGTGTTTTTTAAAGTTGTCCCCGGTAGTTTACGAAATCCAGCTTTGTTTCCCTCAAGGTACCTCTCGAATTTTTAATACAATCCGGTTCGTTAGTAATCCAGTTTTTAAAATAAGCTCAAATCCTGTTTTTGTAGCAGTAATATAGTTTTGTACTTCTTTAGCATTAAGCGATTTAAACGAATCAAGATTTAATTCTGATTTGTAAAGATCATCATGTGTAGTTATTATATTTTCAATCGCTGAGCTGTCTTTAGCCTCCTGAAGACCTAAAGTATTAATAAGTAAACTTTGGTTTGGTATTGTCGAGGCAATACCTTTTAGTTCAGCCAGTGCAGCATGAGGAGAGGGTAGGCTTTTCAATACTGTCTTCGTTTCTACATCACAATCTAGTGGGAGAGGAAGTAACTTATTACTCGATTTTGTCATATGTATAGAAAAGGTGAATTATTATTCAAATCATTCCTCTTCTGTAAAGAAAACGCGATCTTATATACAAAGGTAATATTCTTTTTGGGAAGAAAATCAAATAATCTATACATATTAAGCGTGGATTGTTAAATTTTTTGGATTATCTTATCATATGCAGTGTGTCCCGTATTAACGATAACGGCGTTGTTAGAAAAAGTGCTAATTTATTTATCATGCAGGATCTGTCACATGAGTAGGAATCCTTTTTTTTGTTATTGAGGCAGGAACTGTCTTTTGAAATGATTTGATCACAATT
>CAVSYN010000006.1:0-54737 GCA_963732115.1 uncultured Bacteroidales bacterium
TGTTGTAGTTCCTTCGTAGAATTTTGGTCTTGTCTGCCTGACCATCCACGAACACGTCCATCTGGAAGCTGCCATCGTGCCGGGCGTCGATGGCGGTTCGCGCGATGAACTGCGGCGGCTGGGCCAGCAGGTACACCGGGCGGAAGATGCCGCCGTAGTTCCAGTAGTCGCCGCGCCGCTCGGCGCGTTGACGCTGGCGTTGGCCGACTCCTTGCTGACGGTCACCTCCAGCCGGTTGGCAGCGCCGAAGCGGACCAGGCCGGTCACGTCGTATTGGAAGCGGTAGAACGGCCCTGGTGCACGCGGCCCGGCGGGTTGGCCGTTGACCTTCGCCTCCGCGTCGGTCATCACGCCGTCGAACACAAGGAACACGCGCCGGCCCTTCCAGTCGGCGGGCACGGTGAACTCGTGCTCGTACAGGCCCTTTTCCTGGGCCTGGCCGCTGCCGTAGGAGTAGGCACGAAGCCGTGCAACTCCCAGCACGAGGGCACGGGAATGGTGCCCGGCTGGTTGGCCTTCATGCCGGCGGTGACGGTGAGTTCCACGCCACGGCGTCATCGGTGCCTCGGCCGGAGAGGTAAAGGCGTTGCGTCCGCACGGGCGGCATCGGACGGGTCGGCAGCGGGGGTGTGGCGCAAGGGACAGCGGCCGTTGCGGTCAGCACGGCGGCGGCGAGATGGCGCGTGGTCATGGCGTGCAGTTTACACAGCCGCCGTGCCCGCGGCGGGTCTGTCCCTCCAGACCGCTTTGCGGTGCGGGAGAGAATGAGCCCCCTATTCAGTTGCCACATCACGCGTTGTTCAGAAAGAGGAAGAAGCTGAAGGTGTTGCCGGAGCTGAAAAACCTGCAGGCGAAGCTGGTGAACAACCTGCTGCTGGTGCAGCTGCTGCCCCTGCCGTGGAGAAAAGCAAATAATCTGTTATTTTCAAAAACAGGCACAATGAAATATCTTATAGTTGGCCTGGGGAATATTGGGGATGAGTATAGGAATACCCGTCACAATATCGGTTTTACCGTTCTGGACGCATTCGCCGGTGCATTTAAAGCAGAATTTACCGACAGGCGCTATGGCGAGGTTTGCGAGATAAGGTATAAAGGCAGGGCCTTCGTACTTCTGAAACCTTCAACATATGTAAACCTTAGCGGAAATGCTGTTGATTACTGGATGAAGAAGGAAAAAATCCCCATGGAAAATCTTCTGGTTATTGTTGACGACATTGCTCTGCCGCCCGGGACCATCAGAATGCGACCAAAAGGAAGTGATGGCGGTCACAATGGCCTTGCTCATATTAACACAATCCTCTCTACTAAAGAATATGCAAGGATCAGGATAGGCATTGGCAACCAGTTCAGCAAGGGGTCACAGGTTAATTTTGTCCTTGGTAAGTGGAGCCCTGACGAGAGGAAGTTTATCGATGAAAGAGTTGGCATTGTTGTTGAAATGATTAAGTCATTCGGCATTGTTGGCACTGAACTCACAATGACTGCATTTAACAAATCCTCTAAGGCCAGGATGACCGGTGAATCTGAGAACAGCACCGAGAACAAGCCGATAAAGGATAAATAATTTCTTTTTCATGACCGACAGCAAGCCGATAAGGATCGATAAATTCCTCTGGTCAGTCAGAATCTTTAAAACCAGAAGTATCGCCTCCGAGGCCTGCAGAAAAGGCAGGATAATCATAAATGATAACCCCGTCAAGCCTTCAAGATCAGTCTTCAGGGGTGAAATCATAATTGTCAAGAAGCCCCCTGTGGTCTTTACATACAGGATCGTCGAACCAATTGAAAACCGGGTCTCGGCTAAACTTGTTGTCAACTATATTGAAGATCTCACACCTGCCGAGGAAAAAGCTAAAGGTGACATAAGGCATTCAGGGTTAACCGGTTTCAGGGAAAGAGGAAGAGGCCGGCCGACAAAAAAGGAAAGAAGAAGTATTGACAGATTCATAGACGATTTTAATGGCCGGTGAATGGTGGTAAAAAGACCTAAAATCAATGATAGGATTATTAATTTTCCAGGGATCGCGTCATTCACGAAGCATTTTTTTAACTTGCGTTATACTTTTCGTAGAAAAATTCGGACCGGATAAACCATCAGGAATCTGTATAAATTACCAGGTTGAATGGGCAGAGAAAATATTGAGGAATATTCTGCACGCTATGCGCTTTTAAAACGGACCATAGCTTTCTGGCATGATAATATCTTCTACAGAAAAATAATTATTCTTGGGACGGGAAAATATAAATCCTGACGATCATTTAATCTTCTCTGCAAATCATCAGAATGCACTTATGGATGCACTGGCAGTTCTTTTTACGCATAAAGGACAGCCTGTTTTTCTCGCCAGAGCCGACATTTTCAGGAAGAAAATTATTGCGATCTTTTTTATATTTTCTAAAAATACTCCCGGTTTACAGGATCAGGGATGGATTTAGCACTCTTAAGGCAAATGACGAAATATTTCTTAAGACAATCGATGTTTTAAAGAATAAAAACGGACTTGTTATTCTGCCTGAAGGCGACCATGTCGGATTCAGAAGACTGAGACAGCTTAAGAAAGGTATTTGCCGTGTTGCTTTCCAGGCCGATGAAGCAACAGATTTTAACCTGAAAATCAAGATTATACCTAGTTGGTGTTGAATATTCAAACTATACCAGGTTCAGACAGGTGCTGACTGTAGTTTACGGGAAACCGATAGAAGTATCGGAGTACTGTCTACTTGTACAGGGAGAATCACGAAAAAGCACTTAATGAACTCAGGAGCCGTATTTCATCTGAAATGAAGAGGCTTAATCGTTCACATTGAATCGGAAGATGATTACGAGGCAATCGATGAGCTCAGGAGCATAATTAACGGCAAATACAGTGATGATATTAGGAACCCGAAACTTTTCAGGGACCGGAAATTCATTGATAAGCTAAATCAGCTTAAAAGTCATTGATCTTCAGGCTTATGACAAGATATGCACCCTGAGCCTTCAGGTTAAGAGCCAAAGCCAGGCAGTCTAAATCTGAGTTACAGGCTGCTTGCAAAGAAAAAACATCCTTTGGGCTGGCTTATCGCCGGACTGACAGGACTTTTTGTTACTTTTCCAGTGTGGCTTTTCGGGAATATTTTCACTCTGACATTTCTTACATTGCCGGAGATCAAGATTCGAAAAACGAAGGACTTGCAGTTTCACAGCACAATCCGGTTCGGGATTTCACTTGCACTTGCATTTATACTAATGCCGGTCTATCTTATTATTTGCCTGGTAATCTTTTCTCCATGGTGGCTGGCAATATTTATCTTTTTAACAATTCCTGTTGCCGGAATATTCGCATGGAACTACAATGTTTTGTTCCGGCGAATAATCGGTGGATTCAGAATAAAGAGGTATATAAGGCAAAAAAATTCTGACTACCTTGATCTCAGGAAGAATTATGATGAATTGATTACAATGATTTCACCCCTGAAAGATGATGAGAAATGAAGTTTTTAAAAGTAAAGTTGTCTGGATAACCGGAGCATCATCGGGTATCGGGGAAGCTCTTGTATATGAGTTTTCACGTCTCGGGGCAAAGGCTTATTATATCATCAAATGATCTGCCAGGACTTGAAAGAGTTAAAAATGCCTGTGGCGAACGATCTGATCGTGATAACCTGTGTGCCATTCGATCTTTCAGACATCCAGGGAATTGAAGATCTTGTTCAGCAGCAGATTAAATCGTTGGGGAAAATCGATTATCTCCTGAATATCGGAGGCATCAGCCAGCGCTCGAGAATTGAGGAAACTCCAATGTGGCTCGACAGAAAGATCTTTGAGATTAACTACTTCGGAACAATAGGTTTCACAAAAGCAGTCCTGCCATATATGATCAGTCAAAAATCCGGGCATATCCTGGCAACAAGCAGCATATCAGGAAGATTCGGATTTCCAATGAGGTCGGCTTATTCAGCTTCCAAACAGGCAATCCATGGCTTTTTTGAAACGCTTTACCTTGAAAATAAAAGTAATAATATCAGGAGCTTCTGTCATAATCCCAGGGAGAGTCAGAACACAGATATCAATGCATGCTCTCGAAAGCACCGGTAAGGAACATGGGAAAATGGATGAAGGACAGGCAAGTGGTATTTCGCCCGAAAAGGCTGCTAAAATCATTATCAGGGGAATTGTCAGGAACAAAAGAGAGATTCTTGTGGGAAGAGGCGAATTAACTCTGCTATATATCAGGAGGATCTGCCCATGGCTCTTTTTCAGAATTGCAGATAAACTAAGTACAACATAATGTAAATTTTAATACTTAATATGAAGGAATATCAGATAGGGGGAATTCAACAGATCGGGATCGGGGTTAAGAACTTTGAAGAGGCCTGGAACTGGTACATAAAGATTTTCGGGATGGATTGCCGGATTTTTGAGGAAGAGGCTGTGGCTAATCTTATGCTTCCTTTTACTGAGGGAAAGCCGAGGAAAAGGCATGCCGTCCTTGCCATAAACCTTCAGGGTGGAGGTGGTTTCGAGGTATGGCAGCACAAAGGGAAAGAACCGGTACAAATAAAGGAGGAAATAAAGATAGGTGATCTGGGTATCCTGGTTTGCAAAATGAAAGTAAAGAACATTGATGAGGCTTACTCATTTTTCGAAAAAAACAGTGTTCACATTCTATGCCAGCCTGTTGCAGATCCGTCGGAGAAAAGAACCTTTTTTATTAAAGGATCCATTCGGAAATATATTCCAGATGGTTGAGGGAACCAGCTGGTTCAGGAATGAGAAAAAAGTCGGTGGAGGATCCTATGGTGCCATAATTGGGGTAACAGAAATAGACAAATCAGAGGCTGTCTATTCCGATATACTTGGTTATGACAAGGTTATCTATGATTCTACAGGAACTTTTCCGGATCTTGCGTCACTTCCTGGCGGAAACAATGAATTTCGCAGGGTTCTTCTTAAAAGATCAGAGCCATCCTCGGGATATTTCAGCAGAATGTTCGGTCCGAGCCAAATCGAACTGGTAAGCCTAGTCGGTAAGACTGGAAGAAGGATTTACAGGGATCGAATGTGGGGTGATCCTGGATTTATTCACCTCTGCTTCGATATATGGGGAATGGATGAACTAAAAAAGTACTGCACCAGCATTGGATTTCCTTTTGCTGTCGACAGTAAGCTCAGCAAGGAAGGAAACAGTTTTGATATGGGTGAAGCTGCCGGTCATTTCGCTTATATTGAGGATACTGATGGGGTTCTGATTGAATTTGTTGAAACACACAAAATACCTGTGTTGAAAAAGCTGGGTTGGTATTTAGATCTCAGGAAACGGAATTCGTACAGGCCCTTGCCTGACTGGATACTTAAAACGCTCAGATTTTCAAGGGTAAAGAAACCAATATCAGGTTTCTGACAATTCCTGGACTTCCTTGAAAACCCTCATCACATTTCCGCCCCATATCTTTTCGATATCGGATTTGGAATACCCGCGACGTAACAATTCAACAGTGATGTTTTTCATATCGGCAACTGTCATACATCCTGATACTCCTCCCCCTCCGTCAAAATCGGTGCCGATACCCACATGGTCTATTCCTATTACCTGAACTACATGGTCTATGTGATCTACGACATCTTTTACTGTTGCAAGCTTTTCATATTTATTCCTAATCTCCCGGTATTCTGTACGCATTGCTTTCCTCTGATCATCGGAAAGTTTTTCGTAATCACCAAACCTCGATCTAAGCTCCTTTAGCTTGGCATCCATTTCGGGATTCGGATCAGGAGTCCTGATATACTCACTCAGAATGCAGATCTGGATAACACCACCATTTGCCTTAAGGGAAAGAAGCATATCATCTGTCAGATTTCGGGGACTCTCACAGAGTGCCCTGCACGAGGAATGTGAGGCAATAACCGGAGCTTTCGACAAGCTTAAAACATCATAGAATGACTTGTCCGAAATATGAGAAACATCTACTATCATTCCGAGCCGGTTCATCTCCGTTACAACCTCCTTGCCAAATGTGGAAAGGCCGTTATGCTCGGTACCATTTGAATCAGTAGAAGAATCACAGATATCATTGTTTTTTGAATGACAAAGCGTAATATACCTTGCACCCATTCCATAAAATTCCTTAACAAGCGACAGATCCCTGCCAACGGGATAGCCGTTCTCCATGCCAATAAAAGCAGCGATCTTACCAGATTTTTTAAGTTTATAAGCATCTTCAGGAGAGAACGCGAGCCCAGCCAGATTTGAATTTTTTTCTACATCTTTTTTGATAGTATTGATTGTTTCCACTGCCATTTTATGGACTTCACTAAATGAAGAGTCATTCCTTGGCCCCTGATTTGTAAAAACTGCAAAGAACTCAGCAGAAAGGCCTCCTTCATTCATTCTTGGAAAATCAACACATCCGTCTTCATGGCGCATTCCAAGATCAAAGCCCGACCTCACCATATCCATTGGCGTGTCACAATGAGTATCGACTGTAAGAATCTTTTCATGAATTTTTTCTGCCTGCCTTACCAGACGCTCATCATAACTCTTGCAGCCCGCAAGTAGGGCGATGATTATTACCGGAATTAGAATATTCTTCATCTTTTAAGGCTCTTTAGGACCGAAAGATAATTAAAATGGATTACTAAATTACCTGATTATCTGCATTTAACACAATTTAACAATACAAAAAGCCCCTGACGATAAACGTCAGGGGCAGCCATGAAAAGAATGGAAAAAATTGCTTTTGGACAGTAAAAGCCTCTTTTTAGAGCCAGGCTCTGAATATTTTAATTATTCTTTTCAGTCTTCAGGTTTATCTTACTGCATTTTCATTCTGTTTAAGATCAGTCAGTATGTAAAAATATTAAATTATTTTGGAAAATGCAATAAAATGACCCTCTTTTCGGACGGATGTTAAAAAGTGTAGCTTATTTTTACGGCTTAAAAAATAATGGCTGCGGAAAGAAAAATATTGCACTGGATTATAGTTGCAGCACTTTCGCTTATCTGGGGCACAAGCTACATACTAATGAAAAGAGGTCTTGAATCCTTTACTTCTATTCAGATAGGGTCCTTAAGGATCCTTATAACCTTTCTCTGCCTTTTGCCAATTGCAATACGAAACCTTTCCTAAACTGAACAGGAAAAACATTCATTTCGATATTAATTATCGGCTACTTTGGCAGCGGAATACCAGCCTATTTGTTTCCGGTTGCACAAACACGGATAAGCAGCTCACTGGCAAGCATGCTGAATTCACTTAGTCCGGTCTTTACACTACTGGTAGGAATATTTTTCTTTAAAAGGCAGGCTATTAAATCACAGATTTTCGGGGTTTTTCTCGGACTGATCGGAGCGGTCGGCCTATTGTACGCCGGATCATTTTCTTTTAATTACTTCGGTCTCTTTGTGATCCTTGCAACCCTGTCTTTACGGGATCAATGCTAATGAGGTAAGTATTGTTGAAGGGATTAATGGATTGCAGATCACCTCTCTTGCCTTCCTTGTGATCAGCCCGATGGCAGCAGGTTTCCTGATGTTTTCCGATTTTTCACAAGTTGCTTCAACTGAACACTGGCTAAGGAACCTGGGATGCATAGTATTGCTTGCAGTAATGGGCACTGCTCTTGCCCAGGCACTGTTTTACATTCTTATAAGGGGAACATCACCTGTTTTTGCTTCGATGGTAACCTATTTTATACCTGTCATTTCAACCCTATGGGGAATAGCCGATAATGAAAGTTTTGCACCCTCTATGCTTGTCTCGGTTGCGGTAATCCTTACAGGCGTTTATCTGATTAACAGGACCGGATTAAGAAAATATTAAGAAGCGTACATGAATAAGTATAAACTTATTGCTCTGTCATTATCCGGCGGGATTTTGTCAGGATTTGCCTGGACTGACTGGTGCCCCGGACTGATTCTGCTTATTTCATTCGTTCCGTTTTTTTATATTGAAAATTACCTGTACGAAAACCGCAGAATGTATTCATCAGGTGCTTATTTTACTTATCTGCTGCCCGGGACTAACCGTGTTTTGCATCATGACCCTCGGCTGGATAAGGGCAATCAGCTTAACCGCGGCAATTTGCATAATATTGATTGGAGCATTCCTTATGGCATTCACCTTGTGGCTGGGACATATGTCAGGACTTAGAATGGAATCGTTGCAGGGCTTTTTCCGGTTGTTACATTCTGGCTTACCCTTGAGTTTTTATGTCTCAGGATTAATTTTATTTCTCCCGTGGGTGGTTCTTGGCAACGGATTGTCTAAAGACATTGCCTTCATCCAATGGTATGAGGTCACGGGTGTTGCAGGCGGCACTTTGTGGATACTTTTTTCAAACCTGTTCCTCTCCCGCCTGCTGACAAGGGAAACAAAGAACAAAAGAAAGATAATCGCAAACATTTTATTATGGTCAGCCATTGTAATTTTACCCGCTGGAACTTCTGTAATAAGGTTCAATACTATAAGACCTTCAAAAGTGAACAGGAATGAAGCTGTAATTATTCAGCCTGATTTCGATCCATATACCCAGAAGTTCTCAATCCCTTTTGATATCCAGCTTGCAGCATCGTTGAAAATGGCAGAATCTGGAATCACGGAAAGAACCAGATGGATTGTTGCTCCTGAAACCCTGATCGATGATCCCGTAAACGAAGATAAACTTGAAGATAATAAATATGTTAAAGGCATAAAGGATTTCGTTGATAATCATCCGGGTACGGCATTTGTTACCGGAATGGTAAGTTTCTGCAAGGTTCGATCAGCAACCGGTTCAGGTCCAGAAAATACGATCTCTTATTTCAATTCGGCATTTAAGATCGATACAGGATCAGTAATTGAAATCTATCACAAATCCAGGCTGGTGCCAGGGTTTGAATTTGTTCCTGCCGGTAAGCTTATGCAAAAGATAAGCAAAGTTCTGCCTGAAATTGGCTTAAAAAACCGCAATTATGGCACACAACCCAAAAGGTCATGTTTCCTCAGTGCAGACAGATCATTTAAAATTGCTCCTGTCATATGTTACGAATCTGTTTACGGAGAGTATGTAACAGACTATATAAAAGAAGGTGCAGAAGCGATTTTCATAATTACAAACGACGGATGGTGGAAAAACACAAATGGTTATAAGCAGCATCTTTCATATGCCTCATTGAGGGCAATTGAAACACGTAAACCTGTCATCAGATCCGCCAATACTGGCATCTCATGCTTTATGGATATAAGGGGAAAGATTGTCCAGAAGACCAAATGGTGGACTCCGGCTTTGCTGAAAGGTGATTTTTATCCTGATAAACGCATTACCCCCTACGTCAGGTTTGGCGATTATCTGATGAGGGCAGCGTGCATTTTAAGCCTGTTGACCATAATTGTCGTTTTTGTCATTCAACCTCTAAGGAAAAGACTAAAATAAGTGAATTTCAGGTGTAACATTAAATGGTTTTATGCGTCTTTATACTGATCTTTTACCTGTTATAAATTTTTACATGAAACACAGAAAGGTAATATTGGTTGGCCTGATGTTATTGATAGTCAATCTACTGCCAGCCCAGTCCGTTACTGAAAAAAGAAGCTTTATGAAATCTCTTCCTCTTGGGAAAGATTCCCGGCTTGAGGTCAAAAACAAGTACGGGGATATTCACTTCAACCAGTGGAAAAAGGATTCTGTTTACATTATGGCCGAGGTGGAAGCTTTTGCACCGAATCACGCAAAAATCCAAAAGATGTTTGATGGCATAAACATTAATATTACAGGTACCTCCACACTGGTCAGAGCTGAAACAGAATTTACCAGGGACATTACAATCCTCCTGGAAAGCTTTAAGGGATTAACTGAAAAAATAATTGACTATGATTCGAGGGTGAAGATCAGTTATTTCATAAGCGTGCCTGATAATATTGACATAAATGTGCAAAACCAGTTCGGAGATGTTTCAATGGAAAACAACAGCGGGGTTGTCTCGGTTTCGCTGTCTAATGGAGATTTCAAGGCCAATTCACTTAACAGGCTCGCAGATCTTACGCTTAATTTTGGCGATGCCGAAATCGGGTCTGTGAAATCGGCCAGGATCAATACAACATTTTCTGAACTGGTAATAGCTGAAAGTGATGAATTGAATATCAATTCCACATCAACAAGGTTCGAAATGAGAAAAGCCGGGAAAATTATAGTTGAATCACGCAGGGATAAGATTTTTGCCGGTACTGTTTCAGAGCTTGGGGGTATCTCATATTTCACCGATTTCAAAATCGACAATCTGGTTATAGGGACCGACCTTACTTTGAAATACGGAAGTCTGGATGCTGACGGAATTAATAATAATTTTGAGAAGATCAATCTTATTTCATCCTATTCCGATATAACGTTATCATTTGAACCAGCTGCTTCGTATGATTTTGAGATCAGGCATACAAATGCGTTTGTTGTTGTCCCGGAAAGGAATTCAAAGTCTGAAAAAGAAGTTTTAAATGAGGACAAAAAGGAATACCTGACTTCCGGTAAAGTCGGCTCCAACCCTGGTTCCCGAAAAATCAGAATTGAAGCTTCAAGAGGAAATATATATCTGAGATAAATTATTCTTAACTCTATCTCGTTTTATTAAACAACTCAAGGCCCTCATCCAGCCACTTTTTGTATTCCTCTATATTCAGGTTTGTCGGCATTGGTATATTCAAAGGATTTCCATTGTGATCGGTGATCACGTAAAGTGGAAGGGCATTTGTTTTAAATCTTGAGATCTCCAGATCCTCATTTAATTTGCCGATGGTTTTTTTTATTTTGCCATCAACTGAGGAGGTTATCCATTCGCTTTGAGGCAGTGATGTCCTGTCGTCGGCATAAAGGCTGACTATTACAAAATTGTCTCTTAGCCTTCTTAGAATCTCAGGATCGGACCAGACTTTTGCTTCCATTAGCTTGCAGTTGGCACAGGCATGTCCCTTAAAGTCAAGGAACACCGGCTTACCCTGTTCCTTTGCACAGGCAATCCCCTGCTTATATTCGAAATATCCTTTAAGGCCAAAAGGCATATTAAAAATATCACTGAAGAGCGGCTCTGAACAGAGTTCGCTGGAATTGAACGGGGACATGACAGGACCAGTTACCTGTTTGCTGTCTGAAGCTACCAGTGATAAATTAAACTGGGAGGTTCCGGGTGAGGGCAATAAGGCAGACAATCCCTTAAGCGGAGCACCGAATAAACCGGGTATAAGGTACACCACAAATGAAAATACCGCAATTATAAGAAACAGTCTGAAAGTTCCGATGTATGGAATGTCGCTGTCGAGATGGAACTTAATCTTTCCCATAAGATATAGCCCCAGCAAGGAGAAAATAGTAATCCATATTGCCAGGTAAACATCTCTCGAAAGGATCTTCAGGGAATAGACACTGTCGATGGTCATAAGGAATTTCATGCTGAAGGCCAGCATAATGAACCCAAGGACAACCTTTACTGAATTCAGCCATCCTCCCGATTTTGGCAATCTGCTTAGAACCGACGGGAAAAGGGCAAAAACCGTAAATGGAAGTGCAAAGGCAAGGCCGAAACCAAACATTCCTATTGATGGGCGCAGTACATCACCTGATGCTGCCTCAACAAGAAGAGCCCCTACTATCGGACCCGTGCATGAAAAGGAAACAATCACTGTTGTCAGTCCCATGAAAAAAGCAGCAATCATGCCTCCCTTGTCAACCTTTGAATCAGCACCTGTAACCCATTTGTTCGGCAATACAATTTCAAATGCGCCAAAAAACGAGGCAGCAAAAAGAACAAACAATATAAAAAACAACAGGTTGGGTATCCAGTGGGTGCTCAGCGTATTCGCAAAACCGGCACCGGCACTTGACAGGGAGACAATCACACCCAGCAATGAGTAGATTAGCACGATTGACAATCCGAAAATAATTGCCTTAAGGAACGATCGGCCCCTGTTTTCTGAATCTCTCGAGAAGAACGCAACAGTCATAGGGATCATCGGAAAAACACATGGTGTAAGTACACCTGCGAAACCTGCCAGAAGCGACAGGAGGAAAAACCTTAGCAACCCCTTTTTTGGTTCAGTTATGTCAGAAGCCTGAAGCTGGTTACCACTTGCTGCCGAAGCAACTGCTCCCCCCTTGCCACCTATATTGAAAGTAAATTCTACATCCTTCGGTGGAGAACAGGTTTTATTGTTGCACGACATAAAGTTAACGACGCCTGTTACTTTTAATGCATCGTTTTTTGACGTTATTTTCTGTCTGAACTCGGCTTTTCCGCTGAAGGTTTTTATCTTAAAGCCAAATGCCTCATCAAATATCTCCTCAGGCTTTATAGCTTCATAAGGTTTCCCGTCAAATGTAAGTCCCGGAAGAGTATCAAACGAGAATGTTGTCGGAATGGGACCTCCTTCGGGGATTTCCATTGAGTATATATGGGATCCCGTTTCAATTGTGGCAGTGAATACAAGCTCATACTTCCCATCGCCCTTTTTTTCATAAGTGAAATCCCAGGTTACAGGATCATAAATCTGGGCATGTGTGTTGATAAGCAGCAAACAGAAGGCCACTGCATTTAATAACAGTCTTCTAAGCATAAAATCTGTTTTAAACTACCTGTAAAAGTAATAAACAAAAATATTAACGGGAAATGACACTTTATGTTCAGGAAGAGAAACAGACTTACTCGAAGTCTATTTCGTTTTCTTCCATGTCATAGAAGTGAAACTCAAGCATATGATACGAAGTAGCTGCCTGTACTTTAAGCAGGATCTTATATTTGAGCTCCCATTTCCTGTACAATGGGAATATCCCTTTTTTAAGATATGAAGCTACAAAAGGATGGACGTTTAAAATTATTTTGCGGGTCTTAATTTTGCCAACTATGAACGACAGTCCTCTTTCAAGATCGTCAGTAAAGAGGATTGTCGGGCGTGTTTGCCCGGTTCCATGACATGAAGGACACATTTCATCGGTCACAATACTCATTTCAGGCCTGACACGTTGACGTGTTATCTGCATCAGTCCGAATTTCGAAAGCGGCAGGATATTATGCTTTGTCCGGTCATTTGCCATGACATCCTTCACTTTTTCAAACAGAAGCTGCTTATTTTCAGTCGACTGCATGTCAATAAAGTCGACCACGATGATTCCTCCCATATCCCTGAGCCTTAACTGACGTGCGATTTCGGTTGCAGCTTCCATATTTACTTCGAGTGCATTTGCCTCCTGGTCATTGCCCGATCTTGATCTGTTCCCGCTATTGACATCAATAACATGCAATGCTTCGGTATGCTCGATAATAAGATAGGCGCCATGCTTGAACGAGACCGTCTTTCCAAAAAGAGCCTTTATTTGCTTGTTTACTCCAAAATGGTCGAAAATTGGAATCGAGCCATTATAGACCTTCACGATTTTCTCCTTCTCAGGAGCTATTTCCCGGATATACTTCCTGATATCCTCAGCCAGAACCGTATCGTTTATATGAATGCTGTTGAAGGTGACGTTGAGCATATCCCGAAGAATTGTCGAAGTCCTGTTCATCTCACCTATCAAAAGCTTCGGGGTTCTGGTCTCTTTCCTGATCGTCGCAAAAGCTGACTCCCACCTTTTTACAAGCTCCCTCAGCTCAGCATCGAGGACTGCTACTTTTTTACCCTCGGCGACAGTTCGTACTATAACTCCGTAATTTTTTGGCTTAATGCTCTGAATCAGCGTTTTAAGACGGTTCTTTTCTTCAGCGCTCTCTATTTTTGAGGAAACGGAGACTTTCTCGGAAAATGGAATCAGGACCAGGTTTCTGCCTGCCAGGGATATTTCGGACGCAAGCCTGGGTCCCTTTGTTGAGATTGGTTCTTTTGTAATCTGAACAATAACAGTCTGGCCGCTGGTAAGAACGCCGGTTATCTTGCCATCCTTGTCAATGTCTTCTTCAGATTTGAATTTGTGGACAGGAATAATGCGTCCCTGTCTTTGAATTGTAGTTGTATAATATTTGTGCTGTGTACGGAACTGGGCTCCGAGGTCAAGATAATGGAGGAATGCATCCCGCTCGTAGCCTACATTTACAAAGGCTGCATTCAATCCTGGCATGATTTTTTTGACTTTGCCCAGGTATATATCACCAACAGAGAACTTTACACTTGTCTTTTCTTTGTTTAGCTCGATTAACTGCTTGTCTTCCAACAAAGCCAAAGATACCTCAGAATCGCTAACATCAATAATTAAATCCTTGTTTACCACGTCACTATATTAATCCGGGCTAATATAATACCAACGCCATCCCACTCATTAATACACTAAACCTAAAGATCGGGAGACCTTTAGGTTTAGTAATTTCAGATTCTGACTACTATGTACCCTTCTATTTCTTTTTATGCCTGTTCTTCCGCAAACGCTTTTTGCGTTTGTGGGTAGCCATCTTATGCCTTTTTCTTTTTTTTCCGCTTGGCATGGATAATTATTTCTTAACGTGTGATTTAACTTTGGTGATAAATGATTTGGCCGGTTTGAATGCGGGAATATTGTGGGAAGGAATTATGATAGTTGTATTCTTGGAGATATTCCTAGCAGTTTTTTTAGCTCTCTTCTTAACTATAAAGCTCCCGAAACCTCTCAGGTAAACGTTATTACCAGTAACCATAGAATGTTTTATGGTTTCCATTAAGGCTTCTACAGTTTTCTGAACTGTTACCTTTTCAATACCAGTGTTTTTGGCAATCTCATTAACAATGTCTGCTTTAGTCATTTTCGTGAAGTTTAAAATTCAACAAATTATTTTGAGTATTCGTTTTTTCCAACCCTGCAAATATAGAAATATTATTTGTTTATATTGAAACACTTATATAATAATTTTTTTATAAAAAATAATATTATTGCCTTAAATACAATGAAATAGAAAAAATTACCTGGCCGTTATCCCCGGCACATCCAATCTTTCATCATTTAGCCAGTAGAGTGCCTGAATCTTCATAAAACACTGAAAACATGAACATTCGCTTAATATTATAAACCTGCGTTGCTTCAAGTATATTTTTTCTTAACTTTACGATCAGATTTTGTTTAATGAAATAAATACTTAACTGTATGTCCATCAATAAGGTCATCCTTGTCGGAAACGTTGGAAAAGATCCTGTGATCCGTTATTTTGACAAGGGAGTTGCCAAGGCAACATTCCCTCTTGCAACAAGCGAATCATACACTAATCAGCAGGGCGAAACAATCACTTCAACCGAATGGCATAACATTGTGATGTGGCGTGCGCTTGCCGAAGTTACTGAAAAAACTGTCAAAAAAGGCTCACAGGTATATATCGTAGGAAAGATCAAGACAAGATCATATGTTGATAAGGACGGAAACAATAAGTATATAACTGAGATTCTGGCCGATGCTCTCCTTCTGCTCGATAAAAAGCAGGGAATTGGCACCTCATCTCCTCAACCCGAGGCAAACAGGAATAATTTGCCGGAAAAAGAGGCTCCCGGTCAGGAAATCAATGAACCTCCTGCTCCATATCAACCTACAAATGAAGATGATCTTCCATTTTAGCGGGTTTCACCAAAAGCTATTCAATTGGAACAAGGATTATTATTTTCATCCATATTGCTGATTACAGGCAAAGTAGCTTTTACTTTTGACTTTAAACTGATCGTAGGATTAGTTGTGCTGGTATTCCTCCTTATGGTGTCAGCTCTTATGTCAGCCTCCGAAGTTGCTTACTTTTCACTGCGTCCGGAAGATATCGAAAAGCTAAAAACAAAAAAAACCAGAAAGGCGGGGATGCTCCTCAAGCTTCATAATATGCCGGAAAGGCTGCTGAGCACAATCCTTGTATCCAATAATACTGTTAATATCGCAATCGTGCTCCTCGCCGCATTTCTGAGCACCAGAACATTTGACTTCAGCACCAATCCCGTTCTCGGTTTCATCGTTGAAGCTGCAGGCATTACTTTTATCCTTCTCTTTTTCGGGGAAATAATGCCAAAAGTTTACGCAACCAGGAACCAGGTGCAGGTAGCTCTTCTCATGGCTTATCCTTTGTCGGTCCTCGAAATACTGTTCAAACCTGTCACATCCCTAATGATCTTTTCAACATCATTTGTAAAGAAAAGAACAAGGAAAAGACATTCGAATATAAGCATGGATGATCTCTCAGATGCGCTTGAATTGACCTCAGAGAATATAAATGAGGATGAGAAAATTCTTAAAGGTATCGTCAATTTCGGCAATATCAATGTCAGCGAGATAATGTGCCCGAGGATCGATGTTACCTCAATTGACATCAAGCTGGGATTCAAAAGAGTCAAATCGATAATAATTGAATCGGGATTCTCAAGGATTCCTGTCTATGCCGGATCATTCGATTCAGTAAAGGGTATATTATATGCAAAAGATATCCTCCCTTATACCAACAGTCCCGATAATTTCAAGTGGCAGTCCCTTATGCGACCTCCTCATTTTGTTCCCGAGACCAAAAAGATCAATGAGCTGCTGAAGGAATTCCAGGTCAGAAAGATACATATGGCAGTTGTAATTGATGAATACGGGGGGACTTCAGGAATAATCACTCTCGAGGATGTTCTTGAAGAGATAGTTGGCGAAATTACCGATGAGAGTGATGAGGATGAAACTTTGTACCGTAAAATTGATGACAGGACATATGTTTTTGAAGGAAAGATACTACTGAATGATTTTTTCAAAATATTTGAAATTGAAGATGATCCTTTTGAGGATGTGAGGGGAGAATCCGAAACCCTCGCCGGTCTGATCCTTGAGCTTACGGGTGAAATCCCCCAGAAAGGACAGGTAATTACCTACAGGAATTTTACTTTCAGAATTGAATCGGCCGATAAAAGAAGGATAAAAGAGATCCGCGTGGAATTAAATCAGGAAAATGAAGGCATTAAAAAAGAGTAGATTTGCCGCTATCTGCATAATGTTGATAGTATGCAGTTTACACAGTTGCAGGGAAATTAACGTCCCAAAGCCGAAAGGTTATTTCAGGATCAGCCTTCCTTCAAAAGAATATGTTAAATTCGATGATTCAGCGAAAAGGCCAGGTATACCTTTATCATTTGAATATCCGGCCTATGCCAGGATTTCATTTGCAGGCGAAAATCCTGAAGAACCTGGCTGGTTCAATATCGAATTTCCGGCCTTCAGGGCTAAGATCTACCTTACATACAGGGATATAAAGGGGGATCTTGCGGACCTTATCGAGCAAACATATACAATGAATGTTAAGAACCATATAACAAAGGCAGATGCGATTGATGAACAGGTTATCAGCAACCAGGAGAAAAAGGTGTTTGGAATACTTTATGACCTTAAAGGAAACACAGCAACTTCAGTCCAGTTCTACGTGACTGACAGCACTAAACATTATCTCAGGGGATCGTTGTACTTCGAGGCTGAACCTAACGCTGATTCGCTTGCACCTGTCATTGATTTCTTCAGGGAAGATATTATCCACCTGATCGGGACCCTTAAATGGGAAGAAAAGTAATATTTTGTTGGTCTGATGGGCTGTATTTCAAAACATTATCTTAACGAGTACTCAGTTCTCGGAGTCTGGAAAATTGAAGAGGATGTTAAAACCCTGCTTGAATCTGTTGAACTTGATGCCAACGATAGGAAAAAATACAAAGTCTTTGCCAGCACCTCACGAAAGCTCGAATTCCTGAGCGTCAGAGCCCTTCTGGTTGAACTTCTCGGGAAAGATGCAAAAATTGTTTACAATAAGAATAATAAACCGTTCCTTAAGGATGGTTCAAGATTTATTAGCATCTCCCATTCAAATAAGCTGACAGCCATCTTACTGAGCACTAATGAAAAGGTGGGAATCGATCTTGAGTACATGAGCACTAATATCGGGGCAATCGCGTTTAAATTTCTTAACGGAAAAGAAAAAGTTACGAAAGAGTCAGAAAAGCGCCGGTATCATCTGTACCTTCACTGGTGCGCTAAGGAAGCGCTTTACAAGATCTGCGACAAAGAAGGAATAAGCATAAAAAGAAACATAACAATCGAACCTTTCGAAGTCAGGGATTCGGGTGAGATTAAAGGGAAGGTGCAGACAGACAAGATCAATGATTCGTTTGACCTTTTCTATACCAGGTATGATAACTATGCAATAGTCTGGACAAAAAAAAATTATGATAAAGGATAGTTTCCCGGGAAATAAAAGTGTTGCCCTTTTGCTCGATCCTGATAAATCGTCGGCGGAGGGACTGAAGAATATCCTTAAGATTGCTGCAGACCACCGCACCGATTACATTTTTGCCGGCGGCAGCCTTACCTTTAACAGCATCGATAAGCTCATTGATTCAATAAAGGAGCTTTGCAATATCCCGGTCATACTTTTCCCGGGAAACCTGCTTCAACTAAGCCATAAGGCCGATGCCATCCTTCTGCTGTCGCTTATATCCGGCCGCAATCCCGAACTTCTGATAGGCAACCACGTGATAGCCGCTCCATACCTAAGGAGCGTAAGGGAAAAGCTGATTTCGGTCGGATATATCCTGGTCGGATGCGGCAAGAAAACTTCGGTTGAGTATATAAGCCAGACCGAGGCTATTCCATCAGATAAGCCTGAACTTGTTGTCGCTACTGCTCTTGCGGGTGATATGCTCGGTTTGAATATGATCTACCTTGAAGCAGGCAGCGGAGCCGAGAATCCTGTTCCTCCCGCTATTATAAGGGCAGTTAAAGAAAATGTTACGGTACCAGTTGCTGTTGGCGGTGGGCTCAGAAGCGCCGGGGAAATATCTGAAACCTTCAATGCAGGAGCAAACCTTGTTATACTGGGAAATGGCTGCGAGAGGAATCCTCAGCTGCTGTCAGAAGCCTGTTATATAAGAGATAATCTGAGCACCGGATCTTCTATCTGAAAAGTTCCGACATCGGTTCGCCCGAGCAGGCATTTGGATAAGGGATCTTGCACAATGATGAAAGTGTGGGAGCAATATCGGTCATGTTCACCTTCCTCATTACAGATTCCCTGTTAACAGTCCATCCATACCAGATAAGCGGGACATGAGAATCGTATTCGTAGGGAGAATTGTGGTTAGTTAGCTGATCTCCGTCTTTTTCAACCCATCCCGGATTTAACGTGACAATTACATCTCCTGACCTTTGCGGACTAAAATTATTGATAATCCTCCTCAAATGCCCGTTACCGAAATCATTGGCTTCGAATGCATAATAGGGATAAGCTGAAGCAACACCCGAAAACTGGATCAGGAACCTTGCCACTTTCTTCTGAATATCCTCAATAGGTATCCTGGCATCTTCAATCAGAGTTCTGTTCAGGAAAACCTGCCTTTCAGAAAATCCCTTTACCCAGTCACCTTCTCCATAGACGGCATTAAGATAGCTCCTCAACAGTTGCAAAGCCTGATTCTGCACAAAATATCCGGCAGGGATCATATTGCTTTCCAATACCTCGGGTATTTCCGAAATCCCATGAGTTGAGGTGAAATATACAAGAATGTTTTTCTTGCCTATACTATCGTTGAGATAATTAAGCAAGCCTCTCAATGTCCTTATCAAGCCTCAGTATTGCATCAGCCGATTCGACTGAAGAGGGCCCGAACCTGTGACCTATATAATCAGTTGATGAATAACATACTGCCAGAAAATCAGTAACATCATCCCTTCCCATCCCTTCGTTATCTATTAACCTGATTGCAAAGTCGGTCGTAAATGCATCAGCAAAGGGAGTTTCCCTCAGCAGGGAAAAATTACGTGATGAATTCCTTCCTTTTGTCTGGCTCATTTTTTTAAGGTCGTAAGGGAAGTAGTTCAGACCGTTAAATCCTGATTCAAATTTGTTGGAATCGGGAAGACAGTCAGCATAATCCGATACCTGCTTTAGCGGGCTCCAGGTGGTGTTCAGGTAAGTCTCGGAGTAGCCTGTCGCATTGAAATCATTCACCCACGATGGAAGTGTCTTCAAGTAATAGGTTGATGACATCCACGAACCTGTTGTATTATCATACCAGAATGCTCCGTCGGCTGCATGCCCGGCCGAAAAAATGGCGGAATGTTCCTTAATCCCTATCCCATAAACTTTTGATTTTTTGCCAGTTGCCATTTTGAGCTCATCGGTGAAAGTGGATGCCTGGAGATTTACCGGGGAATGAAGTCCCGATTCATAGCTTCCGCCAACAGGATTAACCGAGACATCTTTTGTGCAATAGATCTGCTCGTTCTTCAGGGGAAGATACCAGCTGTCGGAGGTGATCCCATGATAGGAAGGTTCAGTTCCGGTGGCAATTGTTGAATAACCCGGTGCTGACTGGGTAAGCATATAATCGAAGGAGGCATTCCTGAAAAAAGTTCCCTCGTTAATAAGTCTCCTGATCCCGTTTTCCGACATCCTGTCCCTGAATTTCTCAATCTGATCAAACCTCATCTGCTCCACAATAATACCAACCACAAGCTTAGGTTTATCTGGTGGCAGATAGGCCTGTTGCGCAGCCACACTCATGCAAACTGACAAAATCAGAACTACTGTAAAATCTATCTTCTTAATCATGGTTTTACTGCTCACTTCATTGTTATTATAACGGCCCCAGAAATAAATATTATAAATTGAGGCCGAAAATAAAGGGTCAAAAGTAGTGTTTTTAAGATGACAAACAAAAGGCTTTTAAAGTATAGGATCAGTATCGCCTGGAAATCACGAATCTGGTCCTGGATGACAGGTTTTTTGTTTTGTCAGTAAATACGATGACATAGCTGCCGGCTGCAAACCGGCTGATGTCAATCAAAACCGGATCCCTCTCAGGAATATCTGTATCATAGTCGGATACCTTCATTCCTCCAATGTTGACAATTCTGATATTGACTCTTCCTCCCCTGAGGTTTGCAGGAACAACCGCATTTATAAAAGTGCTTCCGGGATCGGGGTATATGAGTGCTTTGTCGGTAGTATCGGCGGGGTTCAGGTAATGTTCCATCTTAACTGTCAGCCTTGTTTCCTCTCCATCAGTAACACTCACATTTGTGATAGTGGTATCCTTGTACCTGTCTGCTGAAAATGTAAGATCCCATAAACCTGGTTTCAGGAGTCTTACAAATTCTCCTGAAACAGTGTCGGAATAAACATGAGAATTGTCTTTGTCGTGCCCGTTTATAAAGATCTTTGCCGGTACCGGTTCATTATTATCAAAATCAATAACCTGGCCGTGAATTCCATACAGGGCATTCTCGAAGTATCCGATCAGCGATTGCCTGTTGTATTCCCAAAGCTTTGGAAGATAATCCGCCGGTGCCACATAATTTGTATCAAGCTCTATTGTAACTTCCCGGCCCTGAAGAGAATAATTCACATAGTCCTGTCTGCCACCATAAACCGGATACCAGACATATCCGTTTGTAATCCCATTATCAAGAAAATCCATATAACCTTTTGGTGAATGCAGATGCACTGTATCAGCGTATTTTCTTGATATAGAATTGTACCAGTCATTGTCGGCATGCAGCCTGCTCCAACGGTCCCAGGGATAGTTCACTACTTCCTCTCCCGAATGAAAATTTACAGAAAGTGAAAACCTGTGTTTTGTAAGGAACCTCATCATATCAGTAGTTTCCTTCTGCCTTGGAACATTTATAATTTCCGGATCAGGGAAATTCCGGTTAAGATCAAACCCATTGGCATTACCCCTTGTTGGTGAAATAATAAAATTACTCCCGTTATAGGTTCCGTCGGGATTTGCAAGCGGATTTATCCAGATCTCAAGATTGTCGACGAGATTCCGGACCCTGGCATCGGTACTGTAGTTTTTTAGCAGGTAATCTGCAAGCCTTAGCATAAGGATATACCCTCCTGTTTCGTCCCCATGCATCGATGAAGTGTAAAACACTTTGGGCTCGGTTTCTTCAATTCCGGAATCATCAGAAATCTTAAGAGCCATCACAAGCCTGCCTCTTATGGTTGTTCCTATAGTGTCGAGCCTGCACAATGCGGGATAACGTAATGCAAAGGATCTCATTATTGAATCATACTGAGTATAGGATGGGTAGCTTTCCCATTCCATTGCCTGCTTAGTGTTCAGTGAACTTCTGACTCCCTTCGTTCCGGCCCGCTCAATAATGGAATAGTTATATCCCTCTGAAATGAACCATTCAACTGTAGGTTGTGAAAGTATTATATAGATCTTATTGTTCCGGATGGTTCGTATGGAGACATTTCTTGCAAGCCTGTCTGTTGGTTTTATACCGGGGTAGGGAATCGAAACTTCGGCCTGCCCTTTCTCCAATACGATGCTTCTCAGTTTATCAGAATTGCCGGTCACCTGGCAAAAGCAGATCCGGGAGAAGAACAATAACAAGAAGAACGGTATCGATAGTGTTTTTAACATTAATAATCTTAAACATTGAACCTTATATGAAGGATATCCCCATCCCCTACGACATAGGTTTTACCTTCAATGAAGAATTTACCGGCTTCCTTGCACGCATGTTCAGAGCCAAGTGTGATAAAATCGTGATATTTCATGATCTCAGCCCTTATAAATCCCCGTTCCAGGTCGCTGTGGATCACTCCTGCAGCCTGAGGGGCTGTCATTCCCTTTTTAATTGTCCAGGCTCTTATTTCCTTCGGCCCTACGGTAAAAAAAGTCTGAAGGTTTAGCATTTTATAGGCTGCCCTTACCATTTTATCGACACCGGGTTCAGAAAGACCGGCATCATTAAGGAAAGCCAGCCTGTCGTCCCTGCTTTCAAGCTCAGCAATTTCGGCTTCAATGGCGCCTGCAATTACAATTATTTCCGCATCCCTGCCCTTGAGAGCTTCATTTACCCGGTCAACATATTTGTTGCCTGTTACCGCAGACTTTTCGTCCACATTGCAAACATACATAACCGGCTTCATTGTAAGAAGGAAGAGGTCATTTACATGCTTTTTCTCATCTTCCTTAACCTCCAGGGTCCCTGCATTGTTGAAATTGCCTATGTGATCACTGTATCTTTTCAGTACTTCAATTCCCTGCTTTGCATCCTTGTCACCTGCTTTAACAAGCTTTTCAAGCCTCTGTAATTTTTTCTCAACCGATTCAAGGTCTTTAACCTGCAATTCAAAATCCACGGTTTCCATATCCCTGACAGGATCAACAGAACCGTCAATATGGGGCAATGCATCATTATCAAAACACCTCAGAACATGGATCAGTGCATCGGTATTTCGTATATCGCCTAGGAATTTATTGCCCACACCTTCTCCCTTGTTTGAGCCCTTTGCCAAACCAGGGATATCTACAATTTCAACTGATGTATGTACTATTTTCTCTGTAACCTGGTGCTTTTCAAGTTCGTAAAGCCTGGCATCAGGCACCTGTATCACACCAATATTTGATTTTGTCGCACTGAATGCAAATGCATTCGTTTCGCCTTTTGTATTCGAGATGCAATTGAATATCGTCGTTTTGCCGACATTCGTAATGCCTATAATACCACATTGAAGAGCCATCTGACAGGACGGTTATAATTATGAGGACAAATTTATCATTATTCCCCGTCTTAACCAATCACATGTAAGCGATGAGGTTTTCTTTATTTTGTCAATCTGCTTTTTGTCTGCGTAAATCTGAGCTATCAGCGGGAAATAAAAAAATCTCCCACTGATTTCACCGATATTATTTTTTCTTACTGGTCTCGCTAATATTGTTAAACCTTCGGACGTTTTATCTATCAAATGATAAAATAACAACTGCAGTTGACCAGTTCAAAGCCCGACAGCGACATTTTCAATCTGCTGGAAACCGATCTGAACAAGGGTTTCAGACTTGTTGTTGAGAGATACAGCACGCGTCTCTACTGGCATATCCGCCGTCTTGTCATTCTCCATGAGGATGCCGATGATGCACTGCAAAATACTTTTGTAAATGCATGGCGGAATATTTCAGGCTTCAGAAGTGAAAGCTCGCTTTATACATGGCTATACGCCATCGCCACCAATGAAGCCCTTACCCTGATAAACAAAAGGGCGAGGAATTCTGCAGCCTCGCTTGATGATCTGGGAACCTTTTTCGCAAACTCAATTGAAGGAAATACATGGTTCGACGGTGATGAGGCTCAGGTCAAGCTTCAGAATGCAATTTTACAGTTGCCTGAAAAACAGCGTATTGTATTTAATCTTAAGTATTATGACGATATGACCTACGAAGATATGAGCAAGGTGCTAAAGACATCAGTCGGAGCACTGAAGGCATCATATCATCATGCGGTAAAAAAAATAGAAAATTTATTAACGGGCAATTAAACCCTTGCTACCTTTAATCATCTAAATGAGTGATGAAACCAAATGACAAAATACCGGAAGGAAATCCCTTCAAATTGCCTGAAAATTATTTTAAGGAGGTAAACAAAAAAATTATTTCGGCAACAGCAGGCAATGATATGCATGACACACACAAAAGCTTTCGCATCTCACTCAGACAGTTCCTTGCAATTGCTGCTTCCGTTGCTGTTCTTGCTCTTTTAACCTATACCGGTTCCATGCTTTTCTCACCCGGTCATGAATCTCTGTCACTTAACGATAATCCATCAGAGACTTATCCGGAAGAGCTGGTAAATGATATCGATCTGATAGTGCTCGAAGAAAATGCAGTTTCGCTCGATATTCCCGAAGGGAGATCCGGCATGAACAACCAGGATATAGTTGATTACCTGGTGCAGGAGGATATTGATATTAACGACATCTATGAACAGTTATAAGATTTCGGATATGAAAACCAGGATTTATATTTTAGCCATACTTGCAACCCTTGCCGTGTTACCGCTTTCTGGTCAGAATACCAACATGGAAAGGTTGAACGCCTATAAGATAGCATTCTTCACAAAGCGCCTGAACCTTACTCCCCGGGAAGCTGAAAAATTCTGGCCTGTTTATAATGAGTACCAGGATAGGAAGAATAAGATCCACATGGAACGACAGGAGATAAACAGAAATTTCAACCAGAATGAGCTTAACATGACAGACAGGGAAATGTCAGAAGCAGGGGATAAGCTTGCCGGCCTGGAGGTTCGTGAGGCATCCCTTGCGCAGGAATTCCATAATAAAATAAAGACAATCCTTTCTCCGGCAAAAGTTCTAAGACTTTACCAGGCTGAAAACCAAT
Organism: uncultured Bacteroidales bacterium; assembly: GCA_963732115.1. Classification (GTDB taxonomy): domain Bacteria; phylum Bacteroidota; class Bacteroidia; order Bacteroidales; family VadinHA17; genus LD21. The sequence goes on from CAVSYN010000006.1 coordinate 25,087, forward strand.
ACAGGCTGCAGCTCCTGAAGGAATTACAGGAACGCAGGGAGGTAAGGAATCCGAATTTAAGACAAAGGCAGAATTAAAGGGATACTCTCAAAGACTTAGTTCTGATTTAAGGTATGAAATCAGATCAGCAGGTTTCATTTTTCTCTGTTCTCCGGATGACATAATTCTCAGAGTTACCTGTTCGTTCCTGATTTCTTCATCACCTGCAATAATAATGCAGGGGATCTTCCTGGCATCAGCATACGACATCTGCTTTTTCAGCCTGACCGTATCGGGGTAGAACTCAGTTCTTATGTTACTATCCGTGAGAAGATCACGTATTTTCAATGCATATCCAGTCTCACTGGCACCGAAGTTGAGAATCAGAACCTGTGTCCCCGAATTGCTGATATCTTTAAACAACCCGAGCTGGTTCATAACATCATAGATCCTGTCAGCACCAAACGAGACCCCAACTCCTGAGACACCATCCATTCCGAATACTCCGGTGAGATTATCATACCTGCCTCCACCGCATATGCTTCCCATAACGACATCTTTCGACCTGACCTCGATGATTGCTCCTGTATAATAATTCAAGCCTCTTGCCAGTGTCAGGTCAAGTTCGGTCTTACCTTTAACAGGACCTGCCTCAACATAGGAAAAAAGTGTTCTGAGTTCTGCAATGCCGGCCATTCCAGTCTCAGAAGAAGAAAGTATTTCTTCAAGCTTTTTTAACTTCTCTCCGGTATCTCCGGCCAGATGAATAATTGGCTGAAGCTTTGCGATTGCAGCATCTGAGACACCCCTGCTTTTCAGTTCCTCATTAACTGCAGCGATACCGATCTTGTCAATTTTATCAATTGCCACAGTGATATCCGTTATTCTGGCCGATTCACCTATGATCTCAGCTATACCTGAAAGGATTTTCCTGTTATTGATCTTCATCACAACCGAGATCTTTAACCGGCTGAAAATATCATCTATTATTTTTATTAACTCATACTCATTCAATAAGGAATCGCTTCCTATAACATCAACATCACACTGGAAAAATTCCCGGTACCTCCCTTTCTGCGGACGGTCGGCCCGCCAGACGGGCTGGATCTGGTACCTCTTGAAGGGAAAGATTATTTCATTACGATGCTGGACAACAAATCGTGCGAAGGGCACTGTAAGATCATATCGCAAGCCTCGTTCGCAAAGCATGGCGGAAATTCTTAATGGTTCTCTTTCAATGAGTTCCTTATCGCTGAGCCCTGAAAGGAAATCGCCAGAATTAAGAATCCGGAAAATCATCTTGTCCCCGTCTTCCCCGTATTTTCCAAGCAGTGTCGAAAGGTTTTCCATTGCAGGTGTTTCAATCGGCTGATAGCCGTAAAGTCTGAATACCTCCTTAATTGAATCAAAGATGAAATCTCTTTTTACGATTTCTTCAGGGGAAAAATCACGGGTTCCTTTCGGTATGGATGGCTTCATCATTCTAATTATAAAAGACAAAAGTAAAAAGATAAAAGGAAAAATTAGTGAAACAAGATAAAAGTTGAGGAGCCTCACGGAGCGGGGCTACGAAATCCCGCATGGCGGGAACAAAAGTAAAAGAAAAAGTCAGAAGTCTGAAGACCGAAAACAGAAGCCAATATTTTTTGACCAAAGCAGTATATACAAAGTCTTAAGGCCTGAAAGTCAAAAGCCGAAAGTTAGTCTGGAGGAAAAGTATTTTACGGACTTTACGGACTTTATGAACTTTACGGACTAATCAATACTTTTCGGGAACGAAAGTCTGGTCGGTAATCGGAGGCCTCACATAAGCCACGTCATGCTTAAGGGGCGGCAACTTGAATGGTTTCTGCGTCAGGTCATTATACGGGATAAGAGTAAGAAAATGATCAATACAGTTGAGGCGTGCTCTCTTCTTGTCATCAGCCGGAACCACATACCATGGTGATTGTTTTGTATCAGTATACGAGAACATTTTGTCTTTTGCCATGGAATATTCGACCCATTTATCGCGCGATTCAACATCCATCTGACTGATCTTCCACCTTTTTGTCGGGTCTTTAATCCTGTCCTGAAAACGGTTCTCCTGTTCGCCGTCGCTTATGGAAAACCAGTATTTCACAAGAATAATCCCCGACCGGATCAGCATTCTCTCAAATTCAGGACAAGATCTCAGGAATTCCTCGTATTCCTCGTTTGTGCAATAGCCCATTACCTTCTCTACTCCTGCCCTGTTGTACCAGCTTCTGTCGAAAAGAACAATTTCACCACCTGACGGCAACTCTGATACATACCGTTGAAAGTACCATTGTGATTTTTCTTTTTCCGTGGGAATCCCAAGGGCAACGATCCTGCAAATCCTTGGATTGAGGCACCCGGCAATTGTTTTTATTACTCCTCCTTTTCCGGCAGCGTCACGCCCCTCAAAGATAACAACAACTTTGAGCTTGTTGGCTTTAACCCATTCCTGGAGCTTGACAAGCTCAATTTCAAGATTCAGAAGCTTCTCAAGATATTCATTGTTGCCAAGCTTCTTTTGCTTTTCAGCTTTAATATCGTAGTAAAGGTTCTTTTTTTCAAAAACCTCAACCTTTTCTTTCTTATGTTTCTGATTTTTGGCCATTGCAGGAAATATTTATCAGATTAGAAATATACAAATTTCTGATCGGATCCTGAAATTTCCTGAATGAAAATATTACTGAATGAACGGAATTGAGATTGGATACCGGAACTCTTCACCCTTAGAGGCTTTCACGCTCGCAATTATAATGCAGATAACTTTCAGAAATACCAGAAAAACCACGATCGGAATGCCGACGATGATGACGCAAAGAGGAATTGTCAGGACCATGTACAGCAGCATTGAGAGATTGAAGTTAAGTGATGCTTTCCCATTTTTATCAACCCACAGTGACTCATCTTTTCTTGTTAACCAGCAAATCAGGGGACCAATGATCCCTCCAAACGGGAAGAAAAATCCTGCAAAGGCTGAAAGGTGGCATAACATAGCCCAGTTCCTTTCTGTTTCTGATAATTCAATGATCTCTTTCATGACAAACCGGTTTTTATTAAAAGACGTTTATCTTTTTCTTGTGATGCATTATCAGAACCTTGCAAGACGCTTTAAATCGGCTGGCAATAATCCGTTTGGATTGGTTTTATCAATAACATGCTGGTTGTAATAATACATATCGGAATCGTCGGTTCCGATAAGCATTTTAAAACAAATCCCGGAATACCTTTCTCCCATCGGACCTACCTTATGCAGTATCAGAGTGTTAGGAGTTTTCTCCCTTATAGCTTTTACTATTTCTTCTTCAGGGACTATTTTGATTTTATGCTTGTAAATAGCCGAGATCTTATCAATTGAACCTATTGCCGGGGAAAGATCTTCCTGTTTGACCAGGATAGTCTTGTCGATCACCTTTGGCACATTTTTATTATAATATTTCAGGTATTTCCTTCCCGTAAGGGAGGGATCATCAGCAATCATCCCTGCATGCTTCTGCATGAAAGAAAGTATAGCTCCCAGTTTATAACCGTATTCCATATCATCCTCTCCCGCGAATGAAAGGGGAATTGCACAGATCTCGGGCATCTTACCTAATTCATCAACGTCCTTACCCTGAAGCAGGTTAATAAAGTTGAAAACCGAATTGGATTTGTCGTTCTCGAAGTGGGTTTCAGTGAGCATAACAAAAGAATAAGAAGGATCGGACCTCCTGGTTGCGAAATCGGATAACTTAATGAATTCGTAGGGCGTGATCTTCCAGTAATCCTTCATCGCCTGCCTTATATAAGTATTAAAGACAGTATTGCCGTCTTCCATGACGACACATGTTTTTGATCCGGTAAATTGTTTTATCTCATTAGCACTTGGGAAAGGAGCCTGCGCGGCTAACATCAAGGGTATTGCTCCGAGCAGGAAAACTAAGAGTTTTGATCTCATTTAATTGGGTTTATTTACCGGAATATACAATGGATTCTTCTCATTGAATTTCCGTATATAGACAAACATCAGTTCTTTTTTCTTTTTATGGCTGAGCTGAACATATTCCTCGTAAAGCTGGCTGTCTTCCATAAGAAGAAGCTCAGTGTTATCAATATCATATTCCATAATTTTACCTGTCTTGAAATCAATCAGGTATTGCTTAAGCTCATTCCGGCCGGCATTCTGACGGTAGGGTGAATAATAACCATACGGTGAGTAAGAGTTCCCATAATAGTATGGAGAATAATAAGGTGAATAATATGGCGAATAATAATAAGGATCGTAATAACCGTACGGAGAATTATTATACCGGTTATCGTAAGAAGTTACATCAGCCACAAAATGACAGATGTTTCCTACAAATGTGATCCTGTTGAAATTACCCTGGATCTGAATATTCAGAATACCGTTTCTCGAATAACCCCATATATCACTTTTCTCTACTTCCTGGCGAATCCCCATCCCGTCATAAAAATAGATCTTATCGCCTTCCATCAGATTTTTAAAGAAATCCTTGTCGTTATAATCTGTTGAAGTAAGAATTTTTGCTTTTGGAATAGGGCTGTTCGTTCTTACCTGTTCAAAATTAAGGTAAATCCCATCATTGAATCTGAAATCAGGAGTATATTTCACCATCCCTTGCTCTTCCTGTGCAACAAGCTGAAAATAACCACCGCCTGAAGCTACAGCAACACTTATCAGTAAAATCCTGAATAATCTCTTCATAATGCCTAATGGTTTATATTTACAGCTCAAAAATTGTACCATTGGAACAAAATTAACCATTTCCTTCAAAGGTTGATAATTTCAACCAATGTATATTTATCATCTATTTTGTTTAAATTTACATCACTGCAATTAATCAATTCAGATAATGAGTGAATCCGAAGACCATACTCAGACAAATAGTGTTACACAGCGATTTGATGAGATTTTCAATAAAAACAAAAAACTGATTGAAAACTGTTCAATATTTTCCCTTCTTTGCTTGATCCTGGCAATTATTTTTATCTCATTTAATATCAGACTACTGGCAGGATGCCTGGTCATTGCCTCAGCCGCATTGTTCATTCTGGCGATACGAAAATCCACAGATCTGTTCAAGACTTTCAAAGAATTTCTGTTGGAGGCCTCTTCATCAAATGAGAAGAAAGAGGATGTCATAACAGATTTTTCACATAAGATCAGAGAACCTTTGAATAATCTTGTTGTGATTGCCGACCTGCTTATGACCTCAGAACTTCAGAAGAAGCAAAAGGACCTGATAGAAACCTTTATCGCCTCAACAAACAACATGGTCACCACTGTTAATGAATTAACAATGCAGTCGGCCGGCAATTTCAGCTATGAGGCAAGAAAGAACATCAGATATAATATTCTATCGACAATCCAGAATACAATCGATCTTTACAGCCTGAAGGAAAAAGCAAGCCTCGATTTCATTTTTAATAAGAAAGATTACCATGAATATGAATGCCAGGGCGATCCGATAATATTAAAACAAATATTCCTTGACCTATTTAATTCAATTGAAGCACAGAATTCTGAGGGAACAACGAAAGTAACCATCAACCTCAGGAAGGAAAGGGACCTTGTCCATGAACGATACATCGGATTGAGAATTCAGACTGACAAATATATTGTCCTTATTGATGAAGAAGGAACAGCAGGTCATCTTGCATCAAGACTGATTTCCCTGAGCAAAGGAAGCTATGTCCAGGAATTCGGCAGCAACTATACAGTACTGAATATCAGCCTGCCATTTACTTACCCGGTTACCGAAATCAAGTCAGGCCAGACAGCAGAAACCGGTGAGGTAATAACCGTGAAAAGAATTCATAAGGAGTTGAAAGACATAAACATACTCCTTGTGGAAGATAACCTGATAAACCAAAAGATCACACTTCTCACCCTGAAGCCGCTTGTCAACAGCATCGATACAGCGTCTAATGGCAAGGAAGCCATCGACAAGTTGGGAGTATCGGATTATGACCTGGTGCTAATGGATATTCAGATGCCGATAATGAACGGCATAATTGCAGCTGAAAAAATAAGGGAGATTGAAGCCGGCTCCGATACTCATGTTCCCATAATAGCTATTACTGCAAATGCGATGCTCGGCGACAGGGAGAAATGCCTGTCGGCAGGTATTGATGAATACATAAGCAAGCCATTCCAGCCGGCGGCGTTGATTGAAAAAATCAAGGAGATCCTTTAATTACTTTCCCTGAATCAACCTCGACCTTTAAGTTATGATCTCATCCGTTCCGCTACGGGTTAGCTTTGAATATTTCAGGGAAGGTGATGGATTGAATACGTCAAAACCCAATGACTCCCACTTTATGTCTATGCTTTCAATGGTAGAAGCGTCTGAACAGACTATGTTTGGCCACCTTCGGGAGAAACCACCCTTTCGGAACAATTTTATAGTTCCATCTATCAGCATTGAAGAAGAAGATATCATAAAATGATCCCTCAGCGGATCTGAATTTGCGAGGATCTGCCAGGCTACGGCAAAAACATCTTCTGCATCAACAGAATGATCGATCACAACAACGAGCCTGAAAACATCTGCAATATTATTTGATTTCAGTAATTCCACGACCTCTCCCAGAGAGCCTGGATCCTCGGAAGGATTGATCCCTATTATCAGAATTTTTATTCCTTTATTAATAAGCTTTGGGTTAGCCGATTTTATAAATGGTTTGTTAAGCCAGGCTTCAATATTTCCATGATCAGTAATTTCAGGAGTGATTCCCGGTTTTGGTTTTGCAGAAACCTCCTCGGGCAGCTTTACTGTGGCATCGATCCCTGCCTTACCTCCGAAAGAAAAGCTGTCGGATGAATGATCAAGGACATCAAGGGGACCGCGGGTAAAAATTATATCTGATTCAAAATCAGTATTTGAAAAAATATGGCGGATCAGCTCCCCATAGTCACGGATATTAATGTTCCCGCTGACTACAGCGAGGTATTTTGTAAACATCATCTGCCCTGCACCAAACAGGGAATTGATTACTTTGAGACCCTGTCCGGGATAACTTTTGTTAATCCTTACGATCACAAGGTTATGGGCTGCACCTGCTTCAGGCATATGAAAATCAACTATCTCGGGCTGAACTGCAAGTCGTACCGGAGACAAGAATATCTTCTCAGTGGCTTTTGTAAGCCAGGCATCTTCCTGCGGAGGAATTCCAACAATTGTTGCAGGGTAAACAGCTTTATGCGAATGTGTTATGCACGTAACATGAAATACAGGATAGAGGCCGGCAAGGGAATAAAAACCTGTATGGTCGCCAAACGGACCTTCTGAGACAAGTTCCCCGGAAGGATCAACATAGCCTTCAATTACGATATCAGAATCTGACGGAACGAAGATGTCGTTTGTAATGCATTTTACAAGGCTGACCTTTTTCTTCCTGAGAAAACCCGCAAGTATGTATTCATTTATATTCTCTGGCAATGGGGCAGTTGCACAATAAGTATATACCGGATCACCTCCGAGCGCAACTGAAACAGGCATTTTCATGCCGAGCCGCTTATATGCCTCAAAATGATTCGCACCGGTTTTATGTCTTTGCCAGTGCATACCGGTGGTTGCCTTGTCAAGTATCTGCATCCTGTACATCCCTACATTCACCTTTCCTGTTTCAGGATGTACGGTATGGACCATCGGAAGTGTTACGAACCGGCCTCCGTCATGGGGCCAGCACTTAAGAACAGGTAAGATCCCAAGGTCAGGCTTTGAGATAACCACCTGCTGACAAATGCCCCTTCCCTTTTTCCTGACAGGCATATAACCGGCAATTTTAAGAAACTGTGGAAGTAGCCTTTATTCTTTTTCGTAATGTTGACGGAGGTGCAGTAATAAGGTTGAACATATCCTCAATATCAGCTCCCGCATTGTCAAGGCTCTCTTTACCCAGCGCAAATGCCATCCTGCGGTCTGATCCGAAGCAGTTAATAAGGACAGGAAATGCAGTCCCGGTATTTTCAAAAAGAAGGGCTTTCCCCCCTGATTTGGTAATGCGGTCGGTGACTTCGGTAATTTCAAGCAGTGGGTCAACAAATACCTTTACCCGGTGGAGTTCTCCTTTTTTCTCAAGTTCGGAGACAAAATCGTAAAGTCCAGTATATGACATTTAGGAATGTTAGGAAAGTAAAGATATTGAAAAGATAAAAGATAAAAGTAAAATGAGAAAGATTGCTTCATCCGCCATCAGGCGGAATCGCAATGACAGTAAGGTAATTCACCTTTTGCCGGGATGATGTACATAATTCCCCTTTTAAAGGGGGCCGAGCGTTAAGAATTTGCCCAGTGGGCAAATTTAGCGAAGGAGCCTGATTGCAGGGGAGAGTTTGTGGTGGGGCGAGGGGGATGTTTACAGGAGGTATATAAAACAATAATGGGAACTATTCCTAAGATTAGTTCCCATTCACCATTTGCAACCGAAGCCACAACTGGCGTCAGGTTACTGTTATTTTGACCGGCCGCATTTCCTGACACAAGGTCTGGATTTGCAACCCCTTGCTTTCGGGTTTTGCCTGTTACAGCAGAACCTTCCGGCTGTCCTTTCCCATCTGTCTTACGACTGATAGTTCCGGGACGAAGCGTCATTCAGGCCCCGATGTCATTTCCCGAAGGATTTGGATCAGTTTCAGAAAGTCTGTAGCCGAAGCTCTTTATTTCTGAAGCCCTGTGACTCAATTTTCGAAAGAACGTTTCCAGACTTTCTAGATTTACTGAGTATCCTGGACCGGAGTCCATTCACTCAGGCTTCGGCTCTCTGGTTGCGCAGACCCGGAGGTCTGGATGAATCGGATTTTGCCTCATTTAAGTGACCTTTTCCGGTTCCACATCTGTCGAGCAGTCTTTTATCTCTCGCCTGATGAATCAAATGTAGTCTATCAATCCGACATAACAATGAGTTCTTAATTCATTGTTGTACACGTATTATAAACAATAGTTATCAACAATTGTTCATAACTGTGAAAGTTATTAAGCGGGATGATTTTTGTATGCGCTGAATCCTTGATTTCTCGGCCGTTTGCACCTGCATTTGAAACCAATCCCTTCCCTATTTTGAATAAAAATATCCCCCTCTTTCCACCTACTGGCTAGAGAGAGGGCGGAACCAAAAGGGGTGAGTAGATTTATTTCTTATACCCGTAAACAGCCAGGTCACCAAGCATCTCCTCAATTCTGAGAAGCTGATTGTACTTGCATATCCTGTCGGTCCTGCTGCACGATCCGGTCTTGATCTGACCTGAATTTGTTGCAACTGCAACATCGGCAATCGTTGAATCTTCTGTTTCTCCCGAACGGTGCGATGTAACTGTCGTATAACCAGCCCTGTGTGCCATCTCTATTGTATTTAGCGTTTCGGTAAGCGTTCCGATCTGGTTCAGTTTTATAAGAATCGAGTTTGCACAACCCAGTTCAATTCCTTTTTTAAGGTATTCTACATTGGTCACAAAAAGGTCGTCACCAACAATCTGGATCTTTTTACCAAGTCTGTCTGTCATCAGTTTCCAACCGTCCCAATCACCTTCGGCCATTCCGTCTTCAATGGAATCGATGGGGAACATACCGATGAGCTTTCTCAAAATAATCAACCTGTTCCTTTGAAGTTTTCCTTGCACCCTTCGGGCCTTCGAATTTTGCATAGTTATACATGCCATTTTCATAAAATTCAGAAGCTGCAGGATCAAGAGCTATGGTGACATCAACTCCCGGTTTATAACCAGCCGCTGTAATTGCCTTAACAATTGTTTCAAGAGCATCTTCAGTCCCTCCGAGTGTCGGTGCAAAACCGCCTTCATCTCCGACGGCCGTGCTTAATCCGTGTCCTTTAAGGACTTTCTTGAGAGAATGAAATACTTCAGCGCCCATTCGTAAGCCCTCTTTGAAATTCGGGGCTCCTACAGGACGGACCATAAATTCCTGGAATGCAATTGGAGCATCGGAATGCGATCCTCCGTTTATAATATTCATCATCGGAACCGGAAGGGTAACTGCATTTGCACCTCCGATATATCTGAAAAGAGGCAGACCATGGTAAGCTGCTGCTGCTTTTGCTGCAGCCAGTGATACTCCGAGTATTGCGTTTGCACCAAGGTTGCTTTTGGTTTTTGTCCCGTCGAGATCGATCATCTTCTTGTCGATCCCCGCCTGGTCGGTAGCATCCATTCCGATCACTTCTTCAGCAATCACATTATTGACATTTTGAACGGCTTTCAGGACTCCCTTTGCCGAGGTAGCGTGACTTATCACCATCGCGCAGCTCAAGAGCTTCGTTTTCGCCTGTTGATGCACCTGACGGAACGGCTGCTCTCCCAAGGTAACCACTTGATGTCTGCACGTCAACTTCAATTGTAGGATTGCCGCGGGAATCAAGAATCTCACGGGCGTGTACACTAACTATTTGTCCCATAGGAATTTATTTTTTATATTAAACAATGATGCAATATATACAAAAAAAGGGATACGTCTTTAAAGCAATATCCCTTTCCTTATAAATTATTTCTCTATTCTTTTTCTTCAGCTTCGGGAGCCTTCTCTTCTTGGCTTCCTTCGTTTTTGCAGCTTTGGCGGTTTTTCCCGTGCAGCTTTTGCTGTTTTGCCGGCAGGAGTTTCTGCAGCTACTTTCTTGGTTGACTTTCTCCTTCTTGTTGTCTTTGTTTTTGCAGCTTCTCCGCCCTTCATTGCTTCATTGAAATCAACAAGCTCAAGTATACACATTTCTGCATTATCACCGATCCTGTTGCCGATTTTGAGAATTCGTGTGTAACCTCCCGGCCTTTCAGCGATCTTTGGGGAGATCTCCCTGAAGAGCTCGGCAACGGCTGATTTGTCCTTCAGATAGCCAAAGACCATCCTTCTTGAATGTGTCGAATCTTCCTTTGATTTTGTAATAAGCGGTTCAACATATGTCTTTAGCGCTTTCGCCTTGGCAGTAGTTGTTGTAATCCTCTTATGAAGGATCAGTGATGTGGCCATATTGGCAAGCATCGCTTTCCTGTGAGATGCTGTCCTGCCCAGATGGTTAATTACTCTTTGATGTCGCATTTTTCTATATCCTTAACCAGTTTCCAATTAATCTTTATCTAACTTGTACTTGCTGACGTCCATTCCGAATGACAGGCTCATGGATTCAAGCAACTCATCCAGCTCTGTTAAGGATTTCTTTCCGAAATTCCTGAATTTCAGAAGGTCATTCTTATTGAATTTTACAAGATCACCAAGTGTTTCAACCTCAGCTGCCTTAAGACAGTTGAGTGCTCTGACAGAAAGGTCGAGGTCGACCAGTTTCGTCTTCAGGAGCTGTCTCATATGCAGTACTTCCTCATCAAACTCTTCATTTGCAAGCTTGTCGTCCGAGTCGAGAGTTATCTTTTCATCGGAGAACAGCATAAAGTGATATATAAGTATCTTGGCTGCTTCTTTCAGTGCATCTTTAGGATGAATCGATCCGTCGGTTTCAATCTCCATCAGAAGCTTTTCGTAGTCGGTTTTCTGTTCTACACGATAGTTCTCAATAGAATACTTAACGTTTCTGACAGGAGTAAATATTGAATCGATCGCAATAATCCCGAATTCGGCATCGACCGGTTGGTTCTCCTCTGCAGGAACATAACCTCTTCCTTTGCTGATCGTAAATTCCACCTGTATCTTGACGTCCGGCTCCATTCGGAATATTACAAGGTCGGGATTCAGAACGGTGAAACTGCTGAGCGCATTATTAAGATTTCCTGCCTTGAAAACATCCTGGCCGCTGATCTTAACCATGATCTTCTCATGATCAACATCGTCGACTGTTCTCTTGAGACGGACTTGTTTCAGGTTAAGGATGATTTCAGTAACATCCTCAATAACACCTGTAATAGTGGAAAACTCGTGGTCAATTCCTTCGATCTTCACCGTGGTTATGGCATAACCTTCAAGTGAAGAAAGAAGAATTCTTCTTAGAGCATTACCGACTGTAATACCGTAGCCTGGTTCAAGTGGACGGAATTCAAATTTACCGAACTTGTCGTCCGCTTCCAGCATTATTACTTTGTCAGGCTTCTGGAATGATAAAATGGCCATACGATTTATCTTATATTATTACTTTGAATACAATTCAACTATTAACTGTTCCCTGATATCTTCAGGAATATCTGTACGTTCAGGAAAATTCATGAATTTACCTGCCATCTGTGCATCGTCCCATTCAAGCCATGAAAGCTTTGAATATCTCCTTGTTGAAATCGAATCAACTATCGATTCAAGAGACTTTGATTTTTCACGTACACCGATAATATCTCCGGGCTTAAGCAGAAAGGAAGGAACATTTACAACATCTCCATTAACTGTAATATGACGGTGCGAAACCAGCTGGCGAGCCCCTGCCCTCGAAGGAGAAAGTCCAAAACGGTAAACTACATTATCGAGACGCGATTCGAGCATCTGAAGAAGCACCTCACCGGTAACTCCTTTGCTCCGCGAAGCTTTCTCAAATGTGTTGCGGAACTGACGTTCAAGAATACCGTATGTGTATTTTACTTTTTGTTTTTCCCTCAGCTGAAGACCATACTCAGAGGTCTTTTTCCTCTTTTTGTTCATCCCGTGCTGACCCGGAGGAAAATTTTTCCTGTCGAGGTGTTTATCAGGGCCGTAAATAGGGTCTCCGAATTTCCTTGCAATTCTTGATTTTGGACCAATATATCTTGCCATTGTACTATAAATGTTTTATACTTTCAAATACTCTTCTTTCAATTATTAAACTCTTCTTCTTCCGGGTGCACGGCAACCATTATGAGGCATGGGAGTTACATCGATGATCTCAGTAACTTCAATACCAACGTTACTCATTGACCTGATTGCTGATTCACGGCCTGCTCCCGGACCCTTTACATACACCTTCACTTTTCTTAATCCAAGATCATAAGCCACTTTACTGCAATCTTCAGAAGCCATCTGGGCAGCGTAAGGAGTATTTTTTTTGGATCCCTTGAATCCCATTTTTCCGGCAGATGCCCATGATATTACCTGACCTGAATTATTTGTCAGGGTAATAATTATATTGTTAAATGATGAATGGACATGAGCCTGTCCGTTCGGTTCAACCTTTACGATCCTCTTCTTCTGTGCTCCGGTTTTCTTTGCCATATTCTATTTATTTAGTAGCTTTTTTCTTGTTTGCGACGGTTTTCTTTCTTCCTTTCCGGGTTCTTGCATTGTTCTTGGTACTCTGACCCCTTACCGGTAAGCCGAGCCGGTGACGCACTCCCCGATAACAGCCAATATCCATTAATCGTTTGATATTCAACTGAGTTTCAGAACGAAGCTCTCCTTCAAGCTTATAAGTGTCACTCAGGATCCGTCGGATAGTGTTGATTTGATCATCAGTCCAGTCCTGGACTTTTGAATTCCTGTCAACACCGGCCTCATCAAGTACTTTCTGTGCAGTACTTCTTCCCACTCCATAAATATAGGTCAGGCCAACTTCGCCTCTTTTGTTTCTTGGTAGATCAACCCCAATAATACGTGCCATAAATTACTTTTCTTAAATGAGTTGCAAAATTACACAAATTATCCCTGTCTCTGTTTGAACTTGGGATTTTTCTTGCTTATAACATAAATGCGCCCTTTTCGCCTTACTATCTTGCAGTCGGCGCTGCGCTTTCTGACAGATGCTCTTACCTTCATTATTGTAGTATTTCTTATTTATATCTGAATGTTATTCTTCCTTTTGTAAGATCATATGGAGACATCTCCACTTTGACCTTATCTCCAGGCAGGATTTTGATGTAATGCATCCTCATCTTGCCGGAGATATGAGCAGTTATTACATGTCCGTTTTCGAGCTCCACTCTGAACATTGCGTTAGAAAGGGCTTCGATGATAGTACCGTCCTGTTCGATAGATGCCTGTTTCGACATACGATTAAATTTTATTTAAAACTTCTTCGACAAACTTAAAAGTTGTTAATACATCTGCCCTTCCCTTATCGATCGCCACAGCATATTCAAAATGAGCCGAAGGTTGCCCGTCAACAGTCCTCATTGTCCATCCGTCCCTCATCTGGTAAGTCTCCTTTTTCCCGAGATTGATCATGGGTTCAATGCATATCACGAGTCCTTTCTCCATTTTCGTTCCGGTTCCTTTTTTACCGTAGTTCGGTACTTCGGGTGGTTCATGAAGCCTTTTTCCAAGCCCGTGTCCGACAAGCTCCCTTACAACTGAATAACCTCCGCTTTCGGCTTTGGACTGAACGGCAAAGGAGATGTCACCTACCCTGTTTCCGGCAATTGCTTCCCTAACACCCTCTTCAAGCGATTCCCTGGTGTAAGAGAGAAGACGTTCAATCTTTTCGTCGATCTCTCCAACTGCAAATGTAAAAGCGCTGTCGCCATACCATCCGTTAAGGATAACTCCGCAGTCGACCGAGATTATATCTCCTTCTTTCAGGATATATTTTGATGGTATTCCATGAACCACCTCATCATTAACAGATGTGCAAAGGGTATTGGGAAAGCCTCCGTATCCCTTGAAAGCCGGCAAACCACCGTTATCGTGTATGAATGTTTCGGCAATTTTGTCGAGATACAGAGTGGTTACCCCCGGCCTGATAAGCGCAGCAACCTCTGCAAGTGTACGCGACACCAGCATGTTGCTTTCTCTTAAAAGTCCGACCTCCTCATCTGTTTTTAAATATAACATCAAAGAACGCTAAGTTTATTATATCGACGTCGTGGCGCCTGATCTTCCTTTAACACGGCCTGATTTCATCAGACCATCATAGTGACGCATCAGCAGATGACTTTCTATCTGTTGAAGAGTATCAAGTACAACCCCTACAAGAATAAGAAGTGAGGTCCCTCCGTAAAACTGTGCAAACTGTGGTGAAACTGAAAATTTAACAGCTACAGACGGAAGAATGGCAATAATTGCAAGGAAGACTGAACCGGGGAATGTGATCCTCGACATAACTGTGTCGAAAAACTCAACTGTTTTCCTTCCGGGTTTAATTCCCGGAATGAAACCACCGTTCTTCTTCATGTCTTCCGCCATCTGAACCGGGTTGATTGTAATTGCAGTATAGAAGTATGTGAATAAAATTATAAGCAGTCCGGTCACAAATTGTACCAGAATCCGTACATATTTGAAAATGCCACAACAAAAGCCGAGCTTGAATTTGAATATCCTGCAATGATTATCGGCAGCATCATGATTGCCTGGGCAAAGATTATCGGCATAACACCTGCTGCATTGATTTTCAGAGGTATATACTGACGAACACCGCCATATTGTTTGTTCCCTACAATCCTTCTTGCATACTGGACAGGTACACGCCTTGTTCCCTGCACAAGCATGATCGTACCAAGGATAACAACAAACAGAAGAACAATTTCAACTATAAGTGCAATCGGACCACCTGCACCATTTATTCTTGCTCCGAATTCAAAGAAGAAATTCTGAGGCAGTCCTTGCCACAATACCGATCATAATTATGAGGGAGATCCCGTTTCCTATACCTTTATCGGTGATCTTCTCGCCGAGCCACATCACGAACATCGTACCGGCTGTAAGGATTACCACATGAGTGAAAACTTAAAGAAGAATCCGTTCGCAAGCACAAATGCAGTTGCCGGAAGCTGTGCAGTAAGGTTAACAAGGTAAGTCGGGGCCTGAAGAATAAGGACAAGAACCGTAAGGTAACGGGTGTACTGGTTCAGTTTTCTCCTGCCGCTTTCCCCTTCTTTCTGAAGTTTCTGAAAATGAGGAAATACGATACCAAGCAGCTGGACAACGATTGATGCCGAGATATATGGCATGATCCCAAGTGCAAATACTGAAGCCTGAGAAAAAGCACCTCCGGAGAACATGTCCAGGAGACCCATAATACCAGAAGAAGTCTGGTTTTTAAGGTTTGCCAGTTGCGAAGGGTCTATACCAGGCAGTGTAACGTATTTGCCGAACCTGTATAATGTAATAATTCCTAAAGTATAGAGCAGTCTTGCACGAAGATCTTCTATCTTAAAGATGTTTTTTATTGTCTGAACAAGTCTCATGAACTTAGAGTTTTACGGCAGTTCCTTCTTTGGCTTCAATTGCTTTGATTGCTGTTTTGCTGAATGCATGAGCATGAACTTCCAGCTTTTTTTCAAGTGACCCTTTTCCGAGAATTTTAACCAGTGCATTTTTAGAAATTATATCCGGCACAGATAAGGGTCTGAGGATCAATCTTATTAATATTCAAATGTTCGGCCACTCTCTGAAGGACGCTGATATTAATAGCTTTATATTCTTTGCGGTTGACATTTTTAAAACCAAATTTCGGGACACGTCTCTGAAGTGGCATCTGGCCTCCTTCGAAACCTATTTTCTTGCTATAACCCGATCTGGATTTAGCGCCTTTATGGCCTCTTGTAGAGGTACCCCCTTTTCCGGAACCCTGTCCGCGGCCAAGACGCTTACTTCGTTTCACAGATCCTTTCGCAGGTTTTAAGTTACTTAAATCCATAACCTTATATATAATATCGTTAATACCTTAAATATTTTCAATTTTGACCAGGTGCCTTATTTTTTCTACCATACCCAGAATCTGGGGTGTAGCTTCGTGTTCAACGCTGTGGTTTAGTTTATGAATTCCCAATGCGTCGAGAGTCCGTTTCTGCCTTTCGGGTTTTCCGTTTCTGCTTTTTACCTGGGTTATACGAATTTTTGCCATTGACTTATCCTTTACTATCCGTTAAAAACTTTGTCCATCGAAATGCCCCTGTGTTCAGCAACCGAGAATGCATCCCGCATTTCGAGAAGAGCTGCAAAAGTGGCTTTTACAAGGTTGTGAGGGTTTGATGATCCTTTTGACTTTGCAAGCACATTTTTCACTCCGACGCTTTCGAGCACCGCACGCATGGCACCTCCTGCCTTTACACCTGTTCCTTCAGTAGCCGGTTTGATGAAGACTTTTGCGCCTCCGAATTTTGCAACCTGTTCGTGAGGAATCGTTCCGTTTATAACAGGCACCTTTATAAGGTTTTTCTTGGCATCTTCAATACCTTTTGCAATAGCTGTAGTTACTTCACTGGCTTTTCCCAATCCGTGCCCAACTATACCGTCTTCATTTCCCACAACGACAATAGCTGAAAAGCTGAATGTACGTCCACCTTTTGTTACCTTTGTAACTCTCTGGATGCTAACTAGCCTGTCCTTAAGCTCAAGGTCGCTGGTTTTTACTTTTCTTATACCGTTTCCCATATTGTTCAAAATTTTAAGCCGCCTTCGCGTGCTGCATCAGCCAATGATTTTACTCTACCATGATATTTATATCCGCTTCTGTCGAAAACAACATCTGCGATGCCTTTTTCTTTGCATTTGGCAGCCAGAGATTTCCCGACGAGTTTAGCCTGTTCAGTTTTCTTGATACCTGTTTTTGCGGCAATTTCCTTTTCCTTTGAACTTGTCGACAGAAGAGTTACCTTGTTAAGGTCGTCAACTAACTGAACATAAATCTGCTTATTGCTGCGAAATACCGCAACACGCGGTTTTTCAGCAGTTCCGCTTATTTTTTTCCGGATCCTCAATCTTATTCTTGATCTCCTTTCCAACTTGGTTAAGGCCATGATTTTCTAATTTTTACCTGGTTAAACACTAGCTGATTTCCCAGCCTTTCTTCTAAGCTGTTCTCCGACAAACTTGATACCTTTCCCTTTATAGGGTTCCGGAGGACGCAGTGATCTGATCTTCGCAGCAACGTGACCAATAAGCTGTTTATCGATACTTGTCAGTGTAATGACCGGATTACTTCTTCTTTCAGTTTTGGTTTCAACCTTCACTTCGTCCGGAAGCTGAAGCATCACTTCATGTGAAAAGCCAAGGCTCATTTCAAGGTTTTGCCCTTTTGCTTCAGCACGGTAGCCAACTCCCACAAGTTCAAGCTCTTTCTTATATCCTTGTGAAACGCCAACCACCATATTGGCAAGAAGTGCTCTGTAAAGACCATGCAGCGATTTGTGATTTTTCGATTCAGATGGTCTCTGCAATACGATAGTGTTGTCCACCACTTCAACTTTCAGGTCCTTGTTGACGCTCTGTTTCAGCTCACCCAAAGGTCCCTTCACGCTCACCATATTGGTGTCGCTGATTGTTACAGTTACACCCTTGGGCAGTGCTATGGGTAATTTTCCTATTCGTGACATTGAACTATCCTCCTATTTAGTAAACGTAACATAATACTTCTCCGCCTATATTCTCTTTCTTTGCCTCTTTGTCGGTCATTAAACCCCTTGAGGTAGAGATAATTGCAATTCCGAGTCCGTTAAGCACCCGAGGCATCTCATCGACGCCTATATATTTTCTGAGGCCAGGTCTGCTGGCTCTTTCTATTTTCTTTATTGCAGGCTTTTTGTTCTTAGGGCTATATTTAAGAGCAATCTTTAAGACACCCTGCCTGGTCTCGCCATCAACCACTTTATAGCTTAGGATATATCCTTTTTCGAACAGAATCCTGGCAATCTCCTTTTTAAGTTTTGATGTTGGTGCTTCCACAACCTTATGCCCGGCTAAAATGGCATTTCTTATTCTCGTCAGTAAATCTGCAATTGGATCAGTCATCTCTTATTCATTAATATAGTTAATATTCATTTTCAAATTACCAGCTGGCCTTCTTGACACCTGGTATCAGACCGAAAGATGCCATTTCCCTGAAAGTGATCCTGCTGATTCCGAACTGTCTCATATAACCTCTTGACCGGCCCGTAAGCTTGCAGCGGTTACGTAACCTGTTGGGATTTGAATTTCTTGGCAAACGGCTTAAACCGATATAGTCACCTTCGGCTTTCAGTTTTGCCCTTTTTGCGGCGTATTTTTCAGTCAGCTTTGCGCGTTTTACTTCGCGGGCTATCATTGATTGCTTAGCCATATAATCAGTTTTTAATATTTTTAAATGGTAATCCGAAATGTTTAAGAAGAGCCAGGGCTTCTTCATCATTTGATGCTGAGGTTACAAACGTAACCTGAAGGCCCATGATCTTTGCTATCTTGTCGAGATCTATCTCAGGGAAAATAATTTGTTCCGTGATCCCCAGAGTATAGTTCCCGCGTCCATCGAGCTTGGCGCTGATCCCTTTGAAGTCGCGTATGCGCGGCAGGGCAACCGAAATAAGCCTTTCAAGGAATTCATACATTCTTTCCTTTCGCAGAGTTACCATAACACCAATAGGCATATTCTTTCTCAGCTTGAAATTCGAGATATCTTTTGACGAATAGGTTTGAACAGCCTTCTGTCCTGCAATATCCGATAATTCCTTTACGCTGAATTCAAGCAGTTTTTTGTCGGCAATTGCCTGTCCGACGCCCTGATTAAGAACAATCTTCTCAAGCTTCGGAACCTGCATAATGGTTTTATAACCGAACTCCTTCATTAATGCAGGGACGATCTCCTCTCTATATCTGTTTTTTAAGGTAGGCGTATACATTACTTGATCTCCTCTCCTGATTTTTTTGAATAACGAACTAGTTTATTTTTGTCATTAAGTTTCCTTCCTATGCGTGTCGGTTTTCCGGATGCCGGGTCGACAAGCATCAGGTTAGAAAGGTGAATGGGAGCCTCTTTCTTAAGAATGCCGCCCTGGGGTGATTTGGCGTTTGGCTTTGTATGCTTTGATACCATGTTCACTCCTTCGACAAGAGCCCTGTTCTTATCTCTGTCAACTTCAAGGACGCGACCTTTCTGGCCTTTTGATTCACCTGTTATGATCATAACCGTATCGCCCTTCTTTATGTGTAACTTCTTCTGCATCGCTTTGTGTTTAAATATTATAGTACCTCAGGTGCAAGCGAGACTATCTTCATGTACTTATCGCGGAGTTCCCTTGCCACCGGCCCGAATATACGAGTGCCACGGACCTCATTAAGGTTGTTGAGCAGAACAACTGCATTGTCATCAAACCTTATGTAGGATCCATCCGCACGGCGTATTTCCTTGGTAGTACGCACAACAACGGCTTTGCTCACCGTACCCTTTTTTGCCTCACCTGACGGGAGGGCGCTTTTAACGCTCACAACTATCTTGTCGCCGACAGTGGCATACCTCTTTTTGCTGCCACCAAGCACCCGTATGCACAACACTTCTTTGGCTCCCGAGTTATCAGCTACTGTTAATCTGCTTTCCTGCTGTATCATAATTACTTGGCTCTTTCGATAATTTCAATCAGTCTCCAGGTTTTATTCTTGCTCAGAGGCCTGGTCTCCGAGATCCTGACAGTATCGCCAATATTGCATGAGTTTTCTTCATCATGAGCCATCAGCTTCTTCGTCCTGTTCACAAACTTACCATAGATGGGATGCTTGACTTTCCTCTTAATGGCAACGACGATCGATTTATCCATTTTGTTGCTGACAACAACACCGATACGTTCCTTTCTTATGTTCCTTTCCATTGCTGAATTAGCTTTTAGATTTTTCATTTAATTCCCTCTGGCGCAATTCTGTAAGCAGACGTGCAATTGTAAGCTTCACCTCTTTGATCTTCTGCGGATTATCAAGAGGTGTAATTGCATGGTTAAGCTTCATGCGTGTAAGCATGGTTTTCTCGGTATCTATACGTTCGATCAGATCCGACGTGCTTAATTCCTTTATCTCTGTTAGTTTTCATTTGTCTCCTGGTTTTATTCCTTAATGAAATCTGGCCTTACAACGAATTTTGTAGATATCGGAAGCTTCTGTGCGCCAAGCCTGAGAGCTTCTTTGGCTATGTCATACGGTACGCCTTCTGCTTCAAGAATTATTCTGCCGGGTGTGACAGGAACAACAAATCCTTCCGGTGCTCCTTTTCCTTTTCCCATACGTACTTCAGCAGGTTTCTTTGTAATGGGCTTATCGGGGAATATCCTTATCCAGAGTTGGCCTTCACGTTTCATGTGACGCGTAACCGCCTGACGGGCAGCTTCGATCTGCCTTCCCGTTATCCAGCATTGCTCCAGGGCCTTAATACCAAATGATCCGAATGCAAGCCGGTTGCCCCTCTGTGCATTGCCCTTCATCCTGCCTTTCTGGGCTCTCCTGAATTTTGTCCGTTTCGGTTGTAGCATGACTCAAGTTTGTTATTTATTTTTTACCTCCTGAAGCTTATTTCTTTGCCTTGCGCTTCAGGCTTTTATTTTTTGCGTTCCTGGCACCAATGTTCGGGCTGAGATCTCTTTTTCCGTAAACTTCACCATTGCAGATCCAGACTTTAATCCCGATCAGGCCGACTTTCGTATGTGCTTCAGCAAGTGCATAATCGATGTCTGCACGTAAAGTATGAAGAGGGACACGACCCTCCTTGTATGTTTCGCTTCTTGCCATTTCAGCACCGCCAAGGCGGCCTGAGATCAGCACTTTAATACCTTCTGCTCCCATTCTCATTGTCGATGCAATCGACATCTTAATCGCGCGGCGGTATGATATCTTACCTTCAAGCTGACGGGCAATGTTGTTCCCGACAATATTGGCATCAAGTTCGGGACGCTTTACCTCAAAAATGTTTATCTGAACTTCCTTCTTGGTTATCTTCTTAAGTTCTTCTTTAAGCTTGTCAACTTCCTGACCTCCCTTCCCGATAATGATACCCGGGCGGGCTGTGTTCACGGTAACGGTTATAAGCTTAAGGGTTCTCTCAATAACTATTTTTGAGATGCTTGCTTTTGCGAGCCTGGCATTCAGATATTCTCTGATCCTGGTATCTTCAACAAGCTTGCCGGAAAAATCTTTTCCCCCGAACCAGTTGGAATCCCAACCTTTGATTATACCTAATCGGTTACCTATCGGATTTGTTTTTTGTCCCATCTATTCTATTTTGTTGTTTTTTCAACTTCCTTATTCATACTGTCGAGAATCAACGTCACGTGGTTCGATCTTTTCCTTACCCTGTAGGCTCTCCCCTGAGGAGCTGTCTGAAGCCTTTTCAAAGCACGGCCGCCGTCGACACTTATCTTTTTTACGAAAAGATTGCTTTCTTCAACGCGTACACCTTCATTTTTAGCCTGCCAGTTGGCAATCGCCGACAGAAGGAGCTTCTCCAGTCTGCGGGATGCTTCCTGAGGGCTGAACCTGAGAATATCAAGCGCCTTATTCACCTCAACACCGCTGATGAGACCAGTAACCAGCCTCATTTTCCGAGGTGATGTAGGACAGTTTCTAAGAATGGCCTGGTAATGGTTTTTAGTGGCCTCTTTTCTCTGTTCTGCTGAATTTCTTTTTCTTGCACCCATTTCAAAATATTTTTCGTGTTTGCATTGCTTCTTATTTGTTGCCAGAGTGACCCCTGAACGTACGTGTAGGAGCAAATTCACCAAGCTTATGTCCTACCATATTCTCCGTAATGTAAACAGGGATAAATTTGTTCCCGTTATGAACTGCTATAGTATGTCCGACAAAATCAGGTGAAATAACAGATCTCCTCGACCAGGTCTTGAGAACTGATTTCTTTTGTCCTTCATTCATCGTAAGGATTCGTTGCTCCAGTTTAAAATCAATAAAAGGGCCTTTTTTAATTGATCTGCTCATAGTAT
Source organism: uncultured Bacteroidales bacterium (assembly GCA_963732115.1). Lineage (GTDB taxonomy): Bacteria > Bacteroidota > Bacteroidia > Bacteroidales > VadinHA17 > LD21. The sequence goes on from CAVSYN010000006.1 coordinate 47,597, forward strand.
ATCAGTTATTTTTTCCTTCTTTCAACAATAAGTTTTGCAGAGTATTTTTTCTTATCACGTGTTTTAAAGCCTTTTGCAGGAATCCCTTTGCGTGATCTCGGATGGCCTCCCGAAGCTCTGCCTTCACCGCCACCCATCGGATGATCGACCGGATTCATAACAACACCTCTGACCCTCGGACGGCGTCCCTGCCAGCGTGACCGGCCTGCCTTCCCTGATTTCTCAAGGTTGTGGTCAGGATTGGAAACAGTACCTATGGTGGCACGGCAGTTTGTAAGGACCATCCTTGTTTCACCCGATGGTAGCTTGATAGTTGCATACTTGCCGTCACGTGCTGAAAGCTGTGCATATGTTCCGGCGCTGCGTGCAAGTGCTCCGCCTTTGCCCGGTTTAAGCTCAATATTATGCACTATTGTACCAAGCGGAATATCATTAAGAAACATTGTATTGCCCACTTCGGGAGTTGCTTCCTTGCCCGACAGAATTTTCTGCCCGACCTGAAGTCCATTGGGAGCAATTATATACCTCTTCTCTCCATCTTCATAAACAACGAGAGCAATTCTTGATGATCTGTTGGGATCATACTCAATTGCCCTGACTGTTGCATTCATGCCATCTTTTTCCCTGAGAAAATCGATGACTCTGTACATCCTTTTGTGACCGCCGCCGATGTACCTCATAGTCATTCTGCCGATAGCGTTCCTTCCTCCCGATTTCCTGAGCGGCCGAAGCAAGGATTTATCCGGTGTAGCGCCTGTGATGTTGTCAAAAGCACTGATGATCTTGTTTCTCTGACCTGGTGTTACAGGTTTTAACTTTCTGACTGCCATATATGTTGTTAAATATTGCTATAGAAATCTATTTTATTCCCTTCCGCGAGGGTTACAACAGCCTTTTTTACAGATGCTGTTTTGCCAACAAGAAAGCCTGACTTTGTATTCCTTGTTTTAACTTTCCCGCCATACCTCATAGTGTTGACTGACTCAACAGTCACACCATACAGTTCCTCAACGGCTTTCCTGATCTGAAGTTTGTTCGCGGTTTTCTCAACGATAAATCCATAGCGATTGAATTTATCGCCCTGGCTTGTCATCTTTTCCGTTACGATCGGCTTAAGTAGAATATTCATCACTCAAAGTTTACTGGTTTTCAAAAGTTGCCTGCAAAACGTCAATTGCACTCTCCACAATCACGAGAGTCGAAGCTTTCATTATATTGTATGTGTTTAATTCTCCGGCAGTTACAACTTCAACCCCTTGTACATTTCGGGATGACAAATATATATTTTTATTTTGTTCCGGTAAAACAATTAGTGAATTTTTCTTCCCGAGGTTAAGGTTATCCGCCTACTTTTAACATTTCTTTGGTCTTCGGAGCCTCAAATGAGAAGTCTTCGACGACTATAATATTGTTCGCTGATGCTTTATAGGAAAGAGCTGATTTCCTTGCCAGCTGTTTTACCTTCTTATTAAGCTTGAACCCGTAATAACGTGGTTCCGGGCCGAATATCCGGCCTCCTCCGCGGAAAAGAGGGTTCTTTATGCTTCCTGCACGTGCTGTGCCTGTTCCTTTTTGCCGTTTAATCTTTCTTGTACTTCCGGCAATTTCGCCACGATGTTTGGATTTGTGGGTTCCCTGCCTCTGATTTGCCAGGAACTGTTTTGTATCCAGATATATAGCATGGTCATTCGGTTCTATACCGAAAATAGAATCGTTAAGATTGACTTTTCTTCCCGTTTCTTTACCATCAATATTAAGAATCGCTAATTCCATTATTTTGTTATTATTACGTAACCACCATTTGGACCGGGAACTGATCCTTTAACTATCAATATATTGTTTTCAGCCATAAGCTTGATGACCCTCATACTTATTGACATCACTTTCCTGCCTCCCATACGGCCGGCCATTCTCATGCCAGGCAATACTCTTGACGGGAATGATGAAGCCCCTAAGCAATCCTGGTGCCCTTCCCCTGTTATGCTGTCCGTGGGTCTGGCCCCCAACACCTCCGAAGTTGTGGCGCCTTACCACTCCCTGGAAGCCTTTTCCTTTTGACCAGCCTCTTACATCCACCCAGTTATCTGGTCTGAAAAGCTCAGCTGTAAGTACTTCACCTTCTTTTACCTGTCCCTCCCCGAATCCTGAAAATTCGATAAGTTTCCTTTTGGGTGTTGTATTCACTTTTTTGAAATGTCCCTGTTCAGCTTTTGTTGTATGCTTTTCTTTCTTCTCATCGAAACCAAGCTGCACTGCAAAATAGCCGTCCTTTTCCATTGTCTTTATCTGTGTTACTACACACGGACCTGCCTGCAGAACAGTACAAGGAATATTCTTTCCGTCTTCGTCAAATACGGAGGTCATTCCTACCTTTTTTCCAATTAATCCCTGCATTTCTTTTTACTTTACTGGTTTCACACTTTAATTTCTACTTCTACTCCGCTTGGAAGCTCAAGCTTCATCAAAGCATCGATTGTCTTTGGAGTTGAGCTGTAAATATCAAGCAGCCTCTTATAGGATGAAAGCTGAAATTGCTCTCTTGCCTTTTTATTTACAAACGGGGACCGAAGAACCGTATAAATCTTTTTGTGGGTCGGAAGAGGAATGGGACCGCTTACAACTGCACCAGTAGATTTTACTGTTTTTACGATCTTCTCGGCGGACTTATCCACCAGGTTATGATCGTAAGATTTCAGTTTGATACGAATTTTCTGACTCATTTCTTTAAAGAATTTTTCCTTTGGTAATTTCTACAATTCTGTTTGCTATTTCTGCAGGTACCTCTTCGTAATGAGAAAACTCCATTGTGGAAGTTGCTCTTCCCGAGGTAATGGTTCTTAGTACTGTAACATAACCGAATTTCTCGGCCAGAGGTACTTTTGCTTTTACAACCCTTGAACCTGCTTTCGATTCCATACCTTCCACCTTGCCTCTTCTCCTGTTGAAATCGCCTATGACATCACCAACATATTCTTCAGGGGTAACCACCTCTGTCGCCATGATAGGTTCAAGAAGCACGGGATTGCATTTCCCGGCATGCTTCCTGAATGCCTGTTTCGCAGCTATTTCAAAAGAAAGGGCATCGGAATCTACCGGATGGTACGAACCGTCCTTTAGTACTACTTTAAGGCTTTCGAGGGGGAATCCTGCCAAAGGTCCGTTTAACATCGCTTCGCGGAATCCTTTCTCAACTGCCGGGATAAATTCCTTGGGAATATTTCCTCCCTTAACCTCATTTACAAACTCAAGACCCCTTATTCCATCCTCTGTAGGCATCATAGTGACAGAGATATCTGCAAATTTTCCTCTGCCGCCTGTCTGCTTTTTGAACACCTCACGGAAATCAGCGGATGTAGTAATGGCCTCTTTATAAGCAACCTGCGGAACTCCCTGGTTACATTCCACCTTGAATTCCCTTTTCAAGCCGGTCGATGAGGATCTCAAGGTGCAGTTCTCCCATACCATTTATTATAGTCTGTCCGCTGTCGGGATCAATCCTGACCTGAAATGTCGGATCCTCTTCTGCAAGCTTATTGAGCGCAATAGACAGTTTGTCGACATCTGCCTGGGTCTTTGGGCTCAATTGCAATTCCGATAACCGGTTCCGGAAATTCCATCGATTCAAGTAAAATCGGTTTATGTATCGCGCAGAGAGTGTCACCTGTTTTAAGATCTTTAAAACCTACACCGGCACAGATATCACCGGCTGATATGCTTTCTTTCGGATTTTGTTTATTAGCGTGCATCTGGAAAAGACGGTTGATCCTTTCCCTCTTTCCTGTCCTTGCATTCAGCACAGTATCTCCGGCATGAAGAATACCGGAATAGATACGGAGAAAGACCAGCCTGCCTACAAAAGGATCCGTGGCTATCTTAAATGCCAGAGCAGCAAGCGGTTCATTATCATCAGGTTCACGTTTTACTTCCTGATCATTTCTTGGGTCAACGCCGGTAACTGCTCCGATATCAACAGGTGATGGCAGGAACGCAACTATTGTGTCAAGAAGACTCTGGATGCCTTTGTTCTTGAATGCTGCACCGCATATTACCGGAACGGCAAGTCCCTGTATGGTGGACTTTCTGAGAGCAGTAAGAATTTCATCAATGGTAATCGAATCATGATCTTCAAGATATCTTTCAAGAAGGGTATCATCAACATTAGCAATTGATTCAATCAGTTTTCCCCTCCATTCTTCAACCTCTTCCATCATATCCTGAGGGAATATCTTCTACTTCGAAGTTTGTTCCTGTTGTATCATTTTCATAATATACAACTGCCTTCATCCTTATCAGGTCGATAATTCCCCTGAAATTTTCTTCAGAATCCGATAGGCAGCTGTACCGGGACCGGATTTGCCCCGAGCTTTTGTATTATCTGGTCAACAACACCGAAATAATCAGCTCCGGCTCTGTCCATTTTGTTTACAAAAGCCAGCCTTGGGACATTGTATTTATTTGCCTGCCTCCAGACAGTTTCTGATCTGCGGCTCAACACCTCCGACTGCATCAAAATACTGCAACAGCTCCGTCAAGGACCCTGAGAGACCGTTCAACTTCAACTGTAAAGTCGACGTGGCCGGGAGTATCGATAATATTTATCTTATACTCTTCACCCTCGTATTTCCAGAAAGCGGTTGTTGCAGCCGAGGTAATTGTAATTCCTCTTTCCTGTTCCTGAATCATCCAGTCCATCTGGGCATTGCCATCGTCCACTTCACCAATGCGATGGGTACGACCAGTATAGAACAGAATACGCTCTGTTGTAGTGGTCTTACCGGCATCGATGTGGGCCATGATCCCGATGTTTCTGGTATTTTTCAGGTTCTTATCCATTTACTTTTCTGTTTCCTCTTACAGATAACTGTTTTAGAACCGGAAATGAGCAAAAGCTTTGTTAGCCTCTGCCATTCTGTGGGTATCTTCTTTTTTCTTGTATGCACCACCTTCAAGCTTGTATGCTGCCATCAGTTCGGCAGCGAGCCTTTCAGCCATTGAATGACCCGTTCTCTTCCTTGCAAATGAGATCATATTCTTCATGCTGATGCTTACTTTCCTGTCGGAACGGATTTCCATAGGCACCTGGAAAGTTGCTCCACCAACCCTGCGTGCTTTTACTTCAACCTGTGGTGTTACATTATCAAGCGCCTGCTTGAAAATTTCAAGAGGGGTCTTTCCCTCGGTTTTAAATTTATCGCCTACTATCTCGAGAGAATCATAGAAAATTTTAAAAGCAAGGTTCTTTTTACCATTAAACATAAGATTGTTCACAAACCTTGTTACATACGGATCGTGGTATTTTGGATCCGGCAACATAATCCTCTTCTTTGGTTTTGATTTTCTCATGACCTTATATATTAAGCGTTATTTCTTTGGTCTTTTTGCACCATATTTTGATCTTCTCTGAGTACGGCCATCAACCCCGGAAGTATCCAGAGCACCGCGCACAAGGTGGTATCTCACACCAGGGAGATCCTTAACCCTGCCACCCCTTATCAGCACGATGGAGTGCTCCTGAAGGTTATGACCTTCACCGGGAATGTATGCGTTTACTTCTTTCTGATTGGTAAGCTTTACCCTGGCCACTTTCCTCATAGCTGAATTGGGTTTTTTTGGTGTTGTCGTATAGACTCTTACACAAACACCTCTTCTCTGAGGACATGAATCCAACGCAGGGGCTTTACTCTTGTCGATCAGTTTTTTCCTGCCTTTTCTTACTAATTGCTGAATTGTCGGCATAAATACTATGGTTTTGAATTAAATTACGTTTAAAATTTTGGTTCGCAAAGGTATCGTTTTTATTTCTTAATATACAAACGCATACCAAGAAATTTTTAACATCCTGAATCATATACATTTAATGACACAAATCACCACTGATAATGAGTGTCAAAAACGTCTTTTAAAATATCTTACTTAAAAGTGTAAGTTATTAACAGGTTACTTCCCGATCGTTCCCGGCGAATATTCGTTTTGTAAACTTACAATGAGAGAAAAACCGGTACTCCTGCATTTCAAAAAACTGGTGCAAAGAAAATAAAAAATTCGCAATTATGATCTCTTTCTTAATGAGTTTTTAAAATTTTGTTATTTTTGCCCCTCCGAACCACCGTATAAATAAATAAGTATTAAATATAACATCTGACCATTATGAAAACATACACAGCTGACCAGATAAAGAACGTTGCTCTCCTGGGAAACTCCGGATCAGGAAAAACAACCCTCAGCGAAGCCATGCTTTTTATCGGCGGAGTAATTGAACGAAGGGGTACTATCGACGCGAGAAACACAGTTTCCGACTACCGTCCTATAGAACAGGAGAACGGAAACTCAATCTATTCGACTGTATTATATACAGAGTACCTTAACAAAAAGATAAATATCATCGATACCCCGGGTCTTGATGATTTCAGCGGCGGAGTTATATCATCACTTTATGCAACCGACTGTGCAGTTCTGACGATTAATGTCCAGAACGGAGTTGAAGTAGGATCGGAAATTCATTTCCGCCATGCGGAACAGGTTCACAAGCCATTGATCCTGGTTCTCAATGGTCTGGACCACGAAAAGGCAAATTTCGAAAAGTCGATTGAAACAATGAAGGACAGGTTCGGAAATAATGTCATCATTGTTCAATATCCGGTAAACGAAGGGGCAGGGTTCAATTCAATAATTGATGTGCTGAAAATGAAGATGCTCCAGTATCCCAAGGAAGGCGGAGCGGCTAAAGTTATGGATATTCCTGCCGATCAGAAGAGCAGGGCTGAAGAACTTCATAGTGCCCTTGTTGAAAAATCGGCTGAAAGTGATGAATCGCTTATGGAGCTTTTCTTTTCGAACGACACTCTTACAGAGGAAGAGATCAGAAAAGGTATTGCAAAAGGAATACTTTCAAGAGGGATGTTCCCGGTGTTCTGCGTTTCGTCAAAAAACAACATAGGTGTAGATCGCCTTATGGAATTCATCGTAAGTGAAGCACCTTCAATAAGCGACATGCCGGCTCCGGTCAACAGCAAGGGAGCTAAAGTAAAACCGGATCCCGCCGGACCAGCTTCAGTGTACGTTTTCAAATCATCGATTGAAGAACATATCGGAGAAATAAATTATTTCAGAGTATATTCAGGGAAGATTACGGAGAACCTCG
>CAVSYN010000007.1:0-64178 GCA_963732115.1 uncultured Bacteroidales bacterium
TCGGTCAGCCGGTAATCCATCTGCGCCAGGCCCGTGGTCGCAGGATAGCCGAGATAGGTGATCTGCACCGGCGCGGGCTTGCGCGCAAACAGCCCCAGCCGGTTGCCGATGGTATGCCCGGAAAGATCGATCAGGATGTCGATGCCGTCGCTGCGGATCAAGTCTTCCGCCGCCGCATCCGGCGAGCGAAACGATATCGCGCCAGTGCGCGGCCAGCGCTTTCGCAGCGCCGGGTGATGTCGTCGGTCTTGGGGGTATTGGAATAGCAATACACTTCGAAGCCGCGCCGCGATCGTGATGCTCGAGCAGGGGCAACAGGAAATGGCTCACCGCGTGCTCGCGCAAATCGGCCGAGACATAGCCGATGCGCAGGCGCCGCTGCGGCTTGCGGCGTATTGCCGTGCTGCGCCTCGCCCGGATGCGGCGCGGCGTAGCGCTCGGCCCAGCGGCGATGCGCCTCCAGAATCAGCAGCGGATCGGCGCCGGCACGATTGAGCAAGGTCATGTAGCTGGTATGCAGCCGGCGAACTCCGGGTGCAGCGCCAGCGCTGCGCGGCAGGCCGCGAGCGCCTCGTCGCCGCGCCAGCAGCGCTTCCAGCGCGAGCACGCGAATATGCAGGAACGGCGCGAAATCCGGGCTTGAGCGCGAGCGCGCGCTCGTATCAGCTCGAGCGCCCGCGTCGCAACGGTCCGCGCGGCGATTCGCCTCGGCCGCGTTGGCGAGCGCCTGCGCGTCTTCGCCCGCCAACGCGAGCACGCGCTCGAAGCGCTCGGCACGCCAGCGGATAGTCGCCCAGGTTGAGCGCGGCGACGCCGAGCAGTTCCCACGCCTTGACCAGTCTGCGGCTCGCGCTCGAGCACCTGTTCGCAAATGCGCGCCGCGCCGGCAGCGTCGTGCAACTGCAGCAGCCTGACGGCCTGCTCGATTTGCGGCGCCGGACCGTCGCCGGCGGCACGCGGCGCGCCCCGGCGCAGCAAGCCTGTCAGCAGTCCCTTCAGCATGATCGGCTTCGCGCCGCGGAGCGCGCGCACCACTTGCGCCATGCATCGCGATAGAGGGCTTCCAGATCGCGCGTGAAACCCCTGCCGCATCGAGCAGCGGCGTAGCGCGCAGGCGTTCGCGCAGCGTCCGCGCGCAGCTGCGCCAGCGCAGGCAGATCCGTCGCCAGGCCGAGCGCAATATCGACGTAGTCTTCCCAGGAGTGAGCGACCAGCTGCGCCAGGCCCGCATTGGTGAGCAGGCTGATGCCGGAGCGGGAGGCGGCGCTGCGGCCGCTGCGGCTGACCACCGGCACGCCCATCCACAGGCTTTGGCAGGTGGTGGTGGTGCCATTGCAGGGAAAGGCGTCGAGCGCGATATCGATCTGGCAGGTGCTGCCGCAGGTAGACATCCAGCGGCAGAAACCGCTGACCAGATCGAGTCGATCCGCGTACACGCCCGCCGCGTCGAATATTTCCAGCATCCGGTCCAGAGCTCCCGCCGCTGGGCGCACCGATCATGCGCAGGCGGGCGCCGGGCAGCCGATGCAGGAGCTGCGCCCAGGCGCGCATCGTCTCGTTGCTGATGCGCGGAAAATTGCAGAAGGAGCCGAAGGTGACGTAGCCCCGGCTTTGCGCCGGCAGGCATTGCACGCGGGCATCTCGGCCGGCGGCAGATAGCACCGACTTGACTGCGCGGCAGGCGCAGCAGCTGTTCCCGGTAATGGCTGTCGGCCTCGCCCTCCGGATCGGCGTGGCGATCGGTGATCCGGTAATCCATCGCCGCCATGCCGGTGCCGTCCCAATAACCCGAGCCTGGACCAGGCCCGAAGCACGGGATCTGGTCAGACAGGCAACTCAGAAATCAATAGTTCTTCTTAAAAATCAGAATTCTCTTCTGCCTCTCAGGAAGGAGAATATAAGATCAATAGCTGTGATAGGTCCATCCGCTGATGCAGTCATTTCCGACTGGTACGCCGGGAATCCTCCCTATAAGATCTCAATCCTCGATGGCATCAGGAACTATGCTGGTAAAGACATTACTGTCAGGTTTGCCGCCAGCAATAAGGCCGATTCGGCCGTAATAGCCGCGAAGGAAAGTGACGTGGCAATCGTTTGTGTCGGAAACAATCCAATAAGCTATGGTCTGGGCTGGGGTATGAATTATGTTCCGAGCGATGGCCGTGAAGATGTTGACCGCCAGTCAATTTCACTTGAACAGGAAGATCTCGTAAAGCTTGTTATGGCTGCAAATCCGAGGACGGTTCTGATTCTTGTTTCAAGCTTTCCCTTATTCTGTTAACTGGTCGAAACTGCATGTTCCCGCTATCCTTCATGTCAGCCAGTCGAGCCAGGAAATGGGATCAGCCATGGCTGATGTGATCTTTGGCAAAGTCAGTCCCGCCGGAAGGCTTGTTCAGACATGGATCACTTCGATTGACCAGCTGCCTCCGATCCTCGATTATAATATCCGGAACGGAAGGACCTATATGTACTTTAAGGATCCCCCGCTGTTCCCATTTGGCTACGGCACTGACTTATACAAGTTTTAAATATCTCAGGGATTAAAGACCGATAAAGAAAGCTATAAGCAAAGATGAATCTGTCAATGTAACCTTCACTTTACAAAATACAGGCAATTTCGACAGCGATGAGGTTGCCCAGCTTTATGTCAGTTTCCCGGATTCAAAAGTGGAGAGACCGGCGAAAGCATTAAAGGGATTTAAGAGAGTCTTTGTCAAAAAAGGTGAAACGAAAACGACGACGATACCATTAAAGGGAAGCGATCTGGCATATTGGGATCCTAATGGTTACAAATGGACTCTTGAACCAGGTGTTATCAAATTCTTTATCGGGTCTTCTTCTGCTGACCTCAGGCTTAAGGGACAGATCAGTGTCACATCTATTCCCTTCTGATCAGGCAAACCCAATCTTTTCCGATTTCATCCGGAGGCTGACCAGTTGAATTGTTGCCGGTTCCAGCAGTTATCCGATTAATTGTCCCTTGTTTCAAATCACCACCTGTGCGGGGATTAAACCAGCTTACAGTGTATTTACCTTCAGTAATCAAAATATCAGTTGGCTTACCATACGGGAGATACACAGCATACACTTCACCTGCCTTCGCCAGGCAGTAATCACCAGGATCTTTTGTTATTTCGTCGGCGCTAACCATTTCTGTGAATGGTAAATATTTATGGAAAAAGTCAATTGCCGTTTTGGTCTGTTTCCAGAGCCTGTCGCGACTTCTCCAGTCTTCGCAGCTAAGGTCGGAATGGGGATACCTGTATCCGAAGTACCACTCTACCCCGGCTCCACCTGCCATTAAATTTCCCCATAGCACTTTATATCTGATAGTATCGTGGGCTGGATCGTAGGCATCGGGTAAAGCTCCCTTCCAGCTCGGTCCGATCTCATCAATACACACAACCCATTTATGACCAGAATCCAGGGATTGATTTAACCAGTATTTCGCATCCTCATGTACTTCGTCGACATTGCCGCATTGTATTGATGGACCTTCAATATTCTTAAAACCGAGATTTGCAGTCATATCCTTCCTTCGCTTTTCCTGATTTGAATGTGAATGAACCACAATGAAATTATTATATGGATCGTTATCCCTGATGAAATTCGCCATTCTCCCTGTATCCTCATAGGTTTGTCCGTAAGGTGAGAAATCAGCAGGATAATGTTCTTCACCCAGATTCCATGTAACTGCCAGATGATGTGAAAAACGGGCAATCAATTCTCTGAGATATAATTTTCGCTGTACATCAAGATAGCCGCAATCAAGGAGACACTCATTTTCGGTTTCCTGCAATACAAAATGGAGCATAATCCCCAGTTTATCAGCATGTGAAAACACCACCTCCCACTGATCGAGTTTACTGCAATCGAACCGGTAACGTTCATTACGGTCGGTATATGGCCAGACATCCTCGCCATCGCCGAGAATGTTAAGTGTCAGAAAATAAATACTATTCATACCTTTGGATGCCAGGTAGTTCAAAGCTCCTATGATCCCCTTTCCCTTTCCGTTTTTCCATTCCGGATCGTCCTTTTTCCAGTCATTGATATGAGGTTCATATTTATGCAGACCGCTGTTAGGTGAGGCTTCCCCGCTTCTGGCTTTATTGTTGCCTCCGTAGTATGTTCCGTCAAATTCTTTGTAACCAAGAAAATTTTCAGGACTGTCGGCTCCTCCTTTCAGGAATATTTCTCCATTCCCTTCATGTTTCAGGAAATGGGTCCCAATGTATTGCAGTCGGCCTTTTGCACGGAAATCAGGAGGAATCTTATCGGATTTATCAACTGTGAATGTACCAGAGTAGCCATTCATAAAACACCTTTCGCCTTTACCCGGATCATCGGAGACAGCAATATTCTTACCCTTCAAAAAGGTTACTTTATAACTCCAGTTGCCATTAATCGGGGGACAAAAATGGACACGCCATTTATTACCCGACCTTGCCGAAGTTTGCAAAGCATCTCCATCAGCAGCAAAATAACCCGGGACAATAATTTTTTGAAGTCCGTTTGTAAATTCAACATCCAGGCGGAAATCGGTGAATGGATTGATCGTGTCATATTCACTTGAAGCCGGCCCTGTGAATGTAAATGTGATGGTATGCCATACTTTCGCTTCCCCTGTCACCTGCACCGTTGTTGAAGAACCACAGGATCCTGTAAATAAATAAACAACTACCAGAAGAGCGGGAAGCTGGAATAAGCATACTTTTCTCATCGGAATGGATTTTAATGGAATAACAGGTTGAGTATTCATACCAAACAGCCTTGGTTAATATTAGTACACATAAAATTAAAGTTTAATTTTCATCTGCTGACGTATGTATTTATCGAAAAAACGAAAGAACTTCTTTATGTCTTAGAAAGTGGTTTGAGATTTAATAGGTTATAAATAGTCGCTAAATCTTATACATTGACTTTAATATATTAACATTTTCTATTATTTTTACGCAAAATATCTTTCAGAATAGCATAAATAATAACAAATTGAAAAATACCGCTTGGATTTACGGTAAGATTGCCGTGAAGGTTGGCAGCAATGTAATCACTCAGGACGACGGATCCCTTAACGTGGGAAGGATGCTGAGGATTGTAGAGGATATTGCGGTTCTCAATAAGCAGGGTCTTGAGGTTATACTTATCTCATCAGGTGCAGTAGCTGCAGGCAGGAGCTCAATCAACCCATCGAAGAAAACGAACATTGTTTCATCCAAACAAATCTGGGCTGCTATCGGTCAGGTCAAGCTAATGTCGACCTATCAGTTTTTGTTCGGCAAATATGGAATTAACGCGGGACAGATCCTTGCAACAAAGGAGAGCTTCAGGGACAGAAGGCATTACCTGAATATGAAAAACTGCATTTCGGCAATGATTGAAAACAATGTCCTGCCTATTGTAAATGAAAACGATACGATATCGATCAATGAACTGATGTTTACAGACAATGATGAATTGTCGGCTATGATATCCTCTTTAATGGATTGTGAGGCTCTTTTCATTCTCTCAAATGTTGATGGTATTTACAAAGGAAATCCTACCAGCGGTGAAGTTGAAATAATCAAGGAGATAAAAGTGGACTCCGGCGATCCGGTAAAATTTATAACCTCCTCCAAATCAGGATTCGGCCGGGGAGGAATGCTGACAAAATACTCCACAGCACGAAAAATTGCATCGGAGGGAATTGATGTTTTTATAGCCAACGGAAGCCGCGATTCGGTTGTAACTGATATCCTGAAAGGCAGAAATGTTCCCTATACACGTTTTGAAGGAAGTAAAAACAAGGCAAATGGAATTAAAAAATGGCTTTATCACTCCGAAACATTTGCCAAGGGTGCTGTTATTATAAACGAGGGTGCTAAAGAAGCCCTTCTGAACGAAAAAGCCTCAAGCCTGCTGATGATCGGAATAACCAAAGTTGAAGGGGTTTTTAAAACCGGCGATATTGTCAGGATCCTTGATTCAGACGGAAACACTATCGGATTGGGTAAAACCAGCTACGATTCAATAAATGCAGCACATAGTATTGGTGAAAAGCGGAGCAAACCATTCATCCATTATGATTACCTGGTTGTAAATGAGGAAATTAAGAATGGAGTTCGTATTTAACCTTCTGGGCGGAAAGGATCACTGAAATGAGTTTGGCAGGATTATTTACAAATGCCTTAAAAGCAAGCCGTACTTTAAATGCAATTAGTCCGGATACCATCGATCACATCCTTATCAGGGTATCGGACGAAGCAATTAAAAATTGTGATTTCATCCTTGCTGAAAATAAAAAGGATCTTGATCTGATGGATAAAAGCAATCCGGCATTTGACCGCCTTTTACTCAACCATGAACGAATTAAAGGTATATCATCAGATATAAGGAATGTGGCAGGGATGAAATCGCCCCTGGGCAGGATCCTTTCATCCCATGTACGTCCAAACGGATTAAAAATTACAAAGATCTCTGTTCCATTCGGTGTCGTTGGCATAATTTACGAATCGCGGCCAAATGTTACATTTGATGTATTTTCCCTTTGCCTGAAAACTGGCAATACCGTAATCCTGAAGGGTGGAAGCGAGGCCTTAAATTCAAATAAAGCAATCGTGTCGGTTATCAGGGGTGTGTTGAAGGAATCCGGTTTGAATCCGGATATACTGACGCTGCTTTCAGGAGGGCGAAGCGAGATCCATCAGTTGTTGAATGCAAGGACCTATGTGGATTTGATTATCCCGCGTGGCAGCAAAGGCTTGATTGATTTTGTAAGAAATAATTCCACGGTTCCGGTAATTGAGACAGGAGCTGGTATCTGTCATACCTATTTTGACGAATCTGGCGATAAAGTAAAGGGCAGGGAAATTGTACACAATGCCAAAACAAGGAGGGTGAGTGTATGTAATGCCCTTGACTGCCTGATAATTAACGAAAAACGGCTGGCAGATCTGGATTTTCTTGTTGAGCCCTGTTCATCATCGGACGTTGAGATATTTGCCGATAATAAGGCTTTTGCAGCATTAAAAAATAAATACCCTTCCGGCTTACTCAGGAAGGCAACAAAAGATTCATACGGAACAGAATTCCTTTCCTACAAAATGGCGGTAAAGACAGTCGGATCATTCGAACAAGCTCTCGACCACATAGAAAAATTCGGTTCGAAACATAGCGAGGCAATTATAACTGAAAATGCTGAACGGAGAGAATTGTTTTTCAAGCTCGTAGATGCCTCTACAGTCTATTCAAATGCTTCCACAGCCTTTACTGACGGAGGGGAATTCGGACTTGGAGCAGAAATAGGCATCTCAACACAAAAGCTGCATGCAAGGGGACCTATGGGGCTTGAAGAACTTACGACCTATAAATGGATAATTGAAGGTAACGGGCAGATCAGGAAATAAGCCCAATTTTTAAAACACTAAATATATTCAATTATCATGATCCGATCTATGTTATGGATACTACTATGCACCGGCATAAACCAGAAGTGCCAGTCCGGCAAGGTATGCAATGAACATGAACAGAATAAGATTGTTGACCTGTTTTGAAGCTCCCTTGAATTCTTTCCATATAAATACGCCCCAGAAGGCGGCAATCAGAGTCGCTCCCTGGCCCAATCCGTATGAAATTGCATATCCTGCTTTCCCTGATGCAATAATGCTCATCGCCATACCAATATTCCAGATTACACCTCCCAGTATCCCTGTGAGGTGGACACCGAAAGTCCCTTTTGCATAATCTTTAAGGGTCAGTGGTTCGCCTTCAAATGGTTTCTTCATTATCAGATAATTAAACAGGAGGTTGCTGATGAGGACTCCGATTGCAAAAAAGAAGACAGCGCTGTAAGGTGTAAGCCTCCCTGGTTCCGGAGTTACAAAGTCAGTGACCATCGAACTGGCAACAAAACGGTAGAACAGAGCCATCAGTACGCCGGCTGAGACTGACAGTAGGATACCTTTCCGGGATACTTTCTGTAGAGAGGCACTGTGCTTTTTATAAGCTAACGCATCGATGACAATTGCAGCAGCAATGAGTGCAACACCGATAAACATCAGAACGGGATTTCCCTTAGGTGCATACACATAGTTGATGATAACACCAAGTGCGAGGGCAATTCCAACGCCGACAGGAAATGCCACGGCCATTCCTGAAATAGCCATCGCCGCGACAAGCAGAATGTTTGAAGCATTGAAAATCACTCCTCCCAGCATCGCTTTCATGATATTTCCGGATTCAGCCTGGGAAATATCAGCCAGGAATCCCCTTCCGTTTTCCCCCGCGCTTCCCAGTGTGAAGCCAAGTAGCAGGGAGAACAGCAGAATTCCTATAACATAATCCCAGTAGAATAGCTCGAATCTCCAGGATTTTCCTGCAAGTTTCTGGGTGTTGCCCCATGAACCCCAGCACAGCATCGTTACGATGCACAGGATAACAGCCAGTGAGTAAGATTGTGGTATGAACATTTTTAATAAGTTAGGAGTGACTAGAGTTTGGAGTACTTAAATTTAAAATTTTCGCTCTTCTTATGAGCAGTTTTAAAAATCGTCGCTGATGTAATATAAACCCTCGTCCCTGATGATTCCGGCCTCTTTTCTCCTTTAACCGCCACCCTGACAGTATGATCGCCGGGCTTCAGGTTAAGAACATGCCAAATGCTTTCAGTATGTTGCTGATTGGAAAAATCATAGTAGGTATCAATTGTCCTGTGAAGGGTTCCGTCGACATAAACATCAGCCTTGCCGCCATCCCTGTACCAGTTTCCGGTGAGAGAAATTCCAGTTCCCGAGAAACTGATAGTGAGTTCATCCCCATTTTTCTCACTATACATCGACTGCTTTGTCATCTGTCCATCTCTTCCCGATCTGACTTCATAGGGTTTCCAGTTCCCTTTGAAGTTCCAGTTTTCTGAGTCAAAAACAGAGATATTCTTATCAAAGACCAGGTCGGGAAATGAGTTTTCAACCTTTGAAACAGCAGGTTCCTGTCTCTTTATAAAAATTTCGTCATCCGTAACTTTCCCGCCTGATTTGGTTATCAGGTCCAGCGCGTATGTGTATGTCGTTCTTACGGCAGTATTAAAAGAGTATAATGTATGTATAAAAACCGAATCGCCGCAACTGACAACCCCTTCCTGCATTTGCGGCGGCAAACCGCTGAATCCCTTAATTACACCAAGTACTGCCATCGCATTCGATGGATTGCAGTCGGAATCCTGACCACAGCGGGTTGATATTTCCATTGTTTTAAGAGGATCACCATCTCCGTAAAGAAGTCCCATTGCGATATAGGCACCGTTCAGTTTTGCATCAATATTGAAAGTTGAGCCGGCTCCACAGATATCATCATCACCCCATTTATCTTCAAGCTCCTTCCATGCTGCCCGCCAGTCGGACGGAAAATGCCGGTGAAGTGTTATTACATCAGCGATGATTTTGTAGTAGTCGCTTTCGGCAGGGATTGACTTCATCGCATTTTCAATGATTTTCTGAATATCAGTTTCAAAGAATGCTTCTGAATAAATTGCAGCCACAAACACACCACCGTATACACCCTCTCCGTAGTTCATAATATGCCCAATTTTGTCTGCGATTGTGAAGGCAGTCTGTGGCAAACCGGGGCACATGAAACCTATGTAATCAGCTTCAATCTGGAAATCAATGTCATCAGCGTGTATGTTGTTTTCCGGACTGCCCGAAGCAGGAGCAAAAATGCCATCATAGTAATTTTTTCTTGCCTGCATATTCGCATGCCAGAGGGGAAACCCTGCGGTGGCAAACATTTCCTGGAATTGCTTTGCAGGTGCATCGATGCCGTACTTATCCATCGCCATCAGGAATGTCAGCTGGACATAGATGTCGTCCTGCCACATACTGCCTCTGATATCAGATGGTTTCCAGTTAATTTGATCTTCATAGGTACGACCCTGTGCATGGAACTCGGTTGGGGCGCCATACGTGACACCAATCATCTTACCTGCCCATCCCCCTGCAATCTTATCCTTCAAAACGTCAGGTTTGATAGAAATGAATTCATCGTTTGAGTTTTTGCATGATGCCAGTAATCCTGCGAATACAATAAAAGAAATGCTTTTAAGGAGATTTTTCATATTATATATTACTTAAAATTTATTTCTCTATTTTTTTGAGGGATTTTGCCCCCCCTTAAAGGGGACTAATTCTCATTGCCTGATAAAGTCCCCTTTAGGGGGTTTGGGGTGCAAAACCGGAATATGCATCATCCTGTTTTCGATAAACCTTGTGATCTGATCCACCGGCATTTTCTGGACTACGTAAAAGTGCATGCCTTCAGGATCGGTCTCCCATTTATTGCTTCCGTCGGCATTAACGATTATTCTGCCCCTGACAGTATTAAAAAAGCCTTCAGTTCCATAAACAGCGATAAGTGCAGCTGTTTCATCCCAGCTCATTCGTCCGTTTTTATCTTCTTCTGATAATGGAATGCTGATCCTGAAAACGTCTTTCACCGGGCTGTTCTGAATATCTGATTTTATAAGTCTCAGGCCTGTATGAATCTCCTTACCAATCTCATATCCTGTAAAAATGATTTCCCCGGGCCAGTTTTCAAAAACATATATTGATGCTGTTGAATCCTTATAAATATTGAATTCCCTGCCTTCCGGGAACCACCCTGCCATAGAAACGAGTCTTTTAACTTTCTTTTGAACAAGAGCTTTGCCATTCAATTGAGAATAATTATCTGGTTGAGATTTAAGAAGGTTGTTTAGATTTGTAAGAAAGCCTACGGTAACTATTGTAACACTTGCATCTGGCTGACTGCTGAGAATGCTTCTATAGATACTAACAGCATCGGGAGCTTCGGAAGTCGACATGATTTTATGCGGGTATTTTGCGACAATTGAATCAGCCCAGTGCTGTGAAGACCCTGAATTTACTCCTTCCGTTTTTGGAGCTCCGATTTTTATATCCGGCCTGTTGAAATATGTGTTAATGACATTAATCGAGGGAGCTACAAGATCATGCTTGTTCGAGGCAATGGTTGCCAGGATTTCGGCTTTCCCGCTGTCGGCCATTGCATGAAGGAAAGCAAGAGCGCCTACATCATCGTAATCTGGCCCGAGATCTGTGTCGAAAATGATCTTAACCGGCTGATCGGCTTTTTTCGATGTATTATTTAAGCATCCAACAAGAGTAAAAGCAACTATAGTCAAAAAGGAGAAAATATACTTCATATCACTTAACGATTTAAATTACACTGAGATCCACCCCCAACCCCCTGAACGGGGCTTTAAAAAGGTCCATTGCTTATTAGTCACCTTTAGGGGATTCATGGGTCAATTTCATTTCTATATGGTGCTGAAGCCTGGGCTCCCATTCGGGTCACTGAAATGGAAGCTGCCTTATTTGCAAATACGACAGCTTCCTCAAGATTCATTCCTTCGGAAAGAGCAACTGCGAGCGCTCCATTGAATACATCGCCCGCAGCCGTGCTGTCAACAGCCTTCACAGGAATAACAGGTATGAGCTTTGAGACTTTCTCGTTATGGAGATAGGATCCCGCAGCACCCATTGTTATCACAACATTCCTGACCCCTTTCCGGAAAAGCTTCTCAGCTGCCTTTTCAGCCGTGAGAGCATCATTAACCTTTATCCCTGTAAGAAGTTCAGTTTCATTTTCATTCGGAGTAATAACACACAACGAACTTAAAAGATCACTGGAAAGCTGGCGGGCAGGAGCAGGATTTAATATTACCCTGTTGCCTTTCTCGGAGACTTTCTGTGCCACATATTCAACGGTGCTGACCGGGATCTCGAGCTGCAACAGGAACACATCCGACGGATCATCGCCATACACTTCATCGTCGATATCGAAAGCGGAAAGAGTACCATTGGATCCTGATGCCACGACAATGCAGTTCTCTCCGTTTTCATCAACAGTGATCAGTGCTATTCCGGAAGGATTTTTAAGGTCCTTGATGATAAATCTTGTATCAATCCCTTCAATATCAAACAGATGTTTTGACTGATCGCCAAACAAGTCATTTCCGGTTTTTGTAACAAATGTTACATTTCCCTTAAGTCTTGCTGCAGCAACAGCCTGGTTTGCTCCTTTACCGCCAGGATTCATCAGGAATGTACCTCCAAGTATTGTTTCCCCGGGTGACGGAAGTTTTTTCGATTTAACTACCATGTCGGTATTCGAGCTGCCGATTACAATAATTCTGCTCATTAGTCTTTGGTTGTTATAAACTCAATTCTAAAATCTAAGATATAATTTTCTTTTTGAATATAATTTTATTATCCGGGCATGTAATAATAATCAACCCTCAACCTGGATCGGACCAAATATGTATATTTAAATGTTAAAAAAAGAGCTAAATATAATGGGGCCAATGGAAAAAAAGATAGTATCGTTCGGCGAGATAATGCTGCGTCTGGCAACGCCTGAGCATCAGCGATTTACCCAATGCACTTCGTTCTGCGCTTCGTTCGGCGGTGGTGAGGCAAATGTTGCAGTGTCGCTTGCAAACTTCGGACTGTATGCTGAATTTGTAACAAGGTTACCTCAGAACGACCTCGGACAGTCAGTCCTGATGGAGCTGCGGAAACATAATGTCGGCACCAGTCATATCCTGACGGGAGGGGAAAGACTTGGGATCTATTTCCTGGAAACAGGTTCCGTTTCGCGGCCCAGCAAGGTGATTTATGACAGAGCCCACTCGTCAATAGCTGAAATTAAACCGGGAATGGTTAACTGGGAGGACGTATTCAGAGATGCATCATGGTTTCATTGGACGGGGATCACTCCAGCAATCTCTGAGGGTGCAGCAGCTGTATGCAGTGAAGCAATTTCAGTTGCAAGGGAAAAAGGCATCACGGTTTCATGCGATCTCAACTTCAGAAAGAATCTCTGGAAATGGGGCAAAACAGCTTCTGAGGTTATGCCCGATCTTGTCAAAGGATGCGATATTATCCTCGGTAATGAAGAAGATGCTGAGAAAGTATTTGGAATCAAACCTGAAAATTCGGACGTTACCAAAGGGAATATTAAAGCCTCCGGCTATGAGTCAGTCTGCAGAAAGCTGAAACATCAGTTCCCGAAGGCAAAAAAGATAATAATAACATTGCGAGGGTCAATAAATGCGGATCACAATACCTGGTCCGGGGTCCTTTTTGACGGAGAGAGGCTTTTGGAAGCTCCTGTTTATCAGATCACTCATATAGTGGACAGAGTGGGAGGAGGGGATTCCCTTATGGGCGGGTTGATATATGGATTACTAACGTTTCAGGGAGATGACCAGAGGGCTCTTAATTTTGCCGTTGCGGCTTCATGTCTGAAGCATACTATCCATGGCGATTTCAACCTCGTCAACGTTTCTGAAGTCGAACAGCTTATGAAAGGTGATGGATCGGGACGTGTGATACGTTGAAATATTAAATCAGGAAATCTAAAGTCAGCAGATCTGAAATTCAATCGAATAATAATATCAAAGATCCGGTTTTGGTTCACTGCTTTTTATAGCAACGATCGTTAATACCGATGAAATGAGCAGTGATCCCGCCATGAAAATGTATGAAGCCCCAAATCCTCCGGTTGTGCCATTTAAATAACCCACAATATAAGCGCCAACAAATGATCCCAATGCACCCAGACTATTGATCAATGCTATCGCGCCGGCAGATACGTTCCTCGGTAAAACTTCAGTGATAACAGCGAAGAATGGTCCGTATGGAGCATACATTGATCCGCCTGCAATTACAAGTAATATATATGATAGCCAGAAATTGCTTACACCAATTAAATACGAACCGTAGAAGGCTAAAGCACCGATTAACAGGAAAGGCCAGATAAATGATTTTCTATCTAAGGTTTTGTCGGAAAAATAAGATGCGGTTAACATTCCAATAATAGCCAAAAGATAGGGGACTGATGCCAGCCACCCCGTTTTTACTATATCCGAATCAGGTGCTGCATTAATGATGGAGGGCAGCCACATTACAAATCCATACACGCCAATGCACCATAAAGCATATTGAAGGCAAAGTAAAATAACAACTTTGGATCTGAAGGCTACAGCGTAGTTTCTAACAGGTTTAATCGATTGTTGCTCAATATCCAGCTGTGCCTGCAAATCATTCTTTTCATCATTTCTTAGCCATTTGGCATCTCCGGGTCTGTCAACAACGAGTCGCCACCACAAAAGTGCCCAGATAAGAGCCGGGAATCCTTCAAAAATGAACATCCAGCGCCAGCCAACAGAGTCTATTAAATAACCTGATAAAATAGACATCCATAATATTGTTGCAGGATTGCCAAGAATCAAAAAAGTATTGGCCCGTGAACGCTCAGATTTTGTAAACCACATGCTCAGGAATACCAGCATCGAAGGCATAACGGCACTCTCGACCACCCCAAGCATAAATCTGATAACAATGAGCCCATTTACATTACTGATCATCCCGGTAGCCATGGCCAGTGCACCCCAAAGAATTAAGGACCAGAATATTAGTTTCCTGGCGCTATTCCTGGCTGCATATACGGCACCCGGTATCTGAAAGAAAAAATATCCCAGAAAAAAAAGTGATCCTAACAAGGAAGACATTGCTGCTGAAATATTCAGATCTTTAGCCATTCCCCCGGCCGCTGCGAATCCAAAATTAGCACGATCCAGATAAGCAAGACTATATGTGATAAAGGCTATTGGTACTAACCTGTACCACCGTTTTCGTGAAAGCAAATTTCCCATCAAACTCCAGTGTTGAGAGAATTATCGAATCACCTAACTCCATAACCGGTCATGCGACCGTTTTTGATCCCATTCAGGTGTCGGTTCAAAATATCCGAACTCTTTTCCCAGATGCTTCCTGCACTCCTCCTCGTTAAGCTCAATGCCTAATCCCGGGGCATCAAGAGGCACATTGGCATATCCTTTTTCAATGATTGGCTTGCTCCCGGTCATATTCACCAGGCTGGACCACCAGGGTATATCAACACTGTGATGTTCGAGAGCAAGGAAATTCTGTGTTGCAGCTGCACAATGGACATTTGCCATCATGCAAACAGGTGAACCAGCCATATGCATCGCCATTGCTATTCCGCAATCTTCCGCATAATCGCCGATTCTTTTTGTCTCAAGCAGTCCACCGGAAGTCCCAAGGTCAGGATGTATAATATCAACGGCATGTACATCAAGCAAAGGCTTAAATCCACCCTTCAGCATATAAATGTCTTCTCCAGTACAGGTTGGCGTTTCCAGTGCATCAGAAACCGTTTTCCACTGGTCGGTATAGAACCATGGCACCATATCCTCGAGCCAGGCAAGCCTGTATTTTTCCATTGCCTTTCCGAAGCGAATTGAATTATTAATATCAAAATGCCCGAAATGGTCAGCACAAAGGGGCATTTCATAACCCACTGCATTGCGGACCTGTTCAACATATTCAGCGAGACCTGCAAGTCCTTTATCGGTGATCTGCACCTGGGTGAAAGGGTGCAGGGTATTCCCATAACCCATGTATTCCCTGAGATCATACTGACCTGTAGCACCATCCCAGAATTTATTATTTACAATCGCATCGGGCATATTGGCTACAACATGTATTCCAAGGTCCATCTTAAGCCAGGTAAATCCCTGATCCTCAACCCTCTTTTTCATTGTTTCTGCGAAAGCCTGCGGATCCCTGGCACCGGGAGTATCTGCATAAAGCCTGATCTTGTCACGATATCTTCCGCCCAGCAGCTGCCATGCCGGAACATTATAAGCTTTGCCGCAAAGATCCCAGAGAGCCATTTCCACAGCACATACACCGCCTCCCTGCCTTCCGTGATTTCCAAATTGCCGGATTATTTTGAAAAGCATTTCAACATTGCATGGGTTAAGTCCAAGGATCCTGCTCTTCAGAAACAAAGCATAGCGCCCGTCGGCCCCATCCCTTACTTCGCCCAGTCCATGAATGCCCTGATTAGTATCAATCCTGATGATAGGCTTGTTTGCTATCATTGCAATGCGCATGTCCGTTATTTTGAGATCTGAAGGACTTGAAGCACGATTCACTTTTGAGGTGGTCTGTGCAATAGTATCCTCAATCGAAAGATTCATCAGTCCGCCAAGTGCAATCCCTCCAAGGGCACTCTTTTTCAGGAAGCTTCTTCTGCTTTTGTCTGTTGCAGAATTGACAATTCCGGCTTTTGTGGCTGCGTCCTCAGCTTTCTCAAGCAGACTGTTATGATTTTTAATATTTTCTAATACTTTCTTCATAATATAAACTTATTGATCAAGAACCATTTATGTAATATTTTTAGCAAGTAACCAGCAACAAGTAACCAGCAACAAGTAACAAGTAACCAGTAACCAGTAACCAGTAACCAGTAACCAATCACCTATTACCAGTTACGATCTTTAAAATAATTGTCGAGCTCAGTCTTTGACATAGGGAGCTTCCCAGGGTAGTTATTGAGCCAGTTCATAAAATCCTTTTTGATCTCATCGCTCCATTGGCTGTCAATCTGTCCCGGCTTATACTTTCCTTCCCTGAGCCTGAGGTGGCCAAATTCGTCACGCAGTGCGGTAACTTCTGATGTAAGAACCAGATCCTCAACAAGATGGGCCGGAATGAAAATAACCCCGAATCTCTTGGCAAGAACAACATCCCCGGGCAGCACGGTTGCCCTGCCGATGCGGATAGGTGCGTTAATTGATGTAAGGCTCATCTGCATAATATATGAAGGATCCGATCCTTTGATCCAGCCGTTGAATCCTTTTATCTCTTCAAGACCCTCCTGGTCCCTGACAGAACCATAGAAGATCACACCTCTTTTCGACTTCGCGTAAATGGAATTGCCAAGATTGTCTCCGATCAGTGTTCCATCAACGATTTTCCCGTAGCTGTCGGCAACATACACATCACCCTCTACGAGGACATCAATGGGCCATGAATTTGTTCCACCCTGCTGAGCCCTGTTTTCGATCTTACCCTTTTCTTTTACATATTTTTCAAGATCAGGTCGGAGTGGCATATATTGTGCGGTCACAACACGGCCCGTCATTGGTTCGTCAGGATTAATGATCTGCCAGTCGTTTTCAAACTGGTTCATGAAGCCTTTGTTTCGCAGTACACCCCATGCTTCTTCGATAGATATTTTTTTAAGTCTTTCAAGAATGGAATCCGGAACCTTTGGCCGTCCGTCGGGGAATCTTTCCCCTTTCCATTCTGGAGTAAGGGCTTTGATATACTCAGGTGATGAACCTACATTCTGAGGTTTGGCTATAAGACAGGATAAAATAACAGGGATGATTAATAATGCTCTCTTGCTCATGGGATCATTGTTTAAGGTTAGTAACTACAGAACAGGTCGTAAAATGAACTATGGAAGTTCATCATTTTTTCCGAAAGAAAAAAGACTTACTGAAAAAAAGAGCAGAAGGAGTGCAGACTCTCACAAGCTGGCTTTCAGAAATCTATCATCGCCTTCATTACCCCGTCCTTATATCCTGCAACAAGGTCGAAAGCTTCTTTGGTATGAGAGAACGGAAACCTGTGAGTGATCATCCTGTCAATATTTATTCTGCCCGATTGCATAAGGTCGAGAGATGCCTCCACGCAATCCACCTGCCGGCGGATAAACTGAAGTGATATTTCCTTACGTCTTGCATTGTCGGCGCTCAGTGTCCAACTGTCAAATTCAGGAATTCCGACAACAATGAGTCTGCCACCCGGTTTAAGAATCTCAACTGCCTGATCGAGTGCTTCCTGCTGACCGCAACACTCAAACACGACATCCAGTCCGAGCGGAATATTCTGCCTGACATAACTTACCAGATCCGTACTTAATGGATTCAGAAATTCCTCAATACCCGTTTCCCGCGCTATTGAAAGCCGTTCATTTATTTTATCGGTCACCAGGATTGAAGCTGGTTCTTCAGTTTTTGCAGAAAGCATCACACTCATGCCTATGGGACCAAATCCCAGGATACCGACAGAAGAGTCCTTTAAATTACCGGCCTTCCTTGCAGAATATAATCCTATTGAAAGCGGTTCTGAAATTGAACCTTGATCAGCAGTGAGATTACCATGTAACGGAAAACAGCTCTCTTCCGGCATTACAATATAATCCATAAGGCATCCTTCAGCCTGTCCGGGACACCCCAGGTACCTCAGGTTCCTGCAGGTATGATATCTTCCGCTCAGACATTGATCACATTTCCGGCATGCCATTGCAGGCTCGATTGCGATTTTATCACCTGGTTTAACTTTTTTAACAGCCGTTCCTGTTTCTACAACTATGCCTGCACCTTCGTGTCCTACGGCAAACGGATATTCAACAATCTGTGAACCAATTCTTCCGTTTGTATAGTAATGTATATCCGAACCGCAGATCCCAAGAACACTCATCCTGATCTTAACATCTTTTGGTCCGGAGATATAAGGTTCAGGCACTTCCATCATTTCCATCTGTCTTAGGCCGGTGAGCTTCATAGCTTTCATAAAAGGGGCTTTTTAAATTGAGAAACAAATATATGTTTTTAAATCGTTAATTAACTGTCTGATCCTTTGGTCCTGAGGCTATAAATTATAATCTGTTATTAATCTGCGAACTTCTGCGATCCCGATAACTATCGGGACTGCGGGAGATTTTGTTTTCCCGCTGATCGCGCAGATTAACGCAGATAAAATGTCTGGCAGATGAAAATTTTTGTAAATTCATATTCTTGTATCATAACAGAAAAATTAAACTATGAGAAAAATTTACGGTATAGGAGAGACGGTCTTTGATATTATTTTCAAGAATGGGCAGCCGCAGGCAGCCAAGCCGGGAGGAGCGATGCTGAACAGTTCAGTCTCGCTCGGCCGCATGGGGCTCCCGGTTTCATTCATAAGTGAGTACGGAAATGATAACGTGGGTAATTTAATTGATGAATTTCTTAACGGTAATGGTGTCGCTACAAACTTTGTTCATCACTTCAGTGATGGCAAAACAGGCCTGGCGCTTGCATTTCTGAATGAGAAAAACGATGCGAGCTATACGTTTTACAAAAACTATCCTGCTAAAAGACTAGATATCGATTTCCCTGTTCTGGTTAAAGATGACATCGTACTTTGCGGCTCCATTTATGCAATAACTCCTGAGATAAGGGAAAAATTCATGGCTTTAACAATAACAGCGAAGGAGAACAAAGCAATTTTGATCTACGATCCCAATTTCAGGCCAACTCATTCTTCCGATCTGGACACGCTTGTTCCGGTTATTATTGAGAATATGCAGACTGCTGCAATTATAAGAGGTTCGGATGAGGATTTCAGAAATATATTCAAAGCCAGGAATGCTGATGAGGCCTGGAGTGTGGTAAAAAAATATTGTAACTGTCTTGTATATACAGCTAATGCTGAAGGTGTTTATGTCAGAACTATCAGCTTCAGCGGGAAGTTCCCGGTAAAGAAAATCAAACCTGTAAGCACAATTGGAGCGGGCGATAATTTCAATGCAGGAATGATCGCTGCCATTTATAAAAACAATATTACAAGGGACCAGCTGGATACAGATCGGAGAGGAGGAATGGTCAAAAATCGTTTCGATGGGTGTTGATTTTGCGAGCGAGGTTTGTATGAGCTATGAGAATTATATATCACGCGAATTCGCGAGCCAGATAATATGACATAACCTAACTCTGTTTAACTCAGCGACTTTGCCCCTAAATCCTCTAAAGGGGACTTTTATTCTAGCCCCCTTTAGGGGGTAGGGGGCAGGAAATCGCAGAATTACACAGATTTGTAAACTAGATTGGCTTTGCATTAGCAAGCAAATATTTTTCAGCCTCCAGGTTCCAGATGAAATCATTATTAGCCACTATCTCATGGAGCCTCGCATAAAACGGATCGCTCTTACCTTTTTCTTCAAGACCATACAGTGAGATAAGGGGCATCGATATATTAGTGTAGATAAGCTTTTTCCCGCCCGGGATCTTTGGTAAATTCAAGGTAGTATCGACCACCGCATCGAGTCCTCCAATATGTGTTATCATCACTGCAGGATTGATCCTGCTTTCTTCCATGAGCTTTAGCGATTCACGCATGTCGTCGGTATTGCCACCTGATGTTCCAACAATATGAGTGAAAGAATAATGTACATTGTAGAAATTAAATTCTGCCCTGAACTCAGGATTGGTGGGGCCGGCGAAGAAATTCAGGCACCCGTCAAATGCCAGGATTGAATCTCCCTGTTCGACAACCTGTTTTACGGGTGCAAAAACGAATACATCATCATACCCTTTTCCACCCGTAAGGTTACGGAGCTCCCTTGCAGGTTCGCTGATCTTACCCGTATTTATATAGAGAAGTTTAATGCCTTCTTTTTCAGCATGTTCTGGTGTAAAAAGGCAGGCTGCTCGTGGCGAGCCTGTTGTCATCGATATCGGTTACAACCACCAGTCGGG
Organism: uncultured Bacteroidales bacterium; assembly: GCA_963732115.1. Taxonomy (GTDB): domain Bacteria; phylum Bacteroidota; class Bacteroidia; order Bacteroidales; family VadinHA17; genus LD21. Next base: position 20,399 of record CAVSYN010000007.1, read on the forward strand.
GCTTCCTGTCCTGATGAAGTGCATAATCAATTGCGCCCAGCCCCATTGGTCCGACTCCGGCAAGTATTGCCATATTCCCACCTTCCTTTATCCCCATTACATGGTTGTATGTGCCCGGAGGAACATGATAACTTGCATGGAATGCCCCGACAATGCACGACATCGGCTCGGAAAGGGATGCCGGATAAAATGCCTCCCCCTCATACGGAAGAAGGCAGTCGGCTTCCATTACAATGCCGGGTATAATTATATGAGTTGCATCACCGCCTATGAACCTGTAAGAATAGCCGGGGGCATACAGGGTTCCCATATGATTCATTGCCGGCTGAATAGAGAACTTCTGCCCGGCCCTGAACTTATGCTTCCATTTTTTGCCCACATCGAGAATGATACCGGCAAATTCATGGCCAATTATAGTGGGATTGATATGGATATCATCCGGAACACGCTTGTGTTCAGGTCCCTGCTGGGCTGCTTTATGCGAGGACATACAGATACTGTCGGATATCACCTGTGCGAGAATTTCATCCTCCTTAAGTTTTGGTAAATCAAACTCTTCTAATCGCAGGTCCTGCTTACCGTAAATTCTTACTGCTTTGGTTTTCATAGTTTACAATTTACATCCCCCTTACCCCCTTCAAAGGGGGAATACTAAGTGCTCAGATTTAGCCCCCCGGCTTACCCTAACATCACCTGCCCGCCTGTAACAGGTATTGCCTGCCCGGTTTCATACTCCTGGTCAATAATGTATAACAGGGCTTTGACGACATCCTCAAGTCTGCAGCCGCGTTTCAGGGGAACCTGTTCCTCATAGAAACGTTTGACATCATCAATGGTTTTTGCTCCCGGGAACTTTACCAGTATTAAGATACTGGACGAAAAGACCGGTTTTTGGATCGGACCATAATGGTCCTTCGTAGAAGTTCCCCGGACAAATTGAATTGACTTTAATCCTGAAAGGGGCAAGCTCCATTGCAAATGACTGTGTAAGGCCAATTCCTCCGAATTTAGCCCCGGCGTAGGCAAAATTCTTGTTGCTTCCCCGAAGGCCGGATTTGGAGTTAATCTGGATAATGTCAGTAAAGTAATCAGGTTTTTCACTGTTCTGAAGCTTCATCACTTCAGAGGCATATTTCGCGCAATAGAAATAACCGCTATAATTGATACCTGTCGTTTTTGTGAATACGTCAGGCTCCATTTCATCAAGTCCGCCTGCTTTCAGCACACCCGCATTGCTGACCATCAGATCCAGTCCGCCAAATTCACCCACTGCTGCTTCAACCAGGTTTTTTACAGATAAAGGATCGGAAACATCTGTTTTTACGAACACAGCTTTATTCTGTGATTTTTTTGCCTGTAATCGGGAAACAAATTTTAATCCGGCATCTTCATTTAAATCAGCAATCACTATATTAACTCCCAACCTGAATAAAGCTTCCGCAATCCCGGCGCCGAAGCCCTGTGCCCCTCCCGTTACAATCGCAGTTTTGTTGTTCATCCGGCCTGCAGGCTTTGAATTAAGGCTGACCTTACGCCTGTAATTTTCAACTTCCCATTTATCGATAAAGGCAACCTGATCAGGTGTAAGGAATTTGGTACCTCCACAAAGTGATGAGTAGTGGCTTGTTTTGATCAGGTCTTCATAAATATCAAGGATCTCTTCAGCCGAGGAGACTGAATCTTCAACAGCAATGACCCCCATGTTCTTTATTACAAATACTTTTGGAAAATATCCGTATTCAGTCTGAAATCTCGGCAGCTGCTGCTTTATGGAATCAATAATTTTATCTGCAGTGCCAGATTGTTCGATGAACATAAACCTTGTTTTACAGTAAACTATCATGTCGGGTGTCAGTGGCAATGATATCTTATGAAACTCCTGCTGGTTTTGATAAAATTTGGCAATCAATGTGTTGTGTCTGCACCTGATCACTTTTGGATTGCCTTCTGACAGAAGCATCCGCATCACCGGAAGTACTTTGTGCAGCACAGGATTATATGGCAGAGGACTTACATTAGCAAGGCGATTAACCTGGGTTTCTATTGCTGATATAATCTGTTCATAGAGCTTTTTAACCTCCTCAGTTGAATCGGCTCCTACTATCGGCCCGTGGTTCTCCAAAAGGATTATCTGAGGATCATATGAATATTTTTCACGATAAATCAGTATCTCGGATTCAAGCTTCTTAAAAAGAGTATAGCCAGGGTCAGTATAGGGAACAAACAATGCTTTCTCCCCGAACAACTTAAGCACAAGACTTTTTGCACTCCGGCTGCACAGAACTCCGTTAATGACCGAAGGATGAAGGTGAACCACGAACTTGTACCGGATAAGTTCATGGAGTGAGGTTTCAACCGATGGCCTCTTTTTTGTCCCGGTTTCAATGATGCTGTCCATTAGATCATTCTTTACCTGATCTTCCCTTGTAACAGAATCGTCGGAATAAACTTTCTGAGAAATGATATGAAGCTTCTCGCGGCTCAGAGCCACAAGCCCTTCTTCATCAAGATCAGCAAGCGGATGGCCGCTGGCTTTGATCCAGATCAATTTGTCATCCTTGAAGGATGTATTGCCGCCGCCGGCAATCACATATTCTTTATTATTCCCGTAAAATCTTGATATTTCGATCAATTCACTGATTTCCGGCTTCATTTTCTTAATTATTTTGTAAAAAATATTCTATTACCAGTTTGCCCAGAAAAGTCAGCTCCCTTTTCTGCTCGATACTGTGATTCCCGTCAGGCAGAACGTAACCCTGCATTCCCATCGCTCTCAGATACTGATGTGCCGCTATTATACAGGTGCTCTCCCAGGCTATTCTTTTCAATTCATCGTCAAGCTCAACTGACCCTCTTGCACTGACCTTAAGCGGGATCATCTCCGGTGTATTGTGTTCAGTCCCGAATGTGATCAGATAGCCTTTTTCATCAAAGAACTTAACAAAGCTGTTAATTGCTGACAGGCTGTTTCTCCGGGGAATCAATTCGACACATTTGACTTTCAGTGAAGAAAGAGATCTGTGAAGCTTTTCCAGGTCCTCTTCAAATTCAGTGCGGTTACCCGATGGATCATCGAGCAGTACGGGATAGCATGGTATCCCTCCGGCTTTATATATTATTTTGATAATGCTGTTAAGATCAAGGAATGCAGTTTCATTTTCCTCAACAAAAGCTGCACCTCCGCTTTTCAGAAGGTTGGACCTGATCTCGTTTTCAAGACCTGCGTCATTCCCAATCCCTGTTTTGGACTTTTTACCCCCATATACCGATTCGATAAATCTTAATTCTTCTTCAGGTTCGGGGTAATTTTTAGCTGCAGCTGATCTGACAGCGCGTGCGAGATGCCTCTCACGTACCAGTTCCCGGGCATATTTGATCTTAATGTCTTCGTATGACAAAACTATTGCAGGATTTACCGGACTGATTATGCTATTGAGCTTTGAGATCATAGCTTTCATCTGGTTTTGGCTCTCTTTTATAACAGAATTAAGTTTAAGCTTTTGAAGCAACCCGGGATTGAAGGGATAGTCAAGACCCTTTCCACAGAAATAGATTCTGCCAGGATTATTCGGGTCATTTATTCTGATGCCTTTTTTCTGCTCATCCTTAAGAAGTCCAATGAACTCTATATTAAACAGCGGAAATATCTTATTCTGAAGAGATCCTTTATAAAAGTCTTCGTATCCGTCAGTTACAAAAAAATCGTTTATACCCAGCACAGCAATATTTTCATCTTTTGCCATGGAGAATATGGTCTTCATATCAGAAAATGCACTGAAAGAGTATGGAGTATGGATATGGTTATTGGCCTCTCTGAAATCCGGCATGTCATTTTTAATCAATTTCTTCCTGAGTTCCTCAGGTAATGGAAATGCAGAGAGAAAATATTTGTTTGCCATTCGGGTTTCTGTAAAAATTGTTTTTACCAGTTTAACGCTTCATCAGGGACGGTCAGAAGGGAGTCACAAATCCAGTCAGCCTCACCAAGTTCATTTTTCCTGAATGATGAAGTGACGGCCAGGCATCTGCATCCGGCAGCAACAGCTGCTTTTATTCCGCTGAGAGCATCTTCAACAACCAGGCACTCCTCCGGCTTTAGCCCAAGCCTTTCAGAGGCTTTCAGGTAAATGTCGGGATGTGGTTTTTTGTTTTCAACCTCCAGTCCGTTAACAGTTGCATGAAAAAGGGCAGGGAACAGGTGAATTTCATTCAGGTTGGCTTCCATTTTTACCAGGTCAGCACTTGTTGCTACTGCCAGCTTTAATACCTTTATTGCGGCACTTATCAATGAATTCATGTACTCCGGGAAGAGGAGCCAGCTTACCCTTAATTATTTGTTGATAGATCTGATAGGTTCTGTCTTTGGCTTTCTTAATTTCGATTGTGATTCCATATTTCTCAGCAACCCCGCCGATGTACCTGTTTTCACCCATTCCAACAAAGGGTTTGAAGTCTTCGGGCAGAACTTTAAGTCCCAATTCCTCAAACATCATAACAGCTGATTTGCAGATAAATGGCTCTGAATCTACGAGAACACCATCCATATCGAACAGTATGCCCCTGATCATCTGAACAGCTTTTCAAGTTCCAGTATCCTTGATCTGGTAAGAGGCTTTTTCTTCCCGGTCAGTTCTACTATTAATGTCATCCTGGCGGCATTCTCGAGTACTTCAAGTTTGTCAAATGCCTGAAGAATTGAACTTCCCGTCGTAAGAATTCCATGGTTTTCAAGCAAAAGGACGTCCGATCCTTTTATACATTCGGAGACTGCTTTGGCCAGCTCTTTCGAACCCATTAAGGCATATGGCACAAAACATGGGTCACCGCAGATTGCTCTAGCTTCAGCAGTTAGATTAGTGTCAATTGTACACTTCATTGCAGTATAAGCAGAAGCAAAAACAGGATGCGCATGGACTATGGCTGAAATTTCCTTTTTCTTCCTGTAGATTGAAAGGTGCATCTCATACTCGATTGATGGCTTAAGGTCAGGGGTCAAATTCTCACCTGTGATTGTCATTATTCCAACCTCTCTCCATTTCATGCGTCCCTTGTCGGTCGCTGACGGGGTGATTAAAATAATGTTGTCCAAGAGGCGGCAGCTTATATTTCCTCCCGAAGTGGTTGTGAGACCCTGTTTGTAAAGACGCCTCATAAAGCGTGCAACCACTTTCCGCTCTTCCCTGAATTCCTTTATGTTTTTCATGGATCAGCTCACCTTACAAGATCAACAATTCCGTCAAGAACGTATTGAGGGCGGTAGGGAAAATTATCTATTTCATCCCGATCAGTTATCCCACTAAGTACCAGCAGAGTATCAATCTCCGATTCAAGGCCACACCTGATATCCGTATCCATCCGGTCTCCGATGACAACCGCATCTTCTCTCTTTACTCCAAGCTTTTTCAGTGCTATCCTCATCATAAGAGGGTTGGGCTTTCCCACAAAATAGGCTTTCTTGCCTGAAGCAATTTCAATAGGAGCAATCAAAGCTTTAACGGATGGTGATATTCCTGTTTCAACGGGGCCGCTGATATCGGGATTTGTACCTATCAGCCGCGCCCCTCTGATTACAAGATTGACAGCCAGTTCAATTTTTTCAAAATTATAGCTGTTGGTATCTCCTACAATAACGTAATCAGGGTTAATGTTGTTGGTAGTATAACCGACACTGTAAAGTGCATGGATAAGACCAGCATCACCAATGATATATGCGCTTCCGTCAGGCTTCTGACTTGCAAGGAAACCGGCAGTTGCCAGAGCACTGGTATAAAAATGTTCCTCACCTACATTTATACCGAGCCTTTGAAGCTTCTCCTGCAGTTCCTTTGGTGTGCGCTGGCTTGCATTTGTGAGAAAGAGGTACTTTTTGCCTGCTTCTTCGAGCCATTTCAGAAATTCATTTACTCCAGGAAGCAGCTTGTTGCCATGATAGATGACACCGTCCATATCGATAATGAAACCAGCCTTTTCCCTGATTTTGGTGACAATACTTTCCATATCCCGATTATTGTGCTTCAAAGATATCAAAAAGGAGTTATACACCTTCCTTATTTAGCTTTATAGAATTCTCATAAGAATAATTGGTCTTTACGATGTGCCCTTTCAGGGGAATGATCTTTTGATGAATTGCATCGATGATCCATTCAGGTTGAGGGAAGAAATAATTCTCCATCTCATGTGCAGGTATGATCCAGTTACGCGAACCCACTACGACCGGGGGTGCATCGAGATTGTCGAAGGCAAGATCAGTGATGGTATGAGCCATTTCCTTAAGGAATGAACCACGCGACGATGCATCACTCGCAAGGACAATCTTACCTGTTTTTCTTACCGATTGGATAACAGGTTCATAGTTAAACGGAACCAGCGTGCGGGCGTCAATAACTTCTGCTTCCATTCCGTAATCCTGCCGGAGCTTCTCTGCAACTTTCATGACAGGGTATAAAGTAGCTCCGATTGAAAGAATAGTAATGTCATCACCTTTTCTCTTTATATCGGGTTCCCCGAGAGGTATCTCATAGTAGCCTTCAGGAACCCCAGGCTGGTAGAAACATTTCACCTATATCGTATATTCTCTGGCTTTCAAAGAAAATCACAGGATCAGTGCCCTGTAATGCGCTGTTCATTAATCCTTTGGCATCGTATGGTGTTGCCGGGAAAACAACTTTAAGCCCCGGAATATGTGCTACCAGCGACGACCAGTCCTGTGAGTGCTGGGCGCCATATTTTGATCCCACAGATACTCTGACGACTACCGGCATTTTAATTATATTTCCGCTCATTGCCTGCCACTTGGGCAGCTGGTTAAATACTTCATCTCCCGAACGTCCCAGGAAATCGCAATACATGATCTCGGCAATTACTCTCCCTCCGCACATGCCATAACCGATGGCAGTTCCGACAATGGCTCCTTCGGAAATAGGTGAGTTGAAGAGCCGGTGATAAGGGAGCGCCTCAGTGAGGCCACGATAAACTGCAAATGCCCCGCCCCAGTCGCGGTTCTCTTCACCCCATGCGGCAAGCGTCGGATCTTTGTAAAATCTGTCGATGACAGCCTCAAAAATACCATCCCGCAGCTGATATACCTTTGCTTTTGAAACCGGTTTGCCTTCTTTGTCCTTATAAAATCTTTCCTTGTTTTTTAATGATTTTACCCGTGGGTTTTCTTCAAGACGGAATTAGTACCTCAGGAATCCCTTCTTCCATCCGGTCGAGAGATTCGTTTGAGAACATCATTTTACCTATTCCATCGGGATCGAGGTTAAGATCAAGATGAGGCGATACATCATCATCAATGGCAAGCTTCAGGATATGGGTGATCAGGTTCGGATGCCTCTTCTCTGATAGCATCAAGCTGATCTGCTTTAACAATACCTGATTTTATAAGTTCATCCCCAAAGGTAATTATTGAATCTTCCTTCTGCCATGCTTCCACTTCTTCCTTCGACCTGTAGGATGACGCATCCGAAGGGGAATGGCCGCTTATTCTGTAAGTCAGCGTATCCAGCAGAACCGGGCCCTTTTTCTGTTTTAGTATTTCTCTCTTGCGTTTAAATGCATCGATAACTGCCAGCGGATTATATCCGTCCACTCTCTCAGAATGCATCATTTCGGGATTAACACCTGCCCCGATCCTTGCAAGGATATCGTAGCCCATTGTCTCTCCGGCTGTCTGACCGCCCATCCCGTAAAGGTTGTTCATAAAGTTGAATATCAGGGGTAATCCTCCACGGAAGTCCCCATCCCATAAAGTACGGTACTGATCCATTGTAGCAAATGAAATGCCTTCCCAGACCGGTCCGCATCCCATTGATGCATCACCGATATTACAGACGACGATGCCGCGTTTCCGGTTAATCTTCTTGTAGAGGGCAGCACCGACTGAAATATCTCCCGATCCTCCCACTATGGCGTTATTCGGATATATACCGAATGGCGTAAAGAAAGCATGCATTGAGCCGCCAAGTCCCTTATTGAAGCCATTTTCACGGGCAAATATTTCAGCAAGCGCACCGTACAGAAGGAAATGTCCCGACAGTTCCCTGATCGATCCCGAAAATCCCTTCTCGACAACTTTAAGAGCCTTCCCTGAGAAATGCCCGCTCATAATCCTGTACAGGGAATCTTCGTCAAGCTTATTAATAGCGGAGAATCCCTTGGCAAGTATTTCACCATGACTACGGTGGGATCCGAATATATAGTCATCAATGTCAAGTGTGTATGCCATTCCAACTGCAGCCGCTTCCTGTCCGATTGACAGGTGTGCAGGTCCGGGATGATTGTAGGCAATGCCCTTATATTCATTTTTTGTCTTGATCAGGTTCAGCATTGTTTCAAACTCCCTGATTATGACCATATCATGATATATCCGGATGAAGTCTTCAGTGCTGAAGTTCTTCTTTTCCTCATCAATTGACTTGTTGTACTGGTTTACAGGGATCCTCCCGAATTCAATGAACTGGGGTTTACGTACTACTTTTGGATTGATATTCTGACTTTTAGGCATATTTTGATTTTTGCTGATAAGTTTGCTTTACTTTTTCTCATTTCGTTTTGCCCCTAAATCCCCTGTATGGGACTTCATATAAAATCAATATAGCCCCCCTTTAGGGGGGATGGGGGGTAATAAATTAATACCTGAATTTCTCAATCTGTTCCTTTATTTCTCTCAGGAACAATGTTGCCGGCCCCCCGTCAATCGACCTGTGATCGTAGGTCAGGGAAAGGCCGATGTAAGGCACAAATCCAAAAATGTTATTTCCCAGATCAGCCGGTCTGTTGATTATTGTACATATCCCGAGAATTGCAGTCTGGGGAAGGTTGATCACGGGTGTAAACATTTCAACGCCATAGTTGCCAAGGTTAGAGACTGTAAATGTTGCCGCAGTGCTTTTTAAAATTTCGGGATCGATATTACCCTTTTTGCATGCTTCAGCAACCGATTTAAGTTCCCATGATAGATTTGCCAGGTCCAGTTTATCCGCATTCCTGACAACAGGTACCATCAGACCCCTTGCAGTGTCAACAGCTATTCCAAGATGGATTCTGTTGAATATTCTTTTATGTTCCCCAAGGTAATGGCTGTTCACTTCCGGAAACTTCTTAAGCGCCTTTATAACGCACCAGCAGACCATATCATTCAGGGTAATGTCCTGTTTCCCTGTTCCTTTAAGGAATTCCTCCTTGATCCTTTTCCTGGCTTCCAGAAGGTACCTTACATCAGCGCTCATATGGTGTGTAAGCTGGGCTGAATTCTGCAATGAATCAAACATTGCTCTTGCTATCAGCTTTCGTACATTCGTGACCGGCTGATCGGTAAACTCTCCGGTTGCTTCCTGACCAGCCAGGGTCCTTACGGTTTTGCCTGAAGCGGCATTTTCAATATCGGCGCAAATTATCCTGCCGTTAGGACCTGTACCGGCAATACTTTTGTAATTGATGCCTTTCTCTTCTGCAAGACGTTTTGCCCTTGGTGAAATCCTGATCTTTGTATCTCCTGTCCTGGAACCTTCCCGGACAATATTACCTCCTGCCACAGATTTTTCGGATACGGGTACAGGTTTTACAGATTCCTGGCTGGCCTCCGTTACCGTCCCGGCTGTAAGGAATGATGCTATTTCTTCCCCGATGGTTCCTATTACTGCAACATTAACCAGTACGGGAACTTCAGATCCTTCCTGATAGAAAACTTCAAGGAGGGTACCATCGGCCGGTGATTCAACATCGAAGGCCGCTTTGTCGGTTTCATATGAGAAAAGGAGATCGCCTGTTTTTACCGCATCCCCCTTCTCTTTAAACCATTTGGTAATTATACAGGTCTCGACTGACTGACCTTGCTTGGGCATTATTACCGGGATTGCCATTTTTTTGTGATTGGTAATTGGTGATTGGTTATTGGTGATTGGTTATTGGTGATTCGTGATTGGTACGTAAAAATATGAAATATCAATTAGAAAATGTCAAGAACCTTTATAAGTAACTTGTTATAATAAGTAGATCAAAGATATCCTATTCATTTGTTGAAATAGTTAATAACAATATGATTACAAAAATAATTACTATAACTTGTATTTACAAGTAAAATTATCTATATTTACAAAAATTCTTTCACGAATATGCAGTCCGGTACAGTTCCCCAGCACAGAATGCTTTATGAAATACTCCGCAAGCACATCCTCGATGGCGTTTACAGAGAGGGAGACCTGCTTCCTTCCGAGAATGAACTTTGCCAGCTTTACGGACTGACGCGTCCGACCGTCCGTCAGTCGCTTGGCAATCTGGCAAATGACGGTTACATCACCAGGCACCAGGGAAAAGGCAGCATTGTACATCAGCTTCCAAGGGAGATCGGGATCCTTTCGGTTTCCGGAACCACTTCAGCGGTTGGCAACAGGAATCTGAAAACCAGGATAATAGTAAAGCCTTACCTCACACAGTGGCCAGAAGGGTTTATGTTTACCCTTTCGGAACTTGAAAAGGAATCAGGATGCGTATATATGGAAAGACTCAGGTTGCTTGACAATGTCCCTGTATTTTTTGACATCAGTTATATACCGAATATCAACCTGCCACGGATTACAGCCCGGCAATTCGAAAACAGGTCACTTTTCCAGATATTGAGGGAACATTACCGTATTGAAATAAAAGGAGGGGAACAAAGGATAAGGGCAATATCCCCCTCATCAGAAATTGCGAAGTTCCTCAGGCTGGTAAAGGGGCAGCCTGTACTTCACCTTGAACGGAAAATGGAAACAAATTTCAATGGCTTATTCCTCTATTCATCCATATTTTGCAACACTGTAAAATACTCTATTTTCGGAAGATTCTAAGATTTTAATGTGCTCTTAAATTGTGATTAAAAAAGTTTATTTTTATACTTTTTAATTCTAATCCCTGAAGAACAGAATAATTAATCCAAAATCTTATTTAATCCTAAAATCAAAAACTGACTTATGAAAGATCAAAAGAACTTATGGTCAAGGCGTCGTTTCCTAGGTTCAGCAGCTCTTGGAATGGCCGGAATAGCCGTGATTCCAGGCATTGCAAATTCCTGTAAAGGTAAAACCAAAGCCACAGCCAACAGCCGCAGCTGCATCTGATGGTGAAATCAGGCTTGGATTTATCGGAATGGGGCAGCAATCCATGTTTCTGCTCAGCGGATTCCTTCAGGTACCCGGTGTAAAGGTGCTTGCAGGATGCGATGTTTACGGAATAAAACGCAAACGCTTTGAAAAGAGGGTAACTGACTTTTATACAAAAGCCGGTAAGGAAGCAAAAGTGGAAACGTATGAAAAGTATCAGGATCTTCTTGCAAGGCAGGATATTGATGCTGTTGTAATTGCTGTTCCTGACCATAGTCATGCAATGATAGCAATTGCTGCATGCAAGGCCGGAAAGGATGTTTATCTTGAAAAACCAATGACATTCACTATTAACGAAGGCCAGGAGCTTAAGAAAGTAGTCCGCGAAACCAACAGGGTACTTGCGGTTGGCAGCCAGCAGCGTTCAGATGCAGGTTTCCAGCATGCGGTGAAGCTGGTTCAGACCGGGGCTCTTGGAAAAATTTCAAAAGTAAATGCTTATGTCGGAGCACCACCGAAACCTTATGACCTTCCGGAGGAACCGCTGCCTGCTGATCTGAACTGGGATCTCTGGCTTGGCCCTCTAACAGCAAACATTCATTTCAATAACCAGCTTGATCCTCCTATTTCACTTGATCCCGAAAAGAATGAAGAAATATGGGGTGCATGGCGCTGGTATAAGGAGATGGGCGGAGGCTTCACAACCGACTGGGGAGCTCATATGTTCGACATTGCCCAGTGGGGACTTGGAATGGATAAAAGCGGACCGGTTGAAATTTCACCTATCGGTGACGGTACAGAATTTATAACCTGGAAATATGCAAATGGTGTTGTTATGACATCAGAGCCTTTCGATGATAAGCTGACCAAGGGAGTTAAATTCTGGGGAGAAAACGGATGGATCGAAGTTGCCCGTGGTTATTTCAATGCTTCTGATCCTAAATTCAATCCTCCTGCATCGGCTGCATCAACCGATGAGGGACCTTATGAAACAAGGATACCTCACCAGGTCAACTTTATTGAATGCGTGAAGTCGCGTCAGGATCCTGTTGCTTCTGTCGATATAGGTCATAGCAGTGCTACAGTTTGCAATCTTGGAAATATAGCCTGTGATCTCAAGAGGACAATTAAATGGAATCCTGAAACAGAAACATTTGTTGATGATACCGACGGGGAAGCAACAAAACGCCTGCAACATGAGTACAGGAGCCCCTGGAAACTTGTTTGACACCCAACTCCCTGCAGGTAAAATAAAAAAAGAGGCTGCACACTGGTGCAGCCTCTTTTTTTATAGACTCGAGCAAAAAATCATTCTATTTTCCTAACCTTGATAGCAACAGGTCCTTTCTCTCTCATCTCGATTTCAAACTCAACAGCCTGGCCTGTCTCAAGTCCGGTCTGGGGCACTTCCAGTCCAGAACGGTGGATGAATATATCCTTCTGATCTTCCGTCTGAATGAATCCATAGCCCTTTACCCTGTCATACCATTTAACAGTACCTTTCATAGTTCTTGTGTTTTTGTTTCCTATCTGTAGTTTTCCCTTCTGTTACCACCACCGCCTCTGCGGTCATTATCACCTCCTCTGAAATTACTTCTTCTGTCAGTTCTTTCAATAGATTCATTCACAATTATTTTTCTGCCCTGAATTTCAGAACCATTAAGTTCTTCAATGGCCTTCTTAGCTTCGGCTTCGTTAGGCATCTCAACGAAACCAAATCCCTTGCTTTTCCCAGAGTATTTATCAATAATGATTTTTGCGGATGTTACTTCGCCATACTCTTCAAAGAGTTCTTTTAATTCTGCTTCACTCATTTTAAAATGAAGACTTCCTGCGTAAATGTTCATAATTCAAAAGTTAAAGTAAATAAAACAAACAAAGGTCATATTAATTTTTGATATCTGAAAATAAAAGATCATAATATATTGGATTGTAGTGGCTTTTTATGTAACTAGCCGCTCTAGGGAAGCCATTATGGGATTCAGGTGTCATTGACGTTAATGCTTTATTAAACAGAATAACCATTAATATTTGAAATTGTTCTAAAGTTCTTTTTATTTCGGTATGTTAGCATATAGGAGAATGAGCCTTATTTTATGGAGAATGCCTAATACAAAAAGAACCAGCCTTTAAAAGCTGCTTATAAATAATTAGTTTTTATGGGGGATATTAAATTGAAAGCCTGGATTTTAGCTTTAATTGCAATTATCTCTGTCCTGCTTCTTTTTTCCCTTTACTTCTACACTGTTAAACGAAAGATTGTTCTCAATACTTTGCTGAAGCCTTTGTTTCCTTCGGGAACAAATGAAATCTATGAATTCCTGTCTGAGAAACTATCCGGCATTTTATTTACCGGCATAATCCCGTATTTTATTTTCATATTGATATTGAATGTATTGCCAAAAACGATCGGATTTACAGCCGGACGCACATTCCACTTCTGGTATTTGATGCTTTTGTTGGTCCTGCTTATAACATTAATTTCTTTTTTTTCTTCGAAAAGGAAAAGTGTTCAGGATATATCGCCTGAGCTTAAGCTTAAGGACTGGTATCCAAGGCATTTAGTTCTTTCAGCCTCCGTGTGGCTTTGTTATTTATTCGGATATGAGTTTCTCTTGAGGGGAGTTCTTTGGTTCCTGTGCCGTGCAGCTTTCGGTTTCTGGCCGGCAATGATTATCAATTTATTCCTCTATTCACTGGTCCATCTGCCAAAAGGAAGGCTAATAGCAATAGGCGCAATTCCGGCAGGGGTAGTATTATGCCTTTTAAGTGAACTGACAGGCTCATTTTTTCCGGCATTTCTTATTCATTCATCAATTGCAGTCATGACAGAAGAATTTTCATTATATCATAATCCCGAGCTTCATTTTCATTTAAAGGAAAGAACCTGATGAAAGTCTTTATAACAGGCGGCACTGGATTTATAGGAACAAGATTGACCGAAAAGCTTATTTCGGAAAATCACAAAGTTACTCTTCTGGCCCGAAATCCATCAGCAGTTGTATTCGCCGAAATGGAAAGACCTGAAATTATAAAAGGTGATCTTTCCGACACGGCAGCTCTCAGGCAGGGGATGAGCGATTGTGACTGGGTATTTCATATGGCAGCTTTTACAAAACCCTGGGCAAAGGATCCTTCTGAGGTTTTCAAAACTAATGTAACCGGTACAGTAAATGTCCTCAACGCAGCTCTTGAGTGCAGAGTACGGAAAGTGGTGATCACCTCAACAGGAGGAACAATGGGCTGGTCACCTGACGGCAAACCCATTGACGAATCTGCAAATCCGGCTCAGGAATTTAAAACAATCTATGAAAAGACGAAGGCGGAAGCTGAGAAGATTGCCCTGGATTACGTAAAAAAAGGATTGGATCTGGTCATTGTTAATCCCACAAGAGTATATGGACCTGGAAAGCTTACAAAAAGCAACTCGCTGACTAAAATAATCAGGTTATATGTTTCCGGGTTATGGAGGATAATTCCCGGAAACGGGGAAACGGCAGGCAATTATGTTTTTATTGATGATGTTATTGAGGGACATATTCTTGCTGCAAAATCCGGAAGAAGCGGTGAACGATACCTTCTGGGAGGAGAGAATCTTACATTTAGCGATTTGTTTAGAATTATTGGAGAAGCAGCCGGACATAGAAAGGAAAGTCTTTAAATTACCCCTGGTTTTTCTGAAATCGATAGTAAAATTGTTAATGGCCATCTCAAAAATTACAGGAACACCTCCCTTGATAACTATGGACTGGCTTGATAAGTACATGAATAACTCGATCATTTCGAGCCAGAAAGCAATTAAAGAACTTGGTTATAGAGTAACGCCTTTCAGGAAGGGGGTCACCATTACGATAAACTGGTTAAAATCAAAACAATATGACACCAGAAAATAATGTATTTGCTGTGATTACAGGCGCCAGCAGCGGCATCGGTAAGGCTCTGGCAGAAGAGATGGCTTCAAGAAAGCACAATCTGGTCCTTCATTCTCTGCCAAACCAGGGCTTGTCAGATTTTTGTGCTGACCTGGAATCCATGAATAAGATCCGGGCTCTTTGTTGTGAAGGTGATCTGGCATCGGATGCCGGTCCGGAGAACCTGCTTAAGTTTGTGAAAAGTAAAAGTCTGAGAGTAAATATTCTTATTAATAATGCCGGAGTTGGCTTTGAAGGTCCGATAGAAAGCTACTCCACAAAGCAGATTGACAACATGATTTTTTTAAATATCCGGGCTGTAACACTCCTCACAAGCTTTTTTACTCCGGAACTGAAAACACATAAGGAATCTTACATTTTGAATATCAGCAGTTTTGGCGCATATCTTCCAACGGCTTATAAAAGTGTATATCTTGCTTCCAAATCGTATTTGTATTTTTTTACAAGGGCACTTGAATCAGAATTGAACGGATCTTCTCCAAAAACCTGCGTTGTTGTTCCTGCTTCTGTCAGGACCAACCAAATTGTTCTCGACAGAATCAAAAGAAACGGATGGTTTTCGCAAAAATTGGCGTTAAACCCTGAAGAGGTCGCAGCTATAGCTGTAACCGGAATGTTTAAAGGAAGAAGAGTTATTATTCCGGGGAAAATGTCCAACCTGTTTTTCAGGCTAGGTTTGTTTGTTCCGGAAGGTATAATGTTGTGGCTTACAAGACGGATTTTCGCTAATTACAGACAGGAAAACCAGTCCTGAATAACCGGATTAGGCTTTCTTTCCGCTCATTGTGATTATATCAAGCTGTAAAATGATTGTTCTGTTAAAAACTTCGGTTTATATTTAAAACCTGTTCTTTTTGTGTAATGCTGCATTATTGAATTCAGCCCTTCTCTTTTTCCCAATTCATCCGTGATTATTGAGATGTTTCCCCACCCCACAACACTGCTGTAGCTCATGCTGAAATCACATGCTTCTGTCCCTTCGGTGATCCTGTGATCCGGTATCCATTTGAAAACAGACATAGCTGTTCTTTCTTATCATATCAATTTTTCTTCCCTCTGTGGCACAATGAAAATAAAGTCTTTTCTTTTCCCCTCCGGAATAACCAAAATTCATCGCCACGATATATGGCATATTATTTTCAGTCAGGGCTATCCTGCATATATCAGCATGTGAAATGATTACTTCAATCTCGCCGATTCCTGTTATTTCCCGGTCTTTTCTTCTCATTTCAAAATCCTGATTTCATTGTTTTACACGGTGATACTTCACTCCATTTTTCATCTGGTCACGGTTCATTTTGTTTAATGAAGGGATAAAAAATTGATTAAAAATAAAGAATATTATTAAATTTGCCCGATTCAATTGGATCACTAAATCATTTAAACCAAATCATTATGGGAAAAGGTGATAAAAAAACCAGAAGAGGTAAAATTATACTTGGAACTTATGGTGTCAGACGCCGCAGGAAAAAAGAAAATAAACCGGAAATCAAGCAGGTAGTTGTTGTAAAAGGAAAAGAACCTAAAGATAAAAAACCACTGAAGGAGAAGAAAGAGGTCCCCGAAGTCAAAGAAATCATAGAAGTAAAAGAGGTTAAAGAGGTAAAACCAGTCAGGGAAGTCAGTGTACCAAAGAGGTTAAAGTAGTCAAAGAAGTTAAAGAAGTTAAAGAGGCCAAAGAAGTTAAAGAGGTTAAGCCCGTAAAGGAACCAAAGCCGGAAAAAGAGGTAAAACCTGTCAGGGAGGAAAAGGAAGTCAAACCAGCTGCTGCGGCAAAAGCTGTTAAAGAAGCCAAACCCGCAAAAGAAGCAAAGACGCTAAAAAAACAGCCCCGGTAAAAGAAGTTAAACCTTCAAAAGGAGCCAAACCTGTAAAAGAAGAAGCTGAAATAAAAGAGACAAAGGCCGTCAAAGAGAAAAAAGAAACTAAAGCTCCCAAGGCAACAAAAGAGAAAAAACCAGCCATAGAGGCAAAACCCAAAAAATGAAACAGATTAAGGCTCCTGCCTGACTACCAGCCATCTGTAATCATCGGGATCTATACGGGCATTAATTATTACTGACTCTTCAGTGAAAGAGCAGTGTTTATTGCTTTTCTCATAGTTTCTTCTGAATCGGCGTGTAAGGACAGTTACTCCAAAGAATTTATCCGAATCAAACAGATCTCCGGTATATAAGTCCTGTTCCATACGGTGCAATATTCTGCCACGATTGTTTAAGCCTTATCAGGTTCAGTTCGCCATCTGAAAGTACAACGGTTATTACAGGGAGATTATACCGCCGGGCAGTTATTATTTCTCCGGCCATCATGAGGAAGCCGCCATCGCCGGTAATGCAAACCACTGTTGACCATGGGTTGACTAACTGAGCTGCCAGGGCAGCCGGAAGACCAAATCCCATCCCCGACCAGCCGTTTGTCATTATCAGCTTCTGTTTGCCTGAACATTTCCAGTATTGGCCAGCCAGATGAAGGTGAGATCCGACATCTGCAGGTCACTATCGCATCTCCGGGTAATTCCTCCTGAAGAACCATAAGTGCAGTAACAGGCCCAAAATGATCCGTAAATCCATTGAATACTGAAGCCATTTCATCCCTCACGGTGTTTAACACCGATGAATCAAAAATCAGTGAGCCTGCATCGAGGTTTTCGAGGACGCTGAACCATTCGGGTGGAGGTCCTGAATATTGGACAACGTTTAAGGATGACGGCATATCAGTTTCTTTTGTATCGAAATGTAACAAGAGGTACTCGGGGCATCCATGATTCATAATTATATTCAACGGGATCATAACCAAGGCCAATAACAAGATCGGCCTTCTCAAAAATATCTTCCAGGTAATCACTTAACGCATGAAATAATATTCCTGCATAGCACGGATGGCTTTCAGGAAGAAGGCCTTTAGCCATAGGTGTCAGAACTACCGGTATTTTATATTTTGAAAGAAATGAAGCAAGCTCAGTATTTATGGCATGTCTTGCAGAAGTAAGGCCGGCAGCAATTAACTGGCTTTCTGGCATTTCTGAGAATGGAGATAATCTTATCAATGTTATTATCTTGAACTTTGCTTTCAGGCGGTAAAATATCTGAAGGACAATTGCTCCGGTTTTGGATTCTGCTATCCCTGACGGAATTCCAATATGGACAGGTCCGGGATATTCTTCCCTGCAGATTCTGAAAGCACTGGCAAGGACTTCAGATGCATTCTCGGAAGTAAGTCTGAACGTGGCTTTTGTCAATGGTGCAAAAAGCTTCTGATGATTGATATTCATCTGAGTTGTCCTGGAGATCATCGCATCACTCATTTCACTTGTGAAAACGATAACCGGCGACCTGTCGAGAAGAGCTCCACCCGTTCCGGTGGCAATATTTGTGGCTCCTGGACCATATGTTGCATGGCACACTCCGGTGATCCCGGTCAGTCTGGCTGATACATCGGCCATGATCCCGGCCGCAGCCTCATTTGAGGTGAGGATGAAATCAATGCCAGCCGACCTGAATGCTTCAATATAGGGTATTGAAGGGCCGCCAGGAATTCCGAAGACATGTCTTACTCCATTTTTAAACAATTGATCTGCAATGAATTCAGCAACGGTCATAATAATTGAGATGGATATAATAACAAATCTATTAATTTAAATTCTTAAAGCCTCTGTCCGGAATTCAAATTCGACTAAATTTAAGCTCATTTCACTAAAACCTAATTCGACAGAAATGAAAAGAGCCAAAAGAAGAACCAAAATAATCTTAATTACCTCCGCGCTTTTATTCAGCATCCTGACTTTTGAGACATGGGCGCAGATGTCTCCGGATGTCTACAGGAAAGCTGACGACCTGGTAAAACTGACAACGGACAAAGTTTACTATGGAAATGTGCGGCCGGTCTGGATCGGAAAAACAAGCAGTTTCCTGTATGAGAATTTTACTCCTGATGGCACTGATTATATGATCGTTGATGCCGAAAAGCTGACAAAAAAGAAGAGCATTCGACCAGGCAAAATTTGCAGCAGCGCTGGGAACAGCCACAGGTAAAAAGTTTGAAACGGGAAAACTCCCGATAAAAAATCTGGTATTTTCAGACAAACTCGGAAGCTTTGCCTTTACCTATGACAACTACAACTGGATCTGCAATCTGCGGGATTACAAAATTCTGAAGAGGGACATGGTTACTGACAGGGGCAGACAGAGTGGCTGGGACTGGGGTTTCAGGGATGAACTTGCAAATAATCCCGTTGAATCACCAGACAAGAAATGGACTGCCTTTATAAAGAACTATAATGTTTATATCAAATGGGCTGACGATGGCAAGGAATATCAGCTTAGTTATGACGGAGCCATTGGCGAGTATTATTCATCGTATATCAGGTGGTCGCCGGACTCACGGAAACTGGTTGCATGTCGCGTAAGACCTGCTGAAAAACATATGATCTATTATATTGAGTCTTCCCCCGAGGATCAGCTGCAGCCGAAGCATTATACCTATGAGTACCAGAAGCCGGGTGATGCTATTCCTCAGAAATACCCTCAGCTGTTTGATATCGAATCAAGAAAGCATATTCACGTTGACGACACTGCAAATTCCGAACCAATACTCGGTTAATGATATTAACTGGAGCAAGGACAACACTTATTTTACATTCGAATACAATAAGCGGGGGCATCAGGTTTATCAGGTAATTAAAGTAGACGCCGTTACAGGCGACTATAAAGTAATTATAAATGAGACATCGCCCACATTTATTGATTACAGCGGAAAGAAATACAGATACGATACTGAAGGGACAGGTGAGATCATCTGGGCATCTGAAAGGGATGGATGGAATCATCTTTACCTTTACGACTCTGTCACCGGTATGGTAAAAAATCAGATCACCAGCGGAGAGTGGGTTGTCAGGGATGTAACATATCGTTGATGAGAAAAACAGGCAGATTGTGTTTCAGGCAAGCGGCAGGGAATCGGGTGATCCGTATTTCATTAATTATTACAGGATCAATTTTGACGGTACCGGTCTTATGCGTCTTACCGAAGGTGACGGAACACATGAAGCAAGTTTTTCACCCGACAAAAAATACTTTACAGACACATGGTCCCGTGTCGATACTCCTCCTGTCACAGTACTGAGGAAAGCTGAAGACGGATCGCAGCTTATGGTCATTGAAAAGGCAGAGATTTACAAAGCTCCTTGATACCGGGATAAGGCTTCCGGAGGTATTTGCCGCGAAGGGAAGGGATGGTGTAACGGATATCTGGGGAATAATCATCAGACCAACCGATTTTGATCCTTCAAAGAAATACCCGGTTATTGAAGATATCTATGCAGGACCCTCACGACAGCTTTGTTCCCAAAGAGCTTCAGGTCTGTTGCAACAAATATGCACCAGCTTGCGGAACTCGGATTTATTGTTGTTAAGATTGACGGAATGGGGACTTCAAACCGTTCAAAAGCTTTTCACGATGTATGCTGGAAAAACCTGAAAGATGCAGGATTTCCCGACAGGATCCTGTGGATGCAGGCTGCTGCAAAGAAATATCCTTACATGGACCTGGAACGGGTGGGAGTTTACGGTACATCTGCAGGAGGCCAGAGTGCTGCAGGTGCAGTGCTTTTCTACCCGGAATTCTACAAGGTAGCCGTGGCTTCATGCGGCTGTCACGATAACAGGATGGACAAAATGTGGTGGAATGAGCAATGGATGGGATGGCCAGTCGGAGAGGAATATGCACAGTCTTCAAACGTTGATAACGCCTGGAGGCTGAAAGGTAAGCTTCTTCTGATTAACGGTGAGATGGACAACAATGTTGATCCAACTTCCACAATGCAGGTTGTAAATGCTTTAATAAAAGCAAACAAGGAATTTGAGTACGTATTTTCTGCCTGGCGCTAAACATACAGGCGGAGGAGTATACGGGGAAAGAAAACGCCGTGATTTTTTTGTAAAAAATCTTCTTGGCATGAAGCCACCTGACTGGAATATGGTGGAAAAATAATTTTTTTTATCATATTTGCGCCCTAATTATTTCTTTTTGAGCAGCAAGCGTAACACAATATTCTGGGCCATTATAGCATGTCTGCTATGGTCAACAGCATATGCTGGCATAAAACTCGGGCTTCAGTATGACACTCCATTGCATTTTGCCGGAATAAGATTTATGATCTCAGGTTTAATGATCCTTCCTTTTACTGTAAAACCTTTGCAGTATATGTGAGGATGATAAGGGAGAACTGGAAAGTGACATTGTCGGTCATGGTTCTTCAGACACTGGTGAATTATACCTTTTTCTACCTCGGAATGGATCTTGTTCCGGGCGCACTGGGCGCGGTAATAGTCGGATCCCAACCACTGGTAACAGCCGTAGTTGCAGCTGCCATGATGCACGAGGAGGACAAGCTTACAAGGCAAAAGATCATCACAATTATTTTCGGTATTTCAGGAGTTATCCTAATAAGTGCGGGAAGACAGGCTTTCAGAATCGGGACAGCGATTGAATTCCTGGGTGTAATATTGATACTTATTGCCAATATCGCAACAGCGACAAGCAATGTGATTGTTTCTCTGAAGAGCAAAGGTATGAATCCTTTGGTGCTCGAGTTCCGCATCTCTTGGAGTAGGCGGATTGATCATATTCCTGTTTTCAATTCCTTTGGAAGGGCTTCCGAGGTTCCGAGACCACCGTTATACTGGCTGGACCTTATCTGGCTCAGTTTTATGTCAGCCTTTGCATTTTCATTATGGTTCAAGCTGCTCCAGCGACCCGGTGTTAAAGTCTCTGAACTGAATCTGTGGAAATTTATTATTCCGGTTGTAGGCGCAATACTGAGCTGGATGGTTGTACCGGGAGAGAATCCTGAATGGCTCACTATAACAGGAATGGTAATAATTTCGGTGTCACTGATCCTGTTTCTATTTTAACACAAGGGAGGCAAAAGCCAACCAAAAGACTCTTTCGGCAAAATGAAAAGAAAACTTTCATGCCCTCATCGCTTATTCCGTATTCTGGTTAGGATTCTTTGTTTTTGCCAGGTTCTTCTTCATCCTTACTCATCATAAGGAAGCTTTCCAGTTCGGAATAGGAACACTGGCTGGTACATTTACACATGGTCTTAAGCTTGATGTTTCAGCGATTGCATATATTTTGATATTTCCCATGCTGGCATCAATACCCGGCATCTGGATCCGCGGAAGCTGGTACCGGTATTTCCTTAAGTGGTATACCTGGCTGATCCTCCTCCTGTCATCTGCCATTATTGTCGCTGATTCTGTTTTATATACATACTGGGGTTTCCGGATGGATTATACCCCGTTGTTGTATCTTAAAACACCACAGGAAGCAGCTGCTTCGGTGACTGCCTTTCAAATAATACTCGTCTGTATCACTGTTATTTTTATAACAATCCTGTTTGGGATCCTTTATATTAAATTATTGGACAGGCATTTTGAGGACAGGGAAGGAGTTCAATTCAGATTACCTGCAACACTGTTGTTTTTAATTCTCACCGGTGCATTGATAATTCCTATCAGGGGTGGGCTGGGGGTTGCCCCAATTAATGCGGGTACAGCATATTTCAGCGAACATATGTTTATTAATCATACGGCAATAAATGTTGCATGGAATGTTGGTAGTTCAGTATTTAACCATAAACCGGCAAGCAATCCCTATGTTTACTTTGAACCGGATATTGCCAGGTCGCTGGCGGATTCACTTACCTACAGAAAAGGGGGAGCCTGAAAAAGTGCTGAACAATCCCCGGCCAAATATATTAATGATAATTCTTGAGAGTTTCGGGAACTCACTCATTGGGCCGTTGGGAGGTGACTCGCTGACGACTCCCTGTTTAAACAGGTATATAAAAGAGGGTATAGTATTTTCGAATTTCTATGCTTCCGGTAATCGCACCGATAAGGCTCTTCCTGCGATTCTAAGCGGTTATCCGGCTCAACCGGCTGCATCAATAATAAAAGAGCCAAGGAAAACGCAATCGCTTCCAAGTCTTGTCAGGATACTAAACGGATCAGATTATAAAAGCTCTTTCTGGTATGGAGGAGATATAAACTTCGCGAATTTCAATTCATTTCTTATTACCTCAGGTTTCCACCAGATAATTACCATGGAAAACTTTGATCCGGCTGATTACAATTCAAAATGGGGAGTTCATGATAATGTTATTTTCAAAGCCCTGCAGGATTCGATGAAACAAATGAAACAGCCTTTTTTCAGCGTTGTTCTCACTTTGTCGAGTCATGAACCCTTTGAAGTTCCCATGGAACCTGTGTTCGAAGGGAAAGACAATCTAACAAAATTCAGAAATTCAGTATATTACACTGACAGGACGGTCGGAGCGTTTCTCGATTGGGCAAAAGAAACAGACTGGTGGGAAAATACCCTGGTTATACTTGTTGCTGATCATTGCCGGCGCAATTCACTCGATGATCTTGTATATTCAAAAACCATCTTTAAGATCCCTATGATCTGGCTTGGGTGGAGCGCTGAATGAAAAAGGCACCAGGCTGGAAAAGCTGGGAGACCAGGTTGATATACCACTGACGTTACTTCATCAGATGGGACTTGAAGGCGATTTCCCGTTTGGGAAGGACCTGTTCTATAAAGGATCTGGCTCTTTTGCATTTTATACGTTTAATGAAGGATTTGCTTTTATCACAGATAGTTCCAGCGTTATATTTGATCAAAAGCTCGGACGTGCAGTAGTTAAGGAAGGGTCAAAGCCTGAAGATGGCGGAGAAATATGGAAAAGCCTATCTCCAGGTATTATATGATGATTATCTTGAAGAGGTAAAGCTCCGGTTCAGGTTATGAAGCGGCAGGGAAACTAAAGCTATGATTAAGAACAGGAGTAAGAAAATACCACTCGGTAGTTATTATGCTCGGATTGGTGAGCCTTTTTCACTGATGCGGCCTCGGAGATGATTTATCCGTTAATACCGGCTTTCATCGCCGCACTTGGATCAGGTGCAATTGTCCTTGGCATTATTGAAGGAGTAGCTGAAACTACTGCTGCGATGCTTAAGCTTATCAGCGGCATTATCTCAGACAAAATTGGAAAAAGGAAGCTCCTGGTCGTTATAGGTTATTCAATTTCGTCATTTATCCGACCCTTAACGGGAGCGGTTACGTCAGCATGGCAGATTGTCTTTATAAGGATGTTCGACAGGGTAGGCAAGGGGATACGGACTGCACCGAGGGATGCACTGATAGCTTCGGCCACTGACGAAAGCGAGAGGGGAAGGTCATACGGTTTTGAGAGGGCAATGGATCATACGGGCGCTGTTATTGGTCCGATACTTGCAATAATCACTCTCCTTGTTATTTTTTTAGTTTTCGACATAAAGGACTCTTTGCTTGCATTAAGATGGACATTTGTATCTTTCAATAATTCCGGGAGTCCTTGCGTTCTGACTCTTCTTTTCTATGTTAAGGAAAATGCATCAGGCAGGGTCAATACAAATGCATTCAGCTTTTCATTCAGGAATCTTGACAGGAATTTCAAGTTGTATCTTCTTACTGTCGTCATTTTTACGCTAGGCAATTCATCCGACGCTTTCCTGTTGTTCAGGGTTGAGGAATCGATCAGGAACAGCGGGGCAGTTGTGAACTTTGGTTAAAAGCATAGCTCCCCTGAATGAAATGATCTCTAATTTTGGGTCCGCCGAAGCTCAGTCGGACGTTATAAACATTTTGTTCCTTCCTTTGATCTGGGCATTTTTCCATATAATAAAAGCTATATTCTCAACGCCGCTGGGTGCACTTTCTGACAGGATCGGGAGAAAAACAGTAATCAATATCGGTTGGGGAATTTATGTATTTGTATACTTTTCATTTGCCTTTCTTGTTTTTCTACCTGCACGGCTACAGATCGGGGCGACATTCATCCTGTTTGCAATCTATGCCCTTTTTTATGCCTTTACTGAAGGTGCAGAAAAAGCCCTTGTCGCCGATATGGTAAAAGAGGAAAAGAGGGGAACAGCATTCGGGTTGTACAATTTTGCAGTTAGGGCTCGGAGCTTTACCGGCAAGTGTGATTTTCGGATTCCTTTACAGTTATTTCGATTCGAGATTCCCGGGGTTATGGAGGAACTGTCGCGTTCAGTTTTGGTGCTTTACTGGCGCTTGATTTCAATGATTATGCTATCTGCAATGGTAAAGGAATCTTCAAAACAATCAAATGTAGATCAAGCTCATTATTCTTCTGAAGGTAATAGACGCCTCCGATTAATTGATTAAATTTGTTCATATGGAGGTAAAGCCGGTTAAAATTTTTACATCCAGCAATACACCACGGCTGGGATATATTGCTGAATTAATTTTGCAGGATATTCTTGGTTTATCATGGGAAATAGTTACCGATAAACGGAAGCTTGGCAAATGTCCTGTAATTAATTATTCAGATGACAGTATTCCGGGATCACTGAAAATAAGTCCGGGTCCAGTTGTTGTTAGAAACCGATGTCAGGACGCAGGAAATAACTGTAAATGAATGGAAAGACCTGCCTGTCTTTTTTCAAACCTCGCCAGATTCAGATATTCCGTTTGACATTTTTGCTGCCTCGTTCTATCTCGTTACCCGGTATGAGGAATATCTCGGTTTCACTCCCGATGAATCAGGAAGATTCAACGGTTCAGGATCGCTTGCTTTTCTTAACGGATTCCTGGGGATTCCGGTTATCGACCTTTGGGCCAGGGAACTGGCAATAGCAATGGTAAGGAAGTACCAGAACCTTGCCTTTAAACACAATAACTTTAAAGCCCTTATTACAATTGATGTTGACGAACCATATGCTTACCTTGGTAAAAGCCTGATCGGCAATATCGGCGGATTTATTCATGAGATCGCTTCTAAAACCGGACAGGCTCGACGGAGGTTTGATACAATTGCAAAGAGGGAAATGGATCCTTACTTTGTTTTCGATTATTTACTTAAGGTAATTGACAGAATTGGCTCAGAAACAATTTTCTTTATACCAGTCGGAAATCAAACACAATATGAAAAAAATCCCTCGTGGAAAAATGAGGAATACAGGAGGCTTATAGGAAGGCTTGATGGGAGAGGCAAAGTCGGCATTCATCCTTCCTTCAAGGCTTCAGGAGGCTCGCCGGTTCTTGGTACTGAGAAGGAACGATTAAAAACCATCCTTAAAAAAGAGATCACCCTCAGCCGGTTTCACTTTTTGAAAATTGTCTTCCCTTTGTCATACAGAAATCTTTCAGCCGCTGGTATTTCTGAAGATTATTCAATGGGATTCCAGGATGAACCGGGGTTCAGGGCAGGAATTGCACGTCCCTACATGTTTTATGATGTTGCTGAAGATAAAAGGACGAACCTGACGATCTTCCCATTTCAGGTAATGGATGTTACGCTTAAAGGCTACAAGAAACTGAACCCGGAAATGGCAAAAGAGACAATAAGCAATATGATATCCCAGACAAGGAAAGTAGGAGGTCTGTTTGTCAGCATCTGGCACAATACAACTCTCCTTGATACCCCTGAATGCCGTAAATGGCGTGAAGTATTTGAATTTACACTGAGAGAACAACTATCGTAAGAAAAGCATGAGGCTTATTATCAGAGGTATGCCACCAGCCGCATTACAACTTTTCCAGCTCAATTTCCTCATCATCCCTCACTTCGGTTATCTTCCCGTTATCGAACTTGATGGTTCTTGCGTTGAACTTTTTGATTATCGTGTAATTGTGGGTAGCTACCATTACTGCCCGGCCGGTACTGCTTATATCCTTAAGAAGCCTGATAATACCCTCAGATGTTTCGGGATCGAGGTTGCCTGTCGGCTCATCAGCCAGGATTATGTCCGGATCATTTAGCAAAGCCCTTCCGATCACAACACGCTGCTGTTCCCCGCCTGAGAGCTGGTGAGGCATCTTGTAACCCTTGAGGCTGAGCCCGACCTTCTCAAGCACGTCGTTGATCCGGGTTTCAATCCTCTCGCTGTCTTTCCATCCTGTCGCCCTTAAGACAAATTCCAGGTTGTCACTGACTGATCTGTCGATTAATAGCTGGAAATCCTGAAATACGATACCGATTTTTCTTCGCAGATAAGGAATTTCACGTATTTTTATTTCAGAAAGGTTGAACCCTGCCACAATGCCGGTTCCTTCCTTAAGCGGCAATTGTGCATTGAGTGTTTTGATGAGGCTTGTTTTGCCGCTGCCAACCTTCCCAACGAGATATACAAATTCACCTTTATTAACTCCTAAACTGACATCCGAAAGAACCAGATGATCCTGCTGCCAGATATTGCATCCGGTCAGCTCAATTATTTTTTCTGAACCAGGGTTTTCTGAAGTGGGCATATCCTCCATTTATCGGGTATTTGCAGTGCAAATTAAAGAAAGAATTGATAAATAACATTTATATGTTAATAAAATCAGTAATAAAGACCGGAAGCCGCCGTTTAATAATTGTAATTTTGCCAATACTTAGAAAATCGTTTTTAGTTGTATTTATCTTATTATTAATATGTTATTGACATTTTAATTTACATTATGTCAGTCATTATTAAATAATATCCAGCCGAAAAACATAAGTTATGAACAGAAAAAAATCGGTATTGATTATAAGTTTCCTTTTTGTGTTTGTTTTCCATGGCTTTTCGCAGACCGCTTTTTCGGGAAATGAACTTGGGTCAGAGTTTAACACGGCGATGGATCTGTTTAATAAAGAGAAATATGCAGCGGCAATCAGACTTTTTGATTCTTATCTGAAAAATAACCAGGGAACAGATAAAATATTGACTGATGAAGCAGCATATTATGCTGCTCTTTCGGCGCTGAAACTATTTAATCCCGATTCGGAGTACAGGATGATTTTATATTTGTCGACACATCCGGAAAGCCCGAGGATAAATGAGGCAAGGCTTGTGCTTGGTGATTATTTCTATCAAAACAAAAGTTACAGGAAAGCATGTTCTTATTATGAGATGGTAAACAGGCAGGAACTTGAGAGCGATAAACTGCCGGAGTATCTATTCAGATATGGCTATTCACTTTACGTGAAAGGGGATAAAGCCAAAGCGCTCACAATGTTTTCGGAAATCAAGGATATTGACACAGAATATTCAGCTCCCGCAATTTATTATTTCTCCCATATAGCCTACGAGCAAAAAATGTATCAGACAGCTCTGGAAGGGTTCATGAGGCTGAAGAATGATGAGACATTTGGTTCTATAGTTCCGTTCTATATTGCTCAGATCATGTATCTGAATAAAGACTACGATGGAATTCTGGAGATTTCACCTGACCTTTTAAAATCAGCGCCAAAAGACAGAACAATAGAGCTTTATAGATTTTTTGGAGATGCTTATTACAATAAGGGTAATTATCAGGAAGCTTTGCCATACCTCGAACAATATGCGACAGGTGCGAAAGCCAGCGACCGGGAAGATAAATACGAGCTTGGATTTTGTTACTACAAAACCGGGAATATTGATCAGGCAATCAGGATTTTACTTCAGACAGGAGCAAGATCAGATGAATTGAGTCAGAATATTTGGTTTGTTTTGGGTGACTGCTATCTGCAGAAAGGAGACAAAAAACGCGCGCAGTTTGCTTTCGGCCAGGCTTCAAAACTTGATTTTAACAAGAAGCTTAAGGAGGAAGCACTTTTTGCTTTTGCCAAACTTACGTATGAAACCACGTCTTCTCCTTTCGGAGAGGCAATTGCTGCATTTCAGGAGTATATCGATCTTTATCCCGGTTCTGACAAAATCGAAGAGGCTTATAATTACCTCGTGGCCACTTTTACTGAGGTAAAGAATTACCAGGCTGCCCTGGCTTCCCTTGACAAGATCAGGAATAAAGACAGCAGGCTGGAGGAGGCTTACCAGAGGGTTGCTTTTTTCCGGGGTCTGGAATTATTTAAGAATATGGAGATAGCCCAGTCAATTGATCTTTTTGACAAATCACTTAAATACGAGAAATATAACAGGGAATTCAGGGCAAGGGCAAGTTATTGGCGGGCTGAGGCTGAGTACAGGCTTGGACAATATGATAAAGCAAGGGAGGATTATGAACTGTTCATGGTACTCCCCGGAGCAATGAATCTGCCGGAAGCAAATCTTATCAGGTACAATCTTGGGTACGCATATTACAACCTGAAGGATTATAATAATGCCCTGACCCATTTCAGAAATTTCGAATCGGCTGTTGCAGCCTCCAAACCCGAGATTCAGGTTGATACAAAACTAAGGATTGGTGATTGTTACTTCATCACAACGAACTATCCTCAAGCAATATCCTATTACGATAAAGTAATCGATTACGGTAAAACGGATGCAGATTATGCAATGTTCCAGAAGGGCTTCTGCCTGGGACTTACCAATAATCAAAAGGGCAAAGTCGATATCCTTACATCTCTGATAACAAAGTATCCTTCTTCTTCGTATGTTCCCAATGCGATCTATGAAAGAGGCCGGGCTTATTTTATAATGGAAGACTTCAGGCGGAGCGAAGCTGACTTCGTAAGCATCGTTGCAAATTACCAGTCGAGTTCGTTCGTCCCGAGGGCAATAGTTCAGCTTGGCCTGCTTTACTATAATCAGGGAGAGAATGAAAAATCGGTTGCCCAATTCAAGAAGGTTATCGAGAATTTTCAGTCAACACCTGAAGCCAGGTATGCTCTTACAGGATTAAAGAATACTTTCGTGGAGATGAATGATGTTGAAAGTTACTTTGCATATGTTAAAAACCTGGGATACGGTGATGTTAACATGGCTGAAAAAGATTCGCTGCTTTATTCCTCAGGTGAAAATCTTTATATATCAGGTAAATGTGATAAAGCTATGGAGGTATTCAGGAATTATCTGAATGAATTTCAATACGGAAGCTTCAGGCTGAATGCACAGTTTTATCTTGCAGAATGTCTCAATTCCTCCGGCAATAAAGAGGAAGCTCTGACTTTGTACGGGGAGGTGATCAAAACACCAAACAATCAGTTTATGGAACAGTCGCTTAGTACTGCATCCGAAATACTTTTTAGCAAGGAGGAATATTCAGCGGCATTTGACTATTATGAAAAACTTGAAAAAATCACATCACAGGCAGAAAACAAACTGACAGCCCTCCGGGGACAGTTGAGATCAGCCTACCAGGAGGGAGATGCCCAGAAAAGTATACTGGCTGCGGAAAAGATTAACAAATCGGCAAATATGCCAGAGGAACTAATAAGGGAAGCTACTTTCGTAGGCGCAAAAGCTCATTACAGCCTGAATGAGTTTGATGAGGCATTAAGAGATTTCAGGAAAACGGCAACAGAAGTGGTCAGCGTTGAGGGAGCTGAGTCGAAATACCGGGTTGCCGAGCTGCTGTTTAAGAAAGGCAGCACGGATGAAGCTGAAAAAATTGTTACCCAGTTCATAAATCAGAATTCGCCACATCAATATTGGATGGCTAAAATGTTTCTCCTCCTTGCAGATATCAGCATAAAGAAAGGAGATACATTACAGGCAAGGGCAACTCTTCAGAGTCTAAAAGAGTATTACACAATTGATAATGACGGCATTCTTGATGAGGTGAGGGCTAAGCTCGACTCACTGAGTGACAGTAATTAAATGTGATGTGAAAAACATAATTTTATTAACAGAGTTGGTTTTAATACGGAATAAAATATTGAAACAGTGGTGATATGGTAAGAAGATATTTAGCAACAATATTTCAAATTTTGATCTTTTTACTGCCGTTAAGCGGCCAGGTCAAAAAGGCAGAAACTGATCTCAAAAGGGAGGTGACCCTGTATAATCCCTACAAACCATCGCTTGCAGATGCGAAGAAAAAGAGCTATCTACCTGAGATTAACGATACTATTAGGATAAGGCCCAGATTCAATTATGAAGTGACATCATTCCCTTTTACTCCGACTTACACTATCAGCCCTATTAAATCTGCCTCTCTTATGTCTGATCCGCTTCCTAAGCTCTATAAGAGCTACGTGAAAATCGGTTTTGGCAATTACAATACTCCCCTGGCAGAATTAAGCATCACCAACCTCCGTTCAAAAAAGGGAGCTGTTGGTTTTTACGCAAAGCATTATTCCTCGAACGGTACCGTTTCATTGCAGAATAAACAGAAGGTGTTTGCAGGTTTTATGGATAATGATGGTTCAGTTTTCGGAAAAAGGTTCTTCAGGAAAAGCCTTCTTGATCTTTCGGCTGATTTCCTGCAAAGAAACAGGTTTGCCTATGGATACAATACTGATGAACCTTATGGTTTTATAAAGAAAGATATAAAGCTGGGATATTATGATCTTGGAGCAACAGCTTCATATTCATCGCTTAACCTCGATTCTGCTGACTTTTCCTACAAGTTTGGAATCAGTTATGACTATTTCAACAATACCAAAGACCGGACAATAAACCATTTTGCATTTACCGGATCGATGTCAAAGCTTTATAAGGGTTTTTATGCAGGCGCAAGTCTAGGGTTTGATCATTACAAACTTTCAGAATCGCTCGATCTTAAACCGAAATACATTTTCTCTGTTAGCCCGTTTGTCAGTAAAAGTACACAGCAATGGAATTTTAATCTTGGTGTAGAACTCTTACTTGAAAGAAACATTGAAACTTCAGCCAAGCCCCATTTTTACCCGAATATTAATTTTGGCTTCAGTATTGTTCAGGAATATATGAGGTTCTTTGCCGTGCTGACAGGAAGTCTTGAAAATAATGAACCCTTAAATGTAATTTCTGAAAATCCGTTCCTTGTTCCGGATGGCTCTCTGTTCAAAGTGCCTAACACCAGTTATCCGCTGATAATTTCTGCGGGCCTGAAAGGGAATAGCGGGATAGGAGGCAATTATCTTGTTTCGGCTTCATATTCGCTTATCAACGATCTCCTGCTTTATTCAAATATTGTTTATCCCGATACATTGTCTAAGATTGAAAGGGGGAATCATTTCATAGTTGTTCCTGACGATGCCGAAGTCCTTAATTTGCACGGTGAACTCAGTGGTGCCATTACAAAGAAACTTGCCTTTAACACCTCTGCAAATATTTACAAATACACGCTCTCGGAGAATGAATTTGCCTGGAACAGGCCAAACTGGGATGGCAGAATCGGATTCCAATATAATCTGCGCAACAAGATACTGGCAGGAATAGAGATGACTCTCCTCGGAAGCAGAAAGCTTATGGTAAGTCAGAGCCCGACAGGGTGGATGACCCTGACCCCTTCGGTAATCGAAAAACCAATGCATGTTAACCTTGGAATCAGTCTCGAATACAGATATACGAAAATACTCTCCTTCTGGTTCAGGATTAATAATATTTCCCTTGAGCGTTACTATGAATGGGCATATTATCCTTCCCAGATGTTCACCATGATGGCAGGATTTAGTTACAGTCTCTAAAATACAGGTCTGCAGGCCGTTTCCGGCTGTTAATTTCTTTGTTGAATTGTGGAATACTTTTAAGATCTTTTAGCTAAAATAACCAGTTAAAATAAGTATCTTTGTAGTGGTTTTTAAAATTCTTTAAATCAGTTATTTACATAGCCTTAAAAGTAGCTGCCAACTGATTGAAAATGATAAAAAATGTTGTTGTTGAAAATATGTTGAACGATGAGTGAGAATGAAAAAAAATTGCAGGATAGTACTGAATACTCTGCTGAGAGTATTCAGGTGCTGGAAGGTCTTGAAGCTGTGCGGAAAAGGCCTGCAATGTACATTGGTGACATTGGCGTAAAAGGACTGCATCATCTTGTATATGAGGTTATTGACAATTCAATTGATGAGGCTCTGGCAGGGTACTGCACAAAAATTGAAGTTATTATTTATGAGGATGGCTCGCTGACGGTAATTGATGACGGCCGCGGAATACCGACGGGATTACACGAAAAAGAACAGAAGTCAGCATTGGAAGTGGTAATGACACTCCTTCATGCAGGCGGGAAATTCGATAAAGATTCGTATAAAGTATCGGGTGGACTTCACGGAGTAGGTGTTTCAGTCGTAAATGCCCTCTCTGAACATCTTACTGCTACCATAATGAGGGAAGGTAAGATCTTTAAACAGGAATATGAAAAGGGGAAACCCGTAACAGAGGTTGAAGTAATAGGAGAAACAGATAAATCGGGGACTACTATCACGTTCAAGCCCGACGCCACAATATTCCAGACAATAGAATTCAATTTTGAAATTCTGTCAGCCAGGCTCAGGGAACTGGCATTCCTTAATAAAGGGATCCTTCTGACAATCAAAGATATGAGGGAGCTGGTAGAGAATGGGAACGGCGGCAAGGCGCGCTATGAAGAATTCCAGTCCAGCCTTGGACTCAAAGAGTTTGTTGAATATCTTGATTCCAACAGAGAGCGGCTGATAGGGGCACCAATTCACATATCCTACGACAAAACCGAGATACCTGTTGAGATCGCCTTGCAGTACAACAACTCATTTTCGGAAAACGTACATTCATACGTTAACAATATTAATACTATTGAAGGTGGTACCCATCTGGCAGGATTTAAGCGCGGATTGACCCGCACGCTGAAAAAATATGCTGATGACTCCGGTGCAACATCAAAACTCAAATTTGAGATTAATGGAGATGATTTCCGCGAAGGACTTACTGCAATAATCTCTGTAAAAGTTGCTGAACCTCAGTTCGAAGGTCAGACTAAAACCAAACTTGGAAACTCAGAAGTCATGGGAGCGGTCGATCAGGCAGTCAGTGCAATGCTTTCGAACTACCTTGAGGAGAATCCTAAAGACGCAAGAATCATCGTTCAGAAGGTTATCCTTGCTGCAACTGCCCGTCATGCTGCCCGTAAAGCAAGAGAGTTGGTGCAGCGCAAGACTGTGCTCTCAGGTTCAGGTCTCCCGGGTAAACTTGCCGATTGTGCTGACCGCGACCCTGAAAAATGTGAGTTATTTCTGGTGGAAGGTGATTCTGCAGGCGGAACAGCAAAACAGGGCCGCGATCGCCGGTTTCAGGCTATTCTGCCTCTCAGAGGTAAGATCCTCAATGTTGAAAAGGCAATGGAGCACAGGATATATGAAAGTGAAGAGATAAAAAATATCTTTACTGCACTGGGTGTGAACATAGGAACAGATGAAGACAGCAAAGCGCTCAACATTGCCGGATTGAGATACCATAAAATAATATGTATGACCGATGCCGATGTTGACGGATCTCATATTGATACTCTTATTATGACTTTCTTTTTCAGATATATGCAGGATCTTATTAAAGGAGGATTCTTGTTTATTGCTATGCCTCCGTTGTATCTTGTAAAGAAAGGAAAGAATGAGCTGTACTGCTGGACCGAAGAGGAACGAACTGCTGCCGTAAAAGAATTGGGACAGGGGAAAGAATCCTCAGTCGGTATTCAGAGGTACAAAGGTCTTGGTGAGATGAATGCAGAACAACTATGGCAAACAACTATGAACCCTGAAACAAGAACACTTAAGCAGATCACAATTGAAAGCGCAGCTGAAGCTGATCATATTTTCTCGATGCTGATGGGCGACGAGGTGCCTCCCCGCAGGGAATTCATAGAAGCTCACGCCAAATATGCCAAAATTGATGTATAACGGTTTAAAATTGGCATAAAATGCCTTGAACAAAGGATATTTTAAACTCCGATCAGTTTTCTTTTTATTGCCACTGCGTTATGGTTGCATACTTCACTGCAGCAGAAACATCTTATACATTTTCTGTCAGTAAGTGAAACATAGTTCACCCTGTCCAGGTTCCATAATTATGGCGTTCTGAGGGCATATCTTTATGCATTCCTTGCACCCGATGCATTTATCATGGTTAAAAACGGGTCTCCTTTCAAGTTTTCTGAGGAATTGAACGCGGTTCTTAATGAACCTTATTGAAATATTTGAATTGGGATTGACACGGATCCTTTTAAAGTCGGGCTTAATTAAAGATTTCAGTTCGGGTCCATCATACTTTATCTCTTCTGTGGATTGAAGCCAGACACTTCTGGAAAGGGCAATCCTGTTCGTAGGAATATCTTTAGGGTTGTAACCTGCAATTGTACTGGCAATTATATCGAGGCCTAGAGGATTGGAAGATCCGATTAAAACCTCAGTGGCAAAAGGTGTTCCCTGACCAGGACCCGATCCCTCCATACCGATAATGCCATCCATAATGAAAAAATGCGGAGTAATTGCCTCATTAAGATCTACCAGAAACCGGCTGAAGCTTTCCCTGTTCTGGTGCAGGGCGTGCTGTTTTGCTTTGGAGAAACCGGGAACCAGCCCCAATGTGTTCTTTATAGCCCCGGTGAAATAAACAAGTTCATGGTTCTTGAATTTAGGAAGTGAAATAATAAGATCTACTTCCCTGGCAATGGAAGCCATCCTGATATTCCCGTTTTTTAATTGCAGATCCAGAGGTTTCCTGCTGAAATCAATCCATGCTACACCTGTCTTTTCAAGTACTTTTGCGATGCCGGATTTGTTAGGCATGAATCCCCTCAAATGAATTGAGGGTGAGTCTCCTGCGATCACGGTTGCTCCATTAGACTGCAGGAACCTGATCACGGCTTCAACCACCACAGGATGAGTGCTTATGCACTTTTCCGGGACATCATCGAGCAGAATATTCGGTTTAATAAGAACTTTTTTGTTTTTCAGCTCAGGCCCCTGACATACAGAATAAATATCTGAAATATAATTGCAAATCTCCTCTAAATCGTATCCCTTGCATTTTCTGACAGCAACAATATTATTCATTTAAAATAGTTATCTGTTTAAAATTGCTTCTTTAAGAATTCCCTCTATTCCTGACACTATTCTCTGAGAAGGACCGCCGAAATTATTAACAATGATGCAGAAAACCAGATCAGTGCCTGAAAGCGTTTTGAGATATCCTGCATAGCTTCGCACTCTTGTCATGGATCCACTTTTGGCTTTTATTCTTCCTTCAAAAACCGGATCCCTGAAATAGTTCTTCAATGTACCCTCTTTTCCTGCGTCGGGTAGGGAAGAATAAAAATCGTTAAAATACTTTCCCCTGTTTTTCATAGAAGTATAACATCCCTGCAAGACTCCTTGAGGTGACAGCATCAAGTGGCGAAAGTCCACTTCCGTCTTCCATGAAAATGCCACTGGCTGCAATCCCTGAATCTTCAAGGAACCGGTTCGTCACCTCAATCCCGGCTTCAGTTGTGCCTTTATTTTCAAACACTTTACCGAGCTCCTTCAGGAGGTGTTCAGCGTAGAGATTTACACTTTCATGGTTCAGAATCTCTATAATTTCACGAAGAGGAGGGGAGGAAACTTCAGAGATTATAACCGGTTGCTGATCATATGACTTTCCGTCAATCCTGGTCGTCGTAGGATTGCCGTAAATATTTATTCCGGCTGAATCAAGCTTGCTGTCAATTATTTTTGCCAGCAGCAGAGGGGGATCCGTGATAGAAGCTTTCAGAATGAAATCATCCTTGTTTACAGGTATCGATCCGGCTAACCATCCCGAATCGGAATAAGGCGCGGCAAAGACGTACCCTTTGTCTGAGTTACCTGCAGCTACCAGCTGGTTCGAAAGTTCATACCTGCAATAACCCGGGGTTATCAGTGTAATTTCAGGATTGGAACCATCAGATAAGGTTTTAAAATGGATCTTATAGGTATTGTCAAAAACAGATAATCCAAAAACGCCTGCCCCATAATAATTTCCGGCATCCTCCCAGAGCCATTTCGCAGGCACAGGCTGGGAATCATAACGTGAATCGTCAGTTATTACCCGTCCCTCAATTTTCTTTATTCCGAGCTTTATTATTTCTGTTATCCAGTTATCCGGGAAGTGCTGATAGTGGTCCATAAAATAATCTGATCCAAGCGCCGGATCTCCGCCACCTTTTATTATTATATCTCCGGTGAGCTTTCCGGTACGTTTGTTCAATGTTCCTGAGTAACCTAAAATCGTTTTGAACCTGTATTCCGGTCCGAGAAGTTCAAGGGCAGCAGAGGATGTAACCAGCTTCAGAATTGATGCAGGAATAAGACTTTTGTCAGCATTGTATTCGAAAACACTCTCCCCATCTGCTGAATTTAAAAAGCAGATCGATGCAGAAGCATGTTCCATTGAAGAATCGGACAGGAACACAATCAGCGATTTTTCCTGGCAGTTGATGAGCCGTGGAATGAGCAGGAAAAGCAGGAAAATGGTTTTTTGAAGCATAGGGATCATTCTCGGTTCAGTTCCAGAGTGGATAAAAGTCCGCACGCTGCCTGGATGTCAATGCCCCTGCTTGCCCTTATGGTTGTCAGAATCCCTTTCGCATTTAGAGCTTCCTTGAAAGCAATCGTTGTTTTCAGATCAGGGCTGTGAAAGTCGGATCCGGGGATTGGATGAAACCTGATGACATTTATCCTGCATTTTATTCCGTTCAGGATTCTTGCAATTTCCTTTACATGTCTGGGAGTATCATTCACTCCGTCAAAAAGAATATATTCAAATGATACTCTTCTCTGATTACTGATATCAAAATCCCTTATTATATCCAGGACTTCCTTAAC
The DNA here is from genome assembly GCA_963732115.1 of uncultured Bacteroidales bacterium. GTDB lineage: Bacteria > Bacteroidota > Bacteroidia > Bacteroidales > VadinHA17 > LD21. Next base: position 57,907 of record CAVSYN010000007.1, read on the forward strand.
AGTATTTGTTCTCTGGATAGGCATCAGCTTTCTGCGTTCCTCGTCGAATGGAGAATGGAGGCTGACAGCGAGGTGGCATTTAGTTTTTGCAAGGAAAGTTCCTTGAGCGCATGCCAACGAGTCCAACAGTACTGACTGTAATCCTGGTAGGACTCCAGCCATATCCCCAGGTACTGGTCATAATATCAAGGCTTTTAAGCACTTCTGTAATATTGTCAAGAGGTTCGCCCATGCCCATATAGACCATATTCGTTAGTTCCTTAAACTCAGGAAGACTCCGGAACTGGTTTAATATTTCATTTGAGGAAAGATTGCCCTGAAATCCCTGTTTCCCGGTCATGCAGAAGATACAGCCCATTTTACAACCGGCCTGCGATGAAACGCATATTGTTGCCCGGTCCTCTTCAGGAATATAGGCTGTTTCAATGAATTTATCCTTCAGAACTTTAAACAGGTATTTTTTTGTGCCATCCTTGCTCACGGAAACACTTTCCGGATCGGACAAGCCCTATTTCATATTCTTCTGAAAGGATATCTCTCATTCTTATGGAGAGATTGGTCATTTCACCTATTGTCTTAATTTCCTTTTTATAGAGCCAGTCGGCAATCTGTTTTGCAGCAAAACCTGGCAGTCCGATACGCTTTGCAACAGCTATCAGCTCATTAAGGGTTTTTCCGTAAAGTTGCTCCTTCTGCATAGTATTTAATGGCTAAAGGTTACAGTCGTCGGGCGTCAGGTGACAGGTAAGAATTTTCCTAAGGCTCGTACCTGTAGCCTGAAGCCTGTTGCCCCTAATTAAATCCATACCCTGCTTTCTGCAGATCCTTTACCGATTTAAAAGGTTTTGGCGGATCAAGGTACTTATTCAGATGAGTTATAGATCTTCAGGCGTATTTCTTTAGCTTCCATATAATCCATCCTGTCGAATGAATGGCCTCCAGGCATATTCTGGAAAATTTCATATGTAAAATTCTTTTTACCTTCAGCTTTTAAAGCCTTGATCAAGATGCTCGACCTCAAGGACATTAACATCCTCATCATTGGTATTGGTATGGATAAGCAAGGGAGTATTCCGGTATTTATCAGTCTGCCAGGCCGGTGACCTTTTCCTGTATTCTGCAACGTTCTGATCTGCTGGTTTGCCGATAGACGACTGTTCCGAAAACAGATCACGGTATTCCTGATCCTTATACCCCATTCGTGCAATCAGATCACTTACCGGAACCCCTGCGAAAGCGACCTTATAGTTATCAGGATATTCAAAAATATTGAACAGGGCGATGTATCCGCCGTGGCTCCATCCTGCAATTCCGATCCGTTCCTTATCTACAATTGAATAATTGTCTATCATATATTGGCGGCTTGCATCGACATCCTGAACTTCGAGGCCTCCGTAATCAATTCTGTTGTACATAGCTGCTCCGTAACCAGTCGATCCCCTGTATTCGGCAGCTGTAATAATATAACCCTGCGACACCATCTCTCTGACAATGTGAGTATAGTAAGTGTCGAAATTGGCATGCACGCCACCATGGGGAAATACAATAAGGGGGTATTTCTTTGCAGGATCAGCGTCTTTCGGAATGAAAATATAATTCCAGAATTTTAGCGGATTTCCGGCACCCTGACCGGTGGGATTAGCCTCTTTTGCCGGAGGAGGTCCGGTGATATATACTTTATCAATATAAGCTATGTCACCGACTTTGTTATACCAATAAATATCATCGATCTTCTTTTCTAACACATCGAGCCGGTTACTTAGCTCCTCGAAATTTGAGCCTACCTTATTAATTGCATTCATCAGCTCGATATTTCCGGGTTGCCCTGATAGTTTGAGCAGTGTCAGGGCAATAAATAAGATCAAAATGAACAATATCTTTTTCATAAATATCTATGTTTTAATTAAAATGCTCTGTTTCTTTTGATCGAGAAACTCAACTGAGAATTGGTTGGCAATCCTCCGTGGAATTCTGTGATTCCTCTGCAGTGCACTGTGAAACTAAACCCTAAATTTCTATCTTTCCTTCGAAAACAAAGGTAGCCGGGCCGGTTAACCATATATCAGCTATTTCATTTCCCCTCACTTTAAAATCCACCATCAGGTTTCCTCCCTTGGTCCTGACATTTACTGGTCCACTGTCAAAATGTCCTGAAAGAACTGAAGCAATGGCAGAGGCAGTGACACCTGTACCGCAGGAGAGTGTCTCATTTTCAACTCCTCTTTCAAAAGTCCGGACAAAAATGCCCTGATTTACAACCTCCACAAAATTAACATTAGTGCCTCCGGGATGAAAGTCTTCTGACCCCCTTATTTTCTTGCCTTCGGTGTATACATCAAAATTGTTCAGCTTATTGGTGAAGACTACATAATGGGGAGATCCGGTATTTATGAAATAATTATTCCTGACAAGACGAGTCCCAATTACATTATTCATTTTCAGCCTGATTAATGACTCTTCCGAAAAAGCCTCGTGAATGCCGTCAATGGCTTTAAACGACAGCTTCTTACCGGCAATTCCTGACTTTATTGCAAAATCGGCTGCACATCTTCCTCCATTGCCGCACATTGTACCTTCGAAACCATCGGAGTTAAAATAGACCATTTCAAAATCATATCCTGAAGCTTTGTTAATAAGTATCAGTCCGTCAGCGCCTATGCCGAACCGTCTGTCGCAAAGCCTATTGATAAGATTGGAATTTTCCGGATTAAAAACGCCCTCCCGGTTGTCTATTATTATGAAATCATTTCCGGCGCCCTGGTATTTGTTAAAAGCTATATTCATCAATGTTAAAGTGTTGTTAAATATTTGTATATTAAATAAAACCGATAAAAAAATGCATGAACTTTGCTAAACAAAAGAAGTTTAAACCGGTTATAAAGATATGAATCTTTGGTGATGGTATAATAAGGGTATTATTTTTGAAGTAATAGCAAGAACAAGAAAAAAGACAAATTATTAAATTAAAATAACTATGAAAGCAAAGTATTTAATTGGTGCATTGTTTATGGCTCTGCTTGGAGCAGCAATCGCATTATTTGCATATACAAAGATAGTTGACAGGCCAGCCGTGGTCTTAACCAGGGATAGTTCAACCGTTAATGCAAAGGAGGCCGAACCACTGTTAACTTCACTGTCATTGCAGGATCCGCAGCCCGTTGATCTTACATATGCGGCTGAGCAGACTGTTCATGCTGTCGTTCATGTTCATATTAAAACTACTGTTGGAACTGAAGCCAATAATCCAATAATGGAATGGTTTTATGGTGACCGTATGCCCAAGCAAAGGGAGGTAAGCGGTTACGGTTCAGGAGTAATAATTTCAGATGATGGTTATATAATTACCAATAACCATGTTGTAGAAGATGCAGATAATATTGAGGTCAAGTTGAATGATAACAGAACATTCACTGCCAAACTTATCGGACGTGATCCAACCACCGATATTGCCCTTATAAAGATTAATGCCACTGATCTGCCAGTTCTCAAATATGGCGATTCTGATCAGCTGAAGCTTGGTGAATGGGTCCTGGCTGTTGGAAATCCTTTCAACCTCACATCAACTGTTACTGCAGGAATTGTAAGTGCAAAGGGCAGAAACCTTAATATTCTTGACAGTGATTACAGGATTGAATCATTTATTCAGACCGATGCAGCCCTAAACGTTGGTAACAGCGGAGGTGCTCTTGTTAATACCAGGGGTCTCCTGGTTGGAATAACATCTGCTATTTTATCTCCGAGCGGAGCGTATGCCGGTAATTCATTTGCAATTCCGGTTAACATTGTAAAAAAGGTAGTTGGCGATCTTAAACAGTTCGGAGAGGTTCAGAGAGCAATCATCGGGGTAAATATTAAGGAAGTTTCGCAGGAAGATGCTGAAAAGAATAAGCTTGAAAAACTAACAGGAGCTCTCATCTCCAATATTGTTAATGGCGGCTCAGCCGATCAGGCCGGATTAAAGGAAAATGACATAATTATTAAATTCGACGGAGTTCCTGTTGAAACACCGACAGAATTACAGGAGCAGGTTGGTGAACATCGTCCGGGTGACAAGGCAACCATAACCTATATAAGGAATGGGAAAGAAAATACAATTCCGATAACATTGAAGAATATTTCGGGTACAACAGGTCTTGTTACCAAGGAGATGGGAAAAAGTTCTGAGGTTTACGGAGCACGTTTTGAAACGCTTACACCTTCCGAACGGAATAAATATGATGTTGATTATGGAATAAAGGTCACTGAATTAAACGACGGTAAATTCAAAGACCACGGAATAAGGAAAGGATATGTTATCCTCAGTATTAATGGCAAAAAAGTAAAAAGTGCCTCAGATGTTCGTGATGCAACTAATGGTGAAAACAGTCTGAAGTCGATTGAAGGGGTTCAGTCCGACGGAACAATGTTCAGCTATTCTTTCAGGAATTAAAGGTCTTTTACATATAAAGAGTTATAAATCAGGGGATTCTGAAATGCAGATCCCCTGTTTATAACATTATCAGTTATTTTTTGTTTATATATATTATTGTAATATCTTTGTGGGAATTTTTTCGGAGGCAGAATGAGACAGCTAAAGATTACCAAATCCATAACAAACAGAGAAAGTGCATCACTTGACAAGTATCTGCAGGAGATTGGTAAAGAAGAGTTGATATCGGTGGAAGAAGAAGTTGAACTGGCGCAGAGGATAAAGAAGGGAGACCGGGCCGCTCTTGAAAAACTCACCAAGGCAAATCTGCGTTTTGTTGTTTCTGTTGCCAAGCAATATCAGAACCAGGGTTTAAGCCTTCCTGACCTTATTAATGAAGGAAACCTGGGACTTATTAAGGCGGCTGAGAAATTTGATGAAACAAGAGGATTCAAATTCATTTCCTATGCAGTATGGTGGATCAGGCAGTCAATTTTGCAGGCTCTTGCCGAACAATCGAGAATTGTGAGGCTTCCGCTGAATCAGGTCGGTTCACTGAATAAAATAAACAAGGCATTTTCGCGGTTTGAGCAGGAAAATGAACGCACTCCCTCACCGGAAGAACTCGCTGACGTTCTTGAACTACCGAAGGAAAAAGTTACTGATACATTGAAAGTATCAGGCCGTCATGTGTCGGTCGATGCCCCGTTCATTGAGGGAGAAGACAACAGTCTGCTTGATGTCCTTACAAATTCTGATTCACCCGTTGCTGACAAACTACTGATGGATGAATCGCTTTCAAGGGAGATCTACAGGGCTCTTGCAACGCTTACCGAGCGTGAAAGGGATATTATAAGGTTCTTCTTCGGTATCGGATGTCAGGAGATGACGCTTGAGGAAATTGGAGAAAAATTCGGACTTACAAGAGAGAGAGTCCGCCAGATAAAGGAAAAAGCCATCCGCAGGTTAAGACATACTTCGCGAAGCAGGCTGCTCAAAGGTTATTTAGGTTAGGTTAGATTCGGGGGGAATATTGATGAAGTAGGGACGTTGCTTGCAGCGTCCCTATTTTTTTGTGTAAAAATGAGCCCCGGGGAGAGGCTCAAAATGTTAGAGTTAAATCATTAAATATAAGAGAATTAATAGTTATTAAAACATAATATTTCCCAACTCTTTCCCAATTTCGGCTGAAACTGGTCAAAAATCATGTAAAACAAAAAGTCCCTAGAGCTGATTTCCGAGGGTGAAGCAGTTTGCTAAAACTGTGACAAGGTTATTTAATTTATTGTCTATTTTAGGTTTAGTGTTTCTTAATTAGAAAGCATAATAATAACCTAAAGAAAGAAAGACTCCTAATTTTAGTTTTGATACAGTTACCTTATCTGGTTTAATTTTATATTGTTCCTCAAGTTTAACAGTATTGCTCAACCTATCTACATATCCTGTAATGCCCCCTAAATCAATAGCAATATTGTGTCTTTTACCGTATGATATGCCTATCCCAAAAAAAAGCCTTGGTTTTATAGTATTGCTAACTGAAATACCAGGACCAAAATTAAAATGAAGACCCCAATTGTCACATTTGTTAAATTTCTTTCCTATTCTAAATAATGATACAATACCAATCTCAGCATATAAGTCATCCTCCTTGACAACATTATATTTTACTGAATCATCTATTGGTATTCCTATTGTAGAATAGGCTTTATCGTATAGCGATGAACCATAAAATGACAAGCCAACGGAGAAGTTGTAATTTCTTTTGGGAAAGAGAATTTTTGCACTATAAGATTGTAAAAGGTACTTTTCATCTCTTGGAATTATTTTGTATTCAAGAAGCAAGACCAACGATAAAGTTGATGAC
>CAVSYN010000008.1:0-46917 GCA_963732115.1 uncultured Bacteroidales bacterium
GAGTTCATGACCTTCAACTTCTCCCTCCAGGTGATCGACCACATCATCAACGCCGCCAAGACGCTCTACATGTCGGGCGGCCAGATGGGCGCCCATTGTGTTCCGTGGACCCAATGGCGTGGTGGCCCGGGTGGCCGCCCAGCACAGCCAGGATTTCGCTGCTGGTACAGCGAGATTCCCGGCCTCAAGGTCATCCAGCCCTATAGCGCCGCTGATGCGAAGGGCCTGCTCAAATCGGCGATCCGCGATCCCAACCCGGTGATTTTCCTCGAGAACGAGATCCTTTACGGCCGCACCTTCGATGCGCCGGTATCCACGATTGGCTGGTGCCGATCGGCAAGGCCCGCATTGCCCGCCCCGGCCGCCACGTCACCATCGTCTCCTTCGGAATCGCCATGACCCACGCGCGGGTGCCGCCAAGCAGCTGGCCGACGAGGGCATCGAGTGCGAGATCGTCGACGCGCGCTCGCTGCGCCTCGCTGGACATCCCCCTGGGTCGACAGCGTCAAGAAGACCGGCCGCTGCGTGATCGTCGAGATCGGCTGGCCGGTCGCCGCTTCGGCGCGGAGGTCGCCTACCAGGTGCAGCAGCACTGCCTCGACTCGCTCGACGCGCCGATCGAGCGGGTGACCACCGACGACGTGCCGATGCCGTACGCCAAGAACCTCGAGGACGAAGTCCAGCCGCAGGTCAAAGACGTGGTCGCCGCGTCAAGCGCGTCCTTTACGCTGAGGAAGGGGAATAGCCCAAGAAGTCATGGCGCCAGATCATCGGATTGCCGAAGCTGTCACCGACGATGGAAGAAGGGTGTCCTCGCGTCCGGTGGACAAAGAAGGCGACAAGGTGTCGCCCGGGGATCTGATCGCCGAGGTCGAGACCGACAAGGCGAACATGGACTTCAACGTCGAGGACGAGGGCGTGCTGCTGAAGTTCCTGGTCAAGGAGGCGACACGGTGAGCTCGGCGCGCCGGTCTCGATCCTCGGCAACGCCGGCGAGGACATTACCGCGCTCGTGTCGCAAGCGTCGTCGGGTGGTAGCGCCCCACCCCCAAGCCAGCACCGAGCCCGCCGAGCCCAGCACCCGCACCGGCGTCGGCTCCCGGCCGCCGGCGTCCAGGGCGCGAGGACTCGGCCACGCACCCGCCGCGCGCCGGGAGACCCGCGAGGCCACCCGGCCGGAGCAGGACCAGGCCGGCAAGGCCGCCGTGCGCCCGAGTGCCCTACCCCGCCGCCGCGCCGCCAACGAGCGGGCGCGGGCGGTTCGCCTCGCCGCTCGCCAAGACCCTCGCCAAGCGAGCTCGGCATCGACATGCGGCCGATCACCAAGGGGCCGGGCCGGGCGGCCGCATCGTCGAGCGCGACGTGCGCGACGGCGGCCGAGCACGGCGGCACGACGCAACGGCCATGCGGCGCCGGCTGCCGGGCCGTCTGCTCGGGCCCGGCCACTGGCGACGGGCAGCTCGACGGCGAGGTTGTTCGGCGGGCGCGAGATCGCGCCGCGATGCACGGCAGCGGCGCGCCAGGCGCGCCACCCGCCCGGACTGCGAGGCCGAGCGGACCGACGCCCGCGTCGAACATGCGCAAGCGGATCGCCGCGCGCGCTGACCGAGGCCAAGCGCGACGTCCCGCACTTCTACCTGATGCGCGAGCTCGACGCCGCCCCGCTGCTGGCGTTCCGCGAGCGGCTCAACGACCTGCTCGGCGACAAGGGCAAGCTGTCGGTCAACGATCTCGTCATCAAGGCCGTCGCGCTCGCGCTCCGCCGGGTGCCCGAGTGCAACGCGACCTGGACCGGGCGACGCGTTCCGCACGTACCACCGCGTCCACGTCGGCGTCGCGGTCGCGATCGAGGACGGCCTGGTCACGCCGGTCGTGCGCGACGCCGACGAAGGGCATCGGCGCGATCGCCGCGGAGGTCAAGGACCTCGCCGAGCGCGCGAGGAAGCGCGCGCCTCAAGCGCCCACGAGATCAGGCGGCTCGACGTTCACGGTGTCGAACCTCGGCATGTTCGGGATCGAGCGGTTCACCGCGATCCTCAACCCGCCCGAGGCCGGCATCCTCGCGATCGGCGCGGTGCGTGACGCGCCGGTGGTGGCCGGCGGAGCCGATCGTGCCGGCAAGCGGATGACCGGTGACGATGTCGTGCGATCACCGCGTGATCGACGGCGCGCTCGGCGCGCGCTGGCTCGTCGGCGTTCGGCGAGCTGATCGAGCAACCCGTGATGGTCGCTTGCTGACGATCGAAAGGCGGGCGGAGTCCTGGCCCTAGTCCATGGCCGACACCCTACGACGTCGTCGTCATCGGCTCGGGCCCCGGCGGCTACGTCGCCGCGATCCGCGCCGCCCAGCTCGGCCTCAAGACCGCGTTCGTCGAGCGCGAGCCTCGGCGGCATCTGCCTCAACTGGGGCTGCATCCCGACCAAGGCGCTGCTCCGCTCGGCCGAGGTCTCGAGCTGATCCAGCACGCCGCCGAGTTCGGACTCTAAGGCGGAAGGCATCGGCTATGATCGGCGGCGGGTGAAGCGCTCGCGGCCGTCGCCGGCAGCTCAACGCCGGCGTCCGTTCTGCGCAAGAAGAATAGGTCGCCGTGATCTGGGGCGAGGCGCGCCTCGCCGCCCCGGCGAGGCGACAGCGGCAGGCCGCGCCGCCCTCGGTGTAGCGGCGGCCTTCCGGACGCCGCGCGACGTGCTCGGGGAGGGCACCTATCGGCGAAGACATCATTGTTGCGACTGGGCGCGGCCGCGGTACTGCCCGGCATCGAGCCGGATGGCTTCGGGCCGGATCTGGACCGATTTCGAGGCGATGAGCCCGCCAAGCGATCCCGAAATCGTTGTGATGATCGGCTCAGGCGCGATCGCGTCGAATTCGCCTCCTTCTACCGAACGTTCGGGGCCGAGGTAACGGTGGTGGAGGTGCTCCGAGCAGACTTCTGCCGGCCGAGGACGCCGAGATCGCCGCCTTCGCGCGCAAGTCTTCGAGAAGCAGGGGATCAAGATGATGACCGGTGCAAGGTCGCCGGCTGTCCAGGACGACGGCGTCGTGATCCAGTCACGAGATCGGCCGGCGCAGGACCGACCCGCCACCGTCGAGGTCGAGCGCGTGATCTCGGCGACGGGGTCGTCGCAAGTCGAGGCGCTCGTCCTCGAGGCGCTGGGTGTCGCCACTTCGAGCCAGGCCGTGATCAAGGTGACGGCTTGGCTCGCACCGACGTCGCGGGGCTCTACGCCCTCGGCGATGTCGCTGGCCCGCCGATGCTCGCGCATAAGGCCGAGCATGAGGGCGTGATCTGCGCGGAGGCGATCACGGGTCTCGCGGTCACCCGCTCGACAAGTCGGACGATCGCTCGGGCTGGACCTGATCGCCTGATCCGCAAGATCGCCTCGGTCGGGCTGACCGAGGCCAGGGCCGGGCGGAGGGGCGCAAGCTGAGGGTCGGCCGGTTCCCCTTTTCGGCAATGGCAAGGCGATCGCTCTGGGCGAGGCGGGGAGGGTGAAGACGATCTTCTATGCCGGCAGCGGCGGCTGCTCGGCGCGCATATCGTCGGCGCGCAGGTGACGGAGCTGATCCACGGTTTCGTGATCGCGATGCATTGGAGACCACGGAGGAGGAGCTGATGAATGCGGTGTTCCGCATCCGACGCTGTCGGAGACGATGCATGAGAGCGTCCTCGACGCCTATGGCCGGGTCATTCACATGTGAGGGGCCCCCTTCTCCCCACTTCGTGGGGCGAGGGAAGAGGCGTGGGATCTTCGCGCGGCAAGATCCCCATGCTTTCAGCCGAACCACCACCGTTTGGTGACCTTCAGCCCGTCGACGTCGAAATTGGCGGCGAGCGGGCCGTGCTGGACCTTGCCGTCATGGGCGTTGACATAATTGTAGAACATCAGCACCGCGACGCCGCCATCGTCGGCGACCATGTTCTGCATCTCGTCATACATGGTCGCCCGTTTGGCCGAATTCGAGCTCGGAGCGGGCGCCCAGCAGCAGCTTGTCGAACTGGGCGTTGGACCAGAATGAATTATTCCAGGCCGCACCCGTCTGATAGGCCGTCGTGAACATGAGATCGGCCGTCGGCCGGCTCTCGCAATAGGACATGCACCAGGGCTTCTTCATCCACACATTGTCCCAATAGCATCGCCGGGCTCGCGGATGACATTGATCGTGATGCCGGCTGCCCTGGCCGAGTTGGCCATGAGCGCTGCCGCGTCCACCGCCCCGGCAAAGGCCGCATCCAAGCTCGACAAATCGACCTTGAGGTCGCTCATGCCCGCCTTCTTCAGGTGGAACTTGGCCTTTTCCGGATCGTAGCTGTGCTTGCTCTTCGGCACCACGGCATAGGGCACCCCTTGCGCGATCGGGTTGTCATAGCCCGGCGAACCATGGCCGAGCAGCACCTTGTCGACGATCTGCTGGCGGTCGATGGCATATTTGAGGGCGAGCCTGTTTTGGTAATTTCGGCCGACTTTATTGACGAAACTGAGCCGGTCAGATCTTTTTTCTTAACAGTTCCGTAACCTACTACAACAAGCTCATTCAGGCCTATGTATTCTTCCTGAAGAGTAACATTTACTGTTGTTTGATTTCCCACAGTTACCTGTTGTTTGGTGTAGCCGATAAATGAGAACTCAAGTACAGCGCCTGAAGGGTTCTGAACCGAGATAGTGTAGGTTCCGTTCAGGTCAGTCTGAACTCCTGTGGTGGTTCCCAGAACAATGACATTTGTCCCGGGCAAAGGGGCTCCTCCCGAGTCAGTTACCTTCCCCGTTATGGTCCTGGCATTCTGTCCGAATGATGCTGCCGATAGAAACATCAGCAACAAAATGGCACAAATGCGGTTAAATGGATTCTTTTTCATATTGCTTCATAAATTAATGGGTTAGAGTGTTTTTCCTGTTATGTTATTCTTTGATATTACAGTTTTGTTTTTCCTCCCTTCAGGCAGGCTGGTACCCGGAAGTATGTTATTGATCAGGAAAATGTTTTTGCATTTTTCATCCTCTGAAATAAAGGTACTGATTTTTTCAGGTTGATAACAGTTGGTGATTCTGACATCCTGGCAATTTTCAAACTTGAGATAAGGAAGATCTTTGACAGGGGCAATTACAGTTACCATATCCCAGGTGATTCCCTTTGAGTCTTTGGCTTCAAGGGGGCTTCCTTCTGAAATTTGCATTGTTATATCATGAAAACTTGCACCTGACGCGTTTTCAAGCAAAATTCCCTTTTTGGAGTAGCTTCTGATATCATTAAATGATATCTGGGAAACAGGTCTTTCTTCAAGGCCATAAACCGCAACAGGACGCTGGGCTTCCCTTATATTAATATTTGAGAGATGAACATTCCTTACATCAGGGGTCCTTTCTGAAAGGGGTTCAGGCTGAGTCGGCTGGTAACGCATTGTAATAAGGATGCCTTCATTTACTATATTATACATCATAACATTTGACACCCTCACGTCTTCAACTACACCTCCCCTGCCCCTCATCGTTTTTATCCTTATGCCGATATCGGTACCTTCAAATATGCAATCGGATATTGTTATTCTTTTCACACCGCCGCTCATCTCACTTCCAATCACAACTCCTCCGTGACCCTTCAGCATTGTGCAGTTGGTTATTGTGATGTTTTCTGTTGGTTTGCCTGCTTCACGCCCGTCTTCATCACGGCCCGACTTGATGACAATACAGTCGTCACCTACTGTGATGTGGCAGTCTGAAATGTGAACATTTCTGCAGGACGAAGGATCAATTCCGTCGGTGTTTGGTGAGCTTCCCGGGTTTTCAATTGTAATCGCGGTAATTGTAATATTATCCGAAAATGCAGGCATTATTGTCCAGAAGGGAGGATTAGAAAAGCTGACACCTTCAATCAGGACATTAGAGCATTCATAGGTTGTAACCATAGGTGGCCTCAGGAAATTATTCTTGCTCTTTATATATTCATTATTTGCTAGGATCGATTCATTTTCTTTCCTGAATATTTCCTGCCATTTATTATCGACAGGTTGATTTGAACTAAGGTTTCTCATGAAATCCCACCATTTTTTACCCTGCCCTTCAAAATGGCCATCGCCCCTTATTGAAATATTTTCGCACCTGTAGGCATAGATCTGGGATTTAAAATTTCTGACACGTACATCTTCCCATCTCGACGGCACCATAGGCAGATAGTCATTAAAATCGTCAGAGAATTTTACGACTGCCCCTGCATTCAGGTAAAGGGTTATATTGCTCTTCATTATGATCGGTCCCGTCAAAAAAGTTCCTGCAGGGAAGAAGAGCGTTCCTCCTCCCGAAATTGCCAAACTGTCAATAAGGGTGTTAATTATATCAGTGCATTTTATTTTACCCGTCGGATCGGCTCCATGGACAGCAATATTCGTCCATACTGGCTGGGAATTAACCATAAAAGGAAGAGCTGCAAGAATAAGAACTGAAAAAGCTTTTTTCATAAAAGGGACCGGTATAGGTATAATTGCCAGATCCAAGTTACCATCTTATATCCAAACCGGTGGTATACAAATTATCAGTTTTAGGTAGACAAATTGATAGAAATGGATTCGATTATGCTAATTTTGAGTAAATGATCCATAGTTAATGGGCCGGACCGGCAGAATAATATCCGCAGCATTACTCCTGTTGTTCACACTACCGTGTCTGGGACAGAATATATTCAGGTTTGACCATATCGGATCGGAAGACGGCCTTTCCCAGAATACCGGTTTCAGTATCCTTTTCGATAGCAAAGGATTTATGTGGATAGGGACCTATAACGGTCTTAACAGGTACGACGGTTATGAATTCAAGATTTTCAGAAGCAGTCCTGGTAATCCGACAAGTTTCACCAACAACAGGGTCATAAAATTATGGGAAGACAAACGCGGCTTTATCTGGCTTGAGACATATGATGGTTATTATCATTTCTTTAATCCCGAAACAGAAGTTTTTCACTCAATTCCCCATTACGAAGGCATTGATGTGCGCAACGGGACAATGAAGTTCTTCCTCCAGTATTCTGATGATATCATTATTCTTGGATCTTCAGAATCCGGCTTATATCTTCTTAAATATGATGATCCTGAAAAATCTTATAACATTCAGCATTTCACTTTCAAAGGAGATGATTCAATATCCGATGACCGCATTAAGTTCATACACAGGGATTCTGAAAAAAACGTCTGGGTTGGGACGCAGAAAGGACTAAACTTCATTCCGGGTGGCAGCGTTGTAAATGCCGGGACTTCAATCAGCCAGAGGTATCCGGAACTCTCGTTCACATCGGTGTGTGAAACTCCGGAAGAGATATGGCTGGGAACTGAAGAAAACGGGATCCAGATATACGATAAGCAGAGCGGGAATACAAGAACGCTTTCAGTCAGGAATAACAGTGCTTTGATCTCCGACAGAATTTCCCAGCTGTACTATACAAAAACAGGTGTAATACTTGCAGCTTTTAAGGATGAGGGCCTGATGACCACAATTGATTCGGGGAGCGATTGGAATAGAGTAAAATTCCACTCAGGAAATCTCGATAAGATCTATGAAGATCAGAATAACCAGTTATGGCTGACAGCAGTTGAATTCGGGGTAACAAGGCTGGATCTGAAAAGTCTTGAAACCAGGTTCTATGTGCTGACTCCCGAAGAGATAAAACCTCTGACTGACCTTGAGAGACCTCAGTTCTTTGAGGACAGTCACGGCAACCTCTGGTTGGGACTTCACGGGAATGGACTTGGGCTTTATGACAAGGGAACTGATAGCTTTAAGTTTTACAGGAATGACCCCAGGAACCCAAATACAATTTCCTCAAATTATATACACTGCATCACAGAGGATAATTCCGGTCAGCTCTGGATCGGAACCGGCCAGGTACTGGGCGGAGTTGAAAGAGTGATCCTCAATAACCCAGCTTTTGAACATTTTCAGCTCGAGAAAGAACCTGTTGATGTGCTTGATAACGTTTCAAGGGCAATCCTCGAGGACCAGAACAGGTACCTGTGGGTTGCCACAAAAGCAGGCAAGATCCATCTTTTCGACAGCACCCTGAAACAGATAAAAACCTTTTACTCACTGCCGGGATTGGGACATGAATCGTTCAGGAATATAACTTATGCTTTGTGCAACGATTCAAGGGGATATTTATGGATAGGCTCGAAAGGATACGGTTTAAGCGTTTCGACCAGACCATTGGATAAATTGTCGCATGATTATGCGAATATTGCATTCAAAAGATTTATTTATTCTCCCGATGACAGTACAAGCCTCGGGAACAATAACATTTATTCCGTGTGCGAAGACAAAAGCGGAAATATCTGGATTGGCACCTATGGGAATGGCCTGAATCTTGTAAGAAAAGCTGATAAAACTAATCCTGTTTTTTTAAGAATAAATCAGCAAAACAGCAATATATCGAGCAACCTTATAAGGCACCTGCTTATCGATTCCGACGGAAACCTGTGGGTTGCCACCACGTTTGGACTGAATCTGCTTGAAAGAGCTGATATTGAGGCAGGCAACTACAGGTTTAAGATCTTTCTGAAGAATCCATCCGACGAAAAAAGCCTTATTTACAATGATGTAATACACATTTTTGAAGATTCGAAGAAAAGGCTCTGGTTCGGAACTTTTGGCAGCGGGGCGGATATGCTAGAAAGTACGAAAAGCAATAATAACATCTTCAGGCATTTTGTTTCAAACGCAGGACCCGGATATGGAATTGTTTACGGCATATTGGAAGATCGCCTGGGAAAAATGTGGTTCAGTACGGAAAACGGACTGATTTGCCTTGATCCCGAAAACAGCGAAGCAGAAATTTTTAATAATTATAATGGTCTTGGCTTTAACAGCTTTTCGGAGAACACCTGTTTCAGGAGACGTGATGGATCGCTTGTATTCGGCGGATACCTGGGATTCGAGACTGTGAATGCAGGGAAATTAGCATCACCAAATACTGGTTCAAAAATTGAACTGACAAAATTCCTTTTGTTCAATAAAGAGATAACTACCGGACAGAAGGATTCACCACTGAATAAGAGCATCTCATTCTCGGAGGATCTGAAACTCAGGTATTTTCAATCTAGCTTCAGTATCGATTTCTCTGCTCTTGATTTCCTCGATCCTGAAAAGGTACAATACACCTATAAGCTTGATAATTTTGAAGATACATGGAATAACATAGATAACCAGCACAGGGCAACCTATACAAACCTGTCGCCAGGCAAATACACTTTCAGGGTGAAATCCATTATGAATGAGGGTAAATCTGCTTCGCCCGAACGCATTCTGAACATCAGGATAGCTCCGCCGTGGTGGAAAACTTCTTTAGCCTATATCCTATATACATTTTTGGTTGCAGCGACAGCTGTTTTCATTTACAACACAATCACAAGGATCAACAGATACAAGAACGCACTGGTAATTGAAAAGAAGGTGAATGAAGAAAAGCTTCAGTTCTACACAAATATTTCGCATGAGATCAGGACACCTTTAACTTTAATTATTGGTCCGCTTGAAGATATGATGGCCGAAAAAACCCTCACACATGTCAACCGGCTTCAGATGGGGATTATGCTTAAGAATGCAAAGCGGATGCTTCATCTTACAAACCAGCTCCTTGATTTCAGAAAGATCCAGAACAACAAGATGATCCTGAGGATCAGGAAAATTGACATAGTAGCTTTCACTAAGGAGATATTCGAAAGCTTTGGCCCCCTTGCACGGCACAAGGGAATTACCTGTACATTAAATTCTGATTTTGACTCTTTCATGATATATGCTGACCCGAAGAAGCTTGACATAATGATCTATAACATTATATCTAATGCCATTAAGTTTACCGGAACCGGTAAAAAGGTCACAATAAAGATCAATGAATCGGAAAAAACTAATTCAGTCGATATTTCGGTGACTGATGAGGGTCCGGGAATTACTCAGAAAAATCTTTCGGACATATTTACTAGGTATACCATCCTTAGCAATCAGGATCTCGCCGGAACCGGAATCGGATTATCTCTTTCTTATGAGCTTGCACGTCTTCATAAGGGTGATATTCTGATCTCATCAACTGTAGGAAGGGGCAGCTCCTTTACAATCAGACTCCTGAAGGGAACAGATCATTATCTGAATGCTCAGGGGATCGATATGGAAGAGCTTTCTGCTGAAACTATTGACTATACTCATATTAAAGACTTTACAGAATTTATAGGGGATGAGAAAAGAACACGTCTCGCGGATCCTGCTGACAAAAACCTGATGCTCGTTGTGGAAGATAATCATGAGATCCTGAATTACATATGCCAGTCGCTCAGGTCCTTTTTCAATACCATTGGTGCAAAGAATGGCGAGGAAGGTATTCACCTCGCAAAAACTATGAACCCCGATATCATCATTACCGACATTAAAATGCCGGGAATTAACGGCATAGAGATGACGCGCATACTTAAGGAGGATTTTGCCACAAGCCACATTCCTGTGATTATGGTCACCTCGAAAAGCGATCTTAAGGATCAGATTGAGGGAATTGAAACAGGCGCTGAAGCCTATATAGTGAAGCCTTTTAATATGGAATACCTTAGAACTGTCGCTTCCAACCTCCTTAACCAAAGGGCAAAAGTGCTTAAGTATTTTCTTAGCAATAAATCAGATGAAAAAGAAACAATTAAGATCAGCTCAAAGGATGGTGAATTTCTGAAGAATGTGGTAAAGTATGTTGAGGAAAAATATACCACCGACATTTCAATCAGCAATCTTGCTGATCACGTTAATGTCAGCCGGACTGTTCTTTACAACAAAATAAAGGGACTCACAGGGTTCAGTCCGGTTGA
Organism: uncultured Bacteroidales bacterium; assembly: GCA_963732115.1. Classification (GTDB taxonomy): domain Bacteria; phylum Bacteroidota; class Bacteroidia; order Bacteroidales; family VadinHA17; genus LD21. The sequence goes on from CAVSYN010000008.1 coordinate 10,824, forward strand.
GTTTATCAGAAGCATGAAGATGAATATAGCATTGAAGCTGCTTGAAAACGGGTACAATGTTTCGGAAGCAGCGTACAAAACCGGCTTTTCGGATGTCAAGTATTTCAGCAGACTTTTTAAGGCCCAATTCGGATACTCACCCAGCAGGCTTAAAAGTGATAAATGATTAATATTATCACTATAAACTTCAGTCAGATAAAATTTTGTAAACCTTTTTATCATCATTAAGATTTATATTATTTTTATCAACTGATTCCGATCGGACTGAAACAAACAGTTAATTCATAATAATTTAGAACCAGAACCATGAAAAAATCACAATCCAGACGAGAATTTCTGAGGGTGTCGGCCGCCGGCGCCCTTGGAGCATTGGCTTTTTCACAATATGCGTGCTCGACCTCAGCAAAAAAAGCTGCAGGTATCGCTCTTCAGCTTTACACAATCCGCGATGCAATGGCGACGGATGTTCCCGGATCATTAAAGAAGGTGGCAGATGCAGGTTACAAATATATTGAACTGGCTGGCTATTCAGACGGAAAGTTTTACGGCTATGCACCTGCTGATTTTAAGAAGCTGGTAAATGACCTTGGGATGGAAATCCTTAGCAGTCATACCCAGGTCGAAGCACAGGGCATAACACTTGAAAATGCGCAGAAAATGGCAGCAGATCATGCACAGTTAAGCGTAAAATACTGCATTCAGCCGTGGGTTGTGGAGGAAGCCAGGACTACCATTGACAGTTATAAGAAAATGGTAGCTGACTGGAACAAGGTTGGAAGCATAATGAAAGCACAGGGGATCCAGTTCGGATACCATAACCATAACTTTGAATTTGATACGGTTGAAGGGAAAATACCCTACTTTGATATAATGCTGACCGAGCTTGACAAGAACCTGGTAACCATGGAGATTGACCTTTTCTGGACAACCAAAGCCGGGCAGAATCCTGTAGAGATTTTTAAGAAATACCCCGGAAGGTTCCAGCTATTCCATATGAAGGATATGTATACCAAAGAAGCACCTTATTATACAACTGTCGGGGAAGATGATTTCGCTCCTGTCGGAGAGGGCGTGATCAATTTCAAGGAAATACTTGCAGCGGGTGATATAGCAGGATTGAAATACATGGTTGTGGAACAGGATCTATCAAGAGACGGAGACCCGTTCAAGGATATCCTGACGAGTATTACAAATCTTAAAACCAAAATCCTGGTTTAAGTTTTCGAACCTTAACATCTTATGGGGGATTGAGGACCAACAAAAATAAAAGGGGCTGTTTCGAAGCCCCTTTTCAGCTTTCGAATCAGTTCCTTATTCGATAGTTTTAAATCCAAATACAAGCTTTGAATCTGTAACCTGGAGGTCAAAAACGATCATCTCATTTGGACCCGCCCTAAGCCATGAGGCAGGACAGTAGAGCCTTTTTTGTGGCCCAATCTTCCAGTATCTGCCCAGGTTATGGCCATTTACCCATACAATTCCTTTCTCAAAATTTGAAAAATCAAAGAAAGTATCACCGGCACCGACCAAGGAAAAAGTTTGCCCTGAAGAAAATTCCTTTCTTGCCGGGATGCTTTGCTGAAGATCTCAGGTCGTAAATAAATTTGTCATCCATTGGAAGATTATATACCTTCCAGTTCATCAGTGTCATACCGTTAAGTGTTACACTATCGGTGATCCCTTTCCTGTCGATCAGGGACTTGCCAAAATTGATACGTCCCATCCCTTCCACCAGTATTTCGAGGACGGGATGTTCAGCCTTACTTTCAGGAATATCGATTGAATTAATTCCCTCCCTGCGGTCGAGAACGCCAATATATTCTCCGTTAAGGAATACAGTTGCATAGTCATGTAGATCAGTTACAGTGAGCTTCCCCTTCTTCTGGCCTATAAGCTCTGTTGTATAAAGAATGAGGCCATAATCCTGATTGTAGGCTTCGAAAGGCTTAGGCTGAACCGAATTAACAGGCTGGGGGAGATTATCCCATACAGATGTAAAAGGTAAAAAGCCAATTGAAGGTATATCGTAAGATGGAATGGAATCCGGCACTGGTAGGAACTTCTTGCCTTTTGGCAGGTATGATCCAATAAGCCTTCGAAGGGCAAAATATTTTGCTGTCGGTTTTCCCTGTTCATCAATAGGAGCATCGTAATCGTAACTTGTAACATCAGGTTCATAACCCTTACCTCCTGAATTGGCTCCGGCTGTGAATCCAAAATTAGTTCCGCCGTGCACGACGTAAAGATTAAACGATTTCTTATTGTCCATCAGGAACTTAACTTCTTTTAACAACTCTGTGGTATCAGGTTTTGCCCACTTTTCGCCCCAGTGAGTCAGCCAGCCGGGATATGTCTCGCTGCTGAATACAGGCACCCCGGGATTCATTTTGGCTGCAAGCTCAAAATCTGATGGGCGGCTGCCCGAATCTAGGCCGACAGCACATCCCTGAAGAGTGCCCGCTTCGAGCATATAGGTGGTCGGCCCATCGCCCGTAAAGAATGGAACATCGATTCCGTTTTCCACCCAGATATCCTTTAACCTTGCCAGGTAATTCCTGTCATTGCCGAAGCTGCCATATTCATTTTCAATCTGAAGCATCAGGACAGGGCCTCCGTTTGTGATCAGGTAAGGTTTGATCACTGCAGCAAGCGCTTTCATATACCTTTCGGCAGCTGCCATATATCTCGGATCCATGCACCTGAGCTTAATATCAGGAATCCTAAGGAGGTACGGAGGTATTCCACCAAGCTCCCACTCCGCACAAACATAAGGGCCAGGACGAACAATAAGCCATAAACCTTCATCCTGAACAGCCTTAAAAAATTCACCGAGATTATGATTGCCCTCGGTAAAATCAAAAACGCCTTCTTTCTGTTCATGATAATTCCAGAACAGATATACGCTTATAGTATTACATCCCATTGCTTTTGCCATCATTATCCTGTGGCGCCAGTATTCCACAGGTATCCTGGCAGGATGCATCTCCCCGCTTATTATCTGGAAAGGAGCACCATCGAGTAAAAACTCTGTTGGCCCAAATGTAAAAGCGTGCTTAGCTTTTTGTTTTTGGGCGAAACCTGAAGTTGTTAATAGAATAACAGTTAAAATGGTTATAATGAACTGTTTAGACATATTATTATCAGTTTATGTTACCGTTATTTTGAAAGTATTACGGGAATCCTTGATGAGTGCTTCAGAGAGCTTACTTTTAAAATATATACCCCATCAGCAAGGCCAGAACCCGATAAATCGAGCAGACCCGGATTTCCAATGGTCGAACGTTTTACCAACCGGCCGGTTGTTGTAAATATCATTATTTCCATGCTTGTCAAATCATCTTCAGCAAGTAACTGAACTCTAATCAGCCCTGTTGTCGGGTTGGGGTAGACCAGCAATGATCCATCGCCCGGCAACCCGGGATTTTGATCATCAGCAAGGAGGTTATCAGCAAAGGGGGTACCGTCTTTTTTCACCGACAGTGTCCAATAAGAATAGTCAGAAGGATCTCCGGAAGGATTAATATCTTTTGAAGAGAGCGAAAACCCTTCACCATCAGCCTCTGAAGGCCAGGGAAAAGAGTCGCTGTATTTAAAACTGATGACATCATCCCCTGATGAATCGGTCAGTAAAACTTCCTCTCCGGCGTTTGAAAAATTACCCTGGAAATTTCCTGAAGCAACAAGTCCGTAATAATCATAGAACTTTGAGGGTTTTGAAGCCACAACGAAGAACTGCTTAGGGGGAAGTAATCTGTTGTCGGGAAACGAATAGCTTACCGCAGAGTCAATTACAAGTCCTGACAGATTCACGGCATCTTTACCTGTATTCTTGAACTCGATAAACTCAAGGTCCTTGCCTTCGGTTGTATCGTAACCCGCAATATTATCAAAGGGATGATAATGCACTTCCGTAACCCTCAGGTCAGAATAGTTCGCCTGTTTGCCAATGAAATTAACAATTCTGACAGCACTCCATTCACCTCCGTCAAGCACCCTTGCAGTAAGAACTGCTGAAGCGTTTACAGTAAGACTTATATTGTTCAGCGAAAAGAGGGCGGCCGTGCAGATTCCTCCCCCGGGTTTTCGCGGATCGGTCCCATCCAGTGTGTAATAAATCGTTCCTGATGTATTCGGGTTCTCGATCCCGACATTAAGCACAGAGCTTATAGGATGTTCCGACCTGGTAATGATGCCGTCAGTTGTCTTAATCACCGGAGCTTTTATGCCGGGATAAAGGCCGGCCGTCTTTAGCTGATCAATAACAATGTTCGTTCTCAGCGGAATAAAATTGTTTCTTATCTTATTTACTTCCGGCAGCCAGTTTCTGTTTTTTGTAAAAGGAATACCAGGGTTTTTCGCATCACCCCATCTTGCCGACTCTGCGACAACTGCAACATCAACCTCATCGATTCTTTTGTTTATCCGGTCAAGCGCATTTTTTGGCGAGAATACCCCCCCTTCCGAAAGGTGTTTCCACGCCCTGTCGGCAAACCTGATCCTGTATTCGCGATTTGCAGAGAGCTTAAAGTGAAGCCACTGAGGATGGAATTTGATAAAATCAGCTACCTCCATCTTCATATTGTCGGTCCTTGTTCCTATGTTAACCCTGTCTTCATAGAGACCTATACCTGGGCTGTGTGCTTCGTCGAAGAGTGAATGCTCGGCGTCATGGACAAAAAAAGTGAAGCCTTTTGAGTTGTCTTCCCTGTTATCAATAGCATAAAAATTATTCGAACCTTTGTTCTGCATAAATGATGCAGTAGGAGAATCGAAATTACCAGTATAGAAAATGACCATCATGAAATCGATCAGATTATCAAGATCGACCATTATTTTTCCTCCTTTTATCGGTTTGCCGTACTGATCTTTACCTTCAATCTTGAAATAATCGGCATTAGAAACAAAGCCTTTCTGGCACATGGTGTAAAGTGCCTGCCAGGAATCCAGCGTTCCGTCACCTGCTTCTATGTTGTACCCGTTTTCAGTATTGACCTTCACTACATCGTATTCATCCTCGGTTCCGCCGAAATAGGTTTGAGCATATCTGGCTTCCGATCGTTCCTGGGTCTGAAAGAGACCCCAGTACATACCATTAAGGTAAAGGTGGTAATAACGGCTTCTGGTATAGGGCTGGTTCATGTCCTTCTGTGAATCCCTGGAAAAGACCTCACGAACTATTGAATTGGCGGAATAGCCGTTGCTCCAGGCATAATTCTGGTCCGTCCTCAGATCGATCTTGTCAAATTCGTCAGCCCCCTCCTCACCGAAAAGCGGAAAGCGAAGCTTGTCGGTCCCGTACTTCTCACGGAAAAAGAGCCTGAATGCATGTTTTGGAAAATCATCATTCCTGCTCCAACCGCCTCTTATTCTCAGTCCGGCGTTAACATTAAACCCTTGCGAACCGTCAGGATTGATCAGTTCCACGCTGCATTCCCTCTCCCAGTTCAGACCATGCCCCATTGCGTTTACATATATACCGGAAGCCGGATCGAAAAGGTTCTTAAGATCTGTAACAATGGAAATCGACGGAATGCCCTTGAGTGAATTGATAATCTGGTCAGAATACTCCGGATCATTAACGACCCTGCTATCCATAGCCAGGTCGATTACCTGCCCATTAATGCTACCTGCGGGCCATCCGCCTCCGGGCCAGGCCTGTGTCTTCACTTTTTCCGTAAAAATATAGGTCCCGGATGCAGATATGGAAGGCTTATAGCCCGGCTTACTTACTGATGCCCTGACAATAACCGATGGAGAAACAGGCCTTCCGGCATTGCTTGCAGGATCGATTAATACAGTCACGGGAGAAGTAAGTGTAATGCCCGTTGCTGAATTCTGCGGATTGCTTCCATCCAGAGTATAAACAATATCCAGGGAGGCATCGGGTGATGTAAGGACGAGGCTGAAGGGATTATCATAAAAGCCCGATTTAACCGAAAATCCTATTCCTACTGTATCGGTCAATTGCGGAAGGTTCTTTTCAGCGTGGATCTCCAGGTCAAAATAGAAGTCAGTGCTTGTCAGGTTTACATTCAACCCGAGGACAGCAATAGAATTTAATCCATCAACAAGGTTCAGTGATGATGCACTTATCGTAAATCCATTGCCGGTTCCTGATTCGTGATTTGCAGTTGCAACACTGCTGTAAACCGGGTTTGAAGGTGCATTGTTTGATAGTGCCAGGACGCCGTTGATCCAGATTACAAATCCATCATCAAAATCGGCAGTTATTGTAAGTTCTTTTATGAGGTCCTTGCTGGAACATTCAAAAGAGGACTTCAGGAAAACTGTGGTATAGTTGCTCTGCATGTCAGACAGTTCGGTTCCTCCGGTCCCGTCGCCGTACCTGAAAGGAGCCTTTCCCGATGCCCACCCGCTGCAGTCAAATCCGGGGTTCATCCATGTTGCAGGAATGGTAGCGGCATCTTTTCCTTTCAAATATGAATAGTCCGACTGGTAGCTGAAATCGATCTGAGCCTCCAGGTCAGAAAAAAAAATAACCAGGATAAATAGTATGATTACTATTCTGCCGTTTTTTTCATGACCGGTCATAGGTGCACTAAACTGTTATTATTAGGTGATACATTAAATAGCCTGGAAGCTATGGAGCTTTTTGTAATAACCTTCATTTTTCTTCATAAGCTCGGCATGCGTTCCGGTTTCAACGATCCTCCCATCTTCAATAACGACAATCAGGTCAGCATGTTGTATGGTTGAAAGCCTGTGAGCTATAACAACTGAAGTTCTGTTCTTCATCAGATTGAGTATTGCATCCTGAACAAGCCGTTCCGATTCAGTATCAAGAGCAGAGGTTGCCTCATCGAGGATCAGTATAGGAGGATTTGCCATAATTGCCCTGGCAATGCTGATACGCTGACGTTGTCCGCCGCTCAGCTTGTTCCCTGATTCTCCAACAGCGTTTTCATATCCAAGCTCCGTCTCCATTATAAAATCATGTGCATTGGAAATATGAGCAGCATTTTCAACTTTTTCCGTAACAGTGGTTTCAACCCCGAAGGCAATGTTCTCTTTGAATGTTGTATTGAACAGTATCGGAGTCTGGCTGACGATTCCCATAAGATTCCTCAGGTCTCTGACCTTAAGATCCCGTATATCGTTTCCGTCAATCAGTATCTCGCCTTTATCAATGTCCATAAATCTTGGAAGGAGATCGGCCAGTGTTGATTTCCCAGCACCCGATCTGCCAACAATTGCCACCGTTTGACCTTTGCGGATGGTCAGGTTTATATCCTTAAGGATTGGCTCATTGTTATATCCGTACCATACCCCTTTGAATTCTATCGATTTATTAAAACCGGTAATAGGTATAGCATCCTCCTTCTCCCTGATCTTTTCTTCTGCCTCAAGAACCTGGTCGATCCTGTCGATTGATGCCATTCCCTTCTGGATGCTGAACCAGGCAGTAGTAATGTTTTTAGCAGGCTGGATTATCTGTGAAAACACTACAAGAAAGGCTATCAGCTTTTCCTGGTCCATATTCCCTACACCTCTCAGCGCCAGGGTGCTTCCGAAATACATAAGGACCATCAGGACGATCGTGGAAAGAAACTCGCTAATCGGTGATGCCAGGTAAGCTTTCCGTGTAACCCGTTTAAATATCTTTGAATAGCGTTCATTCGTTTCCGTGAACTTCTTCTTCATTTTCTCCTGGGCATTAAACCCTTTGACAATTCTCAATCCTGCCAATGTTTCTTCTACTACCGAAAGGAGCCTGCCGAGATTCTGTTGTCCCGCAAGGGAAGATGATCTTAAGGTCCGGCTTGCCCTTCCTATCAGCCATCCGCTTAAAGGTAAAAGAAGAAGTGCAAACAATGTAAGCTGCGGGCTGGAAACGAACAGATAAATTACAAAAAGCAGAATATAAAGAGGATCACGGAAAAGCATTGTCAGGGATGACATGACAGAAATCTCAATTTCCTGTACATCGTTTGAGACCCTTGTCATGATATCCCCTTTACGGGCATCTGAAAAATATGACAATGGAAGCCTTAAAATCTTGTTATACAATTTTGCCCTCAGGTCCCTTACCGTACATGCCCTTATATAGGCCATGCTGTTATTTGCAAGAAATATAAATCCGTTCTTGAAAAGGCTTGCAACCACCACCACCAGCGACACAAGCATGAGGGCACCTGGTTCCCCGAACTTGTCGATGATAACCGAAAGATAATAAGTTGCTGCAGCACTGATATACTCGGAGGTAAGATGGAATTCACCAGGATTCGGAACAGTTCCGACGCGGTTAAAAAGTATTTTAAGGAAAGGGACTACAAGTGTATATGAGAAAAGAGCAAATACTGCGCTAAGGAGATTATATCCAATGTTTCTGACTGCCGACCATTTGTATGGTCTGATATATTTCAGAAGAAGTCTGGCTTTATTCATAGGGTCCCCGAAGCATTAAAAACCTGTGTAGTTAAAAGGGGTGATCCCTTTCAGTTCCAATTTCAGACTTTCGCTTACATCAAGGTTTTCAATAAAGGTTGTAATGGACTCTCTGGTGATTTTCTGGTTGGTACGGGTAAGCTCAAGTAACGATTCGTAAGGTTTATGGAAGCCTTCACGCCTGAGCACGGTCTGTATAGCTTCAGCGACAACAGCCCAGTTGTTCTCAAGATCACTGTTAATCTTATCCGTATTTACTATCAGTTTGTTAAGGCCTTTAAGAAGCGAATTAAATGCAATAATGGTATGTCCAATGGGAACTCCTACATTCCTGAGTACAGTTGAATCAGTGAGGTCACGCTGAAGCCTTGATATGGGCAGTTTCTCCGAAAGGTGACCAAAGACTGCATTTGCGTACCCCAGGTTCCCTTCGCCATTTTCAAAATCGATAGGATTTACCTTATGCGGCATTGCAGATGAACCTATTTCCCCTTTTTTAATCTTTTGCCTGAAATAATCCATTGAAATATATAACCACATATCCCGTGCCAGATCGATCAGAATGGTATTGATCCTTCGAAGTATATCGAAAAGGGCAGCAAGGTTATCGTAATGCTCAATTTGTGTTGTCGGGAAAGAACGCTGCAATCCAAGCACTTCATTTACAAAACTGTTTGCAAATGAAATCCAGTCAATATCCGGGAAAGCTACCTTGTGGGCATTGAGATTGCCTGTGGCGCCGCCAAACTTGGCAGAAAAAGGTATCTGTCCGAAGTATTTTGATTGTTCGTCTATCCTCGCAATGAAAACGGAAATCTCTTTTCCCAGCCTGGTTGGAGATGCTGGTTGGCCGTGAGTCCTGGCCAGCATTGGTATCTCTTTCCACTCTTCCGCAAAACCGGCAAGTGTTTCCCTGAGTTCCAGAATAAGCGGGAAATAAATATCAGTCAGTGCATCTTTAATCGATAGTGGAATTGCAGTATTATTAATATCCTGAGATGTAAGCCCAAAATGAATGAACTCTGCCCATTTCCCCCATTGTAACTGAAAAAACTTTTCTTTAAGGTAGTATTCTACTGCTTTAACATCGTGATTTGTTATTTTTTCCGTTTCCTTGATCTTCCCCGCTTCCTTCACACTAAACTCTTCATATAATGCCCGCAGTGTCGAATAATCTTCCTTTTTAAAATCAGCAAGCTGTGGAAGAGGAATATCGCAAAGAGCAATAAAATATTCTATTTCAACTATCAACCGATATTTTATAAGCCCAAACTCCGAAAAATAAACATCAAGCTCATCAACTTTCTGCCTGTACCTTCCGTCCAGGGGAGAAATTGCTGTCAGAGTATTTAATTCCATCGATTACCTTTTTGTCGTTTCAGTTGTCGATACTATGTGTACAAATGTAGTATTTTAGAGGCAGTAAAAAAATGGTATGGAGAAAATCAGAATTTCAGCTGTCAGATATGCAAATACCTTTCCATTCATCTATGGGCTGACCGAAAGCGGTTTTGACAAAAAAGTCATTCTCGAAACAGATCACCCTGCCGACTGTGCCTCAAAAGTGATAAGCGGGAAAGCCGATCTGGGACTGATCCCGGTGGCTGTGATACCGCTTCTGAAAGAATCCCACATTATAGGCAACTATTGTATAGGTGCCAATAACAAAGTCAGGACCGTTCAACTAATGAGCAACACCAGGTTCGCGGACGTTGAAACTGTCTACCTTGATTACAGGTCGAGAACCTCCGTTAAGCTTGTGAAGGTTCTTGCCATCAATAAATGGGAAAGGCAATTCCATTGGGTAAACACATCAAAAGAGTTTGACTTTGTAAATATCGCCCCCGGAGAGGCAGTGGTACTGATCGGAGATCAGTGCTTTGAATTTGAGAACCAATTTATGTTTAAGATAGATCTTGCCGAGGAATGGAAGGCTTTTTCGGGTCTTCCTTTCGTTTTTGCATGCTGGACCGCAAACAGGCAGCTTGATAAGAGTTTTGTTGATGAATTTAACGAAGCTCTGGAAACCGGAGTTAAAAATATTGACTCAGTGGTTGAAAAGTTTGGAAAGTCCGGATCAATAAGGGGCCAGGACCTTAAGATATATCTCACCGAAAACATTGATTTTGATTTCAATGATGAAAAGAAGAGGGGGATGAAGCTGTTTTTTGAACTTTTAAAGAAATTGCAATGAAGTCGGATCTCCGGGATAACTTCATAATCAGAGAGTTTCACGATACAGACTATGAAGGGATTACCAAAGTCTGGGAACCAACAGGTTTGGGCAATCCTGAACGGGGCGATGACAGGAGTACAATTGAGGGAACAATAAAGCTGGGTGGTTGTCTTCTTGTTGCGGAGGAAAAGGTCACAGGTACTATCGTGGGAACTTCATGGATCACCAATGACGGAAGAAGACTTTTTCTTCATCATTTCGGCATACTTCCGGAATTCCAGGGTAGAGGAGTATCTGATTCTCTCATGAAGGAATCGCTCAGTTTCGTTAAAATGAAAGGACTGCAGGTCAAGCTGGAAGTCCATTCTTCCAACCATAAGGCGATAAACCTTTATAAAAAATTCGGATTCAGGTATCTGGGTGATTACAACGTCTTTATAATTAGAGACCTTTCTGCTCTTTGAAATGAATTTTTATGTTTATTATTTTATGATTAACTTTGTAGTATTATATAAGTAAATCTCGATGGGGATATAAACATAAAAACTTTGTATCATGGCAAAAACAATCACATTTAACGAACTCCGGAAGATAAAAGATCAGTTGCCCTCCGGTAGTATGAGAAAAATTGCTGAGAAGCTTGATCTGAATGAAGAAACAGTCAGAAACTACTTTGGAGGGAGAAATTTTGACATTGGACAAAGTGTAGGCATTCATTATGAGCAGGGGCCGGGAGGCGGAATTGTGACAATTGACGACACCACTATACTGGATTTGGCTGAGAAAATGATTAAAGACTGACACATGATGTCAGGTCTGATGAAAAGCAAAAGGCTTTGTCTTTTGCTTTTTTTATTTTTACAGAATGAATATTGAGGCAGCTATCGAATCTGCGGAGAAGAAAGTACGGGCAGATACTTGAAGAGTTTTTTAACGAAATCTGGAATGGGACAGTTCTGATTTCACACGATATTGACCATCACCGCAGGGTCTGGCATTATGCAAAAGAACTGCTTGCAGAAATTAACGGATCCGGATCAAAAATAAATCCCGAACTGCCAGAAAAGCTAATTATCGCCTGCTATATGCACGATATAGGGATGTCAACAGACCGGGGAATAAGGCACGGGAAAAAAGGAGTCGAACTTTGCAGGCAGTTTCTCATCAAAAACCGATTGGATGAGTCAAATTACAAAGAAGTATTGTATGCAATTGAAAATCATGATAATAAGGAATATATTAATTACTCCCCGGAAGATGCCATTCTTACAATACTTTCAGTAGCCGATGATCTCGATGCCTTTGGCTTTATAGGGATATACAGATATTCCGAAATTTACCTTACACGAGGGGTAGCTCCCCATCTAATAGGTTACAGAATAAGGGAAAACGCTGAACGACGCTATATGAACTTTATTTCGGTTTTCGGCTATAATGCAGAACTGGCTGATAAACACAGACAAAGATTCTTGATACTGGACCAATTCTTTGATAACTATAATCTGGAATCAAACCGCAATAACAATAATAATCATGATCCTGCTGGTTATTATGGTGTGATTCAGATTATCTCTGAAATGATGAAGAAAAAAACCCCGCTGGAAGCAATTTTATCGGGTCCTTACAGGTTTTCAAAAGATCCTGTGATCAATAGTTTTTTAACCGGCCTCCGTAAAGAGCTTTTTTAATCTATTGGTCAGATTTTTCAATAAGCTTTGCTAAACATGTTATTGCCTTATCAGGGTTGCCAGGGTGGCTTTGTTCAATATGGCTTCTGTAGTGTCGTTAATTTCCTTAAAGACACCTCTTATCTGGCAAGTGGATTCATCCTTACAAAATTCACAAGGACGGTAGGATCTGGCAGAAACACAATATAGCAGGGAAATCGTACCTTCAAAATGATTTATAATCTCGGCAAGATTGACATCAACGGGTCTTTTCAAGAGGTAGTAACCGCCCGACTTACCTAACTGACTCCCCAAAATTCCAAATTTCCTCAGGTCGAGCAGAATATTTTCAAGAAAGCTCTGAGGAATTTTTTCTCCTTCAGCAATTTCACGGATTTGAATTGGTCCTTTTCCGTATTCACTTGCCAACCTGGCAAGTGCAACCATCGCATATCGGGTCCTTTTTGAAAGAATCATTTGCTATTCCGATTATTTTTCTGCAAAGTTAAGTATTAATACCTAATCATTTTTGGCTTTTAAACGAATATATGGAGAAACAAATTCTGTTTAGTTTTGTTCACAATATCGATCGACATTATGAGATTAACCTTGACGTTTATAATTTGTCTGAGTTTTTCTTCCCTCTCATCTGCGCAATCAGCTAACGATATTCTCAATGTACTGGTGGATCAAAAAACTCTCTCCCAGGAAAAAGCGGATTCATTAAGAGCTGAGTTTTCAATTAAGCAGCAGACAACCCTGCCGGATAAAAGACTTCGTATTGATGCAGAATTCCGACCGAGAACTGAATACAGGAATGGTTATCAACAGCTGAGGAATGACACAACAACTGCAGCATTCTTTACAAATCAGCGATTCAGGATAAGTGCCAGTTATGTATTTGACAACAGGTTCATCGTTCAGTTTTCAGTGCAGGACCTCAGAGTCTGGGGACAACAGGATCCAAGATCCACTTCAGCGACTTTACAGGTTTTTGAAGCCTGGGTTGAACCCGTTATTACCAATAAATTCTCAGTACGGATAGGCAGGCAGCGTCTGGTTTATGATAACCAGAGGCTGTTTGCGGAAAATGACTGGAGACTAAGCGGTGCAGTTCACGATGCAGTCAATTTCCGTTTTAATACTCCGAAAGTCAGTTCAGAACTGGCTATTGCATTTAACCAGTCCTCAGACAGGTATTTTGGAACCGATTACAGCCCATCAGGATTCACAAACTATAAATTCCTTGCAGTCAATTATATACGTTATAAACCTCTAAGTTATCTGACAATTACAGCCCTTAACAGTACAGACGCTTTTCAAAAAAGTACAAATCCTGAAAAAATGAACTTCAGGTACACTCTTGGTGGAAGGATCGAAACGGAGAATAATATCATTTATGCTACAATTGCAGGTTATTATCAGGGAGGGAAAAATAGTTCGGGAAGACAGCTCTCCGCCTGGTACTTTCAGCCGGAAATCCGTATCACCACCTCAAAAAAACTGGTTGCCCGTCTTGGAGCGGAGTTCTTCAGCGGAAATGATAATAGTCTGACTTCAAATACGGATCATTCTTTTGTACCTCTCTATGGAGTGGCTCACAGATTTAACGGTTCGATGGATCTGATAACAAAATTCCCGAACGATGTCAGCGGTGCCGGCCTTGTAAATCCCTACCTTTTTCTTATTCAGCCAGTAGCAGGGAAATTCGAACTGAGAGCTGATTTTCATACTTTCTATCTCCAACAAAATTATTACCTCAACGATTATAAATTTGATAAGTACCTTGGATTTGAAAATGACTTCCTTTTTACTTTTAAACCCAACAATATAACAAAGGTTGATCTTGGTCTTTCGTATATGTTGCCAACCGAAAGCCTGGAGGCAGTCAGGAAAAGTGGCGACAGTAAATACAACCTTACCTGGATCTATCTCAGCCTTACTTTTAAACCGCAATTACTGGGTCTTAATTTTAAATAATCCTGATTATGCAAAAGAAAGCTTTATTAATCTATTCAGTGTGTTTTTTCCTGAGCCCGGGGATTGTTCAAAAGCCGGTAATGGCACAGGATAAAGTAAAGGGGACGATCTCACTTTCAGGTGCATGGGCTCTTTACCCAATGGTTGTCCGGTGGGCAGAGGAATTCAAAAAAGTATATCCTGAAGCCAGGATCGATATTTCTGCTGGCGGTGCGGGCAAAGGAATAACCGACGCTCTAAGTAATATGGTTGATTTAGGTATGGTTTCGCGCGAGATCTACCCGGAAGAAACAAAGAATGGAGCATATGCAGTAGCAGTGACGAAAGATGCCGTGGTTCCGGTTATAAACTCAATGAATCCTTCAATAGACGCAATACTTGCCAGGGGTCTGAAGAAAGAAGCTGGAAATAATATCTGGATCACAGGAATCTATAAAACATGGTCGCAGGCGTTTGGGATAAAAGGCACAACTCCGATTCATGTTTATACACGAGCAGATGCATGTGGTGCCGCAGAAGTATGGGCAAAATACTTCAATAAGAAACAGGAGGATCTGCTTGGAAGTGGTGTTTATGGCGATCCAGGGCTTGCTTTAGCAGTAAAAAAGGACCAGTTGGGAATTGGATTTAATAATATAGGTTATGCTTACGACAGTAAAACAAAAAAACAATTGTCAGGAATCCGGGTACTTCCCCTTGATATTAATGGGGATGGGAAGATATCACCTGATGAAGATTTCTACAATTCCATGGATGCCCTAATTGAAGCGATTGCTTCTGGTAAATACCCTTCGCCTCCTGCACGGGAACTTTACCTTGTTTCAAATGGAAAACCTCAGAAGGAGATAGTGCGTAAATTCCTTCAGTGGATTCTGAATGAGGGTCAGAATTTTGTAAATGAGGCCGGATATATTGCATTATCCAAAGAAAGAATCGCGGAAGAAAAGAAAAAAGTACAATAAAAGCGCATGCAGAGGATCAGGTTTGCCAAAGACAAAGCTGCCCGCCATTTTATGCTGGGTATTGCCATTTTCACCATCCTTTTCCTATTGGTTATAGGTTTTAGCCTTTTCCTAAAGGCTTTGCCGATAATGAAAGAGAAAAACCTGTGGCTGTTACTAACCTCCACTAGTTGGAAACCTTTTAAAGGTGATTTTGGTTTTTTCCCATATATTATAAGCACAGTTTATGTGTCACTCATTGCTCTCATTATTGCACTCCCATTCTCTATTCTTACAAGTATTTTTCTAAATTCTTATGCTTCAAGAAGTATACGACGCTTCTTTGAGCCGGTAATAGATCTTCTCTCAGGTATACCGCCCGTAATATATGGAGTATGGGGTATTTTAACAATTGTACCTCTTATTTCAAATAAGATTGCTCCAAACTTTGTTGATTTTTCTACCGGTTATACTGTTCTCGCCGGAGGAATAGTCCTTGCCATAATGATAATACCACTTTTAATCAGCATTATGACAGAAGTATTCCGCTCTATTCCCAGAGAAATGACTGATGCTTCTTTAAGCATGGGGGCAACAAAATGGCAAACAGTGAAAAAAGTCATACTCAGGAAATCATTTCCCGGAATAATAGCAGCTACAGTTCTTGCCTTATCGAGGGCATTTGGTGAAACAATGGCAGTACTAATGGTTTGTGGAAATATTGCACAGATCCCTCATTCATTTTTTGATGCCTGTTATCCTCTTCCTGCCTTAATTGCCAATAACTATGGTGAAATGCTCTCAATGCCAAGCTATGCGTCAGCCCTGATGCTTGCTGCATTTCTTTTGTTCATTATAGTAGTCCTGTTCAACGGGCTTTCAAGATTTACACTTAACCAGATTGAAAAGAAATATCAGTTTTCGTGAACTGTAATATGATTATAGGATTTTTATGAAACACCTGGAAGAAAAGATATTTAAAGTCATTATGATCGGGGCAGCAGTGATCATAATGGGAGTTTTGATATATATTATCGGTACGGTATTTTATAAGGGATTGCCTTCCCTTTCATTGGAAATGATAACCAGGATCCCGGGCGGGGGATTTTATCTTGGGAAAGAGGGAGGTGTTTTAAATGCTATTGCCGGGTCAGTTTTTATCATTGCAGGGGCACTTGTAATCAGCATGCTGATCAGCGTTCCCCTTGTAATGTATATTAATTTCTACCTTCCGGCCAAATCAGCTTTTGCCACTTCAATCCGTTTTTCACTCGATATACTGTTCGGAGTACCTTCAATTGTATACGGAGCTTTTGGTTTTGCCCTTATGGTATATCTGGGTATCAAAGCATCCTTAATGGGTGGCATTATTACTGTGGCAATGTTAATAATGCCAATAATGATGCGATCACTTGATGAAGTTACACGGCTTCTGCCACGGGATCTCCCGGACGCATTATTGTCTCTCGGTTCAACCAAATATGAAATGACCAAAGTTTTATTGCGCCAACTGATGCCCGGATTAATGACCGCAATTCTCCTGGCTGTGGGCCGGGGAATAGGAGATGCTGCGACAGTCTTATTCACAGCCGGATATACTGATAATATTCCAACTTCCTTAGGTCAGCCTGCAGCCACATTACCCCTGTCAATATTCTTCCAGCTTGGAAGCCCGGTTGAAGAAGTCCAGAACCGCGCCTATGCATCTGCAATAATTTTAACAGTCATTATATTGATACTTAGTTTTTCAGCACGCTATTTCAGTTCAAAATTTTCAAAAAATAAAATATGAATCTAACTGCGGAACGGATCAGGGTCCTTACAGGTGATCATTTACCAGCGGAAGAAAAAATTGCTCCTGTGCTAAAAGTTATTCCCGATCTTGCCATAAGGACCGAGGACCTTAATGTATTTATTGATAATCAGCATATTCTTCAGGATATCAACCTGACAATCCCTGAAAAAAGCATTACATGTATTATAGGTCCGTCAGGATGCGGAAAAACAACCTTCTTGAAATCCCTGAACAGGATGCACGATGAAACACCTGAAGTTAAGATAAAAGGGAAGATCTTTGTTGACGGGATTAATATTTTTGATCCCGGCGTCAACGTGATTGATATTCGAAAGAAGATGGGTTTGCTGGCGCAACGACCCTGTCCTTTGCCAATGTCAATTTTTGATAATGTTGCTTATGGTCCGCGGATACATGGAATTAAAAGAAGGAAAACTATCAACCAGAGAGTAATTCAATACCTTCAATATGTAGGATTATGGGATGAAGTTCGCGGAAGAGTGCGTTCTTCGGCTTCAAAACTCTCAATCGGTCAGCAGCAAAGGCTATGCCTGGCACGCGGGCTTGCAATTGAGCCTGAATATATTCTTGGAGATGAGGCTACGTCTGCCCTGGATCCACTTTCTACAAAAATCATTGAGGAGCTTTTTATTAAGCTGAAGGAAAAATATACTGTAATCCTTGTAACACATACTCTAAGACAGGCCAGGCGTATAGCAGACTATGTAGTGTTTATGTACCTCGGAAAGGTTATAGAATACGGACCTACGGCTGAATTCTTTAATAATCCCAAAAAGAAGATAACCAGGGAATATTTGTCAGGAGCTTTCAGCTAGCCTGAAAGTATGGAGACTCTTTAATTGAATATAATGACATGAATCAGATGGTGAATATCAGTCAGTTAAAAAAACAGATTTTAGGGAAGCCGCTCAGGGATCAGCTAAGTCATCTGGCTTCAGCTTTCAATGGCAGAATTTTGTTTACTACCAGCTTTGGAATTGAAGATCAGGTAATTACTCACTTTGTTTTTGAGAACGACATTCCTGTAAAGGTTGTAACACTTGATACCGGAAGATTATTCCCTGAGACCTACAAGACCTTTAATGAGACAATAAAAAAATACCAGAAAAAAATTGATGTTTTTTTCCCCGATCGCGATTCTGTTGAAACGATGGTAACAGAAAAAGGTCCTTACAGTTTTTACTATTCCAAAGAAAACAGATTAGAATGCTGCCGGTATAGAAAAGTAATTCCGCTTAGCCGGGCTCTTGAAAGCATGGAATGCTGGATTTCAGGCATAAGGGCTGACCAGTCGGATAACCGCAGCCGGATGGAACAACTTGAATATGATGAATCCAAAAAGCTTTTTAAATTCTATCCCCTTTTCGGGTGGACATTTGAACAGGTTAAAAGCTTTATAAAGGAAAATGAAATACCCTATAATATTTTACATGACAAAGGCTTTGTCAGTATCGGATGTGAACCCTGCACAAGAGCTGTTAAGGAAGGTGAAGATTTTCGTGCAGGAAGATGGTGGTGGGAAAACAGCAATGAAAAGGAGTGTGGTTTGCATGTGAAATAATGGCACTAAGGCGTAAAGGTGTAAAGGCACAAAGGCCAGTAATGTATTATGTATTATGTATTATAGGCGATAGGCGATAGGCGATGTAAAAATGAGTATTAAATTAATTTATTAGTTCCATGAAAATAAACAACGAACACCTTAAGGAACTTGAAGATGAGGCAATATTTGTAATGAGGGAGGTTGCCGCACAGTTTGAGAAGAAAGTGATACTCTTTTCAGGGGGTAAAGACTCTATTGTCCTTGTACATCTTGCCCATAAAGCATTCTGGCCGGCAAAAATGCCTTTCAGCCTGATGCATATCGATACAGGCCATAATTTTGAAGAGACTCTGAAATTCAGGGATGATCTTGCGTGGGAGCTTGGTGTTGAGCTTATTGTAAGAAAGGTGCAGGATTCAATAGATAAGGGCAAAGTGGTTGAAGAAACAGGGATCAACGCCAGTCGTAACAAGGCTCAGTCGGTTACGCTTCTTGATGCGATCGACGAACTAAAGATCGATGCAGCAGTTGGTGGTGGACGCCGTGATGAAGAAAAAGCAAGGGCAAAGGAAAGGTTTTTCTCACACAGGAACGAATTTGGTCAATGGGACCCTAAAAATCAAAGACCGGAACTTTGGAACATTTTTAACAGCCATAAGAACTTTGGTGAACACTTCAGGGTATTTCCAATTAGCAATTGGACAGAACTTGATGTTTGGCAATATATTCTCAATGAAAAAATCAAGCTGCCTGACCTTTATTATACTCATCGCCGCAAGATCTTTTACAGGAATGGAGTCTATCTTGCATGGGCACCATTCATGCAGCTTAAGCCTTCTGAAAAAATCATAGAGGAATCTGTCAGATGCCGTACCATTGGCGACATTACCTGTACCGGAGTTACGCTCTCCAGTGCCGAGACTCTTGAGGAGATCGTAACTGAAATTGCAGCTACAAGGGTAACGGAACGGGGTGGCAGATATGATGATAAGAGGTCGGAAGCAGCTATGGAGGACCGGAAGAAGGAAGGATATTTCTAGGGGGGTGCGGGGCATAAATATTCTTCCCCAAACCACCTGCCCCGAACCCGATTCCAATCAATTTAAATTTGAAAAGACAAAACAGATGACTGGTATTAATGGCAATGACAAGTACAAAAGTCTGCTGAGGTTCACGACTGCTGGAAGCGTTGATGATGGTAAGAGCACTCTTATAGGAAGGCTTTTATACGACAGCAAATCAATTTTTGAAGATCAGATGGATCATATTGTTGAATCGAGCAGACGGCTCGGAAAGGAAGAGGTAGATCTTTCTCTTCTGACAGATGGACTGAGGGCAGAAAGGGAACAGGGGATCACCATTGATGTTGCTTACAGGTATTTCGCCACACCAGCCCGAAAATTCATCATTGCAGATACTCCGGGCCATATTCAGTATACAAGGAACATGGTTACAGGAGCCAGTACGGCAGATCTGGCCGTGATCCTTATCGACGCCAGGAAGGGTGTTCTTGAGCAGACTCTAAGGCATTCATATATTGCCACTTTACTCGACATCAGGCATATTATATTCTGCATAAACAAAATGGATATGGCAGGTTATTCCAAAGACGTTTTTTGCAAAATAAAAGCTGAACTTGGCTCGCTTGAAGAAAAGCTGAACATTGGCGATGCACACTATATACCTATTAGCGCAAAATTCGGGGATAATGTGGTTGACCCTTCAGTAAATATGAAATGGTATAATGGAAGTACTTTTCTCACACTCCTTGAAACTATCGAAGTAAAAAAAATAAAGAACTCATCCGGTGCCCGGCTGCCTGTGCAAACTATTATAAGGCCGAATTCTGCAGAATATCACGATTACAGAGGTTACGCAGGAAGAGTCGCCGGTGGAATATTCCACACCGGCGATGAGGTTGTTATTCTCCCTTCCGTATTAAATCAAAAATTAAAAGCATTGATTCACCTGAAAAACATCTTATTTCTGCATCTTCCGGTGACTCAATATCATTAACCCTTGAAGATCAAATAGATATCGGTCGTGGTGATATGATTGTAAAAAGCAATGAACTACCGGAGGTTAACCAGGATATGACACTTATGATCTGCTGGTTTAATGAGAGATCCCTGAAACAGGGAGGAAGGTATATTATCAGAAATAACACAAATGAGACAAAGTGCTTAATAAAATCTGTCAACTACAAAATGAATATAAACTCACTCGAAAAACGGACAGAAGACCTTTCAGTTACCATGAATGATATTGCAAATATCAGTATCAGAACTGTAAAACCTGTTTTTTATGATCCGTACCGTAAAAACAATATTACAGGGAGTCTGATATTAATTGATGAAGGGACTAATGAGACCGTCGGCGTGGGAATGATTGAATAGCATGGCAATCAATCCGGCTGAAACTTATATCTTTGGACTTCTTTCAATGATTAATTGTTCCCTAGATGATCAGAGCAGGAAGCAATTATCCCCTCCTGCCCGATTATTTTATAATATATTAAATTGGTATGCAATTAAATATTCCAAATAAGAAAGGTGTCGAGATCGCTGTTAAGAAGGTTTTTAAAACGCTGTTCCCCTACAATGAGAAATTAACAAGTCAGGAAATTGAATTTACCGGAAATGCAAGCAGGGAACTGGTGGAATTAATTTTTAAAGGTTTGACCCACGATGACAAGGAAATTACCCGGGAGTTTTTCGATGGACTTCCAGGCAATTAAGATCACTCTCCTGAGAGACGCTGAATTCATCCTGGAATCGGATCCGGCCGCCAAAGAGCTTGTTGAAGTGATAGCAGTTTATCCGGGATTCTTTGCCATTTATTGCTATCGCATTGCCCATTTGATTGACCAGCTTTCTGTTCCACTGCTTCCAAGAATGATCACTGAATATGCCCATAAGATAACAGGTATTGATATACATCCTGGAGCAGTTATCGGCAGTCCTTTTTCAATCGATCACGGTACAGGAATTGTCATCGGCGAAACAGCCCTGATCGGAAATTATGTTAAGCTTTACCAGGGTGTTACACTTGGCGCATTGAGCGTGGATAAAAGTAAAGCATCCAAAAAAAGACATCCGACCATTGAGGACAATGTCATACTGTATGCGGGAAGCACGATCCTTGGTGGTGAGACGGTTGTCGGGAGGAACAGTATAATCGGCGGGAATGTCTGGCTGACTGAAAGTGTTGCCCCCTTCTCCGTGGTTTATCATAAAAGTGAGATTATAGTAAGGGATCAGAATAAGTTTCAGGAGCCTATCAATTTTATTATTTAGTGTTGATTAATAAAGCATTATGAAGGCAAACTCAATTCTTGATCTTATCGGGAATACTCCCCATGTAAAGATCAATAACCTTTTCAGAAAGGATATTTCAGTCTGGATCAAGCTCGAAAAATTCAACCCGGGTGCAAGCATCAAGGACCGGATTGCCCTTTCGATGATTGATGATGCTGAACAAAAAGGAATATTAAAATCAGGCGGAGTCATAATTGAACCTACATCGGGCAATACAGGGATCGGGCTGGCAATGGTTGCAGCCGTTAGAGGATACAGGCTTATACTGGTGATGCCCGAATCAATGTCGCTCGAAAGAAGAAAGATAATGAGTGCTTATGGTGCCGAAGTAGTTCTTACACCAAGGGAAAATGGAATGAAAGGTGCTATTGAACGTGCTCTGATTCTGAAATCCGAAACTCCGGGTTCATGGATCCCATCACAATTTGATAATCCGGCTAATACTGAGGCTCACAGGAACACGACTGCACAGGAGATCCTCCGTGATTTTCCCGAAGGTCTCGATTATCTTTTTGCAGGTGTTGGTACGGGAGGCCATATTACCGGCTGTGCTGAAGTCCTTAAAAAGAGATTTCCAAACCTGAAAGTGCTGGCTGTTGAGCCTGAATTATCGCCGGTTCTCAGTGGTGGAGCTCCCGGACCTCATCCGATCCAGGGGATCGGGGCAGGATTTATACCTTCAATCCTGAATACAAGCCTGCTCGATGGTATAATAAAAGTCTCCAAGGAAGATGCATACACCTTTACCAAAAGAGCTGCAAAGGAAGAGGGCTTGTTCATAGGTATCTCATCGGGCGCTGTCCTGGCAGCTGTGAATCAGAAAATTAATGAGATTAATACCGGCGCAAGGATTTTGACATTTAATTATGACACCGGTGAAAGATACCTTTCAACAGAGGGTTTGTTCTGATTTATAAGTTATCGTCCATCAAACAATGTATGGTTATAATTTTCAATATTATAATTACCTTTACCAAACAATTTAATCTTTTATTTATGAAATCATTAAAGGTATTTCTTGCTGTTTTGATAATGGCATCATTTGGGCTTAACCTGTCAGCGCAGGATCAGAAAAACTCACCCTCAGCATCAACAAAGACGGAATCATTCAAAGTATGGGGTAAGTGCAGCATGTGCAAGGACAGAATTGAAAAAACTGTTAAGTCTGAAGGTGCTTCAGAAGCATCATGGGATTTAAAAACGAATATGCTGGCAGTAACTTTCGATTCAAAAAAGACAAGTGTAGACGCTATGTCGAAGAAACTTGCTTCAGTGGGACATGATACCGAAAAATACAGAGCTCCCGACGATGTATATGCAAAACTTCCGGGATGCTGCCATTATGAAAGAGGTAAATGAAGTTCAGAAAACCCGGACATGGTCCGGACTGATTCCAGGGGGCCTACTGAATATTTTTGACTTTAATGATTTAATTGACCGGTAATTTGCAACTTTTTTGTCCTTTTGATGTTTTTATTAAGGTGAAAAAGGCATTAACCATATTGTCAGCAATATTTCTTATTGCATCCGGAATGCATGTAAGCCTGGCAAGCCATTACTGTGAAGGAAAGCTTGCGTCTGTCAGATTATCTGTTACAGGTGAAAAAGCCACATGCGGGATGGAAAGTTGTTTGCCTGTAATCAACTCCACACAAAAAAGTCTTTCTGATAACTGTTGTGAAAATCATATTTCAGCATTTTCACTGAACTACTTTGAAAGTACCTCTTCACTCAATCTAACCACACCCGGACAGAAAATAATCCATATTTTCAAGACTCCGGTTTCTTTATTAATGAGCCAGGAATACTTATTTAAAGTGTCTGGTTCAAATACAAGCCCACCGGGATTCTATTATCCCGAATGTCTATCCAGCCCAATTCTCTGCGTTTTCCGCATCTGACAGAATTTAAAATCTATAAGTATCAGGTTAAGCAACTCTTTTCCTGGTTTTACTTTTTCTATTGCATTCACTCAACGAATTTAAAAGTCCTAAGATTAATAGAATTATATGAACAACAGAATCGAAAATAAAAAATATGCGGAGCTGTTCGGCTTTCTGAAAAAGCTACATAAAGTCGCAATAGCATTTTCAGGAGGTGTCGATAGTACATTTTTACTCGCAGCAGCTAAGAATGCCATACATAAAAACGTTGTCGCAATTACAGTAGACTCTCCTGCTTTACCCAGGTATGAATTAGAAGATGCAATAAAAATCGCTGACATGCTGAAGGTAAAGCATCTGATAATAAAGCAGGATGTTGTTGAAGTTGCCCTAAAACAAAATCCAGTAAACCGCTGTTATTTATGTAAAAAGACAGAATTCGGATCGGTAAAAATTAAGGCCGCAGAACTTGGTATAGAACATGTACTGGATGGTAGTAATGCAGATGATCTCCATGATTATCGACCAGGGATGAAGGCTACACGGGATGTTGGAGTCTTAAGCCCCTTGCTCAAATTTGGAATTACCAAGGATGAAATCAGATCCTTTTCAAAATCACTTGGATTACCTACCTGGGATAAGCCTGCCTATGCATGTTTGTACTCCCGCATTCCTTACGGACAGGAAATCAAAAAAGAGGATCTGGAGAAAATCGAAAAATCTGAAAAGTTTTTAATCGATAATGGATTTAAAAATGTACGTGTCCGATGCCATGGAAATCTTGCAAGGATTGAGGTTACTCCCTCAGATTGTCTATAAGCTCTTCAACGAACCTCTAAGATCAGAGATAGCGTTAAACCTGAAATCATTTGGTTTTGAATTTATTACAGTGGATCTTCTGGGCTACAGAACTGGCAGCTTCAATGAACAGATTCCTCAACTTGATGAAATCAAAGTTGATTTTATAATTCAATGATAAAGTAATGTTAAACAGATTAGTAAAATATTTTCTCGAAAACCGTCTGGTAACATTTATTTTGCTCACTGTATTCATAGTCGGAGGTATTAGTTACTGCACCATTTAACTGGAATACAGGTTTCCTCCCACGCAATCCGGTACCCGTTGATGCAATACCTGACATCGGGGATAACCAGCAGATTGTAGCTATCGGAATGGATGGGACGTTCGCCCAGGGACATTCAGGATCAGGTTACTTATCCATTGACAACAGCCTTATTGGGTATTCCGGGTGTAAAAACCATTACGAAGCACATCAATGTTCGGGATGTCATTCGTTTACATCATTTTTAAAGACGGCATTGATTTTTACTGGAGCCGGTCGCGAATTCTCGAAAAGTTAAATTCACTTCCTTCCGGTACTTTACCGGCAGGGGTCCAGCCTGCTCTGGGACCTGATGCAACTGCACTGGGACAGATATTCTGGTATACCCTTGAAGGGCGGGATCCCAAAACAGGAGAACCGAATGGAGGATGGGATCCGCAGGAGTTAAGGACAATACAGGATTTCTATGTTAAATATGGATTATCTACTGCCGAAGGTGTGTCTGAGGTAGCTTCGGTCGGAGGATTTATTAAAGAATACCAGGTTGACCTGAATCCTGAAGCGCTGAAGGCATACAGTGTATCTGTAATGGATGTAATGAATGCGGTTCGCAAGAGCAATCTCGATATTGGCGCAGAAACTATGGAATTGAACAATGTGGAATATATTATTCGTGGTTTGGGATATGTAAAAAATCTGGATGACATTGAAAGTTCGGTTGTGGCTGTCAGAAATAATATCCCTGTCCGGATAAAGGATGTAGCCCATGTTGCCTATGGCCCGGCAACAAGACGCGGTGGACTTGATAAATCTGGTTCAGAAGCTGTTGGTGCTGTGGTGGTTGCCCGGTATGGTTCAAATCCAATGGAGGTTATTAACAACGTTAAAGAAAAAATAAAAGAAATTGATGCCGGCCTGCCTCAAAAGACACTGCCTGATGGCAGCATTTCAAAAGTTACTGTTGTTCCATTCTACGACCGTACAGGTCTGATCAAGGAAACTATAGGAACCCTTGAATCTGCACTTTCGCATGAAATCCTTATCAGTATTATCGTCATCATTGTACTGTTAATAAACCTGAGAGCTTCGATAATTATTTCGGGACTGCTTCCTATTGCAGTGCTGATGGCATTCATTTTAATGCATTTTTTCAGAGTGGATGCAAATATAGTGGCTCTGTCAGGGATTGCTATCGCTATTGGTGTTATGGTGGATATCGGGATTATCTATGTTGAGAACATTACCAGGCATCTTGAGATGCCTCAAAATCACAATCTTCATGGTAAGCCTTTGCTTTTGCTGATCCAAAAAGCCACATTTGAAGTTTCCCCTGCTGTAACAACAGCACTGGCCACTACCATTGTCAGTTTCCTTCCGGTTTTTGCAATGCAGGCTGCTGAAGGAAAACTGTTCCGTCCTTTGGCATTTACCAAGACATTTGCCTTGTTATCTTCATTATTATTAGGAATCATTGTACTGCCTACACTTGCTCATATTATTTTTTCCATTCGTTTTGATACCAAAAAAATAAAGAGAATATGGAATGGCAGCTTAATAGCGGCAGGACTATTATTCACAATCATATGGGGAATATGGCCAGCACTGGCGCTGACAGCTATAGGTATCAATAATCTGCTCGATTATCGCTGGTCTGAAAAGCGCAGTGAGTATCCCAATTACATTAATATAGGCATTACTCTGCTTGTTGCATTGTATTGGCTGGCTGATAAATGGCTTCCCCTGGGAGCTCATAACAGCACGTTTGTAAACTTCCTGTTTGTAGCGGGAATTGTTGCTGTTATCCTGAGTGTTCTCTTGCTTATGGTTCATAACTACGAACGTATTATCCGCTGGTGTCTTGCACAACAAATGGAAATTTCTGCTGATCCCTGCATTTACATTATTCTTAGGGATGCTGGCCTGGCAGGGTTCCGATAAAATATTCGGGTTTGTAGCATCAGGAATGGAAAAAATCGGATGGAAAAGTTTCAGCAAGACATCTTTCTGGCAGGGTACTTTAAAAGCATTTCCGGGTACAGGAAAAGAGTTTATGCCATCACTTAATGAAGGTTCATTTTTGCTTATGCCAACCAGTATGCCGCACTCCAGTATTGAAAAGAATCTTGAATACATTGAAATACTTGATAAACGCCTTTCTACATATTCCCGAAGTGGAAGTGGCAGCAGGAAAATGGGGACGTGTTAACTCGGCTCTTGATCCTGCCCCGATCCAGATGTTTGAAAATACGATAAACTATCGGTCAGAGTACATTCTTGATGAAAATGGCCATCGGATGCAATTTAAAGTGGATAAAAAAGGTTATTATATCCTGAAGGACAACTCAAAATATAATCCACAAATTCAGGCTTTCCGGATTATTCCTGCTGACAGTCTTATTCCAGGATAAAGAGGAGAATACTTTCCGTCAGTGGCGACCTCAGATCAAAAAGCCGCTGGATATCTGGAACGAAATTGTAAAAGTTACCAATATTCCAGGATTGACTTCTGCGCCTAAATTACAACCTATTGAAACACGTCTTGTAATGCTCTCTACAGGGATGCGTGCACCTATGGGACTGAAAGTATATGGACCTGATCTGGCAGACAATAGAGCAGGCAGGTATGCAATTCGAACAAGCCCTGAAAGATGTTCCTTCGGTTAAGGCTTCATCGGTATTTTACGACCGTGCAGTGGGAGCACCTTATGTCGAAATAAAACTCAATCGTGAAGCAATGGCCACGTACGGAATGACAATTAGCGATGTCCAGGAGATTTTACAGGTTGCTGTCGGAGGAATGTCACTTAAGCACTTCAGTTGAGGGACGTGAACGTTTTCCGATAAGAGTTCGTTATGCACGTGAACTTCGGGATAATCCTGAAGATTTAAAACGTATCCTTGTCCCATCAATGAATGGTGTACAGATTCCCCTTGGTGAAATTGCTGATATAAACTATACCCGTGGTGCACAGATGATCCGCAGTGAAAATACATTTCTTGTCGGTTATGTGATTTTTGACAAACAGTTGAAAACAAAGCTGAAGTGGATGTGGTTGAGGACGCTGATAAAATATTAAAACAGGAAATTGAATCCGGCAAATTAATGCTTCCTGCAGGAGTATCCTATAAGTTTGCAGGTAATTATGAACAACAGGTAAGGGCTACAAAACGACTTGGCAGTAGTGATTCCTATTAGTCTGATTATGATCTTTCTGTTGCTTTACTTCCAGTTCCGTACTGTAACAGCCTCATTTATTCACTTTTCAGGTGTATTCGTGGCATTTGCGGGGGGATTTATCATGCTCTGGCTTTACGGACAGGGATGGTTCCTGAATTTCTCAGTAGCAGGGATCAACCTGCGTGATCTGTTTCAGATGCATACCATAAACCTGAGTGTTGCAGTGTGGGTCGGATTTATTGCTCTCTTTGGTATTGCTACCAATGACGGTGTTATTATGGGAACATATATCCATCAGGTTTTTGAGGAAAAACATCCTGCTACTGTCCACGATGTAAGGGAGGCAGTAGTAACAGCAGGAATGAAACGTGTGCGTCCTGCCATGATGACTACTGCTGTTGCAGTCATTGCACTTTTACCGGTGCTGACTTCAACAGGTAAAGGAGCAGATATTATGGTCCCGATGGCTATACCCACCTTCGGGGGAATGATCATCCAGGTAATGACCGTCTTTGTTGTTCCTCTTTTCCAGGCTATATGGAGGGAAGGAGATGTTAAACGCCGTACAAGGAACATAATGTTGAATCATAAAATGACTTGAAATATGATAAAGTCAGTTAAATATATATTGATATTTGCCATTCTTGACAGGAATTCAGCGCAATGGTAATGGCCAGAGTCAAAATGATCCAGAATGATTCCTTGTATTATTATCTTGAGCTGGCTGCAAAAAACAATCCTACTGTACTTCAAAAATTCTACGAATATCAGGCAGCACTTCAAAAGATACCACAGGTTGGTAGTCTGCCTGATCCAGAACTAACCATAGGAGTGTTCCTTAAACCAATGGAACTCATTACGGGAAATCAGACTTGCTGACATTAAGCTTGATGCAGATGTTTCCCTGGTTCGGTACATTAAAAGCTGCAAAGATGAAATGAGCCTTATGGCAAAATGCTAAATATGAATCATTCCGGGAAGCAAAATTGCAGGTCTTTTACGATGTCCAGAGCACATGGTATGAACTCTATAAAATAAATCAGGAAATTCGTATTTCTGATAAAAATCTTCAGATCCTGAAGACAATTGAACGATTGGCATTGGTACGTTTTCGAACTTCAGCTACCAGTGGAGGTGGAACATCATCCTCATCTATGGGTACAGGCAATTCTCTGCAACCACAGGGCTCCCGTCGGTTCTTCAGGAATGCAGAGTATGTCAGGAGATCAGGTTACTGCGTCTTCTTCAGGAATGGGATCCTCTTCTTCTGTCCAGGGGAATGCCATGGGAACCTCTTCAGGTGGTTCAGGATTGGCAGATCTATACCGCATACAAATAGAAATCGGAGATCTTGAAAATAATATTGCGCTGCTTAAGAACCAGCAAAGTACAATTGCTGCAAAATTCAACAGTTATCTTAACAGACCTGTACAATCAACCGTCACTGTTACTGATACATTGAGAGCCGATACTCTGATTATTTCATTAACTGCCGTTTCAGACAGCATACTGAGAAATAATCCTATGCTTGGTATGCTTCAATATGAACAACAGTCTCTTGACGCAAGAAAAAAGATGGTTACCCGGATGGGTTATCCGATGGTGGGAGTTGGTGTTGATTATTCATTGATAAATAAAAGCGAAATGTCAACCTCACCGATGAATGGTAAAGATATGATCATGCCCATGGTATCGGCAACTATACCTATTTACCGGAAGAAATACAAAGCCATGCGAACTGAAGCTGATCTTTTGCAGAACATCCACAGCTCAGAATTATACTGCTACGGCTAACAGCCTGCAGACAGAATATTACCAGGCTGTTCAGTTATATCAGGATGCAAATCGAAGGATGAACCTTTATTTAAACCAATATCAACTGGCAAAGAAATCTCTCGATATAATGCTTAAAAGCTTTTCAGCTTCAGGCAGCAGTCTGACAGATATTTTACGAATACAGCAACAAACACTCGATTATGAACTGAAACAGGTGGAAGCTGTTGCAGATTATAATACATCAATTGCATGGTTAAAACGACTTATGGCAATTTCTAAATTTTAATAAATATGAAAAACAAGAATATGAAAAAAATATTTTCAAATAAATATGTCCGTTATGGACTTTTTACAATCGGAGGATTTATTCGTGGGATGGTTGTTCTTTCATTCTCCTCATAAAACTGAAGAAAAGCAGCTAAACATGGAACAGATATGGTAAGTACCACCATCTGGACATGTGCAATGCATCCGCAGATACGAATGGATCAGCCCGGGAAATGTCCGATTTGCGGTATGGATCTAATTCCGCTTAGTCAGGGAAATGACGGCAAATATTGATCCAGATGCAATTCATCTTACAAAAGAAGCTGCACAACTTGCCAATGTTCAAACATCAATTGTTACACGCCAGAAACCGGTGAAAGAAGTCCGTCTTTATGGAAAGGTGCAGGCAGATGAAAGGTCTATTCAAAGTCAGGTTTCGCATTTGCCGGGACGAATTGAAAAATTATGGTGAACTTTACAGGTGAAAGAGTACATAAAGGACAACCACTTGCAATTATTTATTCACCCGAACTAATAACAGCACAGCAGGAATTACTTGAAGCAGCCGAAATGAAGCAATCTCAACCTGAAATTTACGAAGCAGCCAAAGATAAGCTGCGCCAATGGAAACTTACGGATAATCAGATTGCAGACATTGAAAATTCAGGTAAAGTGAAGGATAATTTTGAGATTGTGTCAAATACTAATGGTGTAATTATTGCACGCCGTGTGAACAATGGGGATCATGTAGACCAGGGAACAGTGCTTTTTGATGTTGCCGACCTGTCTCATGTATGGGTTATGTTCGATGCTTATGAAAGTGATCTGCCTTTCCTTAATACTGGTGACAGAATCACCTTTACAGTGCAGGCTCTGCCCGGCATAAATTTTACAGGAAACATTATTTTCATCGATCCCGTAATTGATCCTGTAACCCGTGTAGCAAAAGTAAGGGTTGAAATAAACAATGAGTCAGGCAGGCTTAAACCTGAAATGTTTGCTACAGGTATTGTCAAGGCTGATTTAAATCAATATCGTAATAAACTGGTTATTCCACGTTCAGCTGTTCTCTGGACTGGCACACGTTCTATTGTTTATGTAAAACAAGCCGGATACTGATGAACCTGTTTTTAAAATGAGAGAAATTGAACTGGGACCTTCACTTGGGAAAGCTATGTTGTAGTAAACGGCTTAAATGAAGGGGAAGAAATAGTCACTCAGGGAACATTCAGTGTTGATGCTGCTGCCCAACTCGAAGGGAAACCAAGTATGATGAATCCTCAGGGAGGAAAAACTTCTTCAATGCCAGGAATGGATTATGCCCGGCGATTCCAAATCTGATGATAAACAGAGTATGCCGGGAATGGATACGTCAGGAAGCGATGCTAAATCGGCTACCGAAGCCAGTAACAAACAAGCTGGAGACAAAACACAAACAATGTCAGTAAAAATTGATGTTAGCATGGATTTTACTATGCAGCTTAATACTGTTTTTGATCAATACATTGTATTAAAAAATGCTTTCGTGCAAAGTGATGTGAAGAAGGTAAAGCTCGCTGCTCAAAAAGTTCAGCAGGCACTTGCTAACGTCGATATGAAATTGCTTTCAGGCGATGCCCACATGCTATGGATGGATTTATCGAACAATCTTGACAAACAAATAAAAATAATTCCAGCATCTGAAAAGATTGAAGAACAGCGTATTGCATTCTCAGTTTTTAGCGACCAGTTTTACAAGGCAATAAAAACCTTTGGCTTAATGGGGAAAACAGCTTACTATCAGTTTTGTCCGATGGCCTTCAATAATAAAGGCGCTAATTGGCTTAGCGAATCTAAAACTGTACGGAATCCCTATTTCGGAGAGAAGATGATGGATTGTGGCGAAACTAAAGAAACCTTGAATTATTAGAAATGAAGAATTCTTCTGCCTGATATGGAATGGAAAAGTAACAAGTCAAAATGAAAAACGAGCAATAGCTGAATAATTAGCTTTAAGTACATAATTTTTACAAACTAAATAATATTAAAATGAAAAACATAATTCTAGGCTTGGCAATAACAGCCACAACTCTGACATTCTGCAATAGCAACAATTCAACGGAAAGCCGGAACAGGATTAAAGATCCACAGACCAAACTCCAAACAAACAATGCATCAGAAACAGCCTCATCTTTGGCAGTTACACTGAATACTGTTTCGTTAAAAGAGATTATCAGTGCTTATTTACAAATGAAAAATGCCTTTACTGAAGACAATTCCATCGGTGCTGCAGCCGCCGGGAAGAAACTGGAAACGGCATTTAATAATTTCGATAAATCCTCGCTGACCCCAGCTCAAAAGAAAACTTATGAAGATTTGGAAGCCGATGCAAGAGAACATGCGGAGCACATAGGAGCTAACGGAGGGAATATTGAACATCAAAGGGAGCATTTTGAATTATTAAGCAAAGACATTTACGATCTGGTAAAAGTATTCGGAGGTGGGCAGGTTTTATATAAAGATTTTGATCCAATGTTTAATAAAGGGAAAGGCGCTTTTTGGATAAGTGAAACAAAGGAAATTAAAAATCCATATATGGGAAAAGCAATGCTCACCAGCGGTTCAGTTTTAGAGGAGATAAAATAGACTTTAGACTGGCAACAAAAATATTGTTTGCAATTGGTACTATATTTTATTGTTATTCAATTTATACACTTGCCCATAACAAAAATGGAGCATCCTATTACAACAGGAATTCTTCAAAAAGTAAAAGAATTATCTGTTACTGTTCCATCAGCAGAGAACTTTAATGCCATAACTGGCAACGGTGTTGAAGTCACCAGAAATTAGAAAAGATAAAAGATCTGCAAAACAAGGGAGAATTTGTTGCCATGACTGGCGATGGGGTAAATGATGCACCAGCGCTGGCGCAGGCAGATGTTGGCATAGCTGTAGGTTCCGGAAGTGACATTGCAGCAGAAACAGCAGGGATTGTTTTAGTAAATAGCAATCCAAAAGATATTGTCAGTCTGATTCTCTTTGGGAAAGCTACTTATCACAAAATTATTCAAAACCTTATCTGGGCAACAGGGTATAATGTAATAGCATTACCATTGGCGGCAGGTGTATTATATAAACTGGGTATTTTGTTAAGTCCTGCTGCTGGTGCTGTTTTAATGACGGCAAGTACAGTTGTTGTTGCTATCAATGCAAGTTTATTAAAAGTGAAAAATTAAATACTTAATATTATGATGAACGGATTACATAACGGCCGGGGAATGGGGGATATAGCTGGATTATCGGCTTAATCGTTCTTGTTGTTCTTATTTGGGTGATAGTTAAAGTTGTGAATCAATGGAGATTCAAAATCCATATTTTGGTAAAGAAATGTTAACTTGTGGCACAATTAAAGAAGTATTAAAATAGCCATGAAACTTACAAAAATAATATTGGTGGTATTAGGGATTGCTTTTGTGGTCATACAGTTTATACAACCCGGGCGAAACAAAAACGGGCAAGTATCGGTAACTGATATTTCAAAAGTAGTTACCATCCCTGATAGTGTACAGGTAATCCTGAAAAATGCATGTTACGATTGTCACAGCAATAATACTGCCTATCCCTGGTATTCCTATATTCAGCCGGTAGGGTGGTTCCTTGCCAAAGACATAAGTGAAGCTAAGGAGATGTTGAATTTCAGTGAGTTTGGCGAGTATCCTGCCAGGAGGCAGCTGAATAAATTTGATGTGATTGCTGATGAGGTCAGCAATAATGGTATGCCTTTACCGTCCTACAGGTTATTACACAAAAATGCCAGGCTCAACAAAAATGAAAAGGTTCTCCTGACTAATTGGGCGCAACATTCAGAAGAAAGCCTGTCAGTAAGCAATTGAAAACTGTATTTGGCGGGCCTCAATCGGCAATCAATAGACACAAAAGTGAAATCTGAAATATGAGCAGGAGTAATTTTTGTACACTCTTTTTAAGCTGGTTTTATATTCCGGTTCATGCGGAATACGTTCTGTGGATCCCATTTCGCCTTTATCTCTGGTAAGCCGTTGGAGTCCATTACCGAGTGCAGCGTTCGATTCGGTCCTTTCCCTCGTCCTCAGTCTGGAAGTTGATATAGTTACCACCTGTTGAGAATGATTTCATATCGTCCCAGGCATTTCGTACCCATTCTATATTTTGCTTGTCGTCATCAGCCTTCTCCCATGAACCCGGAATGTTAAGAACAAAATGTGCATTGCGGTTACCGACCGGAGAGTTGCTCCTCACCGAAATGGTTTAAAGCACCTTCAATCTGGAACAGCATTATTACAGAGAGAGGTGACGGGATTTTTGCCGCGTGCGCAATTACCTTTTCGCACAACGCTGGTTCAATGCTCGGGAGGTATTCACTTTTCTGGTAGTAGCGCCGACCTTTTGGATTGCCAGAATCAAAAAGAGACTGGAGTTGTATATATGGACGATGTATGAGTATATCACCAACAGGATTACCGAAAGTCTTGATGGGTGCAACTGCTTTATCGCCATCGGCGAGATTGCCACTATAGCAGGCAAGCAATGCAACGATAGGCTTACCATGTATTTCCTTAGGCAACCATGGTGCAGGTGGTGCAAGGCGCATGAGGGCGATGAGTGTGAGTTCGGGAGGAGCCTGTCTGACAAGTTTCTGGTAAAGATCGAGTACTTTTGGTGCTTCGCTTGCATGCCAGGCTACTAAACCACCTACAATTTCTGGACCGACAGGGTAGAGAGTGTAATCAATCCCGGTTACAATTCCGAAATTGCCACCACCACCTCGCAGCCCCCAGAATAGATCTGGATTTTCCTCGCTGTTCGCTCTCACTAACCTTCCTTCCGCGGTCACTACATTCATTCCGGTTACGGTATCAGATGTCCAGCCCCAACGCCTTGTCAAATAACCAAATCCACCACCCAAGGTGAGTCCGGCAATACCTGTTGTCGAAACGAAACCGAGAACAGCAGCAAGACCATATATCTGTGTTTCGCGATCTACATCATATAACAGACTGCCAACCTGTGCGTGAGCAACCTTTCTCTTTGGATCTACAATCACACCACGCATAAGCGACATATCAAGCATCACTGCACCATCAGCTGTTGCAAAACCAGCAATATTATGCCCGCCACCTTTAATGCAAAGCAGAAGATTGTGTTCGCGTACGAACTGTATACATGCAATAACATCTGCAGTACCAAGGCAGCGTACAACAATAGCGGGTTTCCTGTCAATCATACCGTTCCATACTGTACGGCTCTCTTCAAAACCGAATCGCCTGATGTTAATACCGGTCCCTTCAGACGCAACTTCAAACTGTCGAGGATCTCCTGCTTCAGGTCGATCTTCGCTTCCATCCATGGTTTTTACTTTCATCTCTCTGATGACCCGGAACCTGTCAGCTATAAACATTGGGAGTATTACATTTCTTCAATAAACACTCATCAGTCCGGAGTATGGTCCGGAACAAGTCCTCACTTTGAATTAAATTACGGAGTCATTCCTAATGTTCAGGTTCACCTTCTGTTACCAATGAACTATAATTATTCTCCGGGCCAGGGTGCTGATTTTGGCTATGGAGATACAGAGTTTGGTATTAAATATCGTTTTATTCAGGAAACAGATAATTCCCCTCAGATAGGTGTATTCCCGATAGTAGAAATTCCCACTATGAAAAATAACGAATTCAGTAACGGGAAAGCTAAAATTTATCTTCCTGTCTGGGCACAAAAATCATGGGGCAAATTAACAACTTATGGTGGTGTTGGTTATTGGATAAATCCGGGTAACGAAAATAAAAACTGGATTTTTACAGGATGGGAAATACAGTATGACATTTCACCGGATGTTACACTTGGAGGAGAGCTTTATTTTCATTCTGCTGATACAAAAACCAGTAAATCAGGAACCGCATTTAATCTGGGAGGATCTATCAATCCTTGGAAAAATTTCACATAATTTTTTCTTTAGGCCATAGTATAACAAATGATCACCTCTTTAGCTCTTATATAGGATTATTGTGGACAATCTGATATTTTGAACAATATTCAGGCATTCTGAAAGCAAATAATCAGGT
>CAVSYN010000009.1:0-33077 GCA_963732115.1 uncultured Bacteroidales bacterium
AAAGGATGAACTCCGACATCATTTGTAAGATAGGTGCCTATTCCGTAAACATCGTGCACCCTTTTACCGACATATTTCTTAATTACCTGTATTTTGTCCATATCTAGTGCAT
The DNA here is from genome assembly GCA_963732115.1 of uncultured Bacteroidales bacterium. Classification (GTDB taxonomy): domain Bacteria; phylum Bacteroidota; class Bacteroidia; order Bacteroidales; family VadinHA17; genus LD21. The sequence continues at coordinate 113 of CAVSYN010000009.1, forward strand.
CGCTAAAGACTATTGTCTTAACAGAGGGATCAATCCTGTTATTCCTGTAAAATTCAACGGCTTTGTCGGTGAACGCCAGCGGATCGCCGCTATCCTGCCTTATGCCATCGAAAAGTTTTGCATGAAGGGTTGAAAAGCTGCTGAAGAAATTATCGGATGTAAATGTATCACTCAACGCAATACCCAGATCCCCCTTATAAACATCCACCCATGCATCAAGCGCCCTTGAATTTGCTGACCTGTATCCATACCGGGAGGCATGAAACATGAACCATTCATGAGGATGAGTACCTATCGGGGTAAGATCATGTTTCATTGCAAGATAGACATTGCTTGTCCCCTTAAAAAACTCAGGTGATGAATCTTTCAGTGTTTTAATTACCCTGTCATGAACATCAAAAGAAAAACGGCGGCGGGTACCAAAATCGGAAAACTCAGCTTTCATTTCGTTCATTCTCAACGCTTTTTCCGTAACCCGGACTTCTGTATCCTGTGGCTTATTGCCCCTTAACAAAAAGAAAAGTTCAGAAATCACCGCAAGCAAAGGCACTTCCCATAATACGGTACGGTACCACCGACCTTCAACTTCAACTTCGAGGATGCCACTTTTCTGATTTATTTTAACTTCAGAAGGGTCGTAGCGGAATCCTTTCAGCAGATCAATAAAAACAGGATCGAAATAATAACAGCGCGACACCATAAACTGTTCCTCTTCCCTGCTCAGGAAAAGTCCTGCAAAACTGTCGACCTCCTTCCGGAGCCTCCTGGCAAATCCTTCAGGGAACAATGTGTGTCCGCGGTTTACAAAAGTATATCTGACCAACGCATCCGGATAAAGTTTCTGGATGGCATTCATTGTTGTGAATTTATACAGATCGTTATCGGTAAAGTGGTTAAGAATCATGTTCCTGTTTTTTATATGCTGGTTGCTCGTTGTTCGTTGCTGGTTGTTTGTGGTCAACTAGTAACCAGTAACAAGGAACTGGCAACTCATTTTATTTAAACCATTCTGTACTTAAGACGAACTCAACTCCCAGGTTTCTGGCCTTCTTATATATCGGTAAAGCCAGTGTCTCAAAGCCCCTGACATCCGACATGCAGTCTTCAAGTATTACGAGTTTTGAAGCAAAACCATCAATATTCAAAATCTGTTTAACCGAAGTTGCAACACAATGGCTTTTTGCTTCTCCGGCTATGAGGATCTTGTCATAAAGATAAAGTTTATTGACTAGTTCCTTATTTAATTGAGTCTCAGGACTTTCTTTTATAGGAATATTTGCCATCAACGCACCAAAATGTTCAGTGAGAGGGTTAGTTCCCTTTATCACCATATCAAAATATTGTCCTCTCCTGGCCCAGTTTTTGACCGGCTCCATAATTTCATTCACAATAGCGGCACCAACCGATCCTATAATGCAGTGCTCCGGCCAGATAACATGTGGAAATTCGCCCTGCTTTTCGAGGTTTTTGACATATTCAACAGCCTCATCCCTCCTGAACCTTGGTATCCATAAACCGTTCTGAACGTCTTCAGAGCTAATAGAAGTGTAAGGTGCAGGAGGGTTGCCATTACGATCCTCCCAGAAACACGGATGTGAAATATCGATTACATGATGATTATCCTGCGTCATGATAATGTGATGAACCTTATCTTCATGAGAGGAAATAAACTCTGCCAGACGCTCGACGTCCCTTTCAGCGCCATTCACATATAATGCTCCGTCGGGCCGGCAGAAGTCATTTTGCATGTCGATAATCAATAAAAGAGTATTCATGATTCAGAATTAAGCAGACTCTTTATTTTATTGCAAGTATAGTACAACATAACCTGATTATTGTTCAAAACGTAACCTCTAAATTATAACAAGTATTAATTCCCGCAAAGCTTATGTTTAGTTCGAACAAAACCATTTTGTTTTTGTTGTACTGAAAATTTAAACTCAGTTAAAATGAAAACAATTATTAAATCTCCGTTCAAATCATATTTCCTGATTACAGCTCAGGTTATGATAATGTTTATGCTTACTTCCTGTAGCAAATCTTCCGATATGACTGGTAGTGGAAATCAGAATCCTCCCCCTCCTGTCACCAAAGGGGCCAATGAAGTATTTATCATTGATATGGCGTTCAGTCCTTCATCGCTTTCAGTCTCAGCAGGTACAACTGTTAAATGGACAAATCAGGATGCCGTGGTACATACCGTAACAAGTGTCCCGGCAGGTTTGTTTGACAGCGGATCAATTCCCAAGGGCGGTACATTCAGCTACACATTTTCCACGGCGGGCACCTACAACTATTATTGCGCAATACATCCGTCTATGCTGGGTGTTGTTATCGTTCAATAATTCGGGAATTCTGAAGGTGTTCACTATACAAATATCATGATCCTGCAGGTTCAGTCCTGCAGGATATGTTTTTATATAAAGATGATAATACCTGTTAGTTTCCTTTTCAGAAGTTGTCTGATCCTGATCAATCGGTCAGTTTCAGCAGTTTAAATGCTGTGTTCCACCTGTTCTCACGCATTCCCGGGATACACCAGAGCATACACAATGGTTCAATTGCCCTTGCGGACTCCATGTTACCCATATCTTCGACCTCCCAGCCTACCTCTTCAAGGATGTCAGAAACTTCTTTTTTGGCCGAAACATTATTACCGCAGATGAACATTGTCGGAGTAGGCTTAAAGGGAGGATCGATCATGAAGGCATTACCAATGCTGTTAAACGCCTTCACAAGGTTAATCTTTGGTGCCAGATTTTGAAGCCGTTCCAGCAGGGATTCTTCAAAAGTGGTAAAATACCGGACCACTCCGTTTACAGGTGGTTTATCGGCTAAAGGATTCGTTGCATCAATAACCGTTTTACCTGAAAGCGTGCGGGTCAGTGAAGAAAGTACTTTTTCGGCTGCAGTGCCTTTAACAGCTAAAATCACGATATCACCAAAAGCGGCAGCTTCTTCGAATGTGCCGGTTTTAGCCCCGGTATTTCTCTCAATCTGTTCACATTTGGATTTATCCCCGGAACCTACCATTACCTTGTAGCCATGTTTAATAAAACCCTTTGCAAGGGCATTCCCGACCATACCTGAACCTATGATACCCAGCTTTTTCATAATATGTGTGTTATTAAATCCTTCGTTTAGTACAACAACTGATACAAAAAGAAGTTCATCTTTCAGATCCCTCTCCCCCTGACGCTTCGATCAGGGTAATCCTCAATGCAAAGGAGGAGAAAGTTTAAGTATTGTATATCAATAATTTCCCCTCCTTTCAAAGGAGGGGTTTCATCCGCCAGCTGGCGGATGACGTGGTGGTTAAGCAGCCTTTTTAAACAGCTCTAATATTACTTATAAATGAACTACAAATGCGCATAATTGTTTAAGTAAGTATATACAAACACTATGGAAGAGCATATTGTTAAAATTCTGATGACTGAACAGGTTACACATGATGTCAGAAGGTTCCGGTTTGAAAAGCCTGCAGGTTATTCATTTACCCCGGGACAGGCAACCGAAATATCGATAAACAGGCCCGGATTCAGGGATAAAAGAAACCCGTTCACCTTTACATGCCTTAATTCGGATACGTACCTTGAGTTCACCATTAAAATATACTCATTCCGCAACGGGGTTACAAATGAGCTGGGGAAACTCAACCCAGGCGATGAACTTATTATCAGGGATGTATGGGGTGCTATCTCTTACAAGGGAAAGGGAGTATTCATCGCCGGAGGCGCAGGCATTACTCCCTTTATTGCAATTTTCAGGGATCTTCAGTCAAAAAATGAAATTATCGGCAATACTCTGGTATATGCGAACAAAACAAAAGCTGATATAATACTTGAAAACGAATTCAGAAGGGTACTGGGCAAAGCCTTTATTAATATCCTGTCGGATGAGCAGGCCGAAGGTTATTTTCATGGATACATCAATAAGGATTTCCTTAAAGCGAATATTGCAGATTTCAATCAGAAATTTTATGTCTGCGGCCCCCCACCTATGATGGATGCCGTATTGAAACAGCTTTCAGAGCTGGGTGTCGGCGAAAATGCAATTACGCTGGAATTGTGACATCAGATTGTCTTTGCCACCATTTTGACAGCCAGGGTAAGAAGATAGACGTAGAAATCAAGAAGAAGCAGACGCTGCCATAATCCGGTATATTTAGCTATTCCTTTTGCAATCGTATATTTACTTCCGATAAAACGCTGCGAGAACAAAATAAGAAGTAAAACTGCCAGTATCAGGGAAACGTTTGAGAAGGTAAAAAAAGCCCGGTTGACTGAGAGTTCTTTAATCTTTGGTGCCACAAGCATCAATGCAAGGAGAGCAACAACCCCGGCTCCACCAAGAAAATCATGTATTATAAAAGAAACAGTATAAGAATTATTGACCTGGTCCGCTTTAAACAGACCTGAACCCAGACCTTCGCCCAGACCGTAAAGAATTATAAGCCAGGATGCAGTTTTTACATACAGGTCAGCAGGCATATATGCAGTTCTGAATCCAACTCCGAATATTATAAACAGTACTCCCAGAACCACCCAGAACACCGAAATTAAATGCGAAACCGGACTCCCGCTTGAACCCAGAAAGCTGATCGGATCCGACAGATGATTGTAACCAGGATATTTTGATCCCAGGATAAGAAGTGATAAAAGATCACCGGTACATCCGGCGAAACAAGCGACAGCTCCTGTGTATATAACAATATCCGGATTAATCATAGTCAGGTTTTATCACTTTTGTAAGAGCTGCAGGAATCTGAAGTAAATCATAGTCATTTGAAAATACAAGGTACTTATTGTTCCAGATTGGATAAAACTTTTCCTTAAAGAACCTCAGTCCTTTAAAATGGGAAAATGATCTTATTTTTTCATAAGCGAATTTCAGTGTCTTTTCCTGAAAGGAATGAGGGTCGTCTATACCGCTCATCGGTGCAAAACCTAAATTCACTGTTGAATAACCTTCTGATTTCAAATACCTGAAAAGCTCCACCAGCATAAAATCCATTACTCCGTGAGGTGCATCTTCGGTTTTGCGTATGATATCGTAGGTACCTTCACCGGGATTATAATCCGGAATAATATTCAGAAATGCAATTACTTTTTCTTCAGCATTTTCTACTGTTATAATTGTCTGGTTTTTAAGTTCATTCCATATAAACATACCCTGAGAGAATACTATTTCGCGTCTTTCGGTGGAAATGAGCCAGTCATCCGAAACGGCCTTAAGCTTCTGCATTAGTCCATCCTTTATTGGAGGGACATTCACTGATGCTTTGTATCCCTGTTCGGTTACCTTGTTAATTGCATTCCGGAGTGCTTTATTTTTGCCGCCTTCGAGAGTAAAAGAATTGAGGTCAATTATTCCTTCCTGCCCCAGGAACATGCTTTTCTTTGACAATTCCCTGTAAAGAGGAAGACTCTCTTCAGGGACCCGGTAATATATGCTTTTCAGTCCGTTTTCAAGGCAGAACTTATCAAAAAGCAATATGCACTGTTTAGAGGCAAATTGGTTTTCGGCAACAGGATCCTCAAGGGCTATACCAAAATTACCTGCAGTTCTATATGAGATAAAGCCACTAATTTCTTCTGGTGCAAATATTTGTTTATCGCAATATGTTTTGAAATAATCGAGACCTGATTTGCCGAAGCTCTTTACAAGCATCTTTGCCTTATCAAATTCCTCAGGAGTTGTTGATTCCTTGTAAACAAAGGGACTGATTATCGTATAGAACAGGAACGACAGTGATACTAAGCCGCTGACATTTATAGAAATGAGAAAATCCCTTGCGAAGCGGCTTCCCGGCACCAGGCCTGTATGCCCGATCAATGTAAAGTTCTTTATAGTGTAGCTGATGCTCTGCCAGAAACTAAAATCTATGCCGAAATGCTTTTTATCGAGGAAATAAAAACCTATGGTCCCGTAAACAAGAACTGCAGCAATACTCAGCAGCGCCGACCATATCCCTATCCTGTGAAGTCGGGGATTGCCTTTGATAATGTATTCTTTCCGTGAGAAGATAAGAATTATAAATATCGCAAGAGCAGCAACAGCCTCTTCATAGTCAATTGCTTTTGTCAGGTGACCAATACAGGATATTCCACTGAGAACCAGAGCTATCCACCATGCGCTGCGCAATCCTTTCAGCATGAAAACAGCAGTCAGGAGCATCAATGCACCTGCTATAAAGACCAGGTAATTGGAAGCTGAAATTGCATTAAAAGGAATAAAATCCTCAAGCAGACGGACTCTTTCAGAAATTGCTGGTGTTATGGAGGAAATAATATTTATGATCCCGAGGATGAATATCAGCAAAGCGGGAACTACCCTCATCAACAGCTTGTTTATTTTCAGGAGGAAGCCGACGGCACCGCAAAAAAGTGGAAACCAGAATTCAAAGAAACGGTACATAAGCGTTATTGATACGGCTTCGATACTTGAGTAGCCGAGACGTGTAAGTACAAATGACATTGAGATTTCAACGGCGCCAAGACCTTTCATAAATGGTGAAACGTTCATTGACAATACTCCCGTAATATATCCCAGCATGGCATTAAGCAGGGTTGCTTTGAAACCTAATGCGATCATGGCAATATAGACAAGACATATGCAGACAATGTCGATAACAAAAGAAACTAAAATGGTGAGAATAAGATATTTACCTTCAATGGAATGACTTATCAGATCCTCGAGATATACTTCCGCAGGTGGAAAAAACCTGACTATCATTCTGTAGATTAGCTTTTTCCTGAACACAGAGCGATACACGAGATAAAGAGCTGTTATCAGCAGTATAATGATTGACATCGCAGCCACCTCTCCGTTACCGGAGAAACCTTCTATCATAGCAAAAATGAAGATGGGGATCGCAACCAGACCAGCAGTAAGTATACCTGTAAATGCATAAATTGAGGAAGCAAAATAGATCTTTGTTTTTGATGTTCCTCCGGTTTCAAGATCACCGGTAAAAAAAGCGAGTGAAGTTACCCCGCCTGCCGGCATAAAAATGCCGATGAGATTACGCTTCAGAAACAAGAGGAGTGTCGTGGCGTAAGGAACCCTGGTCCCGACTGATGCAAATGACATTTTATAGGCCAATCCCTGAAAGAGGAGATATGTCAGTGTTACTGCAATGCCAAGGATTACGATTGCTGACTTCGATGATAATAATACCTGTTTGATCTGACCAAGTTCGGGCTGTTCGTGTTTAAAAAACCACGCTCCGACTGCAATAAAAAGGAGCCCGAGAAGGAATTTTGCAATGAGTTTGCTGTTTTCCCTGATTGATTGTAAATTCTTCTTAATAAATGATGCCGGATGCCAATTTTTTGAAACAGTATGTTCCATAAAAAGAGAGTTGCCAGATAAAAGACAAGTCTGTTTACTATTTGTTTAATCCACGTGTCCGCAATAATTCATTTTTCCCTTATACTTCATCATAAATCTAAGCATTTTAATTGAAAATAGCAGTGGAATGTTTGATCTTTAAATGTTAATTTCGCATTAGACAAAAAACATCCGATATTATGCGATTTAAATTGTCATCTCAGGCAATGATAAGAACGTGGAGTTCTGTACTGATGATTCTGCTTCCGGTTAAAGGTTTGACACAGGAAAAACTGGTTTATCACGAAATTGTAACAGATGACAATGGGAAGATCATTCCATGGTATAATAGTGATCCGGGAAAATCATTCGCCCATGTTATAAGCCTTGTCTGGAATTTCTGGGATACCATGAGGATTGATTTGAACGGATTGCCTTACTACATGAATCACCAGGTGTGGCAGGAAAGATACAACGACCGACGGGGAATTGGCGGAGATCAGCTCCAGATGGCATTGTCGTCATGGCGGTTATTGTATGCCTATACAGGGAATGAAAGAGTTAAGGTGAATATGTGCTTCATGGCCGATTATTGCCTGAGCCATAGTCTGAGCGAACCCGGCGATAAATGGCCAGCCATCCCCTACCCCTATAATACCCTTATTTATTCCGGAAATTACGATGGGGACATGGTGATCGGAAAGAATTTTACCCAGCCCGACAAAGCAGGTTCATTCGGATATGAGCTTGTCAACCTGTATAAAATAACCGGGCTGACAGTGTATCTCGATGCTGCTGTAAAGATTGCAGGCACGCTTGCTTCGCACACTGAAAAAGGAGACTCCCTCAATTCGCCGCTTCCATTCAAGGTAAATGCAGTCACCGGTGAAACAGGAACGCTGATCAGGGGGCTCAATGATCCTACCCCTGTAGCTTCCAGCACATATACATCCAACTGGGTCCCCACATTGTGCCTGTTCCTTGACCTGATAAAGCTTGGAAAAGGAAAAGTTGAAGAGTACAAAACTGCATTTGACAGCATCCTTCGATGGATTAAGGAATTTCCGCTCAAGAATAACCGCTGGGGTCCTTTTTTTGAAGATGTTCCGGGTTGGAGCGATACCCAGATGAACGCAATGACCTTTGCCAGGTTCATAATGGAACACCGGGAGTATTTTCCCGACTGGAAAGAAAATGTTAAAAGCATTATTGGCTGGGTTTACAAAAGGCTTGGCAACAGAACGTATGAAAAGTACGGTGTTGTTGTAGTCAATGAGCAGACTGCATACGAAGTTCCGGGAAACAGCCATACATCAAGACAGGGAGCTGATGAGCTTTTGTACGTAAAGCTGACAGGCGACAGCAGCCGGTATAAGAACGCTGTAAGGCAGCTGATCTGGGCGACTTATATGGTCAGCAACGACGGCAGAAACAGATATCCGAATGACGAAAACTGGCTGACAGATGGTTATGGCGACTATGTAAGGCATTACCTGAGGGCCATGGCAGCAGATCCGGGTCTCGCCCCACCTGATGAAAACCATATCCTCTCATCAACATCCATTATTCAGCAGGCTGATTATCAGGGCCGGAATAATAAATTTCTGCAGACCATCGGCGAAATAAAAACCCAGGGTAAACCAGTGATATTTTACCGGACATTTGACAGCGAAGGAACGGAAACCATAAGAATGGTAAAAAAGCCCTCAGGGATTCTTCTGGATAAGAAACCGGTAGCTGAAACAAAAAGCGGGGAAGGTTATATATGGCTTCCGTTCAAAACCGGTGGTGTATTGACGATCAATCGCTTAAACGCTAAAAGCGTTGATATTCTGGAGTAAAAGCAAAAGATTTTAAATCATTTGGATTTAACTTTATTAACGGTCAAACTTAAAATCACATAAAATGCCCAGGAAATCGAGTGATTTATTCAGGTTCTGGGATGAGCTTAAACGACGCAAGGTCGTAAAAGCATCTCTGGTATACCTGGCAGTAGCGTTCGGAATTCTTCAGGCTGCCGGTGAGATTTTCCCGAGACTGGGTTTACCGGACTGGACCGTAACATTTGTTCTGGTCCTCCTTATTATAGTTTTTATTCTCGTTGTTGTTCTGACATGGGTATACGACATAACGCCTGAAGGCATCACGTTAACAAAAACCGTTGAATCAGAATCAAAAGAGGAAGAGAAGAAAACTCCGAAGACTGAACCTGATTTAGATAAAGGCAAAACAGGTTCAACGAAAGGATTAACTGATGATGATCTTCAAAAAAGAGTGCTCGCTCTTGAAAATCAATTGAAAGAAGCCAGGAAGATAACACTCAGGTCCGCATTGCCCCTGCTTGTTAAAAAGCTGGCTTTGCCTTTTTTGATTATGGTGCTGTTAATTCTATTAGTAATCTACAAGCAGAAGATTATTGAAGTTCTTGGATTTGGTAATGCAAAAAGAGAAATTGCCCGGGAACATGTAAAAAATGCTATCGCATATATTAACGCACAGGATTTTGAAAACGCAAACAATGAAATTGACCTGGCTCTGGAAAGCGATCCGGGATATTCATACGCCTGGAGTTCCAGAGCTGCTATAAGTATAAAGCAGGGTGATCTTAACCAGGCAATAATGCAAACAGTCAAAGCCGTGGACCTGGACCCGTCAAATGGTTCGGCAGGTTATAATCTGGCGTACGCTCTGGAAGATAAAAATGATTCCCATCAAGCAATAGAATGGTATTTAAAAGCTATAGAGGCTGATTCAACCCTTGTCCCGGCTTACAGTGCACTTGGACGATTATATAATAATCTGAATCAGCACGTTGATGCTATCTTTATCCTTAACCTGGCAAAAAAGAAATATCCTAAATCAGACACTATTTACCTTATATATAAAAACCTTGGAAATGCATTTCTCCTGCAGGATCAAAACGACTCTGCCTTAAAATACCTTGAGCTCTCAAATGAATTGAATCCTTCACAACCGGAAACTACCATGTTCCTGGCAAAAGCATGTGAAGCTTCAGGTAAAATAACAAGGAGTATTGAACTATGGCAGAATTACATAGAACTTGAAACTGATACTGCAAAGATCAATTTGGCAGTAAAGCACCGGAAAGAACTTGGCGGTAAAACAGCTGCAGGATATCATCAAATAGACAAATTGTAAGGGCGTTGCATGCAACGCCCTTACATTCCAAAAACCTGAAACTAAAACCTAAAACCTAAAACAATTTACCTATTCTACCTGACCAGCATAATCTGGCGAACTTCTTCAACCTTTCCTGCCTTTAAGCGGATGAAATAAACACCACGCGGCACCTGATTCCCATCTTCCGAGGTTGCACTCCAGGTTATTGAATAACGACCCTGCTCCTGTGTGCTATTAACAAGATTTGCGACAACTCTTCCGATAACGTCATAAACCTTGATCATCACCTTTCCTGAATTCAGCTCATCATAAGCAACTTCATAATTAATTGTTATTGCATCCCTTGACGGATTCGGATAGATTACACCAAGTTTGGTTTCAGTTACCGGTTCAGGAACAGGTTTTTCGACATCAAAATAGTCATACTCCTCTCCTTCCGATTTGGTAACTTTTAGCTGATTGATTATTGCTGTGGCTGCATCAACCAATGCATTGCCCTGGGCAGCAGACACCTGTTTATTCTTAATATAGGTTTTTACCAGAGCAATGAATGCATTTAAATCTACTATTGCAAGTTTTGTTCTTCCGGCAGTGACATTCCTCAATGCACTATTGAGTGTTACTATTAGTATCTCTCCACGTAATCTTGTAATGCTGGCATTATCGATCATTATCTGGACAGTTGAGATTAAGCTCTGGATAGAATTTTCGGGTGAGATAATAAGACCGGTCAGTGAAATTGTTGTAACCTGTCGGGTTGAAGAGCTTAATGATGTAATAGTATAGATTTTGTCCCCTGCCGGACTTATATTCAGTCCTGAAGGTCCATCAGGAACCGGAATAGGATCGAGATGTGTAAGGGTAATTCCCTGAGCGCCTGATCCGCTTGGTAATCCTGTCGCTCCCCCGCTGAACTTATAAACGAGTATCTGATCATTTTCAGTATCTGTTGCATAAACATAAACAGCATCACCACTTGCTTTTACGTCAGATACATTGGTACCTGTCGGTACATTCGCAACAACCGCTCCTGAGTAGTCATCATTTGCAGGATGCAGATTAACGATTAGCAGGTTTCCCTCCTCGGTAGCCACAATGGCGAATCCGGCATCGGCTGTCGTAGTGACATCTGTTGTTCTTGTACCTGAGCTTACAGTGGCTGTTATGCTGTTATAGTCGACACTCTTTGGATTGGAATCCACTATTTTCAATCCGAACGGTCCGGTTACAAGAACCATTCCTGCATCTGCAGTAACGGCAATATTGCCGGGATTGGATCCGGTAGGTACATTGGCAACCACATGGTCAAATCCTCCGCTTGTCGGATCAACGTCAATAAGAGAGAGGTTACCTGATTCGTAATTGGAGACATAAACCCGCTTGCCATCAGATGTAACTGCAACACCATAAGGTCCAACTCCGGCAGGAATTATTTTGAAGACCTGGTTTGTTGCCAGATTAATCACGGTAACGTCGTGTGAAAAGTAATTGGTAACATACGCATATTTCCCCTGCTGGATCAATATCAACCTTAACAGGATAGAGGCCGCCTGTCGGTATCGATCTGAACGTTCCTGAGGTACCGAGTCCGATACGGGTGACACTGTTGTTTTCAGGATTGGTCACCATAGCAAATACAGCCTCACCGCTTCCTGATACAGCAGAACCTCCTGAAGAACCGCTTGGCAGAGATTTATTTGAAGTTGTATAATCCGGGTCATTAATATAATCCGGGATTACATCAAACTGCATCTGGTTGGAAGTTCTTCCATTAACAGTAACAGTAACAGGTCCTGACATTGTGCCTATTGGTACTTCAGTAGTCAGTGTGCTTAGTGTTGCAGTTTTGGTAAATGCTGTAATGCCATTGAACGAGATCAGGTTTTTGGAAGGCGATGGATCGAAGCCTGTTCCTGAGATTGTCACTGCAGTTGCAAAGCCAACCTTTACTGTTCCCCTTGGGGGATCAAGAAATGTAATTGTCGGAGCTGAAGGTGTGGGTGCAGTTGTAAATGTTGATGTAACATTTGCTGCAAGTGTACTTACTAGTCGGCGATACATCCTTTATTCCTGTGGTGAGAGTTGCTGTGTATACTGATCCAGGTGACAGGTTTGTCAAAGGCCTGAAGACGACTCTCGCATTTCCGTTTAGGAATTCAAAGTCACCATCAACCAAAGCCTGTGAACCGGAAAGTTTCAGTGAGAAAGTTGAACTGGTCACTGATAATGGATCAATAGCTTCAGAGAAGTCTGCAACAACCGGGGTTTCGATGGTAACACCCGTCTGGGAATTTGTGGGTCCCAGATACTTAACAACAGGTACTGCTACATCTACAGTACTGAATGTAAAGTTATTAGCAGTTGCCATGTGGTTGCCTGACAGGTCGGTTGCCCCGGTTGAGACTGTAATTGTGTAATGTGTCCCCTCGCCAAGGCTCTGTGAAGGAGTAAACGTGAGGGTTGCTTTTTCGGCATCCCAGGTTATTGAACCATCCACCTTATTTGTGACAGCAGGTGTTCCTCCGATCCATGTGAGGGCGAAATTGTCATTGACTGATTCTGTATTCATAGGTTCTGAGAACATTACTTTGACATCTGATGCCACAAGAACGCTTCCAACGCCATTTACAGGGTAGGTTCCTTTAATAGTCGGAGCCACCAGATCCCTGTCAACCGAGGTGAAGGTTAAAGGTGCAGGTACAGTGAGTGGATTATTTTTCAGATCCTGGATCCCTGATGTAAGATGCAGCGTGTAGGTCTTGCTGAATCTCAGAACTGAATCAGGATTAAAGACTATTATGTTAGTGCTGTCCGGCAGTACGGAGAATATTCCGCCGAATTGCCTGGGTCCTGATGTTGTCGCCAGCTCAAGGTAGCAGGTCTGGCTGGTTAGCGTTGACTCATCGACCGGCTCTGAGAATTTGATGATGAAATTCGACAGGACTTTAATCTTTTCACCATCCGGATCTGTAGGCCTGACCTGTACAAGAGTCGGGGGTGTAATATCCCTGTTGGTTGTAATATTTCCTGCAATAGTATTGGAACCAGCAGAAACGTTTAATGATAATGGAGGATCTGTCGATTCTGCATCGGACTCATCAGTGCTGAGAAATTCATCGGGATAATCAGTATAGACTGTGTTGCAATAGATGTATGTGCTGATATTCCCCGGTCTCAAGTTAAATCCGTTTACACTTCCGTCGAGCGGTTGGATGTAGACGTTGTAAGTACCGGAAGGCAATCCCGGGACAAGGTAATTACCATCTGCGTCACTGTATGCATGCACGGTATCCATTGGTGTGACACTGGTCCTGATAGCCATTACAAGAGCTCCGGCTACAGGATCTCCTCCGTAGCCATATCTGATATGTCCTGATATGGATCCGAATGTGGTGTTATATGATGCACCGGGATACTTGAAGCTTGCCCACGATCTGTCATCCTGTTCAAGGCTCTGGACTTTAGTGCCATAGCCGAGCATAAAGAACATTGTTGAGTTAACCACCCCGGTGTGAAGCAGTCCCATAACATGTCCTATTTCATGGGTTATTATGCTCTGGGCATCATAAAAATCTCCGTTTCCGACACCTACATCATGAGCAACAAATTCAGGATTAACAACAATATCGGCGTCAATGATCCGAGCCACATCGTCATTAGGACTGACCTGCAATGTCTTGGCTGCAATAGCGAGCACGCGTGGCGGGAACGGGAATGCATTGTCAACAAAACTGACAAGGTTCAAATGATCGGTTGCAGAGGCATTTTTCTGGGTTGTTGTGCCATCGCTGACAAAATCGATCTTAGCTGTTGTAACGTTTTCCCATGTGGCGAAGGACTGTTCGACTGCAGTAATATCAGAACCATTTGTGATTCTTGGGATACCTTCGTTATTAACCCGGAAGTGGAATGGCCAGTTGGCCGGGGCAATGATCTGATCACTCAGTCCACCGACTGCCATCTGAAAATTCGGAAGTATTTCCGGAAGCATCAGTTGCAGTTGCTGTTACAGCGTCTCCCCATCCGCTGCTTCTTGAGAAGGTTTCGGAGAAAGTCACTGTTCCGTTGCTGTTTGTGGTTACTGTTTTTGATCCAAGATAAGTGCGTCCTTCACCATAGCCAGTATTATCAGCGACTTTGTTTGCAAAGAACTGAAGAGTGTAGGAAGAGTTGGCCGCACTATTAAGATGTCCCCTGATATATACACTGCTGGAAGTGTAGTTAAGAGAATCTATTTCAGGGTAGTTCTGGAGATTGTTAGGACCCGTATCTGAGTCGAGGGGATCGGTATCGGTATTACTAAGTGTTACTCCATTGTCTCCGAGGTCAATACCAAGACCACCATTGGAATGGATTGAGTTGGACAGTATCGTGTTCCCTGTGCCCGGATCAGTGTCATCGGCACAAACTATACCTGAATTATGTATTGTATGCAATTATATTTCCGGCCTCTTTCTCGATCCCTCCAATAATGTTGTTATTCGCATCCCTTCCGATCCTTATCCCGGTTCCATTTGCCAAATCCTTCAATCCGGTTCTGTCTGTTCCAATATAGTTACCTGCTACAACATTACCATCTGCTGGATTTGGGCCCATGTCAGAACTCTCCACAAATCAGAATTCCTTCATTTGAATATTACCTGAGATCAAATTGCCCAGTCTCTCGTTCGATAGCCGCCCCGATCTGATTGTTTTTTCCATCCCGGAATCGTCAATTCCACTTAACTATTAGGAATGGCCTTGTAGTCCTGAATAATCAGTGCCAATGTAATTACCTTTTATCATGTTACCGATGGCTCTTTTGCCCAGATTAATTCCTGTACCCTTACCTGAAATAAGGTTACCAGAACCGTCCTGTACCTCCCTATAAAATTTTCACGGGCTATTCATGCTATGCCAGTATATGATGTTACCAAGAGCTTCTAGAACCTTCTGCATTTGTTCCTATATAATTTCCTACTATTTTGTTTCTTACAGCATCTTCCCTGAAATAATCAATACCGAATCCCGTCACCATTTGATGAAATAACATTTCTTGCTTCCTTTCAGTTGACCACCAATTATGTTATCGGGTGAATCGACATTTACAATGCCAGTAGTATTACCGAAAGGTGTTTGTGCCTGTCGGATCTACACCAATATAATTTCCCATTATTCTATTTCTGCCCCATCCCGGAGAACTACCGACAGCTTCATTATCAAGCTGTATGCCTACATTATTATTGATTATAATGTTACGGGAAGCAGGTGTTATTCCTCCGATTTCATTGTCAGAACTATAAACAAGAATACCGCAATTTCTATTTGAATATAATAGCAGATTTCCTCATTTAATTACTTGTTTATTTCCATGTTCATTAAGGTAAATTCCAAATCTGAAATTACTTATATAAGAGTCCGGTGATAGTGCAATTACTCTGCATTCACATTTAATCCGCTGGCCTCAGTTCCCTGCGCTCTGTCCCATAAATTCTGATCATGATTTTTGCTGTATCGGAAGATGAAGCAGAAACGGAACCTGGTTGTGAATAGCCATTTATAATTAGAGGATCAGTAATCCAGGGTAATTCTGTCTGTGGGACGATTGGAAAGGGACCTGTTCCGGGAATGTTGAAAATAATTGTATCCTTGCCAGGATTTGAATTTGCGATATTCAATAGCATTTCGTAAACTTCCAATGCCATTATCATTTACATTGGTCACAATTGTAGGATTAACGTTGTCCTTTAGGCAACGCACCGAAATCCCATTTGTTTTACTATCATAGATCCTTGAAAAGCGAATTTCATTGTTCCATACGAACCGGTGCCAGGCATAAATTGACAAGGTATCTGTTGAAGACCACCAGCTTCCAATTGCACCAATAGAGTAAAACACACCATTGAGTAAGCGGTCGCCACCTGGAAGGGCTGTAAAACCATATTCATTAGTAGCTCCTTCATTTGGGCTAATCCAATGAGTAGTTCCTGTCTCTTTTAGCTTACCTCCTGCAACGTTTCCGCCGCCAACATAATTAGTCAGTTGTGTCAATTGAGCATCCGTGGGTACATGCCAGCCCTCCAGGCATAATTTACCTGTCGATACTGCATACCAGTTATATAGTGCTCCGTAAGTTGCCTTATATTCAATATTGTTATCGTACCATGCATATGCCGGCGTGGTCAAAGCATCCCAGGTAGCATTATCAGTTACATTGGGTATGGTACCTCCATCATTATATTTTGTTGTTTTCAGGTTCTCTGCCAGCCATGTCTGAGTGCCAATTGTTACGGTGTTGTAGTAATTTCCTTCAACATCTGTAACAGCATCAGGGCCATATGTTGTGAAACTTATTTCTTCACCATAGCTTGTTCCAACACTATTTGTGGCGTATGCTCTTGACATAATATGTTGCACCTGAAGCTAAACCCATGATATTGCTAACGAATGAGCCAGATCCAGTTCCATCTGAAGTTTTTGTTGGAAGATCGACAGTAGGATTGGTCATAATGTTCCAGCATACACCTCTGGCTATTATTGTGGATCCACCATCGCTGTTTATGTTTCCTCCGGTTTGTGCGCTTGATTGAGTCACGGAAGAAATCGAGTTTGTAGTAACCGAGGGCTGAGAATTCTGAAGGCAACGAACAGAAAAGCCATTATTTTTAGTACTATAAGCTCTGTTTAAATAGCTGCTACCATAATCCAAATCCCGACTCCATACACCTGCAGCATCCATTTCCGTAGCTGACCACCAGATACCTTTGTTCCCAATGTTGAGGAATGTACCATCCCATATACGGTGGCCGCCCGGGAGGGCTGTAAATAAGCTGCTATTATTACTTGACTGTTCGTTGCCTACATTTCCTGCAGTTGGACTTGCAGTCCAACCCGATGTCGCTGCCATTGATTTTGCAATGTCTATTCCGCTTCCCTCATAACCATAACCGTTGTTCACAAGGTAATCGACTAAAGTTGTCCATTCTTCATCAGATGGTAGGCGCCAACCGGCCGGACATACTTGACGACTATCAGCAACAGCATACCATGTATAAAGAACACCAAATGATTCAGGTATAGTTGCTGATTTGTTATTGCATTCATCAGAGATCGTTTGAATCGGTTTATTTGGAACGTCTGCAATCCCAAGCATGGTTGCCCAATTTTCAATGGTTGTCCCTTGAGCTGGTGTAATAGTGCCAATTGAAACTAGTTGAGAAATTGTTAATACACCTCCTCCAGCTGATATCACTGGTTGTAGTATTGCTGATAATCCCAAAAATCCATCTTTAAAGGACCATTGGTATTTTGGTGAAGTTTCATTATATATATTCAAAATAGAGGGATTAGTAGTCCCAATTGGATCCCCGTTATTATATTTCTTAACTTTTAAGTTTTCTCCCATCCATACCTGAGAGCCGATGTTCAAAATGTTGTAGTAATTTCCTTCAGCATCTGTTATTGCATCAGATTTATAAGTTGTAAAACTAATTTCGGGTCCGTAAGCTGTTCCAATACTGTTTGTTGCATAAGCTTTGACATAATAAGTAGTATTTGGTGAAAGGCCTGATAGAGAACTTGTAAAAATCCCTGACCCTGGGCCATCGGTAGTATGATTATTGAGAATTGTCGGATTAGGAGAAGAATTCCAACATACACCTCGGACTGTTACAGGTTCCCCACCATCGCTGTTATATTTCCGCCACTTTGAGCAGAATTCGGAGATACAGTGTTAATTGAAGTGAAAGTCAAGGTAGGTATCATATTCATAATGCAACGAATAGAAAATCCATCCTTTTTACCATTGATGCCGGTCCAATTGTATACATTACTGGAATAGTTGTTCATATAATGGGCTAATGCACTTGTAGGAATGTTGACATCCCCTGTAGCAGACCACCAGAAACCGACGGCATTAATGCCGCTGAATCCACCATCAAAGTTACGAGTACCACCAGGAAGAGCTGAAAAGCCGTATTCATTTGTTGCACCTGTATTAGGGCTACTCCAATGTGCTGTTCCTACCTCTTTAAGTTTTCCACCCGCAATATTTGCTCCACCAAGGTAATCTGATAATGTTGACCAATCGGCATCGAGAGGAACATGCCAACCGGTTGGGCATAAGTTACCTGTACTAACCGTATACCAATTATATAGAGCTCCATAAGTTGCTTTACTGATTCCAGGATCATTGTCATACCAGCTGAACCCGGGAGTTGTAAGGGCATTCCAGGTACAATTCGAGGTGACATTGGAAATTGTGTCACCCGTCTGGAAATGCGTTACCAAAAGGTTTTCCACCATCCAGGTCTGAGTACCAATTGTAACCGAATGGTAGTAGTTTCCGTCATAATCTGAAGGAAGCGAGGGCGGATTAGTCCAGAAATTCATCCAGTTAATTCCATGAGCTACAGTTATTGTTTTACTTAGTCCTCCAGTTGAAATTGTAGGGTGTAGAACCAACCAGAATATTTGTAAATTCATATTCTCCGTTTAATCCGGTAGTTGTACCCCTAGATGGATTAATCATTAAGACATTCACACCAGCCATTGGAGTGCCGGCAATTCCATCCCTGACAACTCCTCTGATGGTCTGTCCTAGATAAAGATCCTGAAAGAGCTAATAAAAGCGTCGTTGCTATGATTATATGAAGTATATTTTTTTTCATGACATTCATTTTTTGAGGTTTGATTTTCATTCATTCTCTGATTAATGCTTCATATAACCTTTCAGCTTACCAATAAAATCTTCAAGCTTCATTCTTATGGCTTTTCTTATCTGTCCTGGTGCAAGATGCTGCAATTCAGTTTCATCCATTATACCAATGTCCTCGATTATCCTTTTTCCGGTAAGTTTGTCTTTTATAATTTTCATCTTTCCCTGAAAACCGCCAGTTACCAGATTTTTACCTGAAGGACTGGTCCAGATAAATGCTACAACATCTTCTCCTTCAGTGAATACAGGCATCTCAGATACTTCGTAGATTATATCACCAACCCTTCCGCCCGGAACAGCTATAACAGCTTCAGATCCCAGATTGCCTTTTATGTATTCTTCCGGAGCAACCGTAACGTAAGTATAAATTATGCTCCTGTTCTCATTCCATTCGCACTTTTTATTAGTGCATTTGCCATATAATACGGCAGTTGATTCATTTGTCAGTTCCTGTACGGACATTTCTAAAACCTGGGCGTTGCTCTCAGTTACTGGAAAAAATAGAAAGCAGATTACCACCCAGCGGGTCAGGCTAATAATTTTTCTAAGATCTTTCATAGTGCTAATTATTTTAAGATTGTTGACTTATCTGGTTAAAGTCCGAAGTCCGAAGTCGGAAGACCAAAGTGTGAAGTTTTTGCTTCTGACTTCGTCTTCCGGCTCTCATAATTATTAAAATTGGATAAACGATCAGCTTTTAGTCAATTTCTTAAAAATCAAATTGCCACTGATTTATCCCTGTAATTCTATTTGACAGGTTTGTGCCATGACATTACCATAAATAAAAACTGTAGTAATCGCCAACAACAAAACAAGTATTTTTATGACTGAAGAATTTTAATCAGTATTAAAGGACCAATTGATATTATAAAGATTATTCTACGAGGTATATAAATGATTTCAAAATATCAGTTCACATAAAAGTTTGTTTAACAAACTCTTAAACAAAGTTCAGACTATCACATTACCAAAGTCAACCACATTTGTCAAAGATTATATTGGTTTAGTCAAATTTTAATATTAAACTGTTGTCATAAATCAAGAGTTTGATACAAGAATCATTAAATCGGCGAATTTTCAATAAGGAGAAGCTGCTTTTTTGACAGGAATTCCTCAATGCTGAAATTGAATATTGTTTTATAGGAAAAAATTCTCATTCAGGTTTACGATTTTGCCAATTTCTTACATAAAGTTACGACACCGGATATGGCAAAATCTACCTCATTTGTAACATAAAATGACAGTTTTGTTTCATTTTTGGGCAAAAAAAGGGGTTTTTGGGCAAAAAGGCGATTTAGTCAGTCCGAAGTCGGAAGACCGAAGACGGAAGGGAATAAGTCAAAAGTCTAAAGTCGTGAAATGATAAAAGGATTGCTTCTCCCGCTTTGCGGGATCGCAATGACGGTTGAATTAGAGTTGGTTTATTACATGGTTATGCTGGAGCTCAGTGCTCTGTGCCCCATGCCCCCGGCTTTTAATTACATCCCCCTCACCCCCCTTCGAAGGGGGAATTTAAAGCCGCGCACCTCGCGCCGCGTACCGCATACCGGGGATTTTACCTCCAATCCCCCACCAGTATAAACGGCGCCCAATAGAAAGGGTGGGCATATTTTCGTCACTCATTAGGGTAAGTTGGGCTTTTCGTAATGCGTCGGTTTTGTTGAGCTTGTTCTTTATAAGGTTCCTGTAGAATTCGCCCATAAGGGAAGCCGTCGACATATCAGATACACTCCAGAGACTTACGATCACAGAAGGGGTTCCAGCATACATAAATGCCCGTGTAAGACCTACCATGCCCTCACCCCTGACAAGCTTTCCAAGGCCAGTCTGACAAGCCGATAAAACGACCAGATCAGCATTCAGCTTCAGATTAAAGATTTCAGCTGCCTGAAGGAATCCATCTTCTCCGGAATTTTTTTCAGACGTAAGTACAAGAGAGCTTAAATCGGGATTATTCTCATCAATTAATCCGTGGGTCGCAAAATGTATATAATTGAATTTATTCAGGTCACCATTTCGTTTCAGGTTTTCTTCTGTGGCATTATTTCTCAGATAGATATCTGAAGAACCTGCTTAAAAAATGATGCAATATTCTCAATTTCCTTTCCGCTGAATTCAAGTCTGGGATATTTTACATTTGATGTACTTAAAGTATCCTCATACACCGGATCCCCAAAGCCGAGAAGATACTTTTACCGACAATTCCAGAAGTTGCTCCTGATCGAATTTTGGGGTAATAAGTGTATTTAATACACTTACCGATTGTACATAACTTACAGGATATTTCTTTACAAAGAAAGGTATGCCTGAATATGATGCCCCAGGATTAATCTTTTTGTCTTCAGTCAATAAGACTTCAAAAGGCAGATAATTCAGATATTCCATCAGGAATTATAACAAGTATGCTTCTTTTTGAAAGAAAAGAATCTGCCGGTCTTATCAATTCATCATATAGCTTTATCCCGGCGTTGGTGAAAAAATCTGAAACAGCCTGTTGAGGATCGAGTATTGAGAATCTGATAGTCTCAATCTGCTCCTGAAGTAGTTTTCGTCCGGGTAGTTTTATAAAGTCATGCTTTGAATTTGTAATTACCCATAAACAGGAACTGCTGTCACCCACAAAGTAGTCTAACAAAACAGTATTCCGGTCGGTGCACAGCATTTTTGCCTGGTCGAGCGAAATAGGTTCTAGATTGTGTAGCAACTTTTGAGATTCAGAAAGCAAGTCCAGCAATACTCTTGATTTGCTTCTCTCTGCATATTCGAAAGCCAGTTTATCGTATCCTTTTGTTCTATCTTTCTCATGAAGCATGCCCAAGAAGGTCGATTATATCCTCATAGACATACCGTTCACTGGCCATAAAGCTGGTCTTCTGTTCGTTGGTTTGCAGGGTATTTCGCATTCCGTCAAGGATTTTCAAGGCGGAATCATTTAGTTCAACAGCCTTCTCATAATCACCTTTCGCTCTCTGTATTCGGCCAGTCCCTGCCACAATTCTCCAGTTGAGATCAGGATTGTTAAAAGGATTTAGCCACTTCATTTGCCTGGTCATAATTGCTTTTGGCTTCATCAAGCTTTCCCAGCATAGTCTGATCATTTGCGAGATTTAACAGGTAATGGACTTCTTCTATTTTTGCATTGTTCTCACGACATATTTTAAGACCTTTTGTATGATATTCCTCTGCTTTAGCGTAGTCTTTCAAGTCCTTGTAGACATTGCCAATATTGCCCAGTACAGGAAGCGTCTGAGACTGTTTTCCTATTTTTTCATAAATCTCAAGTGAAAGGAATAAGTACTCAATAGATTTTTCATACCTGCCGGCATCCTCTAATACAATTCCCAGATGGTTATATACCCCTGCAAGTCCTTCCATTTTATTTGTTTCCTTCATTATTCCTGCCGCCTCATTTATTTTCTCTATTGCCTTATTCAGGTCACCAATGTTGGAATAGACAAATCCCATCTGGCTCAGAACATCACCCTCATCTGTGCGCAAATTTAAATCCTTATACAAACCAAGTGATTTTTCAAGATAGTCAAGAGCTTCAGGGTATTTCCCGATTGTGTTAAGTATTTGTCCGGAATGAAGCATTGCCTGTGCCATACGGAACTTGTCTCCTGACATGTTGTTCAGTTCATACGACTTTGCAAAATAAACTAGTGCAGAATCGGGTTGTCCGATTTTTCTCAAAAGCAGAAGCTTTTACATGAATTGTTCTTCCAAGGTTAACCAGATCCCCGATCTCAGCCCTGATCTTTTCAGCTCTGTCAAGATATTCGAGTGCTATCGGATAGTCATTAAAATAGTCGTGATAAAGCAGATCCAATACTGCTCAGAGTATTTCCAACCAGAACTTTGTCATCGACTTTCTCTCGTTTTGCAAGAGCTTCCTTGTAATATTCAAAGGCTTTCTGATAATCCTGAATATTGGTAAAGTAAACAGCACCAAATCCACCAAGAACTTCCGCTTCCCCACGTTCATCTCCTATGCTTCTGTAGAGAACCAGCACCTTTTCAAATATATCAATAGCTTTTTCAGGTTCATTTCCGAAGCGATATTTGGTTCCGAAAGCATAAAGACTGTCTGCAAGTAATTTCTTTTCTTTTTGCTCTTTCGACCAAATTGTTAAGTAATTAACAGCAATCGTAAGACTCCTTTCACCAAATGCAATTTTAAAGATCTCTGCGGTTTTTCCAGCGATGGAGGCTAGCTGCTTTGATTCAACAAGTTTTCCTTTCAACTCTTTACTGATACTCTCTTTTATCAGCGCATCAACAAATGGCTTGACAAACAATCTGTAGTCATTAATGAACAAAGAAGCCTGTGCTTCATTGTTTTCAAGCAATGCTTGTCTTAACTCGGTGTTAAATTCACCGGCAGTAAGCCGGCGCGATTCCTGAGCATAGGTTTTTTAAGCTATGGGACAGCAGAATAAAAATGTAAACAACCCGGCCAGGAACTAATTCTGCCACGCTGGGCAGGTTTGGAATGTTATCATGACTGGTAAGTGAATTATTAATTCAAGTTGCAAGTTGCTGTTGCAGTTATTTGAAAATTAGTATAATGCGTTTCTAATATTATTGTGCGGATTATTGATAAAATGGTATATAATTCTATTAATCAGCATATAACCAGTAACCAGCACTCCGCACCCTGCGCCCTGCAACCAGCAACCAGCAACAGTGATTAACATCCAGTCAAACTACAGGTCAGACGCTACCTGTTTCCGGGCATCACTTGTCCTTGTTCTTAGCCAGCGCCAGCGCTTTCTGAAGCTCTTCAATAGCCTTGTCCTTGTTACCGGCATCCGAATACAATGAGCCCGAGAATTTCATGAGGTAGTGGAGCATCCGGATTCATACCCGGAAATTATCACAAATTCTTTGATTGCATCCTGAAGCAATCCCTGATTAATATAATATGCCCCAAGGAATGAATGCAGGCTGCTGCTGTCCGAATCATTGTCAAAGGTTTTTCTGATTAGAGCTTCCTGATCAAGTATTTCTTTAGATTTCATCAGTCGAAAGGACTGAAAATTTGAAACTTGAGGATTTCTTATTATCTAATAGATCCTCACCCTCAACATTCCAGAAATAGGTTTCACCAAAATCAAGACTCTTTTCATTTTCAGGGAAATTCAGGGAGCTTCCCGACACCTCCTTGCTCCACACAAGACCCTTGCTGCTGTAAAGATTTACAATGTATTTGTCATAGGTTTTCCTGGGTATCCAGGTAAAGGTCGGTCTGTTGGTTTTTATTAGAGTGTTGTACGGCGAGGTAGGTTCTATAGGTTCTTCAGTCACGATTGCCCTTAATCCGGCAAGAGCGCCGACATCTTTCTTTTCTGCCTTTCGGGTGGTAAGAACAGACATATCAGCCATCATGGCAGAGGATACTTTCTTTACGTTTGCACCAGCTTCCACTTTAGCGGATCCATCCCCGGGAACCGTGTAAGTATTTCCTGGTGCCAGGGTCATACATGTGCTGTTTGAGAAGGTTAAGGTAGCCGTTGAACCAGCAGCTGTTTTTACCTGATCACCCTGAAAAAGCTGGGTGCCCCAGAGAGCCTTTACAAATTCAGGTTTGCCTTCTTTTTTCACCTGGACATTACCGCTCATACCGGTGATTAATGCGATGACATTGTACAGGTTCCTGTGCTGCTGACATATAAGTTGTTAATATGCAGACAGATAGACAGGATGCAGAGATTCTTTAGTAATTATGGATCTCATTTGGATTTTCCTCCTGATCGGTTTTAAATTTGTTATGTTTAAAGAATTCTGAACAAATGCAGGGAAGATGTTTCTAACAATTATTCATACAAAGATAAGAGCGGTAAAATCAAAAGTCAATATTATTTAGATAACACGGGCACTTTTTTAAAGCTCAGCCCCCCTCCCGGTGTTATCGGAACTTCCCCTCGGGGAAGGATCTGGATTATCTTTTCCCCCCGGGGGGAAATAAAAAAGGGGGTATAACTAATACTCATGATTAAAATATGTTGCTTTAATTCTGAAGTGTTACACCAGGAAAGGATTTTAAGATTGCTCCTAATGACTTTAATTGTATTTTTACGACGAGGAATCCATCAATGAAACAGAATCTCCTTTTTACTGATGCGCTTAAGCTGAAACGGCCGAACGCATTTCATGTAATGCTGAAGCCCGCCGGATCTTCATGCAATCTTAATTGCACCTATTGCTATTATCTTGAGAAGAACAACTTGTATCCGGGAACGGGAAGCACTTCAGAATGACGGATGAGCTTCTCGAGAACTTTACCAGGCAGTTTATCGAAGCACATGAGGTACCTGTTGTGACATTTACCTGGCAGGGAGGAGAACCGACTTTAATGGGGCTGGATTTCTTCAGGAAAGCACTTGATCTGCAAAAGAAATACTCATCGGGAAAGAAGATTGAAAATGCTTTTCAGACCAATGGAACAAAGCTGAATGATGAATGGTGTAAATTCTTTACGGACAATAATATACTTGTAGGTATCTCAATCGATGGTGCAGAACATAATCATGACCATTTCAGGAGAACGGTTTCAGGCCGCCCTACGTTTAAAAGCGTCATGCAGGGGATTGAACTCCTTCACAGGCACAAAGTGGAATTCAATACACTCAGCACAGTAAATAATTATAATGTGCATTTTGCCTCCGAAACATATAAATTCCTCAAACAAATCGGCAGCGGATTTATGCAATTTCTGCCGGTGGTTGAACATATCGACGGGCATAATTCAGGGAATGAACTGAAACTAATTGCTCCTATTCATTCGGATAATGCCAAAGTTACGGACTGGTCGGTTGTTCCCGAAGATTATGGAAATTTTCTTGTGACAATCTTTGATGAATGGGTAAGGAAGGAAGTTGCGAGGTACTTTGTGCAGGTCTTTGATGCGACCCTTGCTAATTATGTCGGTGAAAATCCGGGTCTGTGTGTATTCAACGATACCTGCGGCGATGCATTGGTAATGGAACATAACGGCGATCTATTTTCCTGCGATCATTTTGTTTATCCTGAATATCTCCTTGGAAACATTTCCGAAACACCTTTGATTGAGCTGGTTAAATCGCAAAAGCAGTTTGATTTCGGTGTTGACAAACGGAACAGATTACCCGGGTACTGCCTGAAATGCGAATTTAGATACGCCTGTCATGGGGAGTGTCCGAAACACAGGTTCTTATTAACACCTGACGGTAAACCGGGATTAAACTACCTGTGTGAGGGTTATAAGATATTTTTCAAACATGTAGAGCCATATATGGAGTTTATGGCAAAAGAATTAAAGAACAGACGCCCTCCTGCCAATGTAATGGCCTGGATCAAAAACAGGGAAAACCAGGTGGCTAAGAACGTTGTTCCTGAAAGGAACGAACCATGCCCGTGTGGAAGCGGGAAGAAGTTCAAAAACTGCTGTTTCGGGAAACCTCTGTATTACTGATTCTTCCACTTTAAATTACAGCCGATTGCCCTGGTTTCCTTCACCATTACCGGCTTACCTGAAAGCAGCGAATTTACTGCATCGGCAACATACTTCTTATCAGCTTGTGACGGATCGTCAACATTATTATCGATAGCACCCACATACTCAACTTTCAGCACTCCGCTTTTCTTTGAAAGAACATATGCGTGAGGTGTATTTGTAGCGCCATAACGCCTGGCAACATCCTGGTTCTCATCACGAAGGTATTGAAATGTGTATCCTTTATCCTTTGCAATCCTTGTCATTGCTTCAAATGAATCATCCGGATCAACATTTTCATCATTGCTGAGCACTGCAATTACCGGGTAACCCTTACTGCTGAACTCGTTGTTCAGATCGATAACCCTCTTCTCATATTTCTTTGCGAAAGGACATGTATTGCTTGTAAACACAACTATATAACCTTTTACATTTTCAATTTTCGAGAGTGTAACCATTTCTCCCTTAACACTTTTCAGGGTGAAATCAGTGGCTTCATCACCTGGTTTCAACGGTGAATCGGGGCTCTTGAATGAGGCCAGTAACAATACACCTGAGAATAAAAACATGAATTTTTTCATTATTTCCTGATTTTAGTTTTATAAATATTTAGTAATTAAGCTTCTTAATTCAGATTCGGAAATCTCACCCGGATGAAAATACCTTGTCTTTTTGTTGTTGTTAAATATTAATGTTGACGGAATATTACCCTGCCAGTCCTTGTCGACTTTTCTTACCCATGAATCATAATCAGTATCGGTCATCACTGCGACATCAAGAGAGATCTGGTTCTTTTTCAGAAATGGTAATAGCTTCTGGTCAACCTCACTTGGGAAATCAAGGCTTACCAGGATAAACTTAACCCTGGAACCATCATAGTCCCTTGCAACCTTCTCGAAACCAGGTAATTCTTTGACGCATGGGGCACACCATGTTGCCCAGAGATTGACTACAAAAAGCTTATTATCGGGATTCTTAAGTATCTTTTCAAGGTCAGGAACTTTAATGTATTCAACCTTTTGAGCAGTCAGGCTGCCCGGAGTGCCACATCCGAGAAACAACAAAAGAAACACAACCGGCCGATAAAAAGATTTCATTTTTCTTTTTGTTATACAAACCCCGCTCGGGAACAGTTTGTTCAACGGCAATGAGAAAAAGGGCAAGTTTTAACATAATTTAAGACAAGGGCCGTGCCTTTCCCAGGGCTTCGGCAGGCAAAGCATGCAGATCAGAACGCAGAGCGAACGGGTAAAGGGATGGGGCATACGGAGACGCAGATTCCGCAAATCCTGACATCGATGTTGAATTTCTTATGCGCCAGTTCAGCGCACTTCTCCCTGCATTTGTGCGCATTAAAAAAATCATCACGATGGATTGTTGGGTTCCATAATTTCCCGGATGCGGCTTTAGCAGGACACTTTGTGACACATAACCTGCATTTTCCGCATTCGCTCTTTTCAACCGGAACAGGGAGATGATCAGGTTTCTGGCGCAGCAGCATGCTGACGAGCCGTAACCTTGGTCCGAATGCCCTTGAGATAAAAAGGTCACTCTTCCCTATCCATCCGAGTCCGGCCCGTGTTGCTACCATTTTATGGGAAATATCCACAGTTAAAGTTCTCAGGTATTCCTCGCTGTACTCCTTTGTTCCTTCAAGAACTGTCGGATTTATCCTCAGGGAATCGATTCCTGCTTTTGACAGATCAGAATGTATCTTTCCGGTCAGTTCAGCGAGTTCATTGTTTATGTTTTTATAGTGATTGTAGTATTTGAGCGTCGGACCATTTTTAATTTCATCTATTATTTTGTCATCC
The DNA here is from genome assembly GCA_963732115.1 of uncultured Bacteroidales bacterium. Taxonomy (GTDB): domain Bacteria; phylum Bacteroidota; class Bacteroidia; order Bacteroidales; family VadinHA17; genus LD21. The sequence continues at coordinate 28,569 of CAVSYN010000009.1, forward strand.
AGTTTTTTACCAATGGAGATACCATAATGAAATCCATCATATTTCCCACCAGTCAATCCTCTGAGATCAGCAAATCCAAATATGAACCGGTTGGCTGGGATCAGGTTTTTCTTAATAATTTCTTCTATCATTTAACTGTAATTCTTTTCAAATTTAATGAAATGAGCTTATGCAATACTAATTAACTTCGGTTTTCAAACTTAAAAAGTGACATGCAGGTAAACCGGACAGGTAACAAAAAGTGGATTAAACCCATTAAACTGAAAAATAAATAAAGATTTATAGTGTCACAAGAGGATCCGGTATAGCGATAAAATACAAAATAAGTTTCAAAGTATGTGATAATAAATAACATAGAAGGCGAAATTGACTGTCGGTTATCAATCCTCGAACAACTATCTGAAATGAATGTTTAGTTAGTAAATGTTGAAAAATGTTTATAGCATGAGTTCAAACAAGATGTTTTCAATCCTTATGACATTCCTGTTATCTGGATTTTCTGTCATTTCCCTTGCCCAGGTAAAGATTACTGACGGGATTAATATGACAATGAATGCAAATTCCCTTCTTGAGCTGGAAAGCGCCAATAAAGGGTTATTGATACCAAGAATGGCCATTAATAACCTGAATCAGGCAGATCCCTTAACAGCCCCTGTACCAACAGGAATGCTTGTTTACAGTACAGGAGGATCAGTGCCCGACGGTTTTTATTATTGGAATGGGAGTATGTGGACGGATTTAGGTGTTTCCGCGAATCTTGAGACTCCTATGACTAAAACAGCTACAACCACCTTGTTAACGACTGAAACATTTGTATTGGCCTCTGGTGATATTACCCTTACCCTCCCTGTGGTGACAAGCACTGACAATGGCCTGGCAATAACAATTAAAAACATTGGCAGTTTCCTCAATCTGGTAACTGTCTCCGGTAATTCGGGGGCCACAATCGATGGATATTCCAGTACATCATTAACACGCTGGTGTGGACAAACTTACATCGCATGGGAGGGCAACTGGTATACAAAAAACAACGATTCCCGGACAGACAACCGGATTGTGGTTTCTCAGCATGGAAGCCTTAGTACTATCGCTGAAGCGATTGAGTTTCTTTCGGCACACATGACGGCACCTACCGTTGTTGTCCTTTCTTCCGAGCTCTATACTGCTCCCGATACCTACGTGATTGATTTGCCTTACCCGGTTACATTTGAAGGACAGGCCTACGGCAATGTGACTATCGGTCCTGCTTCGGGAATGTCTGGTCAACCCTTGTTCAATTGCATATCTGAGTGCTCCTTTAAAATGATCAGTTTTGATGCCGCGACTTTAAGCGGGTATGGATCAGGAGCAGGTGAAGATGCCATTCAACTGACAGGAAGCGGCACTTATCATGAGATCAAGGACTGTTCTTTCGATGGATTCTATAATGCCGTAGCAAATTTATCCGATGCTGAACTCTGGTTGTTTGAATGTGACATAGCAAATTCCCATAGTAACGGTTTGCTGTTAAACAGTCCATCGCCAGGAGCTGTGGTCAAAGTCTCAGAAACAGATTTTACTCATAACATTGTAGGGGTAAACTTTTTAGCGGGTTCAGGCACAACGGTCACATTAAATTCAGGATTTTATTCCAATCAGAATGATACAGACGTTGGTATTCTTTACAATCCGTCTACTTTTTCTTTTGATAACTTAATTATTACAGGTAACTCATGGAATTTTATCGGAACCGGTATTTCAGGGTTTGATTTTTCGCGTGCAGACGGCCGGGATGCCAATGCTTTTGTTGAAAACAATTCCGGGGTCGAAGACGAAAAGCCACATTGTATGATAAATGTAGTAAACAATTCATTAACAACAACCTGTACTGTAGCAAACTCCTGGTATAAAGCAAACTGGATAAATACAACTTCGGTTACTACCAACTTTACAATAAACAATAACAGGATTATATATCAACCTGTTAAGCCAAGAGATGTTTATTTCATCATTTCAGGGGATTTGACAGTTCCCAATAGTAACGGAGTCGTAACGATTGCGATAGTAAAAAATGATAATACAAGCTCAACTTACGGAGAAACAAAACTCCGGATTACAACAGCAAACCAGCCATTCCAGTTTTCAACAGTTATTTATCTGGAGGATGTAGCTAAAGGCGATTATTTCGAATTGTACTGTTCGACATTGAACAATAATGATGAGGTTACTTTTCGGGATATTAACTGGTATGTCAGTGCACAATAATCAAACTGTTCGTAAAAAGATAGAGTTTCAGATTAATTTTCTTAAAATGAAAATATCTGTTAGAAACTGTGAATCCGGAAAGAATTGTTTCTGATTGCTGCCTGTTTTTCATTCTGAATCATTCCGGCTTAAGTCAGGGCCTGACAATCTCCACAGGCACGATTTTAACAGCTACTGGCGGTAATATGGTTCTTAAGGGAAATGTTGCAAATAATGGCACTTTTATTAATAATAACAATACATTTTACTTTTCCGGGAATACCCAGGTATTAAGCGGGACAACTCCTGCCGTTTTTAATAATCTAACTATTGGTACAGCCAGCACAACAACAATTACCAGCCCCAGCCACTCATTAACCGGGATTCTGTTATGCAATGGCACATTAAATGCAAACGGGAATATCACTCTCCTTTCCTCTGCCTCTCAGACAGCACTTATCGATGGCAGCGGGACAGGGCAGGTCAACGGCAATATTACCATGCAACGGTATCTCACTTCAGGTTTCGGGTATAAATATTTCAGTTCGCCCTTTCAGGCAGCTATGGTAAGCGAGTTTAGCGATAACATGAAACTTGCGGACCCCTTTCCTGCATTTTACCGTTATGATGAAAGCCGTACCTCATCAGGGTGGGTAAGTTATATCGATTCGCTTGGAGTTCTGAATCCGATACAGGGATATGCCGTCAATTTCGGTGATGCAAATCCTCCTCTCATTTTTGACGTTTCCGGAGTTGTCAATAACGGGAACTTGTCAGCGACTCTCTATAACCATAATAATATATACAGTCAGGGATTTAACCTGGTCGGTAATCCATACCCCTCTCCCATTGACTGGGATGCTCCTTCGGGATGGACAAGGATCAATATAGATAATGCTCTTTACTACTTTGAAGCGAGCAGCACCGATCAGTATGGCGGCACCTATGTTACTTACTTAAACGGGATTTCGAGCAACGATTCAGCCACAAACCTGATTCCGACAATGCAGGGTTTTTTTGTTCATGTAACCGGCGGCACATATCCTGTAACTGGTACATTTGCCATGAATAATAATGTCAGGGTGACGGATCTGACGCACCCGTTAATAAAATCAGACTTAAGCTCAAGGTCATTAATCCGGCTGACAGCTGAATTCTCAGACGACACTCTATCGGCCGATCCTGTAGTTATCTATTTTGATGAAAAAGCCACTGAAAGATTCGATGGTCAGCTTGATGCACTTAAACTCATGAATACCGACGAGATGGTGGCAAATCTTTATGCTGTTGGAGCTGATGGAACCAGGCTTTCTATCAATGCTGTCCCAATAATCACAGATACCTTATATATGGTTCCTCTTGGACTTAAGATTAACAGAGATGGGAATGTCGTTTTTAAGATCCGTACTTTGGAGGGAGATCTGGCAGATATGGGGATTTCTATTTCTGACGTAAGGGCAAAAGTAGAGCAGGACTTACGTTCTGATAAGGATTACAGGCTTGACCTTGCTTACGGACAATATGAAAACAGGTTTTATCTCGATTTCCGGAACCATAATACCGGAATAACCGATTATACCGGCAGAGAATGATCTGTTCAGTATTTATTCTTCCAATGGTATCATAATGTTGGATATCAACACTCTTCCCGGACCGGACGGCATCTTAACCTTATGCGATCTGACCGGCCGGATTCTCTCGGTTAAGAAATTTTATGAACCGGGACACTACGAATTCAATCCTGGTATAAAAAATGGAATTTATGTTGTCAGTTTCTTATCGGGAACAAGGAGGTGCTCAAAAAAGATATTCATTAGTTACTGAACAGCCTCAGACGGTTGAAATTTCTTAATCAGATCTTTTATATTTACCCCTATCGAAATCTCATGATTGTTGTAAATATTAAGTGGCACTGACGATGCGAAATTGAAGTTATATGAGAATCTTATACCTTTTGCAATATTTGCACCAAATCCAAAACCCCAGATTCCGGGATCCCTGAACGAAAGACTGCCCCATATATTATCCTGATATTTAGCCATTGAAGCTATGCCAATCTGACTCTTTATGAATTTTCCCCCCCTTAAATATACAAGCGGATTAATGTTTGCCACCAATAGTTCGGCCCGGAAGGAATAAGCTGCATGTACCTGGTAATTGGCGAGAAGTTTGTAAGAAACATCAACTTCCCTGTATTTTGCATCACCGAAATTGATGTTGGCAAACATAATACCTGCTTCAATCCCTTTGAAAAGGTAAAGAGCTGAAAAGTCAGACATAAATTTC